>CAMTWR010000042.1:0-49407 GCA_947085455.1 uncultured Planctomycetota bacterium | reverse complement strand
TATCTGTCAGACAGACTAAAAACTTCCGGAGGTCTCAAGAAGGTGAAAAGTTTGATCATGAACGCTCTACCAACCGAATTCCGCTCCAACTCATGAATCCATGATAAAACGCGCAACTTCAAAAAGCGTTAGCGAGGGATTGCGATTGGGTGGTGTCGCCAGTGTTCGCATCAATCGCTCGCGGACGCGGCGGGTTGTGGAACCCCATTAAATCAACGACTCGTAAGTGGCCGTCGGCAAACCCAAAGAAAAACGAAGCCCATCAACGACAACAGGCCAGCCCTCGAAAGGGCTGGCCTGTTTCGTTTGGAAAGGGTGGCTAGCCGGGCTTGAACCGGCGACCTCCAGAACCACAATCTGGCGCTCTAACCAACTGAGCTATAGCCACCATCTCTGCGGGGATCCTAACCATCGCCTGAACAGGGATCAAGTTTCTGGCAATGATTTGAGACACCTTTCGTTCGGCTGTGGTTCGGCGGCTCAGTAAATTCGCCCCAATACGAAAGTTCTCGCGCTTTGCGGACGGCGTCGAGCCACGCCAAAGAAATTCTGGTCTCAAAATCGGGATTACCGTCCGGCGAGTTTGCTCGGACCGATGCAGGTGCGATTGCGCCGATAAAAGCGAACAGGCCACTTGCGAAAACAGCCCTGCCGTCCGTTTTCTGGCAAGTTCTGCCGGATGCAATCGATAAGCCTGGTAGAAACCCGGCGTCGTTGCGCGCGGGTCCATCTCGCTTAATGAGGCTTATCCATGTTCGTCATCCTGGGAATCATCATCGTAATCGGCTCGGTACTGACCGGGTTTTCGATGGCAGGCGGGCACATGCACTCCCTGGTTCACCCGTCGGAAATCGTGACCATCGGCGGTGCTGCTCTAGGAGCCATGATTTGCAGTTCGCCTCCGAAGGTAATGAAAGATTTGATGCATGGCATTCTCGCGACATTGAAGGGCGGGAATGTCGGTAAGGTCACATATAACCAGGTCTTTCAGTTGCTTTATGAGCTGTTTCGAATCGCCAGACGAGACGGAATGCTGGCCTGGGAATCCATTCTCGCCGAAGGCCATGCCAACGCGACGTTCAAAAAATATCCCAAAGTTGCTAACGACCATCATCTGCTCGAATTCATGACGGGCGCTTTGCAGGGTGCGATGGAAGGCAACGATGCCGCCAACCTGCAGGCTCTGCTGGACACAGAAATCCACGTGTTTGAAGAGGAGCACCATGCGGCGGTGATGGCGATGACTCGCACGGCCGACGGTCTGCCGGGTTTCGGAATCGTCGCGGCGGTACTCGGGATTGTAGTCACCATGGGAGCCATCGGCGGCCCGGTTGAAGAAATCGGTCACAAGGTCGGTGCAGCTCTCGTCGGAACATTCCTCGGGATTCTAATGTCGTACGGAATGGTCGGTCCGATGGCCGGTGCCATGGACGCTCTCGGGCACGAAGAAGTCGCTCTGCGACGTACGGTTGTCTCTGCCATTGTCGGCTTTGCTGGCGGAGGATCGCCGCGGGCCGTGATGGACAATGTCCGTCGGGGCTGTGGAACAGGAGTGCGGCCGTCGGCCAAAGAGCTGGATGAAATGCTGAAGGCCGTGGATGCCGCAAAATAGCGGTGGTCGGAGAATCGCATCTCGATCTCTCCACAGGCAATCGTCGGTAACAGTGATCACAGTGACCCGGATCATTCAAGGAGCAGTCTCATGGCAGGCGGTGGTGGTGGTGCCTGGAAAGTGGCCTACGCAGACTTCGTGACGGCCATGATGGCGTTTTTCATGGTGATGTGGCTGGTCTCACAGGATCAGAAAGTCAAAGACTCGGTCGCAAAGTACTTTGTGGACCCGGTAGGATTCAGCCTGTCTGGTTCTGCCGATCGGCCCAAGGACTCTGCCGGTCTTTTTCAATCCGAATTCAACGGCGCCGTTCCTGGAGCCAAAAACCGCACGTCGGGACGAGGACGCGGCACCATGCGAAACCGCGAGAACCAGGACAGCGAAACGACAATGGTGGCCGACTCCATCATGGAGGAACCCAGCAGCGCAGAACGTTGGCAGGGCGAAGCCAGAAAACAAATTGAGGCGGCCAAAAACTCACCGGCCGTGCAATCCGGGACGCTCTCCGAAACGGAAGCCGCCAAGGTGTTGCTCGCTCGCAAAATGCGGCAGCAGGTCACTTCCGAAGCGATGAAATCGACGGAGGGCGTCTACCAGGATCTGGTTTCATCATCGCTCAATCGCGTCGACTTCGAAGAACTGGCCGAAGAAGTCATTCGCTCCAGCATGGAAAAGCACTGACCGGCAAACCAGCGTTCACAAACAACGCGAAACTGCGCCCGCATCACTCGGGCGGATCCAACGCGGCTCACTTCTGGAAGAAGAACAATCGACGGATGGCGTGCAACAGTCCCTCGGGAGTGCCTTCTCGCGATTCATCCTTCAATGCTTCCAGAGGTGGGTGCAGCAGCTTGTTCACGATTCGCTGAATCGTGGCTTCGATGGCCTGTCGCTGTGGCTCGTCGAGAGTCGGCAACTTTCGATAGAGTCGATCAAGTTCCGAGCGGCTGATATCCGTCCAGTGCTCACGCAGTCTGTGGATCACCGGTCCGGTGGCTCGATGATAAATTTCCTGCATGAACGTACGTGTCTGCTCGGCAATGATCAGCCTGGCCTTATCAACCTCGGCTTCTCGTGCTGCACGATTGCGGTTGCAGGTGTCTTCCAATGCATCAATGTCGTACAGAAAAACGTTGTCGTCGACTGATCCGGCCGCCGGGTCAAAATCCCGAGGCGCCGCGAGGTCCAGAATAAACACTGGATGCCGTTGCGATTTCGCTCGTGCCGCTTCGAAACGTGCCTTTGTAATCAGAGTCTGCGATGCGCCTGTCGTGCTGACGATCACATCAGCGCGAGCCAGCCAGTGGTCCAGCGTTGAGAAATCGACCGCTTCGCCATTGAACTGCGTGGCCAGGCGATCGGCTCGTTCTCGACTTCGATTGGCGACGATGATTCGGCGAACACCTTCCGACCGGAGATAAGTGAGTGTTTCCTCCGCCATCTCACCGGCACCAATCACCAGCACCGTTTTATTATCGAAGCGACTGAAGATACTTTTACCAAAGTCACCGACCGCCACACTGGCAATCGACACGCGGCCGTCGGCGAGTCCCGTTTCCGTACGCACTTGCGCGGAAACTTTCAGAGCATGCTGGAACAGCACATTTGTCAGCGGACCGCACGCTTCATTCTCCTGAGCGACGCGGTAAGCCTCTTTCACCTGATTAACGATCTGTGGTTCACCCAGAACCATGCTGTCGATACTGCAGGCAACTTCAAACAGATGTTCCACCGCAGCGGTGCCCGAATGAGCCAGCACAGAGTTCACAAATTCATCGGGAGGAACGTTGTGAAACTGGCTGATAAACCGAGTAATATCATCGAAGGAGACACCGTCATTACTTCGCTCGTCAGCCGCATAGATTTCAACGCGATTGCATGTGGAAAGAACCACGATTTCCGAATCGGGATGAATCGTCCTCCACTGCGAGTACGCGCTGTTCAATAACTCGGCATTGGAAAACGCCAGCCGCTCCCGCAATTGAACCCCTGCTTTGTGATGATTGCAGCTTACAACAAGCACGTTCATGGAGTGGACTCCACAGAGTCACCAATTGAGGATGCGGCCGGACTTTCAGCACCTGTCGCAGCAGCTTCCGTCTTTTCCGATCGCGGCCGGCCATGGAAAGTGTCCAGATTCCCGGAGCCTGCCAGCAGCATCGGGCCAAGCACAGTAATGAGCAGAAATCCGCCGCTGAGCAGAGACAGTTGCGCGACCGCTTTACCAGTCTGCTGCGAATTGCTGAGCAGGCGGACGAGCAAAATGACCATGGCCAGCCAGACCACGATCGTGGTCAGAATGGTCGGATCCGCCCAGGAAATGGCCTGGTTTACATCCGCACTTCGAGACCATGAGATCAGAAGAAAGCCGGTCAGCAGGCCGATCGTCAGACAAGGCACGGAAAAGACCACCATCCAGCGGTTCCAGACCGTAAGATTCTCCAGACTTGGCAGCGTGAGATTTTGCAGCCACGCAGATCGACTGCGCAGGCGATGGTGATGCAGTAAATACATCAGTCCTGAGATCGAAGCGCCGACAACAGCGCCTATCCCCAAAACCAGGGAAGCGGCGTGGAACATTCCCCACCGTCGCATCGCAAGTTCCCGCAGGTTCCCACTGGCCTGATCACTCACAAAAATCGCGACAACGATCAACAACAGAATGGCCGGCAGCATAAAAATGCCGTGCGCCATGTGGCGAGTGGTCAGAAGCAAAAAGAGGTAAAGGAGGCTGCCCAGCCATGCGAGCACCAGCAACCAGTCCTGCTGACTTGTCAAAAGTGGTGGAAGGCCAGACGTGGTACTGCGCGTCACTAAAAACGCGGTATGTGCGAGAAACCCGGCGAGACTGAACGCGATGACTCCGGTGCGAATCGCCGGCGATCCGCGGCGCAGCACCAAAATTGCCTCGCCCAGCAGCGAAACAACGTAGCTCATCAGGAAACAGTAAATTTGAACCTGTGCCAGGAATGCCAAGGAAGCTCACTTCATAAAAACATAATTTGGATGGTGAAGTCTCTCCAAATCTAGCAGCCTGAATGGCAAAAGAAACCGGGAGCCGGTCAACAGCCGGGTAAGCCGGCCAATTTTCCGCAGCAGAAACCAATAAAGCGAATAGGTGGAATATGTACACATGAACAGTTGCCTTGCGAATAGTTCCCAATGTCGCCTTTTTGCCGATCATTCCAGTCCTTCCGAACGATCAAATCCGGACAAGAAAAGCGTCGTTACGACCTGAAAGACCCGGATACTGGCAGGAATTGCGGGGATTTCGATACCATCGACTGTAATGTGTTGGTTTCCTATGGCGTTCTTCGTCCGATACGTCGTGGAAACAACGCTTCTTTTGCGTCTCCCGGATCGCCGTTGGCTGCCTCTGGTGAATTCGGCCCTGAGGGCTGTCTGCTCCGGGTTGCGTTCCGGTGCGATCTGTGATTAAGAGTGCAGGTGCGTCCCACACTTGAAATTTCTCGTATTGATCAGTGAGGATTCTGCTATGTTCCTAAGCGCTCTTCTGACGTCGTTCAATCCGAAGACCCGAGAGAAGAGTCGCCGGAAATTGGTGGCCTCCACGGCCGTGCTGGTTGAGCGGGTCGAGGATCGACTTGTGCTGAGCAGCGTCTCAGTCTTTCCGGGCATACCAGCGGTCAATCCTTCATCCACCGGAACCATCGGCGAATCGAATCCGCTCACCTCGATTCCACGCCTGAACAGTCTTGCAGGCGCGCCTGTTACGATTTATCTGGATTTCGACGGTCACACGGAGACTCAGGACTGGCCGACTTCTCGCAGCGACGGACAGACGGGTTCCATTGTGACGCCTGTGTTTGACATCGATAACGACCTGACAACGTTCAGCGACGAAGAGTTGCGGATGATTGAGGAAGTCTGGTATCGAGTTTCTGAAGACTTTGCGCCGTTTAACGTAAACATCACCACCGTTGATCCACGGTCGTTTAACAATTTTGAGAGCATTCTGGTGTCAATCGGTGGGGACGGGGCCTGGATTGGAAGTCCCGGTGGCGTTGCCTACCTGGATTCCTTTTCAAACAGCGCTGTGAATACCTGCTACGTTTTTTCAGACAATACCGGACGTGGCCGTGCACTGCATGCCAAGGGTATGGCATTGACGACTTCGCACGAAGTTGGGCACATGCTGGGACTGAACCACAATTCTGTCTACGACACGAATGGCACAAAGACGGCCGAGTATGACGGAGGCCGTCCGGACCTTGGCCCAATTATGGGTGGCCCCTACGATTCCATGCGCGACACCTGGTCTAACGCTCCGGCCAATGTTACGGTCACTGCGCTGCAAGACGATCTGGCAATCATGACAAGTTCTGCCAACAGAACTTTTCGATTTCTGGCGGATGATTTTGGAAACACGATTCAGGCTTTTGAGCAACTGACTGTTACCGCTCCGTCACTCACCACGCGGGGGATTATCGGTCAAAACAACGACATCGACATGTTTCGCTTCGACACGGACGCCGGCCCTGTCAGCTTCTCTGCTGAGGGCTTGAATCTCAGAACTGTCTACAACAATGCAGCACTGATGTTTGGTACAAATCTGGATCTGGAACTGCGTTTGTACAATTCCAGCGGAGCGCTGATTACGTCCGCAACACCGAGCAATAGTCTCTTTGCAAGCATTTCAGCCACGGTTACCCAGGGAACCTATTTTATTGCGGTGTCAGGGACGGGTGAGTATGGTGCACTGGGGCAATACACGCTGACCGGAAATGTGATTCCACTTCCCACTGTTCCTACGGTGATCAGCCCCACAGGCACCATCAGCATTACAAGGCCTACATTTCAGTGGTCGTCGGGGGCCAATGCTGCCTCTTATGAACTGGAAGTCGACAACCTCACAACGAAAGTCAATGGCTACTACAAGGCCACCTCAAAAACGACTTCCAACGTGGCAACAAAATTTTTCACGGAGGGCAACTACCGCGTTCGTGTTCGAGCGGTTACATCAACCGGCACGTTCTCCGCATGGAGCGCCTACCAGACATTCACAGTCGATGTCCCAACGCCGGCGGTTCCTACTGTCGTGAGCCCTAAAGGACTCATTGGAAACTCATTCCCGACGTTCCAGTGGAATTCCGTCGGGTTTGCGGCGCGTTACGAACTGCTTGTGATGAGAACTGACACTAGTCAGCGAGTGATCTATCGAACAAATTTTGGTCCAACGTCGTATGTCCATTTCAGCCCACTCGTTGATGCCAGTTACACCGTTTCGGTAAGAGCCGGCAACAGTCTCAATCAGTTTAGCGCATGGAGTGTACCTACACTGTTTTCGGTGAAATCGCCGATCCCGGTGGCTCCTAAAATCACAGCGCCTGGAGCAACAACGACAAGCACCAACCCTCGCTTCGTCTGGAATGCGGTCGACGGAGCAGCATGGTACGACCTTCGAGTTGACAATCTTTCGACGGGAAAGACCGACTATATTCGACAGCAGCGGTTGCCTCGCACTTCGACATTCTATGACCCGCCCTACATGACTCAGGGGATTTACAAAGCCTACATCCGCGCGATCAACGGCAATTTGGTTGCCGGGCCATGGAGCTCCGCTTATCAGATTAATGTGGATATTCTGCCACCGACACGACCGGTCTTGACTGGCCCACGTGAAACCAATGATTCGCCAACGATTACGACCACAAATCCACTGTTCACATGGTCTGTAGCAACGCGTGCTGTGAAGTATGAACTGCGAGTCAACAATCTGACAACACAGACGGCCGCTGTGATCAATCAGCCGAACCTCACGACCAACTCTTACCTTTCGACAGCCAACCTGCCTCAGGGAAATTACCGAGCATGGGTTCGAGGAATCAATGTGGCGAATGAAGTAGGCCTGTGGAGTTTTGGATTCGACTTTACTGTGGACGAACCGACTCCAAATGCCCCGGTGATTCTGGCTCCAGTGGCGAATTCGCTGAACTACGTCGAAAATTCGAATCCTACATTCGTCTGGGAACTCAATCCTTCTGCGTTCTCCTACAACTTCACTCTGTTCAACGTCACACTGAACCAGACCGCATTTACCGTTACAGGCCTGAAGACCAAACAGTACACAGTTCCTGCGGACATGCGTCTCGGGGAATATACTTATCGCGCTCAGGTGCGTGCTCTGAATTCGTCAGGGGACGCAAGCGACTGGAGTGCTGGCTTTATCGTGCAGATCAATGTGCCCGATCCCACTACGCCGATTTTGATCGGACCAGGCGATACTCTGACAGATCGCACACCTGTCTTCTCATGGGTCCATACCGCGACATCATTCCGATATGAACTGTTGATTCGCGATCTGGTTCGAAATGAAGACATCACAGTGCAGGTCACTTCGTTCCAGGTTTCACCAGATGGTACTCAGGCTTCGTATACGTTGCCGGACAATAACGCTCTGATTCCCAGCACCTACCGATTCTGGGTTCGTTCCTTCAATTCCCAGGGACAGGCCAGCGGCTGGAGCACTTCAAAGTCCTTCGTGATATCCGCTCAGTTGGATGAATCCCCGCTTCTGCCGACAGAAGAAGGGTCCGAAATTTTACTGCTCGCTGCGAGTTATCCACCCGTGAACGCAGGGAAAGATCGAAGCAGCAAATCGAACGAAACGAACCTGCCGGCGACAGATCCAGTTGTTCGAATTTCTGCCGCTGATCAGGTCTATTTCCCAGTCCAGTCTGTGCCCGGCTCAACGATTTCGGCGGACCCGGTTCTTTCAGAAGAACTGGCTTTGATCGACGCGGTGATGCGGCACATGGCAGATCCTTCGACGGACCTGAGCCCTGAACACCGCAACTCCTGACCTTCAGCTTTTCTTAATCCTTTCAGGCAAAACAAACCTACAAAGCAGGCCGCCGGATTTTTCCGGCGGCCTTTTTGTTTGTGCTGACGGCAGAGTCAGACGATTTCAGACCGTGTCAATCACGGACTAATACGGCAGCTCTCGAATGTACATGTTCTTGAAGTACAATTCGCTGCCATGGTGCTGGAGTTCAATCTGATCGGCGCGAATCAGTGGAATCAGACCCGACTGATCCCAGTAATTTTCCAGTGCCACGCGATCGACGATCAACTGATTATTCAGCCAGATGGAGACCTTGTCGCCGACCATTCGAATGAGGAACGTATTCCATTCGCCCGGCTTTTTATCAGCCAGAAATGTTGGCGCGTTTCTCCAGCGACGATTGTTCCACAATCCGCCGGAACCCAGATTGCGTCCGTTCGTATACTGGGCCACCCATTCTTCAGGATTCGCCGGATCCGGAGCGCCCGGTTTGACTCGTGGATCCCATGGATCCCAAATCTGAATCTGAGGAGTGCCGCGAAGATAGATCCCCGAGTCCGCTCCGGGTGGAATCTTCCAGTCCACGTAGAATTCAAAATCACCATAGTCTTTGGCGGTACAGAGGCTGTCGCCTTTTCCATCGTAAGTCAGAATGCCGTCCGCAACGCTCCAGTGCTCTGTCATGACGGTGTCGGCTTTGGTTTGTGCGGCCTGCAGCGCGTCACCGCTGAGAGCCCGGCGATCATTTGCATTGCCATGGGCCAGACCCTTCCAGCCGGTCAGGTCTTTGCCATTAAAAAACGCGGTGAAACCTGCTGGAGGAGAGTTGTCCGCATTCGTTGCCGGCGTTGTCGGTGATGTGGCATAGTCCGCAAGCTTCAGATTACGGAATTCCACGCGGTCATCGTGGCCCGCCAGAACGATATGGCCTGTCTTGTTCTTCATCCCCGGATGCGGGGTTCCGTCGACTGGTGTGATGCTGTCCAGAAACGCATCCACAATGACGGCACCATTGAGAACGATCAGGATGTGATCTTCAATCACAACAATTGTCTGGGTGTTCCATTCGCCAACGGGCTTTAGATATCCCAGCCGGGGAGGATAGATTCCATACACTGAACCATGATATTGCCATGGCTTCAGCCAGTTCAGCTTCTGCTTCTTGCCGTCTGCCATCACGGCTTCGCCGTTGTAAATTTTGCCATCGTGATCGAGAATTTGAATCTCTATTCCGTCGCGGGAAGGATGCCCGTCTTTCGGAACACGGATCCCGATGCCGTTGTTTCCACTTTCTTCAAGCTTGAACTCAAACTGCACCGCAAAATCGCTGTACTCTTTCTCTGTATAAAGGTGCTTCCCACCCTTATTGCAGATCAGAATTCCGTCCTGCACAGTGTAGCCGGCGGTGTCGCCGGTCCAGCCAGTCAGATCTTTTCCGTTGAACAGATCAGACCACGGGGCCTTATCAAGAACTGCCATGGCCGTCTGGGCCGCGACAACGTTGGGATCGACCTTTTGATCCTGAGCCTTTGCGGCCACGGCCGGAAAGACTGCGCACAAACACAGGGTGAAGAACCTGACAACCGGGGATTTCATAGGATGGCTTCCTTGTGGAAAATCGGGCGGGGAGAACATACGGGCCCCCCAGAATAACGGCTGTGTCTGCTCTGATGCTACCAACAATGAAACGAACATGCTCGAACACGTCTCCATCAAAACGCCATGGACACGTCCTTATGTGTGACCAAAGTCGTTGTTTGCTCCGCAAACAAAACGGATGACGGAAGCGCACGCGGCCGAAAGAGAAAACTCTCGGGAAGGGGACGTGATCGGTGTGCCTGGTCTGGCAGGTAGGGGTGCTTTTCTGCAGCGTTCGTTTTGTTCGCGGAGCGAACAACGACTTTCAGTTGCTCCGCAAACAAAACGGGCACACTTCGATGTCCTTCGCGGCAGCGAAAAGAAATCGAAGTGTGCCCGATTGAGCTCTGCAGAATGCCACGGCGTCTTACTGACGCAGCATTTCCACCACAAGGTCGCCCATTTCCGTCGTGCTGATGGATGGCCCGTTGCCTGCAATGTCCTTTGTCCGATGTCCGGCTTTCAGCACCCGGCTGACGGCATCCTCAATGGCGTCGGCTTCCGTGTTCATGCTCATTGAATATCGCAGCATCATGGCGGCAGCAAGAATTGTGGCGAGCGGATTGGCGAGATTCTTCCCGGCAATATCAGGGGCTGAGCCATGAATCGGCTCAAACAATCCCGGGCCGCTTGATCCAATGGACGCTGAAGGCAACAGACCCAGTGAACCGGGCAGCATGGACGCTTCGTCAGTCAAAATGTCGCCGAACAGGTTTTCGGTAACAACGACGTCGAATTCGCGAGGCTTGGAAATCAGGTGCATCGCCATTGAGTCGACGAGCACGACATTATATTCCAGATCCGGATATTCCTCCCGAACAACGCGTTCTGCAACCTGTCGCCACAGCCGCGATGCTTCAAGAACATTCGCCTTGTCCACCATGGTCAGCTTGCCACGACGTTTGCGAGCGGCATCGGCAGCGACTCGGACGACCCGTTCAATTTCTCCAGTCGAATAGATCATCACGTTCCAGGCTTCTTCGCCGGAAGGATGCGGACGACGACCCGATTCTCCGAAGTAGATGCCGCCGGTCAGTTCACGCACGAAAAGAATGTCTGTTCCCGCGATAATTTCGCGCTTCAGAGGTGAAGCATCCAGAAGTTCGTCCCACGTTTTTGTCGGACGCAGGTTCGCGAACAAGCCCAGCTCTTTGCGAATTCGCAGCAGGCCGGCTTCCGGGCGAGTCTTCGCTTTGGGATCGTCCCACTTCGGACCGCCAACGGCTCCCAGTAGTACAGCCGTCGCATTTCGGCAGGCGTTCAGAGTTTCTTCCGGCAGCGGATCTCCGCACGAATCGATCGCGTTGCCCCCAATCGCATGTTGGGGCATAGTGAAGGTATGCCCAAATCGCCCGGCGATCACTTCAAGCACTCGCTTTGCCTGAGCAACAATTTCAGGACCAATACCGTCACCAGGCAGCAGGACAATCGTGGCATTCATGGAAAGGCTCCGCCGCATCAGCGGCTGATAAAATCTTCGCCCTCCGAATCCGCAGGAATTCCGGGGCTTTTGACAAACAGGAAAGTCGCACAGGGTAAAGCCTTCTGTTCGCGTTTCAACCTTGGATCGCCCACGCTCCAACAATTGGGCAGGGAAACCATGGTTCGCCTGACTTTTAAAAACCGTCGGCCGCTCTGCTTCGTGCGGCAATTCTCAGGCTGGGTGACAACACAGCACAACTGGTTCCGCCTCGGACTTTCAGAAGCGATGAAATCCGGAATTGCCGTTTCTCTGCACCTTCGAGAAAAACTGCCAGGCGTTACGATGCTTCAGTCCGTGCCGTCACCGTAAAAATCTCCGTGTCATTTTCTCCATGTTTCGAGTTTCGTACTGCAATTTGAAATGAACAAAATCGCGTTCCTCACCATGGATAGTCTTGTCGGATTCGTCTCCTATGACGGGCTCGTGCGCGACATCCTTTCCAGCAGAGCCATTCACGTTGACGAGATCTCATGGCGTGCGGAAAACGTCGAGTGGAATCAGTATGAACTGGTCGTGATTCGATCTCCGTGGGATTATCAGTCCGCGTGGGATCAGTTCATGGGCGTATTGGCGCAAATCGATGCGTCCAACGCTCGACTGGAAAACTGCCTTTCGGTGGCTCGCTGGAACGTGGAAAAAACGTACCTTCGAGATCTCCGCGAGCAGGGCATTTCCATCGTGCCGACAACGTGGATGATGAGTCCCTCCGTGGCCGATCTGCATGAGTTGTTCGATCGATTTAATTCTGACGACGTCGTCATCAAGCCGATTGTGGGCGCCAACGCGGATGACGCGTTCTGGCTGCGCCGTGAAACTTCGGCCGAGACATTTCAAATCGCGAGTGAAACGTTTCAGGGACGCATGGCTCTGGGGCAGCCGTTTGTTCGGAGTGTGACAGGTTACGGAGAAATCTCGCTGATCTTTTTTGCCGGACAGTACAGCCATAGCGTGCTGAAGAAACCAAAGGCGGGTGACTTCCGGGTTCAGGAAGAACATGGCGGCCGCATCCAGTCTGTCGTTCCAGAGGCCTCAATCATCGAGTTCGCTCATCGGACTCTGCAAGCCGTGCCGGGTGAAACACTTTACGCTCGAGTCGACCTGGTTTTTCTCGACGATGGTCAACCGGCCGTCATGGAAGTTGAATTGATCGAACCGTCACTTTATTTGTCGTACGACCGGCAATCGCCCGTTCGATTTGCGGATGCGATTGAGGCGTTGCTGGGCAGATAGCTACCGAGATACCATCACATGGAACACAGGGGATCCATCGCTAAGCACTTTCGGTTTTTTATAGTCGCCTTTCGCTCTGCGAAAGAAGCGGATTCGCAGAAAGGCTGTGAATCTACTCTCCAGGACTCGGCCGATCACACGAAGACTTCCTATACAACATCAGAGTCGTTGGTACCACGCAGACGACGATCATCGGACCTTTGGGGTTTTCCGATTTTTTGGAGCGGGTTCCGGCTCATCCGTAAACGGCGGCTCATCAAACATCGACGTTCCCTCGGCGACGCGCGGATCATGGGTGTCCTGCAACACGGACATCAGCCGCTCAGCCAGTTCCGTTTTTGCATTGGCATACTCGACGTGTGAAGCGACATTCACAACCTGATGCGGATCCTTCTTCAGGTCATACAATTCTTCGCCCGGTCGACGAGCAAACGCCGCATCGAAGAACGAACGATAGGCGGACGTCTTCAATCCTTCCTGAATCAGCCACGTTTTCGTGGGGCTGGCGTCCATGTCGGCGAAGGCCGCAAACGTGTTGGCATCCAGAGCGGCCGCATCAGGCATCGTCTCTCCACTGGCACCAAACCCGGGTGCTGTTCCCATTGGCCAGCGTTCCGGCTGAAAGTTGCGGATGTAAAGATAATCGGCCGTTCGGATCGCCCGCTGAGGATAAGGCAATCTGTCGGCCCTTGCTTCGGCCACATGTCGCTCGCGGCCCATCACCACAAAATCACGAGTCGCATCGACCTGACCGGATTCTTTGGACGTCAAGACATGCATGAGACTGCGGCCTGTCATTGTTGCAGGCACTGTAAGCCCCGCGGCTTCCAGAATTGTTGGAGCCAGATCGGGCAGGCAGACAAAGTCATCGACGACTCGGCCCGCTGGAATGCGATCAGGCCAGGAAACGGCCAGAGAAACGCGAGTCCCCAGATCGTAAAGATTGCACTTGCCCGCCGGCATTCCGGGGATTCCATGATCACCTGAAACAATGACCAGAGTGTTGTCGGCTTCACCGGTTTTTTCCAGTTCGTTCAGCAACGCGCCCAGGCCCGCATCAAACGCCTGAACTTCCCCCAGATAGTCGGCTACGTCCTCTCGCACTTCCGGAACGTCGGGCAGGTGAGCCGACATTTTTCCTTTCAGATCATCCGGATTGATTTGCCACAGTTTTGCCCCGGAACCACGCACCCATTGGCGATGCGTGTTTGTTGGTCCCCACCAATAACAAAAAGGTTTGCCTTCGACTCGCTTGTTCAGAAAGCTGCGAAAGTTTCCTCGCACTTCCCGCAGCAACTCATCATGAACCTGCTGAGGATTCGCGGCAGCACTGACTCCTTCGGAATAATTGTGGAATCGATGTCCTTCCGCATTGAAGCGCGTGCGATTCGCACCCATCGGCGCATTGGCAGGAGTTCCGGGGCTCCACACTTTTCCCGTATGGCCAACGACATAGCCGTCGTCTTCCAGCAGCAATGGGAATGACGGAATCGAAGGGTCCCAGATCGCTCCCTGCAGGATTGCGCCTCGACCCGTTCGCCAAAAGTATTGCCCCGACAGTAACGAACTGCGACACGGCGTGCACGAAGGTGAATTGACAAAGGCTCGAGTAAACAGCACCCCGCCAGCGGCCAGGCGATCGAAATTCGGCGTCTTCAGAATATCGTTAGCACTGCCGGGCTCCAGTTTCGCGTAAGCACTTGCATAGCGACCCCAGTCGTCAGCGAAAGCAATAAGCACATTGGGCCGCTCCGCATGAACTGTGGCGGCAAGCGTGTTCGCCGCCAAAACAGCAACCATCGACAAGCGAAAGGAATTCAGAAATCTCATCGGAAGACGTCCTTCTGTCTGCTGTTCAGAATCAAGATAGCTCTCGCCTCACGGTTGCCCTGCGGATCCTCCGAATCCTATCACGACGCGGCAGCCTGTGAATTGCGTCAAGAGTATCGGAACCGGAAATCCGTTCCTACGCACCGGCGACTTTAGAAACTGCCTGCGGTAAACTATGAGCATGAACTTCCGGCATTCCATTTCGACCGTTCTTTCTGCATTTCTGCTGTTCGCAGTTCCTGCAGCGTCCGCCTGCGCGGATCTGGCGGACGGAGCACGAGAGTTTGTGCAGCAACTGTCGGATCGTGGCCTGTTCGAACTGGCCGAGCAATTCTGTCTGCGACAATTTTCTTCGCTGAAGAATCCTGGCGAGCGTGCAGAGTGGGAACTGATTTTGTCAGAGTGTCAGGAGCAGCACGCCTGGCATATGGACGAAGACAGCCGCATGGGAATGATTTCTCAATCGGCTCAACGCATTTCCGAATTTTTGAAATCGAACACGCCCGCAGCAGAGCACGATATTCGCCTGCGAGTTCGGCAGCTTGAACTTATCGTGGCCGCCGGTCAAATGGAGGCAATCATTCAGGCGCCACTCTCCAATATGTCGCCAGACGCCAGTGTGAATGACACAGTCAGAGACTCCAGAAACCGCCTTCCGAACCGCTCGATTTCTCCCGGCACTCAACGCATTCTTGACGCCATTCCACAGGCGGAAACTTCTTCACACGCACTCCTTAAGCAGATTGACGAGATTCGCAAAGAGATCGACAGTGATGTCGTCCGAATGGCTCGTGAACGCATCCGAACGGCGCTGGCCGAAATGGCGTTTTCAAAAGCTCAACTGAGTCTGCCTGCCGAACGTTCCGACCTTATCAAGCAAGCCGATGCCCTTGCCGAACGACTGATCAAATCTGTCACGGATGAGCAACTACGATTTCGAGCTCGCACATTGACGGCGGAACTTTTGCTGGCTCAAAATGACTTTGCCGCTTTCAAACTTCGTTACGGAAACCTCGCATCAATCGCGACAACGGCGGACGAAAAGACTTCAGTGACAGCGATCCACATCAGGGCGCTGCTCGAGCAAAACCAACCCTCGGAAGCCTTGCAGGAATATGTGAATGCTTCCCAAAACGGACTCGCGCTGACACAGGAATTGCAGGTATTGCGTCTGCAGTCGCTGTTGCAACTGATGGAGCTGCTCTCCCAGTTGGACGCCTCGCAACAAAGAACCGATCTGGAACAAAAAACGGCGGACGAGTTTCAGCAGCTGAAAGACAAAACCACCCAGCTGACCAGCGGCGTGTGGCGACAGAGATGTGTCCGCCTGATCGAGCATTTTGAGAGAGTTCGGCAGGTCGGTCCGGAAGCCGCATACACGCTCGAAGTAGCCGCATCACTTGTGGAATCAGGCGACCTCAAGGGCGCGAGCGTTCTGCTTCAGTCTGTCCTGTCAACTCCGGGAACTCAACAGTCGCGAAACGTGGCTGCGATTCTGATGCAGTCCGGCCATCTTGCGATTCGCCTGCAGGACTGGACCACCGCGGCAAACGATATCGGCCGGGCAAAAGATTTGTACAACAAAGAGCAGGACAGGGCAGGTGCCGCCGCTGCCGATCTGCTGCGTATGTATGTGCTGGGCCAGCAGTGGAATCTGGATCCTGCCGCTGGAGTCACCGAGGAAATTTATCAGACCGCTATCAACGAGCATCTTCGATTGTTCTCTGATCAGCCAACGGTTCGCCACGCTCGTGAATGGCGAGCACGACTGCTAAGCAATTCCGATCCTCAACAGGCAGCAGAAGAGCTGCTCGCGCTGGCTGCGGAACTGGAAGTCCGCCAGGAAGTGACCCATCAGGCTACGGCCGCAGCGACCGACCATTTGAATTTGCTGAGCCTCGCGGGTGATTTTCTGCTGGAAGCAATCTCCGTCAACAGTGTGAGCATCGCACCGTCATCGCTGGAAACCGCAGACCGCTGGAAATCTCTCACGAAGAAGTTTGCGGAAGAATGCCAGCGAACAGAAGCCGGGCAGTCAGAGTCTGCTGAGTTTCAGAAAGCACTTCTTCACTCCCAGCAGACGGGGCTGGTTCTGTTCCAGACAATGGGATCCGACACGAACTGGAAAATGATCGACACACAGGCAAGGGACGGCCTCGCGGCCGTCGTGAAAATTCCAGATCGATCGCACATCTCCGAACAGAATACGTCCGTCAAGCTAACAGAGTCGGACCTTGAAAAAGCGGTAGCTCATGCAAGACAGGTGTGTCATGCGATGATTGTGCTGTCCAGCATTCGCCAGCTGGCCGATTTGACCGAGTACCAGGAATCGCGATCAGCCTTGATCTCACTTTTGATCACAGAACGATTGAGTGTTGCTCAACTGCTGATCAGACAAATTCCGTCCAATGGAGCGTCGATACCAGGTGATGGACCACTGGTAAGGTTCCTGATCGAACTCGTCAACCAGCCCAAAGACGCAGTGGAGAATGTCGGACTGAACGTAGATGTTCGCCTTCAACAGCTGCGACTCCTTCAGACACTCGGGCGAGCCGCGGCAAGCATGGCGGCTTTCGAGCGTGCTCTGGACGAGTTGCTTCGTTCAAACCTGTCAGACGCACAACTGACGTCGCTGATGGAAATCATCAATTCGACATCCACGCCAAACGCAGTGAAAGCCGCGAATCAGGCCGTGACAACTCGGCGATTCTGGCAGACTCTTTACAAACGCTCAAAGCCCGGAGACGACCGCTGGCTGGAAGCGTCGTTGCAGTTAGCGATCCTTGCCGAAGCCGATGGACAAGCGAAAGAATCAACGCGAATCCTGGCAGTCGTTTCGGTGCTTCATCCCAACTGGGGAACACCAGTCCGCAAAGCGAAAGCGGACGAACTTCGAAAGCGGCTGGAAAAAGCCCCATGATGACTCCCTATCTGCGATATCGACTCAAAACAATCAGTGAGCGTTCAGAAGCACTGCAAACACGTATCAACGCGGCCGGAAAAATCTGGGCACCGTTCCTGAATGGTTGCCTGCCGCTGCCTGTTCTGCGTGCTGTTGCCAGTCATACGCGCCATGCTTCATGCGCCAGCATTAATGATGCGAAACTCCTCGCGGTTGCCGGTTTTCAGTCATTCATCGTCACTCGCCCGGTCGTCGACAACGATGCACTGGAGCTTCTCGCCGGCATGACATCTCAACACAGTTTCACAGTCGTTGTCGATCACTTTCGACAGGCCGAACTGTTGTCGCATGCACTCGTAGCGATCGGAGCTGCGACGGATGTTCTGCTGGACGTCGATTTGGGGCAACAAACAACGGGAGTTCGACCGGGTCCGGATTCTATAAATCTGGCCGCGGCGATATCGCAGTTGCCGAGAGTTCGTCTGCGCGGAATTTTTCTGGATGATCGCAGTCCCGGCACCGCTTCGGAGAATCACGCGATCGATCCGTCTTTTGCAGAATCGCTTGCCGTCGCCCGTCATTGTCGGCGGATGATCGAATCTCATCCCATTCAGTGCGACGAGATTATAACGGCTTTCGAATTCTCTGCCGAAGCTTTAAACGCCGCGGAGATTACGGCCGTCATGACTTCACCGATGCGATTCATGGAATCACCAACAGCGTCGCTGAAAGCGGCTTCTGTCGAACTGGTGTGTCGAGTGCTCTCACGACCGTCACTGGAATGGTGCATTGTCGATGCGCCCGCCCGAGTAGCGTCGACATGGAATTCGCAGAGCTGCTCCCAACCCAAAGGCGCTGCGATGCTTCATTCACGCGGTGACGTGGCAACTTTAGCTTTATCCGGCGAATCGCGGGACCTCCGAATCGGCGATGAGATCTCCATCTCGGCCGATCTGTTTGCGGCCACGGAACGGCACGATCTGCCGTTTGTCATAGAAGCCTGAAGATCTGCGATTCAGCAGACTGGCGGCAACGCCCGGGCATCGCATGATTTCACCGCACGAGGCAAGCTGTGGCGGCTAAGAAGAGTCTGTCGATGGCGAAGGCTTCTCCGATGAAGCCTCTTGTATCAATCAATCGGACTCTGACAGTGGTAACAGTCTCGTCGCGCATGAGATAACGATTCTGCGGGCGTTGCAATCACTACGCAAAACACCTGGAGCATTCCCGGCATCAGTGTCGAAACCGAACTCATCGACACAGACGTTACTTCATGACTAATGAGAATTGAGGCAGGAACTGGCTCATTGCGGACGATCGGTGAATTCACGACCGCATACGAAATCAGACCCGTCCTCCGCAGTGGAGATCTCAATCACGCAAAGTTCAAAGTAACCCGGAAGCGGTGACCTGCAGACACCACCCGGCCGAAGATTCCGAGTTCATTTTTGAAAGCAGGATGCTCATGGACGAGTGTCCTCAAATGGAGAGCAGCAGAATGCTGATCCGACTTTCGCGACGTCCCACGCGTCGCTGTATGGCGTGGCTGATGCTGGGATCAATGGGGCTGTCGTCCCTGTCCGGCTGCTCGCGCCAATTTTGGCGGAAGCAGGCCGACAAAGATTCGTACAACGCTGTCGCTGAAAAGCTGTCTGATCCCCATTGGCAGGTGCCAAGGATTGAACTGACGCCGGACACTCGCAGCCGTTTTTATGATCCGTATGACCCGGACAAAGAACCGCTCCCTCCGGACGACCCGGCTGCGCATTCGTTAATGCACTGTGTCAACGGACGAAAAGGTTATAAAAACTGGCACAAGCTGGGGACATCCTTTGCCATTGAAAATCCACAATGGCTGGCCCCCTATGGCATCAGTGTTAATGGGCCAGACCCGGTCGAAGGGCATTCTCAGGTCCAGTTGCTGAAGGTCAACCTGCCGCAGGCTATGGACCTTGCTTCGATCCACAGTCGAGAATACCAGTCAAACATTGAAGATCTCTACCTCAGAGCTCTTGCGCTGACAGAGGAACGCTTTCGACTGGGCGTGCGCTTCATTGGTCTGACCGGACGCGAACCAGGCGCATCACTGGTAAACAATGTAAATTCCCAGGGACAATCGACTACATCGCTTACAAAAACGTTTGGCATTAGTCAGGTTCTGCCGACCGGCGGACAGATCGCTGTCGACATCGCAAACTCGGTGACATGGGTCTTCGCCGGAAATGGTGGTCAATCCTCAGCACCCTCTTTTGGCTACAGCTTTACGCAGCCGCTGTTGTTCAACGCGGGGCGAAAAATTGTTCTGGAAGCGCTGACACAGTCGGAACGCGACGTTCTCTACAGCGCCCGAGTGCTTGCAAGATTTCGGCAGACGTTGTTTGCACAGATTACGACAATCTATCTGTCGCTGCTGCAACAGCGTCAGAACATCCTGAATACGATGAACAACATTCACCAGCTTGAAGAACAACTCGAAGCGCAGGAAGTGAAGGACTCGTACATTCAGGAAAATGTCACCGCCCCGCTGGAAGGCCTGGCCGACCTGCCGATACCGGCCGAACTGCAGGCCAAGCTGAAGTACGATGGAAACTGGCTCACCTGGCAGGGCAACCTTTCCGAGGAAGAAGAGCAGAAGCTGCTCGCGGTGTCCGGAGACCGCGAGTTCCAGATTTCTGCTCAGGAACTGATCGACCGCAAAAAACAGCAGGTGACGAGTCTCTCGTTTCTGCAGCTGCGTGACCGTTTGAATCGCGGCCAGAGCACCCTTGCCAACAACGAACGGACCCTGCGAGATCAGGAGGACGCGTTGAAGCTGCTGATTGGCCTGCCTCCGAACATCCAGATGGAAGTCGATGAGTCTCTGCTGAAACCGTTTGAGCTGATCAGCTGGGATCTGATCAATCTGGAAAGCGACCTTCGGAATGTGCAGAAGACACTCGGCGAACGACTTCTGCCCGATCGAGCGGAGGGTGCCGTCGAAGAATCACCGCCCGATCTTGAAACCGCCCGCGCTTATCTTAACGAATTGAACAGGCTGGCCGACGTTCTTTATGAGGTCGGTGTGATTCAGGTCCAAAACGATTTCAAGCCGATCCAGGATGTTCTGGAAATGACCAGTGACGACTGGAAAGTCGCCGAGCCCGGCAAACGCTACTTCCGCAGCGAAGAGGAGCGAGACCGGCTGGTGGAACGTATGGCCAACGATCTGCGACAGTACCGACTTGCAGAGCGTGACTTTGCGTTTGGTCGTGGCATGCTCACAATGGTAGATGAACTCATTGATGAGGAAACCGAAGAGGCTCTGCTGCAAAAGCTGGACACGAATAACAATGGACAGATTGAAATTACGGAGCTGCCGGAGAACTGGTCCGAACTGCCTCGTACCGGCGATCGAAAGGCTCTGGACATCTACACAACGGGCCAACTGTTAACAGAGGCTGTCAGTGGAGCGCGTATACTGCGTGACAAGTACTTGCTGCAGATGGCTCAGAGCCTGGAGGTACGTCAGGCCACGGTGCGTGTGGAGCAGATTGCAATTCGCCCGTTCACTCTCGATGGGACGATGGATTTTCCAGACATCGAAAAAGTTATCCAGATTGGTCTCGAGAACCGTCACGACCTGATGAACGTGCGTGCTCAGGTTATGGACGCACGTCGAAAAGTGGAGATTGAGGCCAATCGACTGGAGGCCGGGCTGGATCTGGTTTTTGAAGGCCGACAGGGACTGAATCCGGATGCAACCAATGGCACTCGCCACAGCGCAGGTATCCAGTTTACAACGCCTCTGGATCAGATCATTGAGCGTAACAGTTATCGCGAATCGCTGATTACCTATCAAAGGGCTCGCCGCACCTACATGGAGCAGGAAGACCGGGTCAAACTGGCCATTCGGCAAAGCTGGCGTCAGATTAAGGTTCAGGAATATCGGCTGGAAATTGACCGTACCACCGTCCGGAATGCGGCGTTTCAATATCACAGTGCCTCGTTACAGGCGGCAGGATCGCAGCAGACAAACGCGTTGAGCCTTGTCAACGCTCTGGATTCGGTTCTGCAGGCCCAAAACTCACTTGTGGCAGATTGGATCACTTACGAGGTGAATCGGCTTAACATCTTTCGCGACATGGGTATCATGGAGATTGATCCTCGCGGAGTCTGGACTGACCCGTTCTATCAGCAGATGGACAATCTGCCGACAAACGATGATGTCTCCTCGCCTGCAGCGCCTCCCGATGCTGTCCTACCCGTTCCGGAACCACAGATCTGATTTCAAAAGGTATCTGAGGATGCTCGGCTATCGTTACGCTCGCCGCTCAGGCAAAACCTACCCCCTCGTTCTGGCCGGCATTCTGCTCGCCGGAGCGGTGACTGTTCTTGCCATTCCATCGACACGCGAAAAAGTGATGTCCCTGCTCTCCAGGGACAAACAGGAGATCGGTTCGGGTTACATTACGGCGAAGGCAGAAAAGGCCCCGTTCCGAATTCTGATTACAGAAAACGGCACGATCGACAGTATGCGAAACCTCACGCTGAGCAATCGCGTGGAGGGGTCGACGACGATTATCAGCCTGATCCCGGAGGGCAGCAAAGTGCGTGCGCCCGTGGTGACGGAGTTCGAAGGCGTGGTCCATTTTGTCGACATGGAATCGGAATCTTCCAGGACCGTCAAAGTTGTCTCGGAAGACGGCAAAGAAGAGCAGCACGAAATCACTCTCGGCGAGTTTTCTGAACTGCTGGTGAAGGATGGTCAGAAGGTTCGCAAAGGCGATATCCTGGCCGGCGACGTCTGCTGCGAACTCGATTCTTCAACACTCGTGGAAAAAGAAAAAGAACAGCAGATCAAGAACACCACGGCGAGCGCTAACCTTGAAAAAGCCGGCAAGGACCTGGAGATTCAACAGACCACCAACGAGAGCAACGTAGCGAAAGCTCGCCTTGCGGAACAATTGGCCGAACTCGATCGACTCAGTTATATCTCCGCCGGGGGCGAGTATCAGCAGGCCGTGGAGACGATCAAGGGCGACCTGAAGAAGACCGAAGAAGAACTCTCGATCAACAAAGAAGAATACGAACGAATCCGCGACCAGGCTCGTCTGGGTTATGCAAATCCGAATCAGCTGGAATCCGCTCGACTGAAGGTGACACAGTCTCAGATTGTGTTGAAGGTCAAATCGGGCGAACTCGCGGTACTCGAAAAATTCACCAGGATCCGTAAGGAAAGTGAGCTGACGCAGACAGCTGAAGACACGATCCGAGAAACAGGACGCGCACGCCTCGAAGGTGAAGCGTTAATGACTCAGATGAAGGCGGCTTATGACGCTGCCAAGCTGACACTGGCCATTGAACAGGAAAAACTCGAACTGCTGCAGCGTCAAATTAAGGCCTGCCGCCTTGTTGCTACGCAGGCCGGGGAAGTCGTCTACGCCGCCCAAAACAGCGGACGCGGCAGTGAACCGGTGGTGATTGAAGAAGGTGCGTCAGTTCGCGAACGCCAGGCCATTATCAATCTGCCCGATCTGGAGCACATGAAGATCGATGCCAGAATTCATGAGTCTCGCATCAGCCGCGTGATTGTTGGCCAGCCCGTCGAAATTGAAATTGATGCAATTCCCGGTGAACCGTACCGAGGTCGCCTGCAGTCAATCTCGTCTGTGCCTGTGCCGGGCAGCTGGCCAAATACGGACCTCAAGGAGTATGAAGCGGTCATTGAAATCCTCGACGATTCCGCTCGCGTGCGAAAACTGAAGCCGGGGATGACTGCTGAAGTCCGAATTATTGTGGATGATCGCAAAGACAACATCCTGCAGATTCCCGTGCAGGCGGTCGTTTCATTCTCGGGCCGCTTTTACACCTATGTCGTAACGAAGACCGGCCCGGAACGCAGAGAATTGAAAGTGGGCGATGCGAACGATGAGCATATGGAGATTCTCGATGGCGTCGCAATCGGCGAGTCCGTGGTGATGAGCCCGCGAACGCACTTCTCCAAAGAACTGTCCGCACTGGAATCTGAGAATTCTGCTGCGGCCGAAAAAAGCCGCGTCAGAGTCGAAACGCCCGAACGACCTGCAGCCGGTCGACCTGATGCACCAGCTTCTGCGGAAGGTGATGCTGGCGTTCGCCCTCCTGGAGCGGGTGACGCAGCCAAATCCGGACCGCCTGCAGGCGGTGGTGCGCCTGGCGGATTCACCATGCCTGCCGATGCCAAATCCATGCACGAAGGCATGGACAAAAACAAAGACGGTGTGGTTACCAAAGAAGAACATCCGTATCCGCAGGCCTTTGATCGTGTGGATGCCGATGGTGATGGAAAAATTACTCAGGAAGAATCAGACGTAGCTTTCAAGAGAATGCAGAGCCGCGCTCAGTAACCCCTTGTCTTCCTGAAAACGGCTTCCTACTACTCTCTTGATGCTGTTGAATTGTGCTTTATGGATCTGGCTGCGGAAGTCATTGACATTCAGAAAGACTACCTGCTGGGAACGGTTCTCGTCAGAGCCCTGCGGGGCGTGACGATCCAGTTTCCAAAGGGCGATTTTGTCGCCATCATGGGCTCTTCCGGAAGTGGCAAAAGTACTCTGCTGAATCTGCTTGGTGCGCTCGATCGTCCGACCCGCGGCAAATACATCATTGGTGGAAACGACGTTTCAGGAATGACGGATGATGATCTGTCGTCCATTCGAAATCAGCTGATCGGTTTTATTTTTCAGTCGTACAACCTGATCCCTCAATACACCGTTCTGGAAAACATTGAGGTGCCTCTGCACTATCGCACGGGGTATCCGAGAATCGGCGTTAAAGAACGCGACTGGATTGAGAAGCTGGCAGAAATGGTAGGTCTGTCGGACCGAATGGATCACCGGCCGTATCAGTTGTCCGGCGGACAGCAACAGCGAGTCGCGATTGCCCGGGCTCTGGTGAACAATCCTGAAATCATCCTGGCGGACGAGCCAACCGGAAATCTGGATTCCGCGACTGAACATGAAATCATGGAAATGCTGCTGCGTCTGAATCGTGAAGGCAGAACCATTATTATGGTGACACACGAACCGGCTGTGGCCAAACTGGCCAAGCGTCAAATCTTTATGAAGGACGGAGTCGTTGCGGGAGAAGGGATTTTCCCCGGTTAGTTCTGTTCAAAATATGCTGCGAACAGCGGTACCTTCCTTGTGCCGAGTTCGTAGGCTCGATCAACGCTCATTAAAGTTTTAATATCATGGCCAATCTGCTTCGAACCATTCAGCTGGCTCTAAAAAGCCTGATGCTGCATAAGCTGCGGTCGGGCCTCACCATGCTGGGGATTGTGTTTGGTGTTTTCTCTGTGATTGCAATGCTGGCGATCGGCGAAGGGGCCAGCCAGCAGGCTCAACAGCAGGTTCTAAAACTTGGTGCCACCAATATCATCGTGCGAAGCGTAAAGCCACCGCGTGAGAATGCCAGTACGGCCAACTCCAGCCAGTTCGTGCTGCGATATGGCCTGAAGCGAACCGATTATGACCTGCTTTCAAAAACCATTCCAACGATCCTGCAGGCTGTCCCCATTCGTGAACTGAGCAAAGCGTGTCGTTACCGACACCGCGAACTGAATTGCCGTATCGTCGGTTGCACGCCCGAGTACGCTGACATGAACTATCTGGCGTTGGCTCAGGGACGCTTCATTTCCGACAAAGATCGGCGTGACAAATCCAACGTGGCCGTCATCGCTTCCGGAACAGCCGATATTCTTTTTCAGTTTGAAGACCCGCTGGGCCAGTCCGTCAAGATCGCCGATCGTCGCTACACCATCGTTGGTGTCACTAAAGCACGCGACGCAAGTGCTGCGATTGGCGGCAGTATGTCCGGTCAGGAATATAACAGCGACATCTACATTCCGCTCGAAACGATGCGTGTTCGTATGGGCGATTTGAACATGGATCGCCGCCAGGGTTCGTTCAGCGCCGAGGAATGGGAGCTCAATCAGATCACGCTCAAGATCGCATCCACCGAAGATGTCATGCCGACCGCAGACGTTATCCGGGAAAGCCTGAAGCAGTTTCATAAATCGCCCAATGATTACGCCGTTGTGGTCCCTCAGGAATTACTGAAACAGGCCGAACAGATCCGCGTAATTTTCAACGTGGTTCTGGGTTCCATCGCGGCCATCAGTCTGGTTGTGGGTGGCATCGGAATTATGAACATCATGCTGGCCACGGTCACAGAGCGCACACGAGAGATCGGTATTCGCAGGGCGCTCGGGGCCAAGCAGCATGATATCACGATGCAGTTTCTGACGGAGACGATCGTTCTGGCTGGGAGCGGCGGCTTGATTGGCGTCGGTCTGGGACTGCTGACACCGCTGGCGTTCGCGGGGATGAAGCAAGTGGCCGATCGGTTCTTCTTTGATGGTCAGGCGGCGTCCGAATTCAGCACCATGTTTCGCGACATGTATCCGCAGGTCGTGCCATCCAGCCTGCCACTGGCCTTCGGAATCTCCGTCGGTATCGGCATTATTTTCGGCCTCTATCCCGCTCGATCGGCCGCTCGCCTGGATCCGATCGAGGCTCTGCGACACGAATAAGAAGCCCTAACAAAACCGTAGCTGGACTCGTGAGAGTTCAGCTACCAGTCCGAATTCTCACGAATCCGGCTACACGCGACAGTTTTGTTAGGCATCCTAAATCTGATGTGCAGTCATTTTACGGTCAATGCAGCAGCTTGAGGCAATGGCCCACTCGCTGGCGCTTCGAGCTTTTATCTCGGTGCCACCAGCCCGCTATGCCGCACCAAGTCCGGCCATACGACGCCAGGCACTGATCTGCCCCAGATGCATCATCAGGTGACCACCGCAGTAAAACGTCTGCAGCGATCCAAGCGTTGGAAACAGTGCTAACATACGGCCTTCCATCGGATTGGGAACCTGAAAGGCGGCATCCGGTGTCGCTCGCAACACAGCCGCGGCTGCTTTGTAGCCGTCAAAGAACAGGCCGGTCACCTGGGACATCGTGGGATAAATCGTTCCCGCTGGATCGTCCACGCACTTCGCATCTTTCGAAAACACGGATTCAAAATTTGCCGGGACCGCAGGTCCAGGCTGGCCCAGTTGCGTCAGAATCCGAGGCCCATAGAGGCTGAGGTGACCGTACACAAAGGCCGGATGATTCGATTCAATCAACTGGCCACCGGGTGCCGCAAATCGAGCGAACAGTTCTGGTGTCACGTCTTTCAGCAAACGCTCACCGTATCCCAAAGACAGCTCCAGAGAATCCGCCATCATGTTTCCGATTGAACGACTCATTCTGCAATCACTCCTGTAAATATTCTGATACTGCCGATGTGCACCAAACGAAACTTCATGCCTGAACCTCAAGTCACAATCATCCAGACCGCCTTCAAGTATTCCGTTTCCGGACAGCTGCTGATCACGGGATGATCGGGCGCGGCACCGGATTTCGCAATGATCTGAAGTGAACGTGGCCGAGCTCGTGCATCCGGATTCGGGCCTTCCATGTCGTCGCCCGTCGAACGCGATGCGGACACCAGCAACTGGATAAATTCCGGCTCGGGCAATAAACCGGCACACGAACAACTGAGCAGCAGGCCGCCCGGCTTGACCAGTCGCATGGCCAGACGATTCATTGCGAAGTGCTTGCGAGTTCCCTCTTCAATTTCCACGCGAGTCCTGATCAGCTTCGGGGGATCCAGAACTACAACGTCGAACTGGCGACCATTGCGGATCATTTCACGCATGTAGCTGAAGGCATCAGCCTGAACGAAACGAACGCGAGCCTGATTAAGATTCGCATTTTCCCGGGCAACGACCAGCGGTTCCTCATCGAGGTCCACACCGATCACTTCTTCAGCGTTGCCAAGTGTCTTTGCCATCACGGAAAATCCACCCGTGTAACAGCACAGGTCCAGAACACTTTTTCCCTGACAGAATTCCGCCAGCTTCTTTCGGTTGTCGCGCTGATCGCAGAAGAAGCCCGTCTTATGGCCGCCTTCAAAACGAACCCGGTATCGCGTCCCATGCTCGCTGATAACCACCTGTGACGGGCAGCCTTCTGACATCAGCGGCGGCGGATCACATCCTTCCTGTGACAGAAACTGCGGGCTCGTCTTCACCAGCCAGTGCTTCGTGCCCATCTGCTCAGCCAACATTGGCATCAGCAGACTGGCGCGCTGATACATCCCCAGGCCAAAAGTTTCTGCCGACAGCACATCGCCAAACCGATCAATCACAAGTCCAGACAAGCCGTCGGATTCTGCATGCACGACCCGCCATGCGTTTGAGCTGGCATCCAGTTTCAGGACATCCCGTCGCAGCGAAACAGCCGCGGCCAGCTTCTCTGCCCAAGCGGCGTCACCCGGCATCTCGGGCGTGTTCCACAACATCCGCACCGACATTTCGCTGCGAGGATTATAAAGTCCATAACCCATCGGCGACTGAAAGCCCTCCGCATACACGGCGACCAGATCGCCGGGCCGCGCATCTTCAATTCGCGCCAGCCGCTTGCGATACAAGATCGGATGCAGGGTTCGTGTCTTCGCATGCACAATCGGGATCGGCTGAGAACTGTTCGGACCCAGTTGCGTTCGCTGGCGAACCATCTGGGAGGTTAATTCCTTGCTGGCCGCCGGTGCGACATAGTCGGATTCTTCATCGTCCGGGGAAGACGAAAAATCTTCGCGAGGATTTTCGGGACGCTGCCGAGGTCCTCGAAAATCCCGGTTCGGGCCACCGCCAGAATCAGGACCACGCGACGCCGGTCCACGGAACGAAGACCCCTGAGACGACGGACGACCTGCAGATTTTCCACGGGAATCGGAATTTGACGGGCGACGCTTCATGGAGTACTCGGAACAGCCTGACGAAACACGAAAACGTCAAATTCTACCTATGATTCCAGCAACGTTGGCTCTGCTTCGCGTCCGTTTTGAGATGTCCGGGGAAATTCCCGGGTTTTAGGCCCTGCCAAGTCGAGTTTTGAAAACCCATTCATTCAAGCGCTGCGGCTAACGCCCAATGGCAGTCACTTTGTAGCGGAACGCGCTAAGCGTTTCGGCATTTGCATGAAAAACTCAGCGTGCCGAAAGCGTCCGCGGCTTCCGCTACAACCTGTGGCGTGAAAAAGGTCAGCGTGGCCAAGACCGCGCGCCGCGGGCTCTACGCCAGCACATCATGGACGACTTTTCCGGCCACATCGGTCAGCCGGTAATCACGCCCGGTATGGCGATACGTCAGCCGCTCATGATCCAGGCCCATCAGATGCAGAATGGTGGCGTGGAAATCATGAACATGCACCACGTCTTTAGCGACGTCAATTCCGTACTCATCCGATTCGCCGTACGTCATTCCCGGCTTCACACCGGCTCCCGCCAGCCACGACGAGAACACCCAGTGATGATGCTCACGGCCTGCGGCACCGGCGGCCGAATTGAACGGCGTGCGGCCGAATTCCGTCGTCCACACCACCAGCGTATCTTCCAGCATACCGCGCTGCTTCAGATCTTTCAGCAAACCGGCCACCGGCTGATCCACATTCTTTGCGAGCGGCGCGTGCGTGAGCATGTCGCCATGAGCGTCCCAGTTCGCGGACGAACCCACGTCAATCAGTTCAACAAACCGCACACCGCGTTCCGCCAGTCGTCGAGCCACCAGACATTGCCACGCGAAGCCGCCAGTGCTGCCGCGAGGAAGACCGTACATTTCCAAAGTCGCGTCGTCTTCTTTGGACAGATCAAACACCTCAGGCATCTCAGCCTGCATTCCAAACGCTGTTTCAAAGGACTTCATGCGAGCTGTCAACAGACGATCATCGGGGCGCGCCGCAAGATGCCGCTTGTTCATCTTCGCCATCGCGGCAAGTTCCAGTTCCTGAAGCCGACTGCTGGGCGAACGCCGCTGAATGTTGGCCACCGGCTCCGCTCCGGGGACTACAAGAGTTCCCTGATGCGCACCCGGCAGAAAATCGCTGCCCCAGACCTGTCCGCCCGCGTATGGCGAATGCGGGGCAATCACAACGAACGACGGAAGATTCTGGTTCACTGTGCCAAGGCCGTAGCTCAGCCAGGATCCAATGCTGGGCCGTGCGAAAGTGAATGAGCCAGTGTGAATGCCAAGAGTCGCTTCGTAATGATTCGTATGATCCGATTTCATGGACCGAATCACACACATGTCGTCGACACATTCGGCCATGTGAGGAAACAGGTCACTGACTTCCGTGCCGCTCTGACCATGCGGCTTAAATGTCCATTGCGGCGCCTTGAGGAACATATTGAAGTCCCCCTTGCGTCCTTGAAATTCGTTGACCGGAATTGTCTTCCCGGCATCCGCGACCAGCTTCGGCTTTGGGTCCCAGGAATCCACATGCGACACCCCGCCGCTCATGTACAGGAAGATGACACGCTTGGCTTTGGCGGGAAAATGAGTCGGCCTGGGAGCGAGCGGATCGCTCAAGCTACCGGCCGTCTCTTCCGCCATCAGTTGAGAAACAAGGCCGGAAAACAGCATCGAGCCGCCGACCATCGATCGCATCGCACCGCGACGTGATGAACTGTCTGCATGGTCAAGAATCACAGCGTTCTCCTGTCACAATTCTGAATCATTCGCCCAAAGGAGCCACCTTTTGAGAGTGCCCATTGTAACCATCTTCAAGTGGGGCTGAGACAGTGCTGAACGAAAATGCAGGGGACTCCTGGGAATTATCATCGGCGCATCCTTCCTGGAACGCCAATCACTGAGAGCCTATCCGGCCTGCTGATAAAGTCGAATTCCGTCCAGCACCATTTGCACGGCCATCATCACCAGCAGCATGCCCATGAGGCGTTCCATGGCCCTCGAGCCACGTACGCCCAGGAAGGCGTAGATGGACGGTGACAGAGTCAGAATGATGGCCGAAATTGAACCGGCAATCAGCACGGCGGCAGCAACGGTTAGACGATCATGTTTTTCCGCCAGCAGAAGAACCAGTGAAATGGTGCTCGGACCGGCAATGAATGGCATCGCAATCGGAACCATGAAGGGATCGCCGCTATCCTGTTCCTCACCCGGCCGCCGAGCAGGAAACACCATACCCATGGCAATCATGAACAGCACAATCCCGCCGGCAATCCCAAGTGCATAGGGTTTTAATCCCAGGGCTCCCATGATTGCCTCGCCTGCAAACACGGCGGCCAGCAGAATTAATAAAGCGAATCCACTTTCTCGCAGCATGACCATGCGACGCCTGCCGGGCTCCATCTCCTGCAGCAACGAATTGATCGTGACCATGTTGCCGAACGGGTCCAGCACTATAAACAGTAACAGGATGATCTGAAGCATGGCCCACCGTTAAGAATCTGCGTTTGACGGCTCAAGGGGGTCGGGAGTCTTTTTCTGCCAATAAACAAAACAGTCGCCCTATTTTCACTGAACGTCACCAACTGGCAACCAGCAGAAAAAGACTCCCGACTCCTTTGGCCTGCTCAGCCCTGCACATTGTCCTGCTCGCGCTGATGATCTGCGAGTCTCTGCAGGTAGGAAAGTGGGAATCCACGAATCCAGAACATGTCCGGCGCTCGGAACTTCACCAGCCCAAGCGGTGGCCGAAGTCGACTGAACACAATTGAGGCCACTGCGATGATGAATATGCCTGCCAGAAAGAGCCAACCGGTTGTCTTTGTCATGCCAATTCCTGCGACCACGCCACCGAAAAGCCCGCCGATGACGCAGACGATGCGTTTGACATCTCGCGATCCTTTTTTTGAACGGTCCACATAATAAGTCAGCCCGCAGGTCCGCTGTCGCAGCACCAGTTTCATCGACGGATACTGCGAAAACTGAGTGACCGCGATCAGATCCTCCGTGGCGCCCGTGTAGAGACAAATCTCGGGTAGTCTTACCGCCCGGCCACAAACGAGCAGATCACCATCCACCCGAAAATCGTTTACCGTGGCCAGCGATGCCGCTGCCTGTGCTCCAGTGCACGATTCAGCAACGGCAAATGGGGTTTCATCGATCACGGGCAAACCTCTTCAAACCGGGGGGATTGGGGGTCAGGCACTTCAAATTTCAGCGTCATTCGCCTATTCCATCAGCCCCATTTCGCTCAACAAATGCCCGGCTTCATAAACGGTTCCGGTAATCCACAACACATAACGAATATCCACGCCGATCGATCGACTGTAATCCTGATTCCACGCGAAGTCGTTGATCGTCGCTTCAAAGCAGCGATCAAAATTCACGCCCACCAGCTGGCCTCGCGAATTCAAAACAGGACTGCCCGAGTTTCCTCCTGTCGTGTCCGTATCATACAGAATTGCGACCGGCACCTGGCCCAAACGAGGATGAACGAAACGACCAAACTCGCCCGCTTTGTATTTCTGCAGCACAGCCTCAGGAGTAATAAAAGGATCAACGCCCGTAGTCTTTTCAATCACGCCTCGCAGCGTAGAAATCGGAGTGCGGATGACAGCATCAGCCGGGGAGTACGCTCGCACTCGGCCGCAGGTGAACCGCAGCGTGGCGTTGGCGTCAGGAATGAAACTCGTCGCCAGAAACTGCTGCTTCACTTCAATCAAAGAACCATACAACTGACCCAGCCGGCCTTCGCGAGCCTTATCGGTGTCTCGCAGTTTCAGATACTCCGGATGCAGCTGGATGATCAGCCTGAGCAACGGATCGTCCGTCTGCTGCAGTTCGGTCGGTGACTTGCTAAGACACTCTTCCACAAACGCCACATCGCCCAAACGAGTTGCCTCGATCAAACCTTGAGCAACTTTCGGGAGTGACGAGGCATCAGCCAGCAGCTGCTGAAATGGCTCAAGCTTTTGCGCCTCAGGAATCTGACTCAGTCGTTCCAGCATTCCGGCCAGCATGATCTGATCGGTCGGCGAGTGCCAGTCCGACATCGCAACTTTCACTTCCTGCACGGACTGAGCAAAGTTGCGATCCATGTAGGGAGCTTCGCGATCAAGATCGGACTTTGCCCGCTCCATCGCCGAATCGTAAACGAAATATCCAAACGCAGCCGCTCGACAGGCCTGCCGCAGCTGAAGCAAATGAATTTCCAGAGGCCCGGCCGCCGACATTTCTGCATAGACGCTTTCGATATCCTTCAGCAGCGATCCATACTTTGCCTTTCGAGCCGGCTCGCTTTCAATATACGCCTGCAGCTCGGCTTCCCGCGCCTGGCGTGTGGCCACGATACCGGCGCGGCGCAGACCGAGCAGCTGGCCGCGTGAACGCTTTTCCACATTGGCCAGCGACTTCATGCGTGACGCATGTTTAATGGCAACCGTACGGTCGTTCGCACCCGCTGTTTCCATTTCCTGAATCTGCCAGTTGTAAAGGTCGACCGTCAGAGGCAGCCGAATATCCTGTTCGAACTGCAGAAAGCTGGCTGTCTTATGGCGAGCTGTTCGGCCCGGATAGCCCAGCAGAAACACGGCGTCGTTTTCGTCGACACCTTCAGGGGCCACCTGAATAAATCGCTTTGGCTGATACGGAATATTGTCTTTTGAAAATGTCGCCGACGAACCATCAGGCGCGGTGTAGGCCCGCATAAACGAAAAGTCGCCGGTGTGACGCGGCCATTCCCAGTTATCCACTTCGCCACCGAAGTTGCCGACAGATGCCGGCGGAGCAAAGACGAGACGAACGTCTTTCAGATACGTATAACGAAACAGGACGTACGTTTTCCCGGCGAACATTTCAGCCACTTCCGCTCGCAAACCCGGGTTCTCCTTTTCCGCCGCAACTTCCAGTTCTTTACGGCGCTTATCGATGGCTTTCGTGCGTTCCAGAAACGACATGCCTTCCGTGACGGCTTTCAAAACGTCTTCGGAAACGTCGCGGTAGTTTTCCGTGATTCGCACCTGATAGTCGGGAGCAGAAATTTCCTGTTCACGAGTCGCCGCGCTGAAACCATTGGTCAGCAGATCATTGTCTGCCGTACTGGCTTTCTGAATCGCATCAAACGCGCAGTGATGATTGGTGATAATCAGACCGCTTGACGAAACAAAGGATCCCGTGCATCCGTTCACGCGGCAGATACCATCCACAAGACTGACCTGATTCGGATTGAACAGCTGATCGGCCGTGAGTTCAATCCCTTTTTCAGCCAGGTTCAGCCGCGGCAGTTCGCTCATCGGATACATGCCATCGTCGGCCCGCGATGCAACTACAGCTCCGACGAAGCACAGACTGAAGGATGCTATCAGCAAAGAAGTATGGTACATCGCTTTTAAAATCCTCGTTTGACACGGCGAAAACCGGAAAGTGCAATTGTCGGCAAATCGGACGCTGTTGAAAAGTCAATGATCAAGGCGGTGAGCGAAAGGCAGGGGAGGCTGGAGCCTCCTGGCAGTGCGTTCCAGGGCTGGAGCCCTGGGGCGAGGGGCGAGGGGCGAGGGCGCAAAAAACAGGCTTCAGATTTTCAATTTTTTTGTGAGAAAGACATTCACGATGCTCGATCGAAACTCATTGGCCTTATGGAAATTGGCAGCTCTGCATGTTGGTTTGGGTCTTATCCTGTGCATCACCGCGCCACCGATCTCTGGCGACGAAGAACCGTTGTCAAAAATTTCTTTCGGATCGTGTGCAAAACAGGATCAGCCTCAGCCCATCTGGGAAGCCATCGTCGCCGGAAGTCCTCAACTGTTTGTCCAGCTGGGCGACAATATTTATGGCGACAGCCCTGACATGAGTGTGCTAAAAGCCAAATACAAGCTGCTGAATGAGCAGCCGGGTTTCAAAAAACTGAAGCAAATCTGTCCGGTTGTGGCCACGTGGGACGACCACGACTACCATGATCAGCGGTGACAGGCACCTTGCTGAAATCGCCGGGTTATCGAAAGCCGATGGGCTCAGTATCGGCTATCCACTGTACGAAGTAACCAGCAGCAGTCTGAACGCGCCCAGCGGCGGTTTTACAAAAGCAGGCGTACGATTCTCCAACGAAATTAATCCTTATCGCGTCGGCCTGACATTCTTTGATGTCAATTACGGCAACATCGTGATCGACTGGTCCGCGGCGGATCCGATCGTCCGACTGCAGGTTTGTGATGAAGCTGGCGCCGTGGTTTTGCAGCAGCGAGCCTCCTTGAGCCAGTTGCAGCCCAGGTAAATTTCAGAGCCGTTGCTGAACCGCGCCCCGGTCTTCTATTTCGCTCCGTTTTTTTCGCAGCTCGAACAGTTGGTAATGAATTCCCGGACGTTCGATTTCCTCGCCAGTCGCATTCCTTGTGACGATGTCAAAGCCCCGGTCGTTGCATAGAGCCCAGAAGCCTGTCGAGACCGCTCGCCCGCCATCCGCCAGCCAGCACACTCCGTCGGGCTCAAGGACTTTTTCCAGCAGATCCAGAATGGGCGAATGATTGCGTTGTTCGTAAGTCACATCACAACCCATGACCACGGAATAGCGTTCCGGCGGCGGAGATCGCCAGTCGAGTGGAAAGGCCAGAAAATCTGAAAAGCCGTTCAGCTCCGCGTTGTGCCTGGCGATTTCCACAGCCATGACATCGTAGTCAGTCAACGAGACGCGGCAGCCAGCCGCCAGCGCGGAAAGGCCGACCAAACCGACACCGCATCCCAGTTCAAGAACTCGCGTCCCCGGCGGCCATTCGGACTTCAATACCGCCTTCGCCATAATCAGTGCGGCAGGCCAAAGATAAGCCCAGTACGGCATGTAGTCGTCTTCGGCATTAGCGGCACGAACCGCGGGATCGTCCAGCAAGGCATCAGGCCGATAAGGCACCATCACCTTCAGTTCTCGGTCCGCCACCTGATACGTGCGCAGAATCCAACCACACGAAAGATTGGGCAGCCCCGGAAGTTCGGCGAGAACTTTCGTCGCAGGTTCCAGAGCCGGGTTGATTTCTTTTCGCGTGTCCAAAGAACCGTCCAGTCGAATTTCGATTCATCAAAGTGCTGCCGACATTCCTGCATCGCTGGAAGTAAAATGGAAGCGGTGCCGATTCAGCCAATGTCAGCATTGACGCAGGATGTTCAAGCTGAATTCGCTAAGCCTTTTTATCAGACAGCACTGGATTTGAACGCCCGGTGAGGATGGATTTCACAGACTAAGATCAGGACTGCGAAACAATCGCCCTGCTATCGGACAGTGATCTCCAGCGTGTCCGACCCTTCTTTCAGCCGAACGACAGATTGCTGGAACGTGGGTGGACCGAACAGGCCTCGGGCGTTGTTTGAGAAACCGTAGGGCTCGATGGGAATTCCAATGCTGCTCTTTGAAATCATTTTGTTCCCATCCAGATCCTGAAACACGGCGATCGCGATGGGACAGTTGATTGGCAGCGAAAGAGAAAGCTCGACCTTTTCACCCTCCGCTTCAATCGTAGTTGTATGAGTGCTCTGGTCAGATTTCGGGAACCCGGCAGGCGATTCGAAGACTGCGATCAGGAGATTGCTGCGCTGAGCTTTCAATCCGGTGACTCGGATTACCGTATCCCTGCGGAGTACTTCGGCCAACGTTGCTGCGGTCTCGGTTTTGCCAGTGCTTTCGGCTTTGCCTGCGGATGTCGCAGGCGGGGGCTCGGCTGGGATTTCGCTCCGCACGTTTTTCCGAGCGAGCGACGGCTGGCCAGCCGCATCGACTTTGCGAATGGCGGGCCCGCGCGCCCAATTCGTCTCAGCGGTCCGTGAATCTTCCGACGGCAAAGCCTGCGTGTCCGACTTTTCGCGCCCGCTCCACAAAAGAAACGTACCGGCACAGAAGATCAGCAGGAGCAGCACGAATTCCCGCACAAAGTTTTTCATGGTCTTGCTCTATCACATCTCAAAGGGCCAACGAATTCAGAATGACCCTTTTTTCCATCGCCCGGAAAGCAGAAGTGTCAGAAGCCCCAGTACCAGCGAGCTGCCCAGGAGGACGGCAACTTCATTGAACAGGCTTGTCAAAGGTGATTGAAACCAGAAGACTTTCTGATAGCCATCCAGCGCCCATGCATTGAATGTCCAGCGGCCAATATCTTTCATACGATCACTCATGGCAAAGCGAGGAATCATACTGCCTCCGACGGCCGACATGCTGAGAATCATCACCACAGACACCGCGTTCAACTGAGCTCGAGATTTGCAGAGTGTTGCCAGCAGCATTGCAAAGCTGGCGGTCGCGGCAGCCGTGCTGAATGTCATGACGCAGAATCCCGGCAGGTGTTTCAGCAGCTGAATTTTAAAGACGATCTCGGCCCAGAAGAACATGACAGAAATCTGCAGACAGCCGAGCAGAAGAATTCCCAGCCACTTGCCGCCAACGATTTGAAACAGGCTGGCTTTGCTGACCAGAATGCGATCCAGTGTTCCGGATTCCGCTTCTTCCAATAAGGCGGCTGCGTTACCGGTTGCCGAAAACAACAGAAACAAAACTGCGATCCCGGCAGCGTACATCGCGATGCGTGGATTTTCCTGGCTCGCTGCCTGAGGATTTTCAACCACAATTTTCACAGCCTCGTTGCTGACAGCAACGGGTTGATCTTTGCTGACAACTGCGTCTTCAATCTGAGCAGGTTCATTCTTCTTCGGCGGGATTACCCAGCGATAAGGAACCATCGGACGGTTGTTGATGGAGTGGACTCCGTTGGGATCGGTTTGAATCCAGTCACTTCCCTGATTCCACCGGTCCGAACCGGTGACATCGTTGGCCGTCCCAATTCGCTTCCCAGCCGACGGCTTTTGTGAGGCTGCCAGTCTGTCTTTGAGCATCGCTGAATCCGTTGCCCCAGCTGTTTCCTGAGCAGCACGATTGGACTGCATGGTCGCGATCTTCAATGCCACGACGGCGGCCTGTTTCTGCGCGAAGTAGCCGTGGACAATCGAAGTCACCATCGCGATGGCCATTGGGTTCTGGCCATCGGTGACCAGGTTCATCTGCAGGCTTTCGGCGTTTTCTGGCTTCGTAAATTCGGACGGCAGTTTCACAATGACATCAAACTTGCCCGACCTTTGAGCGTCCGTAATCAATGTCGACATTTTCGTTTCACTGATCGCTTCGTTGCCCGGATCCGAATTCAATGGAGAGCATTGCAGCGAGGCATCGGATTCCAAAAATTCAAGCAACTCGGAAACTGCTGCGGTAGGCTGATTGCTGATCCATCCCACGCGAACCTTCTTGTCGGCTCCCGTTGCAATTCCATTGCTGAAGATGCCCGCAAAGATACTGAAGAAGATCATGGGCATCACAAAGACCAGCAACAATTCCGTAGGATTGTTGCGCAGGCGAAGATACTGAATGCGGAGGATCGTGCGGATCATTCCCGCAGACTCCTGCCCGTCAGTTCCAGGAAGACATCCTGCAGTCCGTAGCTACGAACATCGATCCTGCCTGGTTCCTGATCAAGTCGTTTCAGCACCGTCAGAACCTGAGGCAATTCCTTCATCGACGCGAGCGAACACACGGCCGACGTTCTTTCCTCATCAAACATAAATCCTTCGACAGGCTTAGAATACGGCTGATCAAACCGCAGAATGACGCGATGCGGCTGACCGATCGTTTGCTGAACCAGATCGCTTAACGTTCCATTCGCGACGATCTTTCCATGATCCATGACAACAATGCGATCGCAGCGAGTTTCCACTTCTTCCAGCTGATGCGTCGTAATCAGCACAGCCGCACCTTCTTCAGCCAGTTGTTCAAGCATCGTGTAGATGCGTTCCCGACTTTGCGGATCAACGCCGACAGTCGGTTCATCCAGCAGCAGAATGCTGGGGTGATGCAGGACACTGCAGGCGATATTCAGACGTCTCTGCATGCCGCCGGAGAGCGACTTTGCGAGTGAACGCGTGCGATCTTTCAGGGCCGCCCATTCGAGAACCTCAGCAATTCGACCCTTCAGATAATTTCCCGTGACGCCTTCCAGGCGACCAAAGATTTCGAGATTCTGCTGGACGGTCAGATCCGGATAGACGGCCAGATTCTGAGGAACCAGGCCAAGGCGTTCGGGATTCGCCGGGTCGTCATCGGGAAGTCCCATCGTGATGGTGCCGGAATCCGGTTTCAGCAGGCCGCTGATGCACCGGATCATGGTCGTCTTTCCCGCGCCATTGGGACCAAAAAATCCCAGCAGTTCGCCGGGATACAACTGCAGCGAAATTCCCTTCAGCGCTTCGCGGCCTCGATATTTTTTTTTGATGTTCTCCAGCGTCAGCACGGGAGCAACGCTGGTAGCAACCGCGTCAGTCATGATGTCGCGACCTTGTAGCTGCGCTGCCGCCACTGGACGCCTTTACCTCGCGTTTTTCGAATCCAGGCCGTCCACTGAATCACCAGGAACAGAAGGATCGAAACGGGATTCAGCAAACAGGCCAGCCAGGCGCGGTCGAACATGAGACAGCAAAGAACTCGCGGCAGGTAACTCAGGAGACAGGCCGCCACCACGATCTGAAAAAAATCGCTCGTAACCAGCCCCAGGGACAAGGCGGCTGCGCAAATGACCGGGCAGACAAACGCCAGCAGCATGAGCACCGTCATCACCGGCAACAGAGGCATTTTTGCAAAGCCTTCGCCGGCGTTCTTCAGCAATCCCGACCACGTCTCCTCGAAGGAAGTATACATTCGGCACCGCGCGAGATCCGCTGCATCGAACAGATCGGTCTTCAGGCCGCTCATGCGATACGCTCTGGGCAGCATGATGCCGTCGTGCAACGACTTTCGAATCGAACTGTGGCCGCCACTGAGACCATAAGCCTGCTTTGTGGTCAGAAAAAATTGCCCGCAGCCTGCAGCCGCGCCGGTCATGCGAGTCCATCGCATCAGGCCAAACGGCAGAAAGCACAGCAGGATCAGATGGATCAGAGGAATCAGCAGTTGCTCGCCCATCGTGATGACTCGCTGCCGAGGAAACCCGCTGAGCAGATCTGCGTTGATTCGTCTTCGTTGAGTAATCGCTCGCAACAGGGCGTCTTTTGAAAGAGCAACGTCGGCATCCAGAAAAACGAGTTCATCGAACTTCGCCTGCTGTGCCAACTGATAGCAGGCAAACTGCTTGCCGCTCCATCCGTCAGGGACAGGCACGCCTTTCAACAGACGAACATTGGAATGTCGCCTTGAATACACTTCTACGATCGCATCTGTGCCGTCCTGACTTTCATCGTCGAGCACGCAAATTTCGCAGGTCACTCCTTCACTAGTCAACACTGAATCCAGCAGCGGACCAATTCGCATCGCTTCATTTCGCGCCGGGATCAGGACAGAGACACAGATGCCGCTTCGATCACCGTTCTCGATCAGCCGCAACGCGCCAGCGTCCGGTTGCCTCGCCGAACCGGACACTAGCGCGTTGCGGCTGATGGGGACAGTTGCCTTCCGAAAGAACAGCAGATTGACCAGAAACATCACCGACACGAACGCGCTGGCTCCGAACGATGACCAGATGAAAATCGACGCAGCGATACTGGTCATGTGAGTTCTCCCTTGCCGACGTTCGCCGATGTCACCAGTTCGCTGCTGTGCCGATTCTGAAACGAGCGACCTCGGAGACCGGCGATCATTCGTCGCCAGAAATCGTAAAGTCCGCCGATGCCCGCACGACCCACGGCAAGAGTGTTGAACGCCGCCGGATCACGAGCGATGGCCAATTCCGCCAATGATGCCTGAGTCATCGTAAGAGCGCGTTCAAGTTCCCGAGTGCGGGCGTCGCGGTCAGTCGAAAGCTCAGCACAGACAACCGGGGAACCAAATCGTACAAGCAACTCCGGGCAACGCTCGTTCCAGAACGTGTATTCAATCGCCATCGGCAGCACTGTGCACGGGAACTGCGAATCGACGAGATGACTGAGTCCATTCATGAACGGCGCGGGCTGGCGAATATCATGAAACTTGCCCGCTGGTGTCAGCCAGAGAATCGTCTGTGGATCTTTCAGCAGCTCGCGGCTGGTCCGCAGGAATTCCTTTGCGCCGCTGGCCGTGTCGCGTTCGACAGAGAAAAAACCAAGGCGTTCCAGAATCGGATAACTCTTCAGAGCCTCGGCATCCATCGGAGCGGCAAATCTGCGGCCGGGAAACATCAAGTCCGTCATCAACACGCCGGTCATCGGATCCCACCAGCCGGGATGGTTGATGAAGCACACGATCGGCATGTCAGCCAATCCGGCCAATTGGTCCTGCCCGGTGACTCGAACCGCGTTAAAATTTTTGCGGACGAAACGACGAACGTACTGACGAAAGCCCCAGTTCAGGATTTTGGACGCCAGGCTGGCCATGCAGTTTCCGAGGTATAAAAGACGTTTCCTGAATTGTTTCCGTAGGGTGTGACAAGCGCCAGCGCAGGCACACCATGATCGAAGCTGTCAACGGGTGGGCCGGCGCTGCGCTGGTCTCACCCTACGAGTTGCTTACGCCGCTTTTCCATGAACACTCTTTTCGCCCGTCGTCCCCGCACCACGCAAATCCTGATCGACGGTATCCGCTGCAATCCAGCCGGACATCATCACCATGGGCATCCCAGGCCCAGGATGAGCCGAGCCGCCGGCGAGGTACAAGCCCTTCATTTCTGAAACTCGATTCGCGGGCTTGAAGGCGCCCATGAATCGGCCATGACTGGCCAGACCATAGATCGCTCCGTTGAGCACATGATAACGGCGATGAATATCGGCCGGTGTGAGTGAGTGCTCAACTTCGATGCGGTCTTCGATGTCTTCCATGCCGGCCGTTGTCTTCAGCTTGTCGATGATCACATTGCGATATCCCGGAAGCATCTTGTTCCAGTCGTGATGCTTGCGCAGATATGGCGTATGAACCAGAACGTACAACGCTTCGCCATTTCCGGGAGCGACTTTGTCACCGGAAAGCGACGGCGCACACACGTAACAGGTCGGATCAGCCGCCGGTTCGCCTTTGCTGTAGATCTGATCGAACTCCACATGCGGATCTTTGCTGAATACGAAATTGTGATGCAGAATGTGGTCATACTTCTTCCGCAGACCCAGATACAGGACAACTCCGGAACACGCGGCTTCGTACTTTCGCTTTGACATGAACTTGTCCGCGACCTTCTTCGGCAGCAGTTCTTCGCACGTTCTCACGCAGTCAGAGTTGGAAACAATCGTTGCCGCCTTCAGGGATTCACCATTGTCCAGAGTCACGCCGGTGGCTCGACCGGACTGCGAATCGATCGACTTGACCTGATGCCCGGTGATGTACTTCACGCCGAGCTCGCGGCCCAGTCGCACCATAGCTTCCGGCACGGCGCGAGTGCCGCCCATCGGATACCAGATCCCTTCATTGGTCTGCATGTGAGCAATTCCGCAGAGCACGGCTGGCGAGGCTTCCGGAGACGATCCGACGTACTGCGTAAAGTGATCGATCATCTGAGCGATTCGCGCATCGGGAATATGAGACCGCACCAGCCCGGCTACCGAGCGACCGAATCGAAGGCTCATCACATCGCGCAGAACATTCAGCGAGAACGATTCTTTGACGTTCATCGTGTCGGCGATCCCGCCGACGCTTTTCCAGAAGAAGAACTTGTTCGACACTTCGTCCAGCTGCTTCGAAATCGTCATGAACTTTTCGTAGCCGTTACCGGTCTTGTCGGTCCCGGTGAAGTCACGCAGACGGTTTTTCATCTCGGGCAATGATTCGACCAAATCGAATTGCTTGCCGTCGTCAAAGAAGCATCGCCACTGCGGATCGAGTCGCACCATGTCCAGATAATCTTCCAGCTTTCGTCCGGCTTCCGTGAAGACTCGCCGCAGCACCGAAGGCAGCGTCAAAATCGTGGGCCCCATGTCGAAGCGGTAACCCTTGTCTTCCAGCTGCGCAGCTTTGCCACCGAGCCATTCATTCTTTTCCACAACTGTCACCGAGTATCCTCGTGCGGCCAGAGTACACGCCGAGGCCAGACCTGCGAGGCCACTTCCGATAACGATGACGTCTGATTGAGTTTTCATGTGGACGTTCCCTTCTGAGACCTTTATTGCCTGCTTCGCAAGCAAGCGATGTTCATCTTCGCCATTGGGTTTACCCCCAATGGCGTGGACTTAGCGTAGCGGAACTCGCCAAGAGTTCCGGCTTTCTTGGCAAATCACCGGAAGTCTACGCGACTTCCGCTACAAATTTTCCTTAAGTCCACGCCATTCGGGGATGAACCCGGTGGCGTAGCGATGCTATGTTGTGACTTTCCGTTGCTGTCTGCGTCGGATCTTCATCTGTTCCAATGTTGCCTTAATCATCTTTGGCACCGCCATCATCGACTGCAGCGGGCTTGCAGAATGTTCAAGTCGAATCAGCTGTTCCAGAACATCCGCATCCGCCGCCGTGGGCGAATGCAGATGTGGCTTGAACCAGCGGCGAGTTGCCACGATGGCCTTCAGTTGAGTCATCTCCAGCAACCCTGCTTCACCGCGAGTCATCCCATGACCGCTCATTCCGCGGCCACCAAAGGGAATTCGCGGATCAGCCGTCGGCACGATCATATCGTTGATCACCACACAACCCGCGTGAATGCGGCGAGCGAACTGTTCACTGCGAGCGGCTGAACCAAACACCGTGGCGCTGAGTGCGTACGGGCATTTCACGTTCTCGTGAAGCGCCTGAATGTCGGATTCAACGCGGATGAATGACAACACCGGTGCGAAGAGATCAGACTGAGCAACCGACATCTCGGATGTCACGTGATCCAGAACTGCGATGCCGCACAGCTCGGGCGAGTTTCCATCGATCAGAGACCCTGAGACCAATTCCGCACCGCCAGAAATCGCATCGCGAATTTTCACACCGGCCAAACCGAGTGCACGCTGAGAGCCCGACATTCGTAGGGTAGGACCAGCGAGCATCGCGAGTGCCGACCCACCATTTGGATCAAGCGGTGGGCCGGCGCTTCGCTGCTCCCATCCTACAGCTCGCTTGCTCAGCTTTGACTTCAACAGTCGCAGGATTTCATCGGCCTGCTGGTCGCCTGCGAAGACTCGCCGAGGTGCCATGCAGGTTTGGCTGCTGTTCAGCGTCAATCCAAACAGCAGGCAATCGCTGACCAGATTTGGGTCCGCATCGTCGAGCACGAACACCGCATCGCAGCCGGAAAGTTCCAGCACCGAAGGAGTCGTGGATTCAGCCAGTTCGCGACTGACGGCCTGACCAGTTGTCGCCGATCCCGTCAGAAACACCTTATCGACCCCATCACGAATCACGAGCGTAGCCGCATCCGCTGCTTCCGGCAGCACTTGAATCAAGTGGTTCGGCACGCCGGCTGACGTCGCGATGGAAACCAGTGCCTGCACGGCTTGCGAGCAATTCACAGCGGGCTTGATCAGCACCGCATTGCCTGCCGCGATCGCCTGCAACGCCTGAATGCCGGGCAGCATCAGTGGATAATTTGACGGGGCAATAATCAGCACGACACCCAGCGGCTCGGGCCGCAGCGCGACGGAGTTTCCCCACAGCCACATCGGACGAGCACGTGTGCCGACGGTTTTTTCTTCCAGAATCCGAGTCGCCTCAGTCTCCAGAAATCGGCACGCATCCAGCAGCGGAAGAACTTCAGCAGCAAGCGTCTCCGCCAGATTTTCACGATCGACAGTGGTCGCCAGCGATCTCGGATCAGCAGCGATTTTCAGACGCAGTTTCGTCAGGATTTTCAAACGAGCCCGCATGGGACGTTCAGACCAGTCCGCCTGCGCAGCTCGAGCGCTTCTCAATTGCAATCGAACATCAGCTGCGAGCTCCTCACCATCAACTGGCCGCGCGGAAGGTTCACAAACGGCATCGGCCGAATGCAGACGCAGTCGAACGGCTGCTGCGCCGTTCGTCGTTTCCAACCCGGCCGGCCCCATTACGCAGCCCTCCGCTGAGCAGCTGGCGCCATCGGCAGTGTGGCTGGCGAAGAGGATGTTTCTGGAAACTCCAGCCGCAACGCATCGCACATCATGCGAGCCGATATGCGAGCTGATTCGTAGATGACCGGCAGGCCGCTGCCCGGATGAGTTCCGCCGCCGACCAGGTACACCTGCTGGAGATCGTTGAAGTGATTTCGTGGGCGCGCGTGCAGCATCTGGCCTAGATTGTGAGCCAGGTTAAACGTAGCACCACGGAAGACCTGATACGTGTTCTTCCAGTCGTCCGGCGTCACCACTTTTTCAAAGCGAATGCGTTCTTCGACATCGTGCAGGCCCAGCTTTTCCATTTGCCGCAGCACCCGTTTGCGAAACATCGACGTCTGCGTTTTCCAGTCGACATTTGGACTTTCATGCGTGACAGGGGCCAGCACATAGAGTGTGCTCATGCCGTCCGGAGCCAGCGACTGATCCGTGACGCACGCGTTCTGAACATAGAACGACGGATCTTCAGAAAGCACTTTCAGGCGATCGATCTCGTCCAGATTGCGTTCATAATCCTTCGCGATGTAAATCGTATGATGCGGCAGATGGTCGTAGCGTCCTTCAATGCCCAGATACAGCATGAATGTGGAACACGAATACTTGCTGCGATCCAGCTTCTTGTTGTTCCACGACTTTCGCAGATGATCGGGCACCAGGGTCTTCATCGCCTGAGCGAAGTCGGCGTTGATAACCAGCGAGTCAAACATCTGATCGCCGTTGCGCGTCTTCAGGCCAACGGCCTTACGGCCTTCAAAATGCAGTTGTTCAACCGGTTCGTCCAGCCGAATATCCACGCCCATGTCACGAGCAATGTCAGCCATCTTTTCACTAACCGCCGCACAGCCGCCGGTCGGATGAAAGACGCCGTATTCGTATTCCAGAAATGCAAGAATCGTGAAGAGACTCGGGCACTGAAATGGTGACATGCCAAGATACTTGGACTGAAATGAAAACGCGGTGACCAGTCGAGGATCCGAGAAGTGTTTGCTCAGATCATCGGCCACCGATCGCCACGGACGAACCCACGGAGCCGCCTTCAGGACTGAAGGACGCAGCAGATCGAGCATGCTGCTGAACGGTGATTCAAGAATTGGTCGGAATCGTTCCAGCTTGGTTCGATTTTCATTCATAAACCGCACGAACGAATCCGCATCCTGCGGTGCGATGCGAGCAATCTCGGCGTGCATGCGTTCCAGATCCGGAGTCGCATCGATGCGTCCCCCCGCGCCGAACTCCAGACGATATTGCGGATCCAGTCGCGTCATCGGAACATCGCGCCAGAGATCGCGGCCGACGGATTGAAAGATTTCTTCGAGCACTCTTGGATACAGAAAGAACGTGGGCCCGGTATCAAAGCGAAATCCGTCTTCTTCAATGGCAGCACACCTGCCGCCGACTCGATCGGCTCGTTCGAACAAAGTCACCTCGGCGCCCGCCTGAGCCATCAACATGGCATTCGCCAGCCCACCCGGACCCGCACCGACGATAGAGATCTTCTTCCGCTTGCCTGACATCCTTGTCATAGCGATTCCTGCTAACTTAAATGACCTAATCAAGTTCGGCAAATTGTGCCGGTTTCTGCGAACTACGACAATACCTGTTCTTACCGCCGTTCTCAGACAAGAACATTCGAGGAAGGAACAGCAACCGTCTCCAGCAACCGTCGAACTTCCTCACGAGTCAACTTGCTTGTCTCACCTGCACTCTGCAGTCGTCCCAAAGTGCCTTCCGCAAGCAGACAAAGAAACTGACAAAACGCGACGATATCTGCAGGGAAATCGTTCATCTCGAGCGCACAAATGTATCGTTTGGCATCTTCGGTGGCCCGGAGCGCCAGCGAGAGGACTGCTTCTCGCGAAATGCCATCCGGAATGAAGATGCGTCCATTCAGAACGTCGCTTTCCGCGTCCTTCAGGATATTTGTGAGCTGTAGACATTCGCCGAAGCCGACAGACAGACGTCGCAGAGTGCCTGCGAGATCCTGAGAAACGGCATGGTGCGACACGAACAGATCCGTCAGCATTTCGCCAACAATCCCCGCAACAACGTAGCAGTAGGCTCGCAGGTCCTGAACGGTTTGGATTTGAATTTGAACAAGCGACAGCTCTGATGAATCAAGAAATCGGGTCATTCCGTCGATCGTCTGAGACAGCGCCGCTCGAATCGCAGTCGCAGCCGAGCCATCGGTGGAATTCAACATCGCGAGAAGCCGGGGAACGTCACACAGCAGCCGATGAGTGGCGCTACTTTCAGGCCATAGCCCACAGAGATCCGCCAGAACATGCGTTGAGGCAGCGACTGGATCATTGCCTTTGCAATGAGGTCGTGTCACTTCATCGCGAAGTTCCTGTAACAGTCGGAGCTTGACCGGAACTTCACATTCGGGCGCGTCTTCAATACTGTCGGCGACTCGGAACAGCAGGTAGGACAACCCGATCTGCCGCCGTCGATCGCCCTGCAGTAAAGGAATTGCCAGCGCGAACGTGCGACTTGTTCCCTGCAGAAGTTCATCCACAAGAACATCATCAGGCAGGCAAACATTCGCATCAGCCGGTGGTTCCACCATTGCATGCTCCATGCGTGCGAAGTGAACGATCTTGAAAGGCAACACCGGTTTTTATCCTGGACAGTCTTCAAACAGGGCCTATTTCTGCAGTAAAATTCAGACTATTCTTGGATTTTCTCTGCTCGTCAGGAAGAACGTCCAGTTTGCTCCGCCACGTAAATTAGTGCTGGGATTCTTTCAGCAGAACCGCAAGTCTGAACGCAGATGCTGTTTCTGTGCGAGATTAAAAAGGTTCATTTCACGGGCAATTGGTAGGCGACGGCTTCAGTCGCATTCCGCAGGAACAATTGATCGTCGATCAGATCCGGATGATTCCATGTCTTGTCGCTCATCGCCGCCACTTGCGCCAGCTCTTCGTGCTTTTCCGGGTTGGCTCGCAAAACGGGAGACTCGCAATACTTCAAATTGCGATCTCAGTACCGCCATCCCGCCTGCAGTAGAACTCCGTCACTGAGATCGTTTTTTATCTGGTCGGATTCGAATTCATAGTGCCGATTGAAGGCATACCCGACGTCAGCAAACCAGCCGCCTCCGCCATCGACGATGTGCTCTGCTCCCAGCATCAATCGGATGTCACCGAGAGACACCTCGTCAGAGTCCCCGTTTGCGCGAGTCACGGCCCACGAGTTGCCACCAATTCCTACCGAAGTATACATCCACGTTTCGCTCGCCGTTCCATCCTTGGCAAGCCGCCAGGCGAAACGTGACTGCGGGAATTGCAGGTCGAGCCGCGTTGAGGGTTTCGGCGTCCATGTCAGGCCGACAGCTAGCCGCTCACAATCGGTGAAGAGCGGCCTCGCCCGGGAATCTCGGTGCGCCATGCGATATTCTCAGAAGCACTCCATTTCAGTGGCGCCTCAGTTTCGTCACTGATTCCGGTGCCTTTGGGGCCTCGCCATGCTGGCCAGTCCGCAGCCTGAATTCCGAGCCCGGAGTTGAGCATCAGAAAGCCCAGCACCAGATTTCCTGCACTCCGTAGCACACGGCCAGATCCACCAAACATGCTTTCAATCCCTCTGCAATGACAACCCACTTGTCGTGTTCTGATGATCGCGTTTGAATTCCGCGGTCCGATGTACTGGCTAAAGCCGGCGCTGCTTCAATGTACATCGGCCGAGTCTGTGATGCAGCCGATGCCAATTCGACCGCGCTACGGAAGGCTGAACGTCCCGGCCTTCTGTCCCGAACTGGTTTCGTAAATTGGTTCTTGGTGGAATTTAGTGGCGGCGTGTTGAATTGACTGGTTTTTGTTGGCGAGGAGAATGCGGCTCAGAAAGGTGGTCTGAGCATGGAGACTTTGAAGTCGCATTATCGATTGTTATTAGGGTTGGACAAGTTCTGGGATGTCACGAGTGTTGACCTGAACGTGGGCTCAAAGTCAGTGACGCTTGCCCTCGAATATCGTGGCCGCGGTGGCGTGTGCCCGGAGTGCAAGGCGGAATGTGGTCTGAAAGATCATGCCCCGGAGAGGACTTGGCGGCATCTCGATACGATGCAGTTTGAGACGATTCTGAAGGCTAGAATTCCGCGAGTCAATTGTGCGAAGTGTGGCGTGAAGACGACCTCTGTTCCATGGGGAGAAAAGCATTCTCGATTCACGCTGATGTTTGAAGCATTCGCGATCGAAGTGCTGGAGTGCGCAGGCCGGAGCACTGCTGCTGGGGCTGAGCTGGGATGCGGCCCATGAGATCATGAAGCGCGCCGTCGAACGTGGTCTGGCGAAGCGGGATCTGGACGGCATTCGTTACGTCGGCATTGACGAAAAGAGCTTTGGCAAGGGTCAGGATTATGTTTCCGTGATGACCGATCCGAAGGCCTCTCGAGTGATCGAAGTGTCTGAGGGGCGAACGGAAAAATCTGCAGCAATTCTATGGAATTCATTGACCGACGCACAGAAAAAACAAATTGCGGCCGTGTCGATCGATATGTGCAAAGCGTACGAAAACAGCGTGGCCAGTCATGCACCTCAGGCCGAGATTGTGTTCGATCGATTTCATATTTCGAAGCATCTCAAGCCTGAAACGTCACGAAGCCGTTTTCGTCTGACACCAGACGTCGATCCGAAATGGGGCCACCTGTCAGATACCGAGCCAGGTACTTCGCCACCAGTTCCGGCGGACAATTTTCGTTTGGCGGCGGTTCGATGTACGCGACCCACGTCTGTTCCTCCATCGGCGCGAGCCAGTCTTCAAACGCCGCTTTGGATCGAAGAAACGACCACTCACCTTTCAGCTTCAGCTTGCCATTCTTGTGCAGACGCTTCAGGCCGGCGATGAAGTTGGTTCGAAACTTCTTTTTCAGCTCCTCTGAATTGCACAAATAGCGACCGTCACACTGCGGCACCGAACAACATGCGATTCAGGCCCGGAGGGCTGACATATCCTCTGCCGGGGTCGTCAGGCCCCGGAAGCGAATGTAGCCGTCCATTCTGCCGTGAAAACCGGGGTATTGTAGAAATGAGTTGTGTGATACATCGCGTTTCATGGGCGGCAGAGCAAAACGACCGAGTTACGCGGAGTTGGCAGCAATCGTTGTCGAGTTGCGTGCCGAGGTTTT
>CAMTWR010000041.1:0-27465 GCA_947085455.1 uncultured Planctomycetota bacterium | reverse complement strand
TGGTGCGACAGGCGGCGGCCTCAATAATAATCCTGCCAGACTGCTGCAATCAGATGAATTACCCCCGGTTTTCGTTACGATCGAACCTCCGCAGGCGGCCCGGGTCCACTTGTGTACGGCCCCTGTTCTGGTAAATTGTTGCCTTCGTGCGAAGGGCGACCGCAGCCCTCCCGCCCAGGCACTCGTAGCTCAATTGGATAGAGCATCGGTCTACGGAACCGAAGGTTAATGGTTCGAGCCCATTCGAGTGCACTTAGTTAAAGCTTTGCCAGCAAAGACTTTAGAATCAAAAGCTCTGCAGCAGATAGCTGTGGGGCTTTTTTTATTCCCCCCACTAATCCCCCCACAAATGCGCTGTTTTCGTTGGCGGGACATAATCGGGCGATGATTTCCGCACCTGCACTTTGCGCGGAACGCATTGCACCGTAGTGCTTTTCCGTGGTGGCGAAATCCTTGTGTCGCATCACCACTTTCAGAGTCTCAGCGGACACTCCAGCATTGATCAGCCGCTGAGCCAATCCACGTCGAATGTCATGAGCACTCGCATACTTGACGCGATGCTGAGTTCTCGCGTCTTCCACCTGAACCACAACGTTGGCTTTCTTGCCAACCAACCCGATGATCCGACTGACTCGATCCTTCGTCATTCGGTCGGTGTCATGCCGCAAACGGTCATTCGACTTTCGATCCGCGTGGCTGCGAAGCCGTTCGACCTCTTTGACCGAAATGGATTGACCACCGGTCTGAGTCGGACGCTCACAGGTAATTTCCAGCAGATCCATCCATTTTCGGACGGCAGCTTCTGTCACTCCGCAGGCTCGGGCAATTTCACTGTTGGAACAGCGAACCGCCAACTTGCGCAGATCTGATGCCGATGGCCGAAAAGACTCATTACCTCCATGAAAATCAAATTCCATCGCACGTGGATTCACCACCCAGCCTGTTCGCTGATGCTGGGGAACCTTTCTCAGTAACTCTTCCAGACCGGGCAGCATGGGAATTTCCTGGACTCGACCATTCTTCTGCGAGGAAGGAATGGCAATCGTTGGCAGTCTGTCCCTCTGCGTTGGCCAGACTGGATGAATATGCCGCGGATTGTCCCACGAAAAATCCATCAGATCGCCAACTCGAAATCCAGACTCCCAAAGTACATCCAGGGCGAAGAGCCACGAGTCCGCCGAATCCGTTCCGACTATGGTCGACACCGCATCCCGCATCCGCTGGAACTCGACTTCCGTGATAGGCCTTCCTTTCATCACTTCTTCCGCTTCCAGTTTCTGCACAGGTGGCAGTTCAGCCACCCAGCCGCGTCCTTTGCAAAAACGAACAAAGGCCATCACAGCCCCCATGACACTGTTGACGGTGTTCGGAGAACGGTTGTCATAGCGGCATTCGTCTCCGGCCAACAGTCGTTCCTGCAGGTACTCGAGTCGATCGAGAGTGGCCACCTCATACATCAGTAGCCCCTCCGGAAGATTTGATTCCCGCCGTTGAGCTTCGAGGATCCGTTCGGCGATACCCAATCGCGAGACAATCTCGACAAGCGAATCGTCTCGAACTCGAAGGCAGCGATGATCAAGGTACAGGTCATAGCACTCCTGCCATGTCGGCCCCACGGATTTCCCTGGTGCAGCAACGGCTTCCGGCAGAACGGATTTCTGCACAACATGTGCTGCTGTGATCGCCCCATCGGATGATTGGTAGTCACCGTTGAGCAATCGTTCCTGACATTCCCGTTGAATCCTGCGGGCTTCACGTCGGTCGCGAGTGCCACAGTTTCGGCGGATACGTTTGCAGAGGATCGGACAATAGAATTTAAGGACGTATCCATTGCGGTCTGATTTCCGCAGCGGTCTGTCCGGGTAAAGTTGGACGTTTCCAATCTCGGGCCGTCTCGACATAACAATTTCCTCTCAATGTTTCTTGTTTGCTTCATGAATTCTTCCTTTCTGCGTTTCTTGTAAGATGCTCGATCAAAGCCAGCCCGGTCACCCAGCGCGTGTGACCCACGGTTGTGTAAGGCAGCCCTTCGGCGACCATTTTATCCCAAAACTTCTGGGAAATTCCCAGCTTCTGAAGCACCATTTGTTTGCTATAGGCTTCATCCGTGCGGATCACTCCGCTTGCCACCATTGCCATTGAGAGTCTCCGAAAGACGATGAAACGAGAATCTTGATTTAAGTAGTGCTTTGAAACGCCTTGTGATTTTGAATGACGAGTGTCTACGTCGGTCGGGCAACGTTAGATTCTTCTTTGGCGAGCCATTGTCGAAAGATGTGGTCGAGCGTGAATGCCACTTCAATGTTGTTTTGAGTGTCAGCCAGTTCATGCCCCTCAACTGGGAGTTGCGGAGATTGGGCCTCTCCAATGAGCATACGAAGCTCTTTTCGAATGGCTCGAAGGATTCTTTGCGTAGTGATGTCCGGGTCTTCGCAGTCGGTGAGGCTCATTTCCAGAATCTGCGATCGAGCACATGCCGGGATGCCGGAGATGACTTCGACTAAATTGCGAAACGCTCGGCTCTGGGCTGCGACTCGGGAAGAACTTTTCACGATGAATCCTTCTTATGCGGATGCCGTGTTCACTGCAAAAACGATATCGCTGTTCAATCGTTGCTGTTGCGGTCTGCTGTGAAACGTCCATTGTTTGGTGCGTCGTTGGCACGATCTGATCTGCGTAGGGCAACACGCAGTGAGCTCTGCAATTTCGTGGGACGGCACGGTGATCTGTCGCTTGCTCATGTACTGCCTGTCTGCTGTTGACGGAAGATCCATGTGTGGGCTTCGTCGAGGACCAGACACATCAGCGGGATGTCGTCGCGGGGGAAGCGGGTGGATTCCTTCCAGACGTCGCCGTTTCGGTACAGGCGGAGGATGGTCAGTGTGTGGCGGAGACCGGAAGTCGTCTGCTTGCGCCAGATGCGGACTTTGATCAGACCGTGGCGGATTTCATGGATGGGCTGTCTAGCCATGTGCTGTGCCTTTGCTGTGATCGACCTGAGAGTTGTTTCGTGTGTTCGGAGTTGTCTCGTTTTCGGTTTCGTCTGAGGCGCGTCCGAGGAATTCGTCAAGCCGCTGTGCCAGAGTTCTAAGCATTAGACGTTCGTCGTGCGTGAGACATCCGTCATTAGCAATCTCGGCAACTAGAACCTGAATGAGTCTGACGAAATGAATAAAGTCCATTGGCTGAAAGAGATCCGTGACACATTCACTCGGTACTGATTGTCGCACCACGTTGAAGCGGTATCGCCAGCCGGATTCTTCGTCTCCCAGTTTCCAAATGGCGGACGTCAGTGGCCCCGCACCGACATGCATCATGGGCTTTGGACGAAATGATTGTTGTTGGATCTGAAGCGGTATTGGTGTCATACGAATCCTGTCGATGTCGAGTGGCGTCAACGCCGGAAAAAGGTGGGTATGAAGAGCTGTCACTCTCTTCATACCCGGTGTGTTCGAAACGACTAATCCGCGATCTCATCCATCCACCCTTTTTCAAGGGCCGTCTCGATGAAGGCATCGACGACGTTGACAGAATGTTTAAGCCATTGCCTATTGAGAAGAATGAACACATCGTTGATGTAGTCATCTTTCAATTTCGCCATGGCATAGTTCCGGAAGATTACAAGTTCTCTCCAGAACAGATCCGCTGAGTTACCCCAGTATCCATTTTCCCAGCCCTCTGCCAGACCACGATCGAGGAAGCCGTCAATGACATTGATGGCGTTCCCAAAAGTGCCCTCGCCTGCATGCTCCATTAAATCCCTGAAGAAATCTTGCCTCAGTTTCTTAAGTGCATGGTTCCGAAACGCGAGTAACGCGATCCAGAACACCGGGGGTGGATAAGGTCGATTCAACTGCTGTTGCTCGTGCATTGTGTCTCCTTGTTGTTCCGCGATCTGTGACAGAGAGATCCGATGCGCGGTTCATCGTGTCCCTCCCGCATTGCCGAAGCAATCCGGGCGAAACACTCCGCAAGGAGAGTCGGCTGACGAATCAGCCGACAAAAAACCAGGCATATAACCTGTCATAGAAACCGGTCGAGTGGAATCAGTATTCCATCGGTAGCAGAATGGTTGTGACGGATCGGTCGTATTCAGTAATGATCCAGAATACGGCTCCTGTTCCGGCCGTGTATCGAGACATCAACCGTCCGCCGTGATCCACGGCGAGGTCATTTTCTTTTCGATCACGTTCATCCAGTTCGCCCCAGTCACCAATTACATGGCGATTGATCGCGACGTTCACATCCAATTCTGACAGCTTCGCATACGCTCCACGCGTGATTACGAGCTGTCCGAGTGAAAATCGAATTCCAAACACTGTGAGTGTCATAGCTTTGTCCTCCTGACATTGGGCCGATCGGATTGCATCCGACCGGCACGTTTTTATTCCTTATCCGACTGTACGATCCGGGACGAATGTGGCATCCTGATCCCAGATCCAGACGTAAGCCATGTTCACCACTTTCGACACGAGCGGCAGATCATCACGACGATACGACGTGATGTCCTGCCAGCGATTTCCGTCTCGGTAAAGTCGCGAAACGGTGACATTGAACCAAACCTCATTTCTTTGGTTTCGATTCGCCCAAATCGCCGCTCGAATACATCCCAGACGGATTTCGTGTACCGGTTTCTGTTTCTCTTCCATATTCATTCCTCCATTGTTTTGCGTTCGACGGATTTTTCTTCTGTGTCGAACGCTGTTGTTGTGTCGCAGACGTGCTCATCACGCCTGCATTTGTCCTGGGCTGTCGGAAGACAGCCCGTCTCGGCACAGATTGCTGTCACACTCTCTATGCCTGATGCCTTGCAGTCGGACTCCTCGTTTCCATCGAGCCAGCCAGACAAAATTGCCGGGTTGAGGTATCGGTCAATCACGAGGACGGCATCTTCGAACGAACAATTCCAGATACCTGGTTTTGACGGTGGGAAGATAAACCTCTCCCGATTCGCAAATGCGTGGTTCGTGACAATCAGTACCGCTCGCCAAAACTCCTGCGGGGGAACCGGTTGCATTGATTTCTTTCCAAACATCTTTCCAAACATATTGTTTCTCCTTGTAGTTCCGCGAGTTGTTATCGAGTGATTCGATGCGCGGTTCATCGTGTCCCTCCCGCATTGCGATGCAATCCGGGCGAAACACTTTCAGGGAGTGCCAGCCGTCGAAACAGCCGGACAAAACCAGGTTGAAAACCTGTGAGAAAAACCGGAACGTCAGATGCGTCGGCTGTACGCTGGCGGCAGATTTTCTGCCTGTCGTGAAGCGTGCAGCCGGTCAGATCCTGTCTGACCGGCGAACTCATTTACGCCAGAACAACCAAAATTCTCTGGAAGTCCAGAACCGCCAGAATTTTCTGGCAGACCAGGGCCCATGCCAGGCAATCCAGATGTGAGCACATCGGGCAGCTCTCCGTAAATTCATCAAGTCACGATATCGAAGTGACGAGGTGAAGTGCCATTGACGATCTTTCCTATACCGACGCGAAAACGTCACGCTGTACCAGTCTCTTCGACCCATCATGCGATTGGCCCAAACGGTGGCAATGACATCTCCGCGACGGATCTCGCGTACCGGCTTTCGATCAAAATCCATATGCTTTCCTCCAATTGTTGATGCTTTCAACAGCGATCCATCCTGCTGCTGAACGCGGTTGCTGTGAGCCATCGTGCGAACCACGAAGGCGTCGATGTGGGACTGTCCGGAGACAGCCCTAAAACCAACACATAACCCAAGGCACAACCTTCTCGTCATGCGGACTCTCGTCTGCATGTCAGAGATATGTTCGCGAATCGGACGACTCGCTCAAACTGGTTTCTTCCAGTGGATCGACAGGCTGCGTTTGTGGAACGTCAGTTCTGTCTGCGGTGACTCAGGTTCACTGCCCGTTGTTTTTCCGTGCTCCGGGGCCGGGAGCGGTGAAACCCATAATGTGGGAGTCAAAAAAATCAGTCTTTCCTAAAGGGCGATTGAACCAATGAGAGGCAACAATTCCGGCTGAGCCACCACATGAAGCGGCACAAGTTTCATCTCGGGGAGTGAGTTCAGGACGCGTGCCGTGCGTTCGGCTTTAGCCGGCAGCACCGTAATGACTGTGATTTCGAATCGATGAGCCGCAATGAATTGTTGAAAGCCCGGCATCTGAGTGTGCTGCGCAATGTCATCTTTCACCGATTGAATGATTCGATCCCACCGGCCATGATGTCCGGCATCAATGCGAGCCAGCCCAAGAGTGCCGATTCCTGTTGGGTCGAAGTAATAGGTCCCCGGCATTCCATTGCGATGCAAGCTGGGTAAAAGTTCCTTCAGTTCGTTGGCTGCCAGTCGATACCTGGGTCTGTTCGCGCCACAACAGAACTTCAGCATGGCATAGGCTCGCAGCTTTGCAGGTTCAGAGAATGGCCCTGAGCGAGATTTCACCAGCCCGCAGCGTGCAGCACCGTCGGGAGTCAGGAACCAGTACCGCATTCCGGAATGCAATGTGGCCGATGAGAGCAGACCGGTGACACGGCAGTCCCGAAGCAACCGACGCAAGTGACGTGGACTCCAGCCACTGAATTCCGGTATCTGGGCCATAGTGGCAAATGTCAAAAGCCGGTAGCGAGCGATGTGTCGGAGCACAGCCTCAGTCGCAGGACGATCATCATCATCGATAGCGTCAGAATTCTGAATCTTATCTACGCTCATCAGGTCACCATAATTCGTAAGGAAGTTGATGGGTTTCACAGTGTTCATGAAAGCTTCGGACTTGAGACTGGCTGTAACGTCCAGCCGACTGGATCATGCGAAGAGTCTGTTCGTTTTCGGAACGCAAGAACGCGTCCGGGTCTTTGATGCGATAACCAGCCTTCGGCAAACTGTGTTCACCAATCCACATCGCGGCCAACGTCGGTCGCTGCAGCCGATAGGTGGCATAGACTGAGGCGAGCCGTAGATCTTTGTTCCAATGATCTCGACGGGGCAGGCCGCAGGCTGAACTTCCCAGCAGATTGGCAGCGAGATTCGCCGCCACACAAACAGTCATTGGTACCGCAGGCCGGTTCCAGCGATCAGAACAAAGTGCAGCCAACTGTTCGGAGTCAGGTTCGGCCTCTCCTGGCGTCCATGCAAACAACGGACTGGTGACCGGCAGGAGTGGATGCGCATTCAAGCGGTGCAGTTGGATGAGATTTTCCGATGCAAGGCCCTCCAGCCGGCGTCGAGCACACCGCTGGTTTTCGCCGGTGGGCCACCAGATTTCAGTCACCTGCCGTAGTGTCAGGAGTCGCACACGGAGCGTCAGAACATCCAGCAAATCCATGTCACGTTCAGTAAGGGTCAGCGTCATGATGGCTTCTCCTTTTTGCGACGTGGTTTCGGCGGCTCAAACGGTTGCTTGAGTCTCGTAAGGAACTCTTCCATGGCCTCCGGCGTCAGACCACCTGGTTGGTTTTCGCCGTCGCCAATGGTTTCCTGTGAGATCGCAGGTCCGCTGGGACCCTTCGGCTTCGACACAGGTGCCTGACTTCCGGGAAGCAACATGCCTGGCAGATTGGGCCATGGCATCGCACGGCGTCGCTGATATTCGGCTCCCGTGATGTGGTACTCGGATTGGATGATCACAGGAAATCCACCGTACTGGGCATACCCGTCACCGGTACGCAGCTTTAGAACGCTGCGAAACGGATGATCACTCGTCAAAAGGACGTCGTTCATTGTGATCCGCGGTACAACTCGTTCGCTTTCTGAATAGGAATGACGCACGTGCCCATCAGCGGTCGGATCGCTCTTGCGACCATATTCAATATCCACCGTCTCACCGCTGCTTTTGATCAGACGTTCTCGATCTTCACTGGCGGAGACTGAAAACCACTGTCGCAGTCGGCAGTTGGCCTCAATCGGCGGGATCAGGTTTACGGAAGATTTTTTAAGATCTTCCATGCTCTGGTTCGCCAGAATCACGCCCACGCCCATGCTGCGTGCCAGCTGGAGCATGTACTCAAGATTGCTGGCGACCATCCGTTGAAACTCGTCGATCACCAGAAACACAGGATGCTTGCGTTCGGTTTGCGTGGAAGCGGCGAGCAACATGTAGTTGACCAGACGACCAATCTCGGGAGCACCGCTCGGTGAAAGTGTCGCGGACAGATGAAAGTACAGCAGCTGTGGTTCGAGGAATGGCTTTGTCAGATCAATCGCCTGTTCGAGGACCTGTGGATCGTGGCCCACCCCATCCGTCACATTGAGGGCAGTACAATTGGCCAGTCGCTTGATCACTTCCTGCACATGGACTCCCGCTTTGCGAATCTCCGGATGCAGGTCCTGCTGTTTCGCTGTCGTGATCACCTTTCCAATACAGTCAGCAAGTTCCTGAAATGTTCGGACATGTGGAAATGACTTGAGAGCGTGATATAAAACGGCGGCATTCGCGGAACTGAAATAACCAGCTCCGTAATCTGTGCCGTAGGTCAGTCCATTGGCACCGCACAGAATGTCGGTCTGCGTCAGCAGGTCGAACTTCTCCCAGAACGGCTGCGTCATTGGATTAAAGGCAAAGGTCGGACGATCCGCCTGATTCGAAAAGCACTTGACCGGGATCGAAATTCCGCGTTCAGCTCTAAGCCTTTCGGCAGCGGCAATCTGGGTGGCGAGTAGTTCGAGGGAGTCCGCTTTAAGATCGATCACAATCACACTGCAGTCCCCGGACATCACAAGTTGTTCAATCAGCGGACAGAGAAACAGTGAGGTCTTGCCGGAACCGCTGTCTCCAAGTCCGTGAGCGTGTTCCGTGAAAACCTTGAAGGGCACCAGCACTGGCATTCCATCGGCGACGACTCGGCCCATATAAATGCTGTTGCGCTCAATACGATCGGGTGAAGTGTGAATGTCAGCAACGACCGACTGAGTGACATTTCGACCGCGTGATTGCGATGCGGCGAGGGCAGCTTCGCAGAGCACCGGAGTGACCATCGCCGTTGCCAAAATCAAGGGGACCACAACCGGCAGCGCGGCCATGGCGGCGAAAGTGGTAAACCAGGTCACAGCACCATGCTTGACGCGTTCCAGTGGTCCCGCATCGGTCTCATCCAGTTGCGTATTCACGGCTGCGTGGTGACTCGCACCCATGGCGAAGACTTCGGGAAGCGGCGAGCCTTCCCAGCTGACGAGAGCGACCGCAGTTAATTGGGCCGCAAGGAGCAGCATCGCCATCCGATGAAACCAGGAACCCGCCGGGCTCTGCAACAGCCCTGGACTGTTCGAGGGCGAATATGAGTACCACGACCGCAGACTGCGAAGCCACAACTTCCAGCGTGGTACAGTCTGTCCGGCTGGAGCCGGTGTACACAGCATGCAGACGGGGAGCGTCCAAGCCGCCACAATCAGGATCTTCAGGCTGAACCAAAGCGCCGCAGCAAGCACGATCGTAGTGAGACCCGACAGCATCAGCAGTGTCCGGGAGGCGGCCGCCTGCGCTGCAACCGTCTCTGCTCGTCGCATAGGCCGCGTGGTGATCATGGCCACAGCATGCCGACCAAACTGATAAATCAGCAGACCTGACCCGAAGGCCATCAGAAGTGCCTTCAGCGCCCAGGGCACACGATGATTCAAACTCACAATACCCACCGCCAGCAGCACAGCCGGATCGAGAATGTGTTTCAGACTTCGGGTGGTGATGCTGATTGCCAGACCGGTTACGATGACCGGAACAACGACCAGCAGATCATACGGATCCAATATCGCGAACCCGGGAGCCCGGTAGAGCAGCAGCATCGCCGCGCCGATGATGAGTGCGACCCCCGACACCTGCAGCACACTCAACGCGGCATTGATCGACGATGGGTGAGGCGCAAATTCGATAGTGGGGCGTGTGGCAGGCAGACGATCTGTCTGCAGTGGATTTCCGACAGATTGATAATAGATGTCACGCATGTTTTGCTTTCGCTCCAAGAGATAGAAGTTGAGGAACCACAGCGAAGTGAATAAGAAGACCGGAAGGCCACAAATGGTGATTCAGAGCCCGCTGAATCGCCTCGACCTTTCCTTGGGTTGATGTGATCACCACCAATCGAAACTGGCCAGCCGCAACGACCGACAGGAACTCGCGGATGCGGGACCGCTCCGTCAAATCTGCCGCACACTTACGAGCGACGTGATCGGCCGAGCCGCCGAGATCCACACGCACGAGTTCCAGCACGTTGGCCTGATCAATACAGTGCGGGGCGATGGTGAGCGCAAGCGGAAGCCATGGACAACGCTTCTTTACTTCCGCAGCATTCAGCCGCAGATGCTGCTGAGGCCCCAGCGTGGCGAATGCCAGCAAGGCAAAATCCTGCGGGAGGGACTGAGAACCCAACGGCCTTGCACGATGGGCTCCGAGCCCCAGGTTGCGGACACTCACCTCACTCAGCATGATGTATTTCATGGGGTAAAGGAGGTGGTGCTTTTGCAGCAGCCCCGCTCTAACCAGTCGGTTGGTAATCTTGTCGGCGGCCGTGCGCGAGATACCCGGAAGCACGACTCGTTGAATCGCTGTTATCGTGGTCAGTCGATATCTGGCAACATGTTCCAGAATCAACCGATCACGGTCTCCGGGACCGCGTCCATGCTTTTCAGTTTTAGGTTTCATGTTCGATCACCACAGTTGATAAGGAAGGTCGCGAGACACACAGTCCTGATGAAACGCCTCGACACGTTCAGCGTCGTAGCCCCCACCGAACTCGATGACCCAGATCACCTGTTGCTGATCATCGACGATGAAGGCGTCGGGCAGCTTCTGGCCGAGTCGCGAGTGGGCCATCAAATCTTCACCGCGCCACGCGACCGCCCATTTCGGTGAAACCTGATTCAATCGCAGCCAGACGGCAGCGACACCAAGGTCATGGGTGGCCTGAGCTGGACGCTTCAGATCACCGCGGGCTGTGCCGCCGTAAACCTGAGATGCCAGTTCGGTCGCCAACCAGACCACACACTGTCTGGCTGGCCGAGACCGCCAGCGTGCTGAGCAGCGGTAGGCGATCTTGCCAAAGTCCGGTGCCACATCGCCCGGTCTCCATGTAATCAGTGGAGACTCGAACGCTGGGGCTGGCCGAGCCATAACCACGATTCGATGCAGCAGCTTGCGGTTGGCCAGTCGCTTCAGGCGGCGACGACTATTGGCCAGTTCCCCGTTCCACCAGTGATCAACAATCTGTCGCTGGCTGAACAGTCGCACCTTCTGCACCAGAGCCTGCACAATCTCCCGATCGCGAGCCGTCAAATGCAGGGCGTCGCTCATGAGTCGGCTCCTGCTGCATCCGGCGCCTGTGCAGGACTGGAGCTATCGTTTCGGCGGCGACGCGACTTTTTCTCTGGTTTGGGAGGCACGGAAAAATCCGGCAGCCTCTCAAGGTTTCCACCGTTTAGTGAAGAGTTGGGACCAAGGATTGTGAGAGGCTCGGCAGAAACCAGGTCGATCACATTCGCGCCGTCACCAGCAAGGTTACCGTTCGTCAGACGCAGGGCTCGTTCGCGAAGTGCCTGAGCGATGGAGGACTTGCCATCGGCCTCATACTTGCGAGCGAGATCTTCAAGCTGACTTTGCTGTTCGGCCTGAACCTCAGCCCGCAGACTTTCGACTCGAGAACTGACGACACTCGCCAGAATCGCTGTGAAGCGTTCGGCGAGGCGATCGAGAAACGTTGAAAACACGCTGTTCATGACAGGCTTCCTTTACCCGGGTTGCTGAAGATGGACCGCAGACTTACCGCGGTCAGTGCGGGGCGTAGGAAACCATAAAGGGGCCGTCAGAGTTCCATCAGTTTTCCATCAGAGCAGGAATTTTCATGTCAGCAGGCCAGCAGCAAGTTTCCGATTGTGGACCCTACGTTTTCCTGGATCCGTTTCTCATTCGACGACGACAAGTCAATCTCGGGCTGTCGCAAACGCAGTTGGTGAACGCAATGTGTGTTGCGCCCAATACGGCTAAAGCGGCGTTTCGAGGGAACGCCATTCACCCCGATACAGCACTTCGGCTGGCCAAACAGTTGAAGTGCGATGTGACTGATCTTTTGGCACCGCGTGATCCTGCCTACGTGGCGCCAGCAAGTGGGCACGGCCCAATGGCTGGTGCATTAGAGTGGGAAACGCAGGAATGTCTGGAGTCCGGCCGAGTCGCATCCAACGGCCTTCTGAGTTTTGCCTGCCAGATGAAACATCGATTCATTCCCAGTCGACAGGGACGTGGAAAGTTTTACTACTTCGCGTTGATGTCACCCAAAGTTCGCAACGACATTCAGGAAAAGCTCATCCGGCACGCTGAAGCTTCGGCGCGAGTTGGAATGCACCCTAATGTCAGTCATAACCTCGCATCAACTCCGGCTGCAGGCGATGCCGGATGGTGGGTCATCGATGACTGGGTGGGAGAGCAGACATTGGCCGACAGACTTGAGACCGGTGCATTGGTTTCAGCTGAGTTGGCGCGATTGCTGCTGGACGTGGCCACAGGATTGCAGGCCCTGCACAAGGCAGGCGTGGTCTTTCGTGAACTGGCTCCGGCCCGAGTATTGATCGCCGATAAGGATGGTCGAGCGGTCCTCACGGATTTTGAACTCGCGAAGCTACTGGATAACAGTCCGTCTGTTTCCAGCGAATGGCCGGAAGATCCATATCGGGCTCCGGAAGTGGATGGCGGAAGTGCGACGTTGCAGGCCGATCTCTACAGCTTCGGCAAGCTCGCAGTGGCTGCCGCCGCTGGCAAGCTGGTGGACATGATGCCGTCCCGGACCTTTTCAATAAGACAGGCATGCCGAAACAACTGAGCAAGCTACTCATCGCTTGCCTCGAACCTGTACCGCTCAAACGTCCGGCGGAATTGGCTGCGTTGGTGAAAGAACTGACCGCATGGCAAAAGAAGGTGGCCCGATGAACGCTGACGACGATTCTAAATTCAGCCACACCGCCCGTTTCAAGTTCCCGACGAACCGGACGAGCGGCATCGGAGTTCACGTGCTCAGTGAGTTTCTGTTTTGCCCGCGGGCCGCGTTGATCGTTTCAGAATCGGGGCGTGATGAAGGAGATGAAGAACCCAATCTTGGACCGCGACTAGACCTGCTCATCGACTACAACGAGCACCGGTTTGTCGAGGCGCTGCAACAGTCGTGGGGCGAAATGCGATTGTGGCTGACACTGATGGCATTCGCAATCTTCGTGGTCATGCTGGCTGTTTACCTGCACTCGCTGACAGCGGGCGTGATACTCAGCCTGCCAATCTTCGTGCTGCTCGCGAAATGTTGGGACACTTTATGGCAAGTCATTGCATTGGTGCGTGAGCAGGCTTTGTATCGAGCGGCCCCGAACGTAGTCATCGACCGGGAACCAACTGAGGTCAAACACCTGAGTTGGTGGTCCTTAAGGAAAGCGGGATTCGACTGCAACAGACCTCCAGAACGCTTCGACAACCCAGCAGGCAGTTTAGTCGGTAAACCATGGCGAGTGCTCAAAAAGGGCGGACTGGTGATCCCCGTCATTCGACGACGCCACGGCAGCACCGAATGGGGCAACCAGCATGAAGTTCGCCTCTCGGCCTACTGCGATCTCATCGAGAGATGCACCGGCGGCGACTCACCGTTCGGCGTCATCCTATTTGCAGGCACTAGTACCTGCGTCATCATTCCAAACACCAACGCACGACAGAAAATTTACGAGCGAACCCTCAAAGACGCCCTCAAGTTCATAGAACCCCGCAGAGAAGGCTCCCCACCCACAAATCCCCCGACCAACAACCGCTGCACCGGCTGCCATCACGGCAAACCACGGATCCTCGAGCCCGGAAAATCGGATACCGTGTTAAACGGAAAACCTCTCTCCGCATGCACCGCCAACAGCGTTCGCCCCGATGGCCAATTCCGCGGCGAATTCCACAGCATCTGCTGCGACCGCTTCCGCTGGACTCCGCCACATCAAGATGCGGTGGCCCTTGGTATTGCAAAGACGCCGTGAGATTCACGCGCATCGACTTCACAAGAACTGATGCCCGGTTTGGCGGCCCGAAAATCGCGATTCATTCACTACATCGGCGTGTCGGACCGAAGCAGTTGAGCCGACATCGTTTTCCAACTCCAGTCGAGGCAACGTCGCAACGCCTAGTGCAAGCCGCATACTTGAAAGCACAATCCGGAGTCTTGCAACCGACTTGGGTTTTGGGGCTTTGTGTGATTCTTCTGCAGTGGCTCTCAAAGACGCTGCCTGTCGTCAATGTTATTGGACGTTGACACTGCGGTTCTCAAAAAGTATGAGCAAGCAGCACGGTCAGCTGGATATCTTCCGATGCATCCAACGGCAGTGCCATTTGAGCGTGAACCAGTGCACATACATACCCGCGACGAGTTGTCAGATTCTGGGACAGCGAATGTTTGTCAGACCGTTTGCCGCAAACTGCCGGAATTTTGGATACACTCTTCCCGTGCTGGGGTGCCCTCTAATCGTTCCTTGTTGTTACAGTCCACACCATGTCTGAGTACCTGCCTGCTGCCGGATTTCCGACGACTCAATGGAGCTGTGTTCTTCGTGCCGGCGATCCTGCCGATCAACAGGGACGAGATGCGTTGGAACGACTTTGCCGCGACTACTGGTATCCGCTTTATGCGTTTGTCCGTCGACAGGGACTCGATACTGAGCAGGCAAGCGACCTCGTTCAGGGATTTCTGGCTGACCTGATCGAGCGGCGTGATCTGGCAAAAGCTGACCCATCACGCGGACGATTTCGGTCATTTCTCAGAACGGCCTGTTCCAATTTTCTGTCGCATTCCCGGGATTATGACCGGGCCGCGAAACGTGGCGGCGGCCACGCACCAGTCTCGATCGACCTGCAGGACGCCGAAGGTCGCTACATCAATGAACCGGTTCATGAGATCACGGCCGAACGCCTCTTCGAACGCCGCTGGACGATGGTCCTGCTGGACCAAGTCCTAGCTCGGCTTGAATCCGAGGCAACTCGTGGTGGTAAGCCTGAACTGTTCAGCCAGCTGCGGCCAATGCTGGAAGGACATGACCTGAGTCAATCCTATCAACAAATTGGCGAAGCACTGCAAATGAGCGAAAGCGCTGTGAAAGTGGCTGCTCATCGTCTCCGGAGTCGCTATCGGCAACTCCTGCGTGAAGAAGTCGGCAGAACCGTTGCCGATCCCGCTGAGATTGAAGAAGAGATCGCGGACCTGCTCCGGGCCTTGTCGTGAATCTTGACGAACCAGAAAAAAATCTGTAACCATTTGCGCGCCGTTCGTCATTGGTCAATAGTGGGATCAAGTCACGTCAACTGGAGCCAGAGCGATGAGCGTTGCCGAAAATTGCCAGGTCTGCGGGAAGAAACGACCGGCCGATGGACCTGCGGGGCTCTGTCCGGCGTGTTTGCTTAAAGCCGGATTGGCGGCAAAAGATTCCAAACTGGACGACGTGACGTTCCTGTTTGGCCCGGCATCCTCCAGCATCGTGGCCGCTTTTGGCGAAGCGTTAGGCAAGATGCCAAGGGTGCTCCTTCGTGATGCCGATTCGCTCACCGATACCGGTCCGGTCATCCGTCCGTCATCGGACGAGATTCCCAACCCGGCTGAACGATCAGCTCGACTGCAGTTGTTCGGGGAAATTGCTCGTGGTGGCATGGGAGCGGTGCTGAAAGGCCGCGATGCCGATCTTGGCCGTGAACTGGCGGTGAAGATTTTGCTGGAATCACATCGTGACAAGCCTGAGATGGTTCGCCGATTCATTGAGGAAGCTCAAATCGCGGGACAGTTGCAGCATCCTGGGATCGTGCCAGTCTACGAACTCGGAGCATTTGGCGATCATCGTCCGTATTTTGCGATGAAGCTGGTCAAGGGCCAAACGCTGGCCGAAATTCTCGCCAATCGAAAATCGCTCAGCGACGGATTGCCCAAGCTGCTGTCGATCTTTGAATCGATCTGCCAAACGATGGCATACGCTCATGCCCGAGGCGTCATCCATCGCGATCTGAAACCATCCAATGTCATGGTCGGTTCGTTCGGTGAAGTTCAGGTGATGGATTGGGGTCTGGCAAAGGTATTGCCCCGCGGAGGAGTCGTCGATGATGCATCCGCCGGTCATACGAAAGAACAAGCGACTCTGATTTCGACAGCTCGCAGCGGAACGGATTCGGATCTGTCGCAAGCCGGTTCGGTGATGGGGACACCGGCCTACATGGCTCCTGAACAAGCTCGCGGCGAAGTCGAAGAGGTCGATGAACGCGCCGACGTTTTTGCGCTGGGCTCGATCTTCTGCGAACTGCTGACCGGTCAGCCTGCCTTCAGCGGTCGCAACTCCGGCGAGATCCTGCGGAAGGCGGCTCGCGGAGACCTGGCAGAAGCTATGGCTCGCCTTGACAAGTCGGACCTCGGCCGTGATCCCGAGTTGATCGCTCTGGCGAAGTCGTGTCTTTCGTCGGAACGCGATGATCGCCCACGTCATGCCGGTGAAATCGCCGAACGCATGAGCCTCTATCATTCGCGAGTTCAGGAGCGACTACGTCAGTCGGAGATTGATATAGCTGCCGAGAAAGCTCGCTCGGAGGAAGCGACGAAGCGAGCTTCCGTCGAGCGTGATCGGAGCCGGCTTACGCTCGCACTGGCAGGGTCGGTCCTCGGTCTTATACTGCTAGGTGGAGGTGGTTGGGCCTACATGGACCAGCAACGAGCCGCCCGCCAGGCCGCCACCGAGCGCGTTGTGACCGAAGCCCTCGATAAAGCAAATCTCCTTCGAGGTCAGGCGAAAGCCGCCCCTGTGGGTGAGCTCACGAAATGGGGTGAAGCCGTCGCCGCCATCAACGAAGCGCGTTCCTCACTGGAAGCGGGTGAGAAGAGCGAGGCTCTGCAAACTCGCGTCGATGAACTGCTGGCAACGTTCGAACAAGAACAAACTGAGGCATCGCGTCAAGCGACTGAACAAGCGCGCGACGAGGCGTTCTTCAAGCGGCTTGATGCCATCCGCTTCGAGTTCTCCCAGAACAACGACGACATCTATTCTTGGAAATACACCGAGACTGCCAAGAAAACCGCTGCTGCTTATGCAGCAGCGTTCCGCGGGTTCGGCATTGATCCCGCCACGCTACCGCCGTCAGAGGCCGCGCGCCGGTTCAGACAGCGGGGCCAGCCTGTTGAGTTCGCCTCCAGACTCGATGATTGGGCTTTAATCCACAAAGCCGCGACTACGCCGTACGATGCGGAGGAGGTCGATGCATTTTGTCTGCGATTAATCGAGACTGCACAGGCAACGGATGACGACGCCTGGAGAAACTCCGTCCGTTCGCTGATTGCGAAAAGGGACAACCTGGCGGCCCGGAAACTCGCTGCCGACAAAGTACAATTATCCCGCCAATCGGCCCGGTCGCTTAACCTCTTGGCCGAGGTCCTGGAGGATACCCGAGGGCGATTCGGTTGGGTCACTTACCATCTGCCTGAAACGATCGAGATTCTCAAGCTCGCCTGGATGCTCAATCCCAACGACTACCAAATCTGCCGGAAGCTGCTGGTCGATTCGACTCGCATGGTGGATCGACGCCGGTTCGCGACCGCCGCCGTGGCGGCTGCACCAAACAGTCCGTCCGCCCGTTTGGATTTGGCTAATGAACTTTTTTCTGAAGTCGATAACAACACCTCGATCGACGAAGTGATTCGCCTTAAACCGGGGGAACCACGTGACCAGTCCGTGTCGGAGACAATCGTGGCCTGCGAATTCCCCTTAAAGAACGGTGAGATCAGCTTCATCGGTGTCAAGAGATGGGATCGATCGGACTTCCCTCAGGAAGATGTAAAGGAAGGAATGATTCAGCTTCGGGAGGGAGTCCGACTCGACCCTGGGTCCATTCCGATTCGAGCGATGCTTGCTACAGCCTTGATCTGGGAAGGGCGCTATGACGATGCGATGGCAGAAAGCAGGGCAATCAACGCAATCGACCCGAAAGGCTCGCAGATTGGTCTCGCCGCCTGGATGTTCAGAGTCGGCGAATTGGATTATGCGTTTGACTTGCTTCAGCAACATATCCAACAAAATCCAAACGCACCTTATGCTCTGTCGTTGATCGGCCTGATCCAGCATAAGCAAGGGCAGAAGGAACAAGCTTTCGCCGCGTTTCGCGAAAGCTTGTTCATTGCCATCAAGGATCCCGACTTTCACGGCAGTTGGATCGAAACGCAACGGATCGCTTTGGAATCGATCGGAACCACGAAAGAAGTCATTGAGACTTACCGTCAGGCGATCCAGGCCCAACACCGCGAGGAGGTTGTGCTTGCCCTTGGCGAATTCCTGGTTCAGGAGGGGCTGGTCGACGAAGTGCAGGCACTTTACCGCGAGGAACTGGCATCCCGTCGTGAGAACTCTGGGCTGGCCCGTCTCCTTGCCGAGCACTACTTACAGGCGGGACACGCCGACGAGGCGCTGGCAGTGTATCGCGAAGGGATCAAAGCCCTACCTGAGAGCCTCGCTTTTCATAGGTCGCTCGCCGACTTGCTCAAAAAGCAAGGAATGGAGCCTGAGTGGACACAAGAGGTCGACAAGCTCATCTCCCTCCTGCATGCCGTCAATCAGGTGAAGTTTGATGTTTGGGGAAGCGCCGAACTCGGGGCCCTTTACCTGAAAAGAGGCCGTCGGGACGAGGCCCGGGAACAATTCCGAGATATGATGAAGAAGTCTACTCATCACAATGCCATGAACGCGTGTGCGATGGATCTCTCGACCAATGACGACGCGAAGGATCGCGACGGTACAATTGCTGTTGAACTAGCGACAAGAGTCTGCGAGCTAACCGGTTGGGGGAATTCGATGTACCTCGATACGCTGGCAACAGCATATGCCGAGGTCGGCGACTTTGACTCGGCCGTGAAGTGGCAAACGAAGGCACTGGAACTGCTTAACACCGAGGACGATCGTCAAAGCTATGAAGACAACCTTAAGCTCTTCCGTGAGAAGAAGCCCGTCCGGTTTAACCATGGTAACTGACGAAGACATGTTGCTTTCGTCGGTACTGGCTCTGTGGCCAAATGGATTGGTTCCAGCTTCGCAATCACGGCGACTTCTCTTCCAGCGGCAGCGGTGCGAGTTCGTTCGCGTATTTCGCTTGTTCGGTTCGCCAGCGAACAGCTTCGTTCTCGTCGCCGATCTCTTGCCAGCGGCTGAGCAATTTGTTGACAAACAGGAGTTTCTCTTTGTCGTCCTCCGTCGCTTCGTACTCAGTTCGGAGCCAATGCAGTGCCCAGGATATTTCGTTCCCGAAAGCACGCCGAGATTGCGGGGTCGCTACGACAATTCAATGCGATGGTTTGTACCCGATAGGTAGCGATGCATGCGTACCCCAAATGTTGATAGTTCCATCGGAATGTTCTGAAATCAAGCATCGGCCGTCTGGGCTGAATGAGATAGAGGAGTCTCGACTGCCGGTATCTACGAGCGAGATCAACTCCTCGCCCGTCATACTGTCCCAGATTTTAACAGTTTCGTCGTCGCTTGCAGTGGCAAGACGCGTTCCATTCGGATGGAACACAACACTCCGAACGGGACCGCTATGTCCTTTGAGGGAAAAAAGTTCACTCCCCTTGGTAACGTCCCAAATCTTGACGGTCTCATCGAAGCTCGCAGAGGCTAGCAGAAGTCCGTTCGGATTGTACACAACACAGGAAACAGCACTGGTGTGCCCTGTGAGTGTGAATAGATTTTCATGAGTAGCACTGTCCCAAATTTTAACTTCAGAGAACTCGTGTCCCGTCGCCAACTGCCTGGCGTTTGGGCTGTACGCAAGAGAATCTACTGAAAAATCATCGGCATCAAATTCGGAACATTTTTGGCCTGTCGGGATCTCCCAAAAACTCACGGTCGAACCCTGAGCCGTGGCAAGAAGCCGGCCATCGGGGCAAAAAGAAAGGCAATCAACATGTCCCTCTACCAAGAACAATTCCTTCTCTGCAGCTGCGTTCCAGACCTTCAACTGTCCGTTTTCGGTCCTTACTTTACTTCGTGAAGCGACGTAACGGCCGTCTGGGCTGATTGCTAAATGATTGGACACTGGCGTTTCACTTTTGAGCGTTCGCGAGACTTGGCCAGTAGTACCATCCAACACATCGATCGTGTTCTTTTCTGCGCCCATTTTGACCACGTGGCGGCCATCTTGCGACGACGCCACCGAGCCAAAACCCGCTAGGGTGAGAGGCTCATTGTGCGCTTCACTGTCCCAGATTTTTGCGGTTTGGTCATTGGACGCTGAAGCGAGTCGCCGACCGTCCCGGCTGAACCTGACACAATGAACTTGGTCGCCGTGGCCCCTGATCGATGCAAGTTCTTCACCTGTATTCGTATCCCAAATCTTCACGAGCTTTTTATCTCCGCCACCGGCTAGGCGCTTGCCATCCGGGCTGTAAGAAACGCTGTAGATACAACCGATCGTACTCGTAACCGTCAACAACTCGTTGCCGTTCTCGGTTCCCCAAAGCTTCACCGTATTGTCATTACTACCGGAAGCGAGTTGCCTGCCATCGGGGCTAAAGGCCACGCTCCAGATCGTACTTGTGTGCCCCGTGAGCGTCAGCAGTTCTTTGCTCGTCGCGACATCCCAGATCTTGATAGTCCCCCAGCGTCCCGCCGATGCCAGCCGTTGTCCATCGGGGCTGAACGCTACTGTGAAGAGATACTGGCCTCCGTGATCGAGCGAGACTAACTCCTTGCTTGTCGTGCTATCCCATACTTTCACCGTCCCGTCATTGCCTGCAGTAGCAAAGCACTGGCCATCAGGGCTGAAGTCAATTCCATGGACCTGAGCTTTGTGTTTTACCTGGGACAACAGGAGGCCCGTCGAACTATCCGAAACCGTTACCAATCCAACGTTTCCATCGCTCGACGCGAGTCGCTGGCCATCGGGGCTAAAGTCCAGGCAACGCACTGGACCGCCAGGACCCTCGAATGAAAATAGCTCTTTCCCTGTTTCGCAGGACCAGACTTTGACGGTTGTGTCACTACTTCCCGTCGCCAAACGTTTGCCGTCAGGGCTGAACGCAGCACAGAGTACAGCTCCGGAGTGGCCATTCAATGTCCGTAGCGCGGAGTTACAAACACGCGAAAGGTAATGCCATTCAAACCCACGCAGCTCTTGGCCAGCCACCAATTCGGGAACCCGTTGAAGCAACTCGCGTGCGCGGGGGAGATTGTTGTCTTCCCAAGCGCGTGCGGCCAAATTCATATCGGAGACATATGCTGTCATCAGCACCTTGTCCCGCTGACTGTCCGCCTCCAGTTTTGCTTCGATAGCTTCTCTCTTTGCTTCGTCTGAAGCGATGCGTTGCTGATTCGCTTCTCGCTCGGCTGACCTAGCCCAGACGGCAAGTAATCCTGTCAGGACCGAACCTGTAGTTAAAAGGGAAATAAACAATGCCGAGATCGCGATTGACTTCTTGTATTTGCGAGAGAACTTGCTGAACCGATAACCCAGAGTCGGCGGGCACGCTTCAACTGCATCGCCGTTTAGGTAACGCTGCACATCCTTGGCCAGGGCTGTCGCGGTGTCGTAGCGGCGAGAACGGTCTTTCTCGAGGGCTTTCATCACAATCCAGTCGATCTCGCCCTTCATCATTGATGACAACTGGGCTGGTTCACTGCCACGATTGGCTGAGATACTCGCTCGGGCCTCGGCGGTGCTCAGCTTGAGGCTGGGTCGCGGTGGTTCTTCCTCACGCACGACACGCAGCATCTCCAACAGGCCGCGTTTCTCCAGTTCTGGCTGCGCAAAAGGCGGCGATCCGGCGAGCAGTTCGTATAACAGCGTGCCGAGGCTATAAACATCCGAACGTGTGTCGATATCCAGATTGTTGAAAGTCGCTTGCTCAGGGGACATGTATTGCGGAGTGCCTACGACACCGCCGAAGCCCGTATCGATGGTATGCTGCGTGAGTGCTCCGCCGGTGGCTTTGGCGACACCGAAGTCGATGACTTTCGGAACCGGCTTGTCATCGTACAATGCGATCAGCACATTTGATGGCTTGATATCGCGATGGATGATTCCCTTTTGATGGGCATGCTGAATCGCCTGGCATACCGGCAGGAAGAGTTCGAGGCGCTGTTGGGGCGTGAGCTTGCGAGCATCGCAGAACTCGGTGATCGGCGTACCTTTGACCAACTCCATTACAAAGAATGGTCGGTTATCGTGAATACCGCCGTCGAGGATTCTCGCGATGTTCGGATGATCCATCATCGCCAATGCTTGCCGCTCAGCCTCGAATCGAGCCAGCACTTGTTTCGAATCCATGCCTAGCTTGATGAGTTTCAAAGCCACGTAACGCTTCACCGGTTCAGTCTGCTTCGCTCGCCAGACCGTTCCCATGCCTCCTTCGCCGATGACCTCGACCAGCGAGTAACGATTCGCGATCATCGTGCCGATGGCCTGAGTTTCCGGCGGAATGTAGTCATGGGTTTTGCCCGGGTCGACCGGTTCCAGAAAACCATCAGCGTGCGGATGGGCAGCCAGAAGCGTCTCTACATGGCGGCGGAGGTCGGCATCGTCGCCGCACACACCGTCGAGGTACTTTGCTCGTTGGTTCGAGTCAGGCTGTTCAACGGCGGCCAAATAGATTTCTTCGACTTTGGAGACGTCACTCATGATTCACCTTTCGAAAACTGGTTTCGCCGATCAATGCGAGAAACCAAGCTGGAACCCCTCAAGCCGAATCATTTTTTTCTGAATCCGTTGGCGGTTCGGCCAAAGCGGCGTAAAGGCGGACGCGAGCGTAGGCCCAGTATCGCTCGGCCGTGGCGACCGAGATTCCCAGCGTCGCGGCCGCTTCGGGAATCGTCAGCCCGGCAAAGTATCTAAGTTTTACCAGTTCCGCTCGAATGGGTGATTCTGCAGCGAGTTGTTCGAGAGCTTCATCAAGGTCGAGAAGGTCGACATTGTTTGTGTTCGCACTGATCTGCTCCAGATCGACATCGATTCTGCGTCGGTCACCACCGCGTCGCGGCCCTTCCTTTCGACGAGCGTTCTCGATCAAGATGCGCCGCATCGCTTCAGCAGCGCTCGCGAAGAAGTGCCCGCGACCATCCCACTTCAGTTCTCGAAGGTTACCGATCAGTCGCAGATACGCTTCATGAACCAGCCCCGTCGGATCAAGCGTCTGCCCCGGCTTCTCACCAGCTAGTCGAGCGGCCGCAAGCTTCCGCAACTCCGCATAGACGAGCGGCAACAGTTCAGCGGAACCTTGCGGATCGCCGGAGTCGATGGCGTTGAGGATGTGTGTGATGTCGGTCATGGCGAATAACAATTACCGCTGCGTGTTTGGGGCATCAAATACTGAAGAGCCTCCTGAAGTGGTTGGTTGCGATTCTTCAGTGGTTTGGGCTGGACCAGGGGTTCGCCAAGTGTCCGGTTCCGGTTCGGGGCGTGACCGACCGCTGCGACGACGCCATTCGTCGAGTAGTTTGTTACGCTCCTCATAATTCTGCGTCATGAAAGCTCGGATGTGCCACCACAGATGTGGCTTACTGGCGACCCAACCGGGAAACGGAAAGTCTTCATAAGGCGGCTTCATCGCAGCCAGCTCCTTCTGTTTGGCTTGCCACGTCGGCTCATCCCACACTTCGAACCGGCCATCTGTCGCGAGTTCGCCACCAGTGACAACCTGCGCCCAGAGTTCGAGCATCGCAGGCGGGATGTTAAGCTTGGGTGGATCGGGGAGGATAACGAGGTGATGGTCTGTTCGCATCTCAGGCCCCACCCCTAGACTAAACCAACCTTCATATCTATTCCAACCGACTTGGCCGTAAGCAGGAAAGTGCGATGTGAACGAGAAGTATTCTGGTAAGGGCACTTCCTTTTCGGTGACGGTATCCAAGTTCTCGAAGAATCGGCCATCGGGAGCAAGCTTGGCCAGTTCGGTGGCATACTTGCGACCGGGTGGCGCCTTGATGCGATTAATCGGATCGCGTGTGAACAATAGCCGTTCTTGCCTCAAGAGTGTGCCGCCGAGTTCGCCGCGGAATCGTTCGGTATCCCACGCGGGTGCGTACGTTAGCACCTGTTTTCTGGACGTCCACGACCCCGGCTTGCCGATGTAAACCATCCCATCAAGTAGATCGCTGTCTGATGAGAGTTCGAGAAGGTCATCGGTAATGAAGTTGAGATACGTTAAATCTTTGAGTTGGCTCAGTGCCTCGTCCAGAGCAACATCCTTGACTTGGCTCCAATCAGAAGTCCGCCACAGTTTGACAACATCAGCAGAAGTCTCCACAAAATTCTGGTTGACCCGGTACGTCAACATCCATTTTCCTAAAGGGCTAATGCTGACCACAAGGTCTGGTTTAGTCCCAGGATGTTTCAGTCGCGTCAACTCCCGTCCGTCGACGGTGGACAGCACCACAAGCTCCGTGATGCTCTTATCGGGCTGACGCTTACCCTGTTCGTCGACAGTTTCCTCTGTGTAAATCAGCCAGCGTCTGTCCGGTGAAATCTCCCAGCTTGATAGTAACCGGCCGGGGCGGTCGAGGCGGCGGAGAAACTTGCCGGTGTGCGTGCTGTACAAGTCGCATGCTCCTTTCGCACCCGATTGTCCGGTCCAATCATCCACATCTCTGCCGGACTTCACTCCGTCCGGTTGTGCGGAGCGAAGTAGGGCAACGCCGTCCGACACAAGGATGGGATTGGCCAGCTCGACAATTTTATTGACCAGGTCGACAATTTTGTTGATTTCTTCCAACTTCATCCCGGCTGGATAGATGAACCGTTCGGGTCGCAGTGGGGTTTTGGCCCGCAGCGTCCCGTCCGTGTTCCAGAACCGGACGATGCTGTCATGGTCTTGCGTGTAGATCGTCTTGCCATCCGGGCTGAAGCCCCACCGCAACAATCGCTCTTGTCCCTCTCGCAACAACCCGACTCGTTCCATGCTCGGAATCGCGATGAGTTGCAAGCCTTCACGTTCGGTCCCCGTGATGCAAACACGGCCATCCGGGCCACTGACGACAACCTCGTTCCTGTCTAATGGCGGCACCAGCGGCACGAACTGCTGCCCGGCGGAGATGACGGCGGCCGCCTGGAACTCGCGGAGTTTCACATACTCCGGATTCTTCTTGAAGGTCGTAAAGGTTGTACCGTTAAAGTTCGGCCCTATGCTTGGAGTAGTAACAGAGTCATTGAGCGGGCGAGCCAGTCGTAGCAGCCCCACCCGCGGGTCGGCCTTATATTCCAGCAAATCAGCATCGAGTCGGGCACCGACGCCGCGGATTTCAGCTTCGACGGCGGCCTCCCAGTAAACTTCCGAAACATTCAGCCAGGCGTTTTTGTTGTCTTCGGCCTCCTGCCGTTGCTCCTCCGCTTCGACTCGCTTCGCTTCCGCCATCGCCTCGGCTCGGCGGGCTTGAATTGCTAGTACGGTTGAAGCAGTCACGCCCGTGAGCAGCAACCCAGCGAACGCCATCCCCACCCACATCGCTGTTTTGTTCCGACGGTAAGCCTTCGCAAGTCGATACCCCAAGCTCGGGGGCACGGCTTGCACCTGCTCCCCGCAGAGGTAGCGTTGCACGTCGGCGGCGAATCCGTTGGCGGTCTCGTACCGGCGGGTGCGGTCCTTCTCCAACGCCTTCATCACGATCCAGTCGAGTTCGCCTTTCATGAGCGCGGAGAGCTTCGCCGGTTCGCTGCCGCGCGTCGCGGATATGCTCGCCTTCGCCTGTGATGTGCTGAGTCGGGCACTGGGGCGCGGCGGCTCCTCGTCGCGGACAATCCGCAGCACTTCGTCGAGCGCGGCCTTCTTCATCCGCTCCTTCTCGATCGGCGGGCTCCCGGCCAGGAGTTCGTATAGCAGCACGCCGAGGGCATACACATCGGCCCGCGTGTCCACGTCGAGTTGGTTGAAACTGGCCTGCTCCGGGGCCATGTACGCCGGGGTGCCGACGAGCGCCCCGAAGCCGGTGTAGATCGTCTTCTCGGTGAGTTGCTGACCGACGGCTTTCGCCACGCCGAAGTCGATGACTTTCGGCACCGGCGTCTCGTCGTGCAACGCCACCAGCACGTTGGACGGCTTGATATCCCGGTGGATGATCCCCTTCATGTGGGCGTGCTGGATCGCTTGGCACACGGGGATGAACAGTTCGAGCCGCTGCTTCGGTGTCAGTTTGCGAGCGTCAGCGAATTCCGTGATCGGTGTCCCTTTGACCAGTTCCATTACGAAGTACGGTCGGCCATCTTTGGTCGTACCCGCGTCCAGCACTTTGGCAATGTTCGGATGATCCATCACGGCCAGAGCCTGGCGTTCGGCTTCGAAGCGGCCGAGCACGCTTCGCGAGTCCATGCCGGGTTTGATCAGCTTGAGGGCGACTCGACGTTTGATCGGTTCCAATTGATCAGCGACCCAAACTTCGCCCATGCCTCCTTCGCCGATCCGCTCCAGCAGCTTGTACGGACCAACGCGTTCGCCGATTGTGGCGGTGGATTCGAGCTTCGATTCGCGATCAAGATAAACTCCCGTGGGCTCAAGATCCACCGGGCTCTCAAGGAACTGCCCCACCTGCGGCTGAGCAGCCAGCAGCGTCTCGACCCGCCGACGAAGATCTTCATCTCCACTACAAGCCGCATCCAGGTACATCGCCCGCTGAACCGGATCCGGCTTTTCAACGGCGGCCAAAAACACTTCTTCAACTCGTGACACATCGCTCATGATTTTCTTCCCCAGAATTGGTTTCGCCTGCCAATGCGAGAAACAGGACGGAACCCCCTCAAGGTATTTGAGAATATTTCCAGCCATTTGTCTCGGCAGCGACAAATTCGCGACTTTGGAAGGTCGCGAGAGCCACTGCGAGCAGTTCAACAGAACGTCCACAGAACGGTCAAAAGCACGAGCAATGCTTGTTCAGTCGTTTCGACTCCGCAATCGAATGCTCCAGATCTCACCCGAAATAGCCGACTGAAAGTTGAAAGTCGGTCGCCTCCTGGCTTTTTGGCGAAGAACCACAGAGAACGTCCCGCAAACATCCTCAGCCTCAAGCATCGAATTGGTTCTTTCGGACATACTGCACGATATGTTGTTCCATGATTCCAGCGTTTGTCAGTGCTCTGACTTTTAGACTTCTTGGAACTCTTCGTTAAGGCCGAAATCATCAAGCCGTTGGGCGACAACAGGCACCCATCAAGCAGGACTGAGCGAACCCCGTTTCACACCCAAGATTTGATGAATCAATTCCAGCGAATCACAGAGGAGAACTGCGTCGGCGAAACAGGCCGTTCGACGCTCCGGACCGGGTGGCCTCGGGGCGTTGCCGCCCCGAGGCTCCCACAGACCCGTAATTGCTCGCATTAGAGCATACGGTTCCTCAGATCATGGGTTCGCTACCTTCCGGCACCCAACGCGGCTATCCGTTCCTGTTTCGGTGACACGAGGGTCAGATTTCGATGCATCTGTCGTGGTTCTCAAGTACGGTTCCATGATCCGACGTCTCGCTTCCCTCCACTGGCTCCAGCAGGGCGCTGTTCGCCAGCTTC
>CAMTWR010000040.1:0-67460 GCA_947085455.1 uncultured Planctomycetota bacterium | reverse complement strand
GGGAGAGGGCTAGGGTGAGGGGGTTTTGTGCTTTGTCTTTTTTTGTGTTCATTGAAGCGCAAAAAGCCAGGCCCCCTCATCCGGCCTCCGGCCACCTTCTCCCCCGAAGGGGAGAAGGACGGTTGAGCCGGCCAGGTTTTATGATAGAGGGTTTGCGATTGGTGGCCCGTGACATCGTCTATTCAGCCGCCTGCGATGAAGCCTCAATAAAGTAAACGCTAATCGAGGGGCCGTTGTCAGCTTGCGGGATCTTCAGGAGAGCGGTCATCTCTGCACGCAGCTGGAACTGTTGTGTTAGTGAGGCGTTGAGAAGTTCATCGACCTGCTGATTGATGGCGTCGAGATCCTGCATGAGGGATTCATGCTGGCTTGTGAATTCTTCGATCAACCTCTCCATGTCGATGCAGTAATCGCCGATTGCAGGGCCGAGTTGTCTGGCGGCGGAGAGAATTGTTTCCGCCTGATTTAACGTTTGCAGGCGTTGAGCGAGGCTATCTTCAGCCGCTCCCAAAAATCGTCCGCGGCTGCGTAGTGCTTCTACTTGCCGCACCTGAGCCGCCACTGCGATTCTGGCTGCATTCACATCACCTTCGGCCGTTCGAATGATCCCCTTCAAGAACTTGATACTGTGTTCCGCTCGTTCGATAAACGACAGCTCGAAGCTTGATTTCTTTCCGAGTGCGCGGAGCGGCTGCCTGTGCCAGAACGCGGGATCCTCCCGAGTTTGCTCGGTCCGCTGCTTGCCGGCTTGAAGTATCCCGTCGGCCGAGGACCGGCGTCCGATCCGCTGGGGTTCTCTGCTGATGAGCGTGAACTCCTGCAGCACTTCAGGGCTGGGAAATGTGCTGAGATGCTCTTTGCCTGGAAGTCGAAGTGTGAGTTCCAGTTTTGGCAGAATCACAAGTCCGGCGTCGGGAGAGTGGCTGACCTGCAGTACCAGAGTGCCGAAGCCGAGAGGAGATTGCGCGACGTCAGGAAGAGTGTCCTGAAGTTTTAAAGGCAGCGTCAACGGAAAATGAGCCAAGCACTCAGGGACAATCTCTGCCGCGTCCTGATCCTGATCTTCCATCTCCGCGTTGGCCAGACTGAGACAGAGTGTTTGCGGTGCCGCTTCGGTCTGTTGAATCTCAAGGCAGAACGACAGCAGGGAACTCTGAGCCTGTTCGATGGCCCGCATTCCAGTGGACCTCGGAAACAGAATTCTTTGAGAATCCACAATCGATTCCCACTCAAGCGGCCGCTCGGGTACATAAGCAGAACGCTGCAGGAGAACGGCAGTCCGTTTACCGACAGAAATCTGCAGGGGCCACCAAAGGAGCAGCTCAGTGATCGACACTTCGCGAGCCGCTTCACGCCGCCAGCGGAAGCGTAATTGATGGTCGGGCATAGCTGCCTCTGGCGCGGCAGATTCAACGGCTTCTAAAGTGTACTCGCCCAATTCTACCTGCGTTCCCTGATAGGCCGCCACGGCCAGCCAGGTGTTGGTCGCCGCAGGAGAACGCTGCAATGTGAGTTGATACGGACAAGCGGCAAACAGCGGAACCGCACTTTCACAAAAACGCAGTTCTACATCCTCGCCATTTGTGAGCAATGGCAGCGGCTCAGAGGAGACATCTTCTGTTGGCGGCGGAAGTTCAAACAACCACTGCCCATGGCTGTCATGCCATTGAGGATCCGCCTTGATGAACGAAAATGGTCCTTCTTCGCTGATTGCGGCCTCACGTGCGGCCTTCGCCTGCGCGTCCGTTGCTTCCTGACGAATACGCTCGGCCTCTTGTTCGGCGGCCATTTTTGCCTCGGCAAGCTTCGAATCCGACTGCGTCTTTTTCATCGCTTCTTCAGCAGCCAATTTTTCCTGGCGTTCGCGTTCTTTCTGATCGCGACTATCTTTTTCGGCCCGTTCGCGGGCACCAGCGGCTTCTTTTTCCGCCTGCGTTGGCGGTTGATCCTGAGGCACCGTTTTGCTGACCAGGTCCGAAAACGGATCGGCCACATTGCGATCTCTCAACAGGAACAACGATCCGGCGGCGGTGACCAAAACAAACAGGATGGCAATTCCTGCGAAGGCCAACGGTTTGGAAAAACTGAGACCAGTGTTGTCAGGATTCGTTGCTGGAAGGGGGCTGTCTTGCAGGTCGGAACTTGAGTCGTCGGAAGGCTGAGTGAAACGCCCGCTGTTGCTCGGAGCCGTCTGTCTAGTGGCGTCAGCCGCAGGGATGAGGACTGTGTTTTGACATTTGGAATTGGGGCATTGAACTTTTTTACCGCGCATTCGTTCGTCGATGCGAAAACGCGTTTGGCAGCCGGGGCAACGGAATGTGACAGACATGACAGGTTTCTCAAAATTTACCGGACAGCGGATGTTTGCAGCAGAAGTCCGTTCTCGCGTGGCCAGAGTCGTCACTGTGGAGGAATGAAGTTTATCGGCTTCAATCTCCAAAAGTTCCCGACCGGATGACATCACAGTTTTTACGATGGCCGGAGAATGTAAAGAAGCCCTGACCGGAATCTTATGGTACCATAACGACGTCACTTTCGGTGACCAGAGTGTTCTCCATTACGCAGATCGATGTTTTTACAAATCGCATATCATGCACAGACAAGAAACACCAGAAGCGTGGTACTACCGACATCGCAAAGGCGTGCTGGGTCCTGTGTCCGGCGATGAGCTGCGATTTCTGGCACTGACGGGAAAAGTGAACTCCGGGACGTTAGTGCGATCATCGGGATCGGACGAATGGATCGAGTATGCTCGATCGCCTGCCGCTTTCGTTGTCCGCGTGCAAGAGCGTCCTGGCACAGCAGTGGCCGCGACCGCCTTGCACGAACTGCCGGTCCAGGCATTGGCGATTGGAGGAGCCGCGCTGGCTGCGGGAAATCCGGCGGTGAGCCCTGCGCTGAGTCCGACGCTCGACGGGACTGCGCACGATAAGAATCTGCAGTTCGTATCCTTCGCTGCAGTACTCGCTTTAATCCTGTTGGCAGTATTGCTCAGCATTTTCTGGAACACGGATCCGAGGGCAAAAAGGGTTGCGAGCAGCGGTTCGCGGGGAAGTGACGGTGCTTCTCCAGATGGTCGCGAGGGACGTTCGGGGACGGGGTCGGCCAAGCTGACGGGTTCCGCGAGTTCTGCGGTCGGAACGTCAGCCGGATCATCAGAGGCGGCGAGTCCCGAGGACACAGCCACAGTGGCCGCCGATGCAGCCACGGAGACGGCCGATGATGCGGTGGCGTCGACAGACTCAGATCCCGCGGCTGCAAGTTCGACGGATCCGCAGACGAGCTCGACCGAGGACAGTGCTATGGCCGAAGCGAATTCCGCTGAGGACGAAGAGAAGGTTCAACCCACTCTTGAGCAGGAGCCAATGCCCGATCTTAATGACGAGCGGTTTGGCGTTGCCTTGGCGGACAAGGCAGTTGCGAAGGCTCCGGAGAAAAACACAAAGCCGAGGCCGACTCGAACAGCCCTGCAGCAGTCCGATTTAAGCTCTCGCAGCGGCGTGGGGCGAGAGAAAGCCGTCGCTGAATCGGGCGGTACCGTTGAAAGCGAAAAAGCGGTTGCGCGAGCCCTTGAATGGCTCCGCAGAATTCAGCGAGTGAACGGCTCGTGGGATTTTCAAGAGGTCGGGAAGGACGCTCAAGCTGGCACATTGCATTCTCCGCTCGGGGCAACCGCGATGGCCACGTTGTGTTTTTTAGGATCCGGCAGCACGACTCGCACTGGCCCCGATAAAGAGCTTGTCCGCAGAGCCTTCGAATTCATGGTCAGTCAGGCGGGTCACGGAGTGGATGGATCTGATTCCATGTATGTCCACGCACTTGTCACGCTGTGCCTGACCGAGCTGGTGACGATGGAGCCGGGTGAGAAAAAATATCGTAAGCATGCGGAAGATGCGGTGGGATACATTGAACATGCGCAGGATCCCACTGGTGGCGGATGGAGATATTCGTTTCAGTCACCCGGCGATACATCCGTGACGGGCTGGGATGTGATGGCTCTGCAAAGTGGGCAGTCAGGCGGCATCAAGGTGGATCGCGTTGTCGTCGACAGAGCGCAGCTGTTTCTGGATTCCGTTTCGGAAAGCGGTGGAGCGGCGTATTCGTATACGCCGGGTACCCAAGCAACGCCGAGCATGACAGCCGTGGGGTTGCTGTGTCGCATGTATCTCGGATGGCCTCACGACAGCGGACCGCTGCGGGAAGGCATTCATCGGCTGTCCACAGGTGGCGTGAGCCGCGACGATATGTATTTCAACTACTATGCCACAATCGCACTGCACCACTATGGCGGGACGGAGTGGGAAGACTGGAATGCAACCATGCGCGATCAGCTGGTGACAACTCAGATTGCAGAAGGCGCCGCGGCTGGCAGCTGGAAAGTGACTGACCCTCACGGCGACTCAGGCGGACAGATCTATCAAACGTGCTTGTCCGTGCTGACACTCGAGGTCTACTACCGCTACCTGCCGCTTTACCGACCGTGATATGTCCCACTCTGTGGCAAGGCATGTTGAGGTGGTACTTGCAGGGTGTTGATTCACCGCCGTGATCCAATTAGAGTTGATCGCTGCGCAGGGCAGTTAAGAATCATCGTGAGTAGGAGAGGATCTGAGTTTTTCGTAGAGCTCTACTCGCGGCAACGGCGGCAGACTGTGCCGGGGATGTGGTGACTTCGATGAAGCGTTGTCGGATCATTTCCATGCGGTTGCGATTCACGCCCATGTCGGAATGACCTACGCGAGATGCCGAGCGAAAGTGGATGCGGTTCGATTCTTCTTCGAGATGAAATTCCACGTCGTCGCAAAAGCGAAACAGGCGACTGCGAAACTCGCAGCGCAGATAGTGGTTCGACTGCTCCACAATCGTTGTGCGAGGCAGCGATCGAACAATATCAGCCAGCACTTCAATCGGCGGAAGGACTTCCGAGGTCACGGGAATTGGCGCAATCCAGTGGTCACGATCTTCGGCCTGAGTCGAAACACAGTTTGGGGATGACGGGCAGGAGGCCAGACGGCCATTCGCCACGCCAAGATTTGTCGGCCGTTCTGCGGTTAGGCTAAGCAGAAACAGTCCGATCGCGCCGGCAGCCGTCGTAAATAGAATTGTCAGCAGCACGGTCAACACGGGACGACGACTCCTGAAAATACTCATCAAACGCCTCCGCTGACGTAACCGAAGTGGCTGCCGGAACTTAACACAAGCACTGCCATTCCTCCGACAGGAACGCAGGATTCCAGCGATGATTTATGAACAAAAGTACATAAACACCCAATTTCATGTCGAATTTCCGCGTTCAGGGCTCAGATTTGCGTTGTAGGAACTGCACTTGCCGCCTTGCACTTATGCGGCGGTAATGGAAAGACTTCCCGGCGCGACAGTTTTGAGCTCGCCAGGGATGGGGCGAATTCTGGTTCCTGAAAAGGACTTCCAACGGCAGCAGTGGGCCAAATTGATGGCAGTCGCGGGAAAACGGGCGGACCAGCGGCGAACAGGCGTTTTGGATTCGTTAGGATAGTCGACATAAAACTGGCTGGCAGATCAGGCAGTTGACAACGGAGATCCAGGAGTGACTCATGTCGTTTAATACATCCGAATGCCTGAACCGATACGAAGGCCATGGCGTGCAGTTCGACTATCCCGGCTTCTGGGAGATTTCAGAAGAAGAGGACGGTGCAGATGTGCTGCTGACGGTCTCCGCGGACGGTTCCTGCTTCTGGGCTCTGCGGATTTTGAAAGAATGTCCGCGTGCGGAAGACGTAGTCGTATCCTGCATCAAGGCGTTTGAAGCTGAGTACGACGAGGTCGAAGTGCAGGACGTGCGAGGCACGCTGGCCACAATGCCGGCCGTTTGCCGAGAGCTGGAGTTTTCCTGCTTCGAACTGCTGAACACAGTGGGGCTCAGCAGTGTCAGAGCCGCCGACATGAGTCTCCTCGCATGGTGGCAGGGGACTGATCATCAACTGGAAGAGGTTCGCTCGGTGTTTGAACAGATCTCACAATCTGTCAGAATCCGATCGATCTCAGGTTAACGCGTAATCATTCGCCGGCGACTGCCAACGCCAACCCGTGAACGTTGAACGTCTGGAAATTTGAAGTACCAGCCTTAGCCGCATGTTAAAAACAATTCTCTGAAACGCATCGGCGGGCCGGATTTCCTATCTTGTGGGTCCGCGTGCAACGTTCCGGACACATCTTTCAACGGCCTCTCAGATCACGACATCCAGAAACAGTTGAACTAACATTTTATGAAGTCCCCGACAACTCTGCCCACGTCTCAGGAATTTCAGACACTCGCCGGTCAGGCGAGATTTGTGCCGGTCTATCGTCAGCTGACAGCCGACACTCTGACGCCGGTGACGGCGTATCAGAGAATCGCAACAGGACCATGGGCATTTTTGTTTGAGAGCGTTGTCGGTGGAGAACGCATCGGCCGCTACAGCTTCGTCGGCAGCAATCCGTTTTTAACGTTGACCGCGACTGGTTCCAACGTCGTCATCGAAGAAATTGGCGGCGAGAAACGCGAATTCACCAGCGAAGATCCATTGAAGGATCTGGATGCGCAGGTGGCCCAGTATCGATCGGCGTCCCTTCCCGCACTGCCTCGCTTCTGCGGTGGCGCCGTGGGATTCGCGGGCTATGACGTAATTCGCTACACCGAAAACCTGCCTAACGTGCCGACTGACGATCGCCACCTGCCGGACCTGACGTTTGCCTTCTACAGCTCGATGGTTGTCTTCGACCACATTCGCAAAGTGGTGCTGGTGGTGGCTCTGGCTGATACTCAGAATGGGGATTTGAAACAAGCTCGAACCCATGCGGAAGAGCGTCTGGATGTGCTTTGTCGGCAACTGTCCGACGGTGGCGGCGATGTGCAGTTAACGGATATCGATTTGACCGTCGAGCCTACTCCTGAGGTGCGTTCCAATTTCACTCAGCAGGAGTTTTATGGTGCGATTGAAAAGTGTCGCGAGTTCATCAAAGCCGGCGATATTTTTCAGGTGGTGATCAGTCAGCGATTTGAGTATCCCAGCAAGGCTCAACCGTTGGATATTTATCGTTCTCTGCGGATGGTGAATCCCAGTCCGTTTATGTTTCTGCTGCGAACTCCGGACGTCGATCTGGTCGGCAGTTCGCCCGAGATCATGGTGCGAGTTGAAGACGGTGAGACGACCATTCGACCGCTTGCGGGAACTCGACCACGCGGAAAGACGGCTCAGGAAGATCGGGAGCTTGCTGAAGAATTGCTCGCCGATCCTAAAGAACGGGCTGAGCATGTGATGCTGATCGATCTCGCTCGCAACGACGTTGGACGAGTGGCTCAGTATGGAACGGTTTCATTGACGGATGTGATGGTGGTGGAAAAATACAGCCACGTAATGCACATCACTTCGAATGTTTCCGGCCAGCTGCGTGAAGGGCTGAGTGCCATCGAAGCTTTGCGAGCGGGACTGCCGGCCGGTACGGTGTCGGGGGCTCCAAAAGTTCGCGCGATGGAAATCATCGACACGGTCGAACCTCAGAAGCGTGGTCCCTACGGCGGGGCTGTTGGCTACATTGACTTCACCGGCAACATGGACACGTGCATTGCACTGCGAACGCTGGTGATCAAGGACGGCACAATATACATCCAGGCAGGAGCCGGAATTGTGGCGGACAGTGTTCCGGAAATGGAATACAAAGAGACTCAGAATAAGGCTCGCGCGATGTTGAAGGCGATTCACATCGCGGAAACGCAGCTGATGGGCGACCATGCCTGATTGCGAAGCTCTAAAAAACTTAGCGGGACTCGTGAGAGTTCACAACCCCGTCCGAATTCGTACGAATCCGGCTACTTGTGAGAGTTCTTTCAGGCATTCTCAGGCTGATAAAATGACTCTCCATTCGGTTTCGAAAAACAAAAGGCGGCCTCTGTGAACTCTGCATGGACCTCAATAAAAGGACATCAGGAACAGCGAGCGTTGTTTGAACGTTCGGTACAGCGAGGCCGTTTGTCTCACGCTTATGTGCTGGCCGGTCCCGAAGGCATCGGCAAGGCAAAGTTCGCTCGTCTGCTGGCTCAGTCCATGTTTTGTCGCGAGCGGCAGCCGGAAAAAATTGAAGCCTGCGGAGAATGTCGTGCGTGCCGCAGTTTTGTCGCGGGCACATGGCCCGACTTTATCCAGATCGGACTGCCCGCCGGAAAGACTCAGATCCCCGTGGAGCTGATCAGTGGCAGCGATGAAAAAAAGGGCCGCGAGGGATTGTGCTTTGAACTGTCCATGTCGCCGCAGGCTTCTGATCGACGCGTTGCGATTATCAACGACTCGCAGCGGATGAATGCGGAAGGTGCCAACGCGCTGTTGAAGACGCTGGAAGAACCACCGGCTCAGGCTTTGATTCTGCTGATTTGCGATAACGCGGATTCGCTATTGCCGACGATCCGTTCACGGTGTCAGGTTGTGCGTTTCTTTCCGCTGACAGAGACTGACGTTCGCGACATTCTGCTGACGGAAGAACTGGTCGAGACATCTGACGAGGCTACTGCCATTGCCGCGATGGCGGAAGGCAGCATCACGCTGGCTCAGCAATTGATGAACGCAGAACTCCGCCAGCTGCGGACTCTCGTCAGCCAGCAGCTTGAACAGCTGGAACAGATGAAGCCTGTGGAAATTTCTCGTCAGGTTACTGACGAACTGGAACGTATTTCATCGGGCGCCGAAGAACAGCGGCGCAATGGAAAGTGGCTGCTGCGATTTATCGCTGAAGTGCTCAACACGCGGTTGCGGCGGCTGACGTCCGGTGACTTTACCGATCCGTTACTGCAGCGATTCGGTGTTCGCAACGGCGTTGATGTGCTGGCCCCGCTGCTGGATCGAGTCATCGCGGCGGCGCACCAGATCGACGGCAACGCGCCCGTGCGACTGGTGCTTGAAGCCATGTTCGACGACCTCGCCCGCCAACTCCGCCTCGGCCCGGTCTCAGCACGATAGCCGCCGCTGATCTGCTTGCATGAAAACCAACATTCTCCTGACTGCGATGGCTCACGCCCCATGGCACTCACGTTGAAGCGGAAGGGCGCGAGCCCCGGCGGCTGATCAACAGACTCAATCAACACGCCGCTTGCCGCGGAAGATACAACTATTTCCCGGCTGCTTTTTCGAGCTGCACGGTCATGCGGGCAACGCGTGTGGTAAGAGATTCGCTGCTCAGCCGTTCCCGCAGACGAGCGACGATCAGCGGGAATGCCAGAGGTGTGAAGCGGTCAGGAGTCAGTCTCAGCAAATGGGCTGTCTGAAGTGACTGCAGTGTCGTGAGCAATCGCGAATGTTCCAGCTGGCGTTCCAGTACTTCGGCTCGGGCCTGATGCAGCAACAGATTTTCAGGATCGTAGTTCGTGAATACATCGAACAACAGACCGCTGCTCGCCTGAAGTTGTTTGGCCGATTTTTGCTGGCCCGGGTATCCCTGAAACACAAGCCCGGAGATTCGTGCGATCTCACGAAACTGGCGTTTCCCCATCTCGGCCGCATTCAGACACGCTTCCAGATCGCGGCCCATACCGGCCGTGTCGAAAAGTCCATTTTTCAGGACTGCATCCAAAGGCGGCTCCGTGGCCGACAGCAGTTCAAAGCCGTAATCATTGACCGACATCGTGAATGTCATCGGTTGAATCTGCGCCATTCGCCAGGCAAAGAGTGCCGACAATCCTTCATGCACAAGTCGTCCTGCAAATGGATACACCAGCAAATGAAATCCCTCCCGCGACTTGATCTGCTCAATCAGTAACTGCGATGGCAACGGAATGGCAGACCACTGGGCCTGAAGTTCCAGCAGAGGTCTTACGGCCTGCATCTCCGGACCTTCATAGTGTCCATCATGAGCCTGCTCAAGACGCCGACGCACAGCGTTGGCCAGTTCCGTCGAAAGTGGCATTCGTCCGCCCATCCAACGCGGTATTCGAGCTCGCTCTTTGCTTGTTGCTTTACGCACCCAGACTTTCATGTCGTGCACATAGACAAGTTCTACAGTGCGTCCGGCGAATGTGAAGCAGTCGCCGGGAGTCATCTTCGTCAGAAACGACTCTTCGATTGTGCCAAGTCGAGGGCCATTCAAATACTGCACAACCAGCGACGCATCGCTGGTGATGGTTCCGATCGACATTCGATGGTTGCGCGCGATACGTTGATTTCCAATCACGTAGCGGCCGTCCTTTTCGACCAGCTTGTGGTAGTCCGGATAGGCATTTAAAGCGTCTCCCCCGCGACTCACAAAGTCGAGCGTCCAATCCCATGCTTCCTGACTGAGATGCTGGTAACTGGCCGACTGACGGACTTCGCGAAGCAATTCTTCCGGCACAAATCCGGTGCCGAGTGAAATGGTCACAAGGTGCTGGCAGAGGACATCCAGCGGGCAGCGATGCGGCTGTCGGCCCTCCAGCTGACCGGCTTCAATCGCGTCGCGGGCCGCCGCAACCTCAATGAGTTCAAATGCGTGAGTCGGTACACAGGTCAGTCGACTGACAGCGCCCGGCCGATGCCCACTTCGACCCGCGCGCTGCAGCAGGCGAGCGACACCTTTCGGCGATCCCACCTGCATGACTCGATCAACCGGACTAAAATCGACGCCCAGATCCAGGCTGCTGGTGCAGACAACGCATTTCAAAGAACCTGCACGAAGACCGTCTTCGACCCATGTGCGAGTGTCGTGTTCCAATGATCCGTGATGCAGAGCGATCAAGCCGGCCCAGTCGGGGCGAGCCTGCAGGAGTGCTCGATACCACGCCTCCGTTTGGGACCGGGTGTTCGTGAAGATCAGGGTCGAGTTCGCGTTCTCCACAGACTTGATCACATCGGTCAGCTGCTTCATCCCCATATGCCCGGCCCACGGGAACCGTTCGATGGTGTTTGGGATAAGCGCATCAATGACCACTTCCTTCCGCTGCCGACCGGTAATCATCATGCCTGTCTGGCGGTCAGAATCGAGCCGCGGTTCAGGACTCGCTGCGGAACATGAACCAGTCAGATCAGCCGGACCCAGCAGCACATGCATGGCTTCGTCGAGGTTGCCGAGTGTCGCCGACAAGCCCCATGTGCGAAGCGCTGGTCTCCAGCGGCGCAGACGCGCCAGAGCCAGCTCGACCTGCACACCTCGCTTCGTCGAAAGCAGCTCATGCCATTCGTCGCAGATGACCGCTCGGAGATCGCGAAACTGATGCTCGGCATCGGCACGCGTCAGCATCAGCGACAGACTTTCAGGGGTTGTCACCAGCGCGGTCGGCAGTCGCTGGCGCTGCTTGTTGCGAACAGCGGTCGGAGTGTCACCCGTTCGACTTTCGACGGACCAGCTGACCCCCAGACCAGTCAACGGTTCCTGCAGCGAATGCAAGGTATCGATCGCGAGTGCTCGCAGGGGCGTGATCCACAAGACCTTCAGCGGCGAATCCGTGATGGCGGACGGATTCTTTTCCGCCTCGGCCAGCGCCTCAATCACCGGACCCAGCCAGGCCGCCAGAGTCTTTCCTGTGCCCGTCGTCGCGTGGATTAAACCGCTCTGACCAGTTAGAAACGACTTCCATGCCTGCTTCTGAAACGGAAACACCTTCCATTTGCGACCGGCAAACCAGTTCTCGACCTGCCTGGTCGCTCGCACTATCGCAGCCTGAGACGGCGGTGCTGCAGGCCGATTGAAAGACGGAAGTTGGGATCGACCTGACATACCGCTGAATGCTTTTGAAGTTTCGCGCCGGATCTACAGAACCTGTGCCATCCAGAAGCGCCGCTGCTGTCGTTGACACCTTCAGATCGAATAGAGGAATCGCCTCGGGCAGGCTTGCAGGCAGAATGCAGGCAGAATGCAGCAGCGGTGAGAGAACCCACACATTTGCGTCACTGCTGATGCCCAGCACCGCCATTTATCTTAGGCGCCTCGAGCGTCAACTTCGAGCGGTGAAAAACGCAATTGTTCCCAATCGGAATCGTGAGACCGAATTTCGGCTTCTTTGCGAACTCAAGTGCACGAGTCCAGCTAAGTTTTTTCAGGGCGTCTTAGTCTTTGGTGGTGTTTCGTGTGATTCACCGCGAAGCGATCCAAGAGATTAGCCGGTGGTCAGCGCAGCGGCACCACCGATAGCTTACTAAGGGATATCAGGATTTTCGGTGAAACAGACTTCGGCAGAGCTGAGAGAACAGGTTTCTCCAGTTGCAGTGAATCGCGCCGGTGGTTTTAAGAAAGGAGAAAAGCGACGCGACGGAATTCTGAGGAGCGACGCAAAGATATCGGTCGACATACTGGGGCCGAAATCGGCTCTTGAAATGATCCTGCCCCTGCACGTTAAATACAAAATCCATGTGACTGAACCATAGTGAGAGGGCTCGCGTAATCCGCCAGTCACCGCCCAGAACAGATGAGTTCTTCACGTTGCGACCGGGAATCAAACATAAGGAGATCTGTTCGACACCCTCAGAGCGAAGCTGATCCATCGCCGATCGAAACAGATACGTCGTCACGCCGCGTGTGGAGTTCTGTTTCTTGCGATAGGTTTCGAAAGCCCAGCTTCGACCACCCCGCACCGGACTGCACGCAAGAAACGCTTCGATGGTCGCATCATTCTTTTTTCTGGCCACAAACAGTCGCCGACGGTGCAGTACGTGCGGATTGAATTCGCCCTCCAGCAGTCGCAGAGGCCGATCAAATGTGCGACCGGAAAGATCTTCGTTCAGAATATCGAGCAACGTTTTTCCCAGTGCCAGCTGTTCGTCCGGTATCGTGATCTCGCTGACCACAAGATCCGCACGGCGGCAAAAATTGGTTTGGCGTCGGACCCATTCAAATGGTTTTCCGGACCAGTCGACATCCTGAAGATTCAGCACGGGTTCTTCGCCGAATTTATTGACGACAAAGCCGGCTTCCTGAAACAGCAACGATTCTGCATACGACACATTGTAAACCGCAATCGTGCGACGATGCTCCTGCCCGAGTTCTCGCAGCCAGTGGACCATGCGGGGCTTCAACGCGTCCGGCGCGAGCAACCCGCCAGCGATATGCCAGAATTTTCCATCCACTAGAACGCTCACTGCGCCCTCGCCGCACGGTGTTCTTAGCAAGTGACCATCGGAGATGGCGATGTCATAAGATTCCGGCACGCTCGCGCATTGAAATGCGAGCTGTTCCAGGCTCTCTCGTTCATTCACGGAAAGGTCACGGCGATTCACCAGAATCTGCTCAAGCGTTTGCGGTGTGAGAGGTGAATGGTTCTGGGATGTGTCCAGATCGATTAGTGGCGAAAGTGTTTTGCAGGACGTAGACATTTGCTGGCAATTCAAGTCTGGAGGGAAGACAGCTTCAGCACAGCCGGTTTACGGCAGAGTGACTGTGTCGAGAATCTGAAACTGATTGAGCCACGTTTCATCAATCACGAGCCCCGGATGTTTGTACTGATAATCCCCGGTGCCTCGACGATCGACTTCACGACGAATGCATCTGTCCCACTCGTCTGGCGCCAGCCGCGTCAAATGCGGTGACTGCAGGACGCCTTCTTTTCGCCGAGCCCGCCAGAGGAAGTTCATTTGCTGCAGTCGGCTGTCGAGTTCGGCAAGAAAACTGCGTGCCTGTTGCGTATCCGGCACGTCCGTCGATTCGACCAGGAAATCGTAACGCGGCTGCTGCTGAGTCGGACGTCGTGGCACGGCAGTGATCATTCGCAGGTTGATGCCGATGTGCTTTGCGGCACATGACGCGGACTCGATGACCTGATGTTCGGTCACCTTTTCGCCTTCAAGGTCCCCGACGCGGCCACTTTTCTGCACGAACTCCAGCAGAGGAGCCTGGCCCATAAACCCGCAGCACTTCACAATGTCGCCAATGTCAAAACGATAGTAGCCAGCCGACGTCGTCATGATTAGCCGATACTCGCAGCCAACCTTCAGCTCATGCCCTTCGAGTGTCTCCGGGAAAGCGTCGCCCATATTTTCTTCGGGAACGAATTCATAAAATCCGGATTCAATCGCAGGCACGCCCGTGGCCACCGTATCGACCAATGGAATCGTGTGCCGTCCTTCGCTGGAGACAAGGCCCATGTCGCGGCATGGCGAATCTCCGAAGTATTCCGCAAGGTGCCGCGACTGGTACCCGGCCGTTCCCGCCAGCCAGCAGCCAATGACCGGTGATTTCCAATAGTCCAGCGGCAGCAGCCGGCCCCGACGAACCGCGGCGTCTGCTAGTCTTTTCGCACCGGCCGCAGATGCACGCAGATGTGGCTGCAGACTCTGGCGAACCGCGTCCGGGATATCAAACTGACCAGTCAGCGTGCCATCACACACGTCTTTCAGCAATGTATCGCAATAGGTATTGCCGATCTCCGCGAGTCGTATCAGAGAGCCGGGATTCATCAACAGAATCCAGCCTACGTCCTCGAGAATGCTCAGGCGTAACGCCACATAATGCCGAGCCACGGGGTCGGGAATCAGATTCACGCTGTCCGGGATCAGATAGTACGGACGAAGAAGTGGATTCTGAATACGAGTCAGCAGCGCACTGACCATGCTGATTTGGTATCCGCCCTGAGTGCGTCCCATGTCCCACGTGCCGGACATCTGCAACATGCGGGAACCAATCTTGTCCGGGTGGTCCGTGAACAGTTTAAGTCCCCAGACATTCCATGCGTTCCGGTACTCTTTGAGCCAGGTATTGGTGACCGGGTTCAGTTTGGGAACGCCGCTGCTGCCAGTTGTGATGGTGAACTGTTTCAACTTTTCCGATGCGGGGATCAGAGCACCAGTGTCGCCGGCCGCAACCGCGTGAATGTACGGTGCAAAATGGTCGTAATTGGCAACCGGCACTTGTCGACGAAAATCGGCAAGCGACCGGATGCTGCTGAAGCCATAGTCCCGGCCGAAACGTGTGGACTCACCAAGCCGAATGCGATTCATCAGCCATGCCCGCTGCACTTCCGCAGCGCGGGGCAGTTTGTTGATGAAAGGGTCACACGCGAACCGACGAATCGAAGCCAGCGTGGCGCGCGAAACAATGCGAGGGGTCACGTTCGCGAGCAATTGAAGCATAGAGACCGCCATTTTCTATCGCCAAAGCAGGTGTACGGGGTGGCGAGTGGAAACGGGAAGTTTTGATCTGGTCCATTGCAGAACGATCGACGAGTCTGCGAGACGGGGAATGAATCCGTTTCGCAGCAGAGGATGTGCAGCCGAATCTCCGGTTCGAATTTTGAGTACCAGGATCGCTCCCTGATCACGCATCGTCGACAACGCGGATCGAAGGAAGCTGATTTGCAGATGTCGCGGAAGTTGACTGATACACATCAGGTCAATGATGGCGACTGGTTCCGTTGTCACGCCCTGAAATGGCAGAATGTGGTAGTTGATAAATCCTCGAACGACTCCGTGCGTTTCAGCGACCAGCGTCTGCGAGATGCTGCTTCCCAGCAGTTGGTGGCTCAGCGATTCTTCCGTCCAGTGAATACGAAGATCACAGTTTGCGAACTGCGACCGGGTCGCTTTCTGGCAGTCGTTTAAATCTGCCGGCTCCATGGGGCGAATGGCAGCATCAGTCGGCGACTTTGTGATACGAGGCAAAATTGGAACCAGTATTTGACTCAGCATCCCTTCCACTCGATCGGGATTCCAGCGGCGCAAACGAGCACCATCCAGCGGGCGCGCCCAGAATCCTGCACGGCGGGCGAATTGTTTGAGAGGAAATCGATTCGACGGACGTTCCGCCAAAGAATGACTCGAACCCGTGAACCGATAACTCACGATCAGATCTGACCCCGCGGACTGCTCGAGCGACACTCTCGCACTGTCCAGGATCTTTGCCAGCCCGAGGCCACGATGCGATCTTGCAATCGACAGCCAGCTCCAATGTGCTCCTCGAATTGTTTGCGAGCCGACTTGAAATGGGGAACGCGTTCCCAGCAATACCGCAACCGGCGAGTCATCGTCGTAGATGGCGAGGCGACGATCGGGTTCGTTCAGGCCGCGTTGGAATTGCCAGTCAAAGTATTCCGGCGACCAGACGGGGAACGTCATTTTTCCGCGATAAGCGTCGGACCACGTGTCCACCACGAACGACTGGAGTTCCGCGTTGGAACCTCGAAAAGTCTCCACCGTCCATGGGGGTTCATTGCTCAGGCCAGGGCGCGCCTGCAGCGGCTCCGACTCCGGCATTCGAATTCGTGACATGCTCTGAACCCACTGGAACGGATGTGGAGTGCGTCTGAGTGTTGTGAAGGCACGGCCTCCATTGTTCTCGACGCAGGAAAACCTCCCAGACATCCCATTATCGCAGCGGAGGCAATGTAGGTAAAGTGAGTTGGATGTCGGCTTCCCGCCAGGGTACAGTCGCAGGTTTCGGTAGGTCCTGAGAACCGTAGCTGGACTTGTGAGAGTTCAGAAGTCTGTCCGAATTCTTACGAATCCGCCAACGTTCGAATGTTTGGTCAGGCGACCTGCATCTTATTCACGGTCAGATTAGATCATGACCGGCATTTCGATCCGCTCACAGATTTCTTCCAGCTCGACCAGCAGCGCGTCGATTGTCTCGTCATTCCGTTCTTCGCCGGCGAGCTGCAGTTTTCTGGAAGGCTCGGTGAACGCGTTGAAGCCGACAGTTCCGCCGGTACCTTTCAGGCGATGCGCCACTTCGCGGATTTCTTGATAGTCCATTCTCGCCTGCGCTGATCGCAATCCTGACAGCGTGTCGTCCATGGCACCGACGAACGATTCGACGATTTCGCGGAACTCAGGAATGTCGAGAGGCAGAGTTGAATGGATGGGCTGTCGTGTCTTTGGCGGCGCAGCTTTCGGCGGCGCAGGAGCCATGGGAGTCGTCGCAGATGTGTCGACGATTGGACGCGCGGAACCGGCAGCCTGTTCGTTCCTTAACGAGATTCCAGGCAGCTCCATGAGGAGCTCATCAAGGAAGCTTGTGGTCGACGAAGCACGGTGGACTGGAACGGGTTCAACTGTTGAATTCGCCATCGAATTCGCCGTCGAATTCTTCACGGAGTCGTCAGACAGCGCGATGATGCCAGCATTCAGAATCAGCGGTACCGCGTCAGGAAGTTCTGCGGAATCAGCTTTGTCAGTTCGCACACCATTTGTCGGCCGCGATTCGGCAGGAGCGAAAACGGGCGAAGCCACGGATTCTGGTGGGAAGTCTTGTGTCGGCAGGAATTCGGCCACCGTGTTCAGCAACAGATCGATGTTAATCGGCTTCGTAAGGAACCCGCTGCAACCGGCCGCAGCGCAACGCTGTCGGTCCTGTTCCATCACATTGGCAGTGAATGCAAGAATCGGTTTGGTGAAGCCAGCGTCTCTTAAAGTGCGAGTGGCTGTGAAGCCATCCATCACCGGCATCTGCATATCCATCAGCAGCAGTTCGTACTCACCGCTGCTGGCCTTCTCGACCGCGATCGCTCCGTTTTCGGCCTCGTCAACGATCAGTCCGGCCTTCCGAAGAACCAGCCCTGCAAGCTGTCGATTCGCTGCCGTGTCATCAGTAATCAGAATTCGAGCAGGCTTGAACCAGATCTTCAGACCGTCTTGTTTTTGCTTCGCGGCCGCCTGGAATTTCTCTGCGGCCTGCTGTTCGTCCAGCATCGCCACGCCAGCGAGTTCGCCTGCATCAATGCTGAAGTGAAACGTACTGCCAACGCCGATTTCACTGCCGACGGCGATTTTTCCGCCCATGGCTTCGGTCAGCTTCTTGCTGATGGCCAGACCCAGTCCGGTACCGCCGAAGCGACGAGTGACCGACGAGTCTGCCTGCATGAACTCCTGAAACAGCCGTCCCATTTGTTCTTCAGTCATCCCGATGCCGGTGTCCTGGACTTCAAATCGTACAAACGGTCGACCATTTTGTTCGACCATCGACGCCACGATCGTGACGCTGCCTTCCTGAGTAAACTTGATTGCGTTGCCGACGAGGTTCATAAGAATCTGGCGCAGGCGAGTCGGGTCGGCCTGAATGGTTTCGGGAATCGCTCCGCGGATGCGAATGGAAAGGTTCAGCTCCTGCTGTTCGGCTTTGATTCGCAGCACGTTGACAACTTCTGTCATCAGCTGATAAGGACTGCAGCTCTGAACTTCCAGCTCCAGCTTTCCGGCTTCAATCTTCGAGAAGTCCAGAATATCGTTGATCAGTTCCACCAGATGCGTACCACTGGCATGAATCGTATTCAAATACGTCGTGCGAGTCGCTTCGGACTCTTCCAGACCTCGACGCAGAATATCGGTGAAGCCCACAATCGCATTCATAGGATTGCGAATTTCATGGCTCATGTTTGCCAGGAAGTCGCCCTTGGCTTTATTGGCGGCGTCGGCGGCGTCTTTGGCGATCTTCAAATCGATCTTGTTCTGTTCCAGCTGCGTCACATCATCCAGCGAAACCATCACGCCGCGAATTGTGGCTTCGTTGCCAAACAGGGGAGAGCAGTTCACTTTATAGATTCGCTTGTTCTGCAATTCATCCACAAATTCCATCGACACCCCGGACACGGGTTTGCCGGACGTTCCGCATTCGGTCCACGGCATTTCGGAAAGGTCGTCAGTTCGTTTCAGGCTGATTTCGCTGGCTTTTCGACCCACCATCGAATCGGCATCCCGTTTGGAAGTTTTCGCGAGCGCGTTGTTGGCCAGCAGAATGCGGCCATCAAGACTGACAATCATCAGGCCTTCGTTCAGAATATCCAGAGCCTCACGAACTCGACGCGGCACAGCTCGGGACGGATCCAGGTTCTTCAACACGAACTTCAGGAACAGCCGGAACGAGAAGAATCCGACAAACGCCACAAACATCAGCAGCTGCAGCTGGCTGTTTTCCAGGAACGAATACCAGCGGCCCGAATCCAGTGGAGTGAAGCTGACTTCCAGTTTTCCCCAGACGGAACCGTCGGCCATGGAAAGCAGAACCTGCATGAACTGCGAATTGGATTCATCACCAATATCTTTCGGCCACTGCGCTCTGTGATCGCCCGCGGCCACCATCAGAATCCCGTCGAAACGACGGACGCCGACTCCCATGACCTGCTCCTGGCGATCGACCACATTGCGCAGGATGGATTCTATCCCGGAACGATCATCGTTCGTCAGCAGCACTGACGTGCTGAACGCAATCGACTCCGTCAGCTGGGCTCGCCCCTGAGTAATAGCGGATCTTTCATCCGGCAACAGTCCCACGAAGTTGGCGGTGATAAGAATGCCCACCATCGAACAGACGAGACCAATTGTGATGCGAGATGCAGCGGTCAGGTTTATCATAAAAAGTACTTTTGAAGCCGGATTGGGGGAAAGCGGGAAATGGTCAGGCCGACAAGGGGTTGTCAGCCGTCTCCCGGATCCGTTTCACTTTTGGATGAATTTAATTTTGCCTGTTGGCGATCGAGCAGCGTTTGCAATGATTCTTTGTCATCGTCTTTGCCGTCTCCGTCAATTACCATGAGCGGATCGAGCATTGTCCAGGCGGGAATCTGGGACAGTACACCCGACAGCAACATGCCGCCTCGGACGGCCCAGATCAGATAGCCCACGGAGAACCCGGTCGTAACGACACCAACCGACCCCACGACTCGCCCCTGCATCGAGACATTATTCGTCAGCTTCTCTTCGAAGAAGTTAATCTGCTGATCGGTGCAAACCGCCAGATTCAGATACACCTGCTCTCGTTGCCGTTCCAGTGCCGTTGATTCTCTTCGGGAATCCCAGTCTGAGTAGAAAGGTTTCCGTTCCCTCGAGCTGAGTTCGCTTGAAATCGATCGTCGCGATTCGTCGCGATCTAATAGACGAGTACTCACATTAGAGATGGATGTTTTGATCAGCAACGTGTCTTTCGATGCGGACGACTTCTGACTATAAAGACCGATCGCGTCGTCGTCATCCGCTCGGGACGTCGCTGCCGTTGCCGCTGTTGCCGCTGTTGCCGCTGTTGCCGCTGTTGCCGCTGTTGCCGCTGTTGCTGCCGTTGCCGCAGTTAATCCGAGTTGTCCGGCCGGAGTCACGGCATTCGAAGGAACCGAAGAACCAGCACTCGTAGACTGTGATTGCTGCCCCGTGCCGCTCGATGTCTGAGAGGAAGTACTTCCAACGGAGGCGGCAGTTCCCCTGGGAGCAGTAGAGCCACTCGCTGATTGCGAACCGGCCCCTGAATTCGAAGCGGACGATGAGCCGGATCCGGAAGAGCTTCCACTGCGGCTTGATGCAGAGTTGGTCGTGGCCGAAAACGGAGCGAGAACGTTAATTGATGCGGTCGCCGTTGCGCCGACCAGAACGCCATCTGTTCCAGCGTAAGTGAAAGAGTCCGCTCCGAAGTACCCTGCATTCGGCCGGTAAACGAACCGTCCATTGCTGTCCAGAGTCACGGTTCCATGTTGCGGCCCGTTAATAAGCACTGCCTGAATCGTTTGTCCTTCGACGTCGACTGCTCCCTGCAAAACACCTGAGCCCGATGCCGACAGCGTTTGGCCCGAGAATAGACTTCCGGAATAATTCTGTACGATCGGCGCGTCATTGACGGCCTGAACAATGACCGTTAACTGCGTGGTGGTGAAAAGTCCGTTTGGATCTGTGGCTCGCAGAGTAATTACAGATGTTCCAGAAGCGTTTGCCCTAAGATCAAAGGAGACAATCCCGGTTGTTGCATCAATGGAGATTGCGTCAAATAACGAACTTCCGGCGGTCACATTGGTGATCTGACAGGTCAGAAGATCAAGGTCCGGGTCAGTGAACGATGAGGCCACTGAAACTTCGAACGGACTTGAATCTTCCAAAACGGAAACAGTTGGCACGGGAGTCGATAGTGGTGTCTCATTAACATTCTTCAGATGGATCTGAAGTGACTGCGTATCGGAACCCCCGTTTCCATCGATCGCTCGCACCTGGACTTCGTAGACATTGTCACCGTTCGCATCAATGGGCGACAGAAAGCTCTGAGCTGTAACGAATTCCAATACGCCCGTGGTGGTGTTGATCTGGAATAGATCCCGATCATTTCCCCCGGCGATCACGTAACTCGCGATGCCTCCATCGACGTCAGAACTTGTGACCGTGGTAACCGCCGTGGTGTATTCATTCACATTCACTGTGGTAAACGATGAACCTCCATTGCGCGTGATAACAGGCGCGTCGTTGACTGCCAGAATGTTGAGCGTCACGACGATGGGAAGCGAATTCAGAGATCCGTCGCTCGCCGCGTACCGGAATGAATCCTGCCCGTAGAAATTGGAATCCGGCGTGTAGACGAACGAACCATCTGAGTTCAATGTCAGAATTCCGTGACTGACACCATCAATCAGAACGACATCCAATGCGCCATTTTCTGGATCCGTGTCATTCGCCAGAACACCTGCCCCGCCGATCGTCAACGTGGTGTCTTCATTGACAGAGTAAGACTCGGCGTTCGCAACGGGACGTTCGTTGACGTTGGTTACAGACACGTCAATGGTCTGTGTGTCGGCCCAGGCTCCATCAGTCACACGAACCACAATGTTGTAGATTCCGTCTGATCCGGTGTCCGTTGGCGTTTCGAAATCCGATGCGGTGAGGAATCTTAAGACTCCGGTGTTACTGTTGATCGAGAATCTTGCCGCATCCGATCCACCCGAAATGGAGTACGTCAGCGTCTGCGCTGGGAGGTCGGGATCCGTTGCAGACACTGTTGTGACAGCGGTTGTGTTTTCAGCCACGCTGACAGCTGCTGTCGCTCCGGCACCGCTTGAGGTGATCACCGGCGTGTTATCATTTACGGGTGTTACCGTGACTTCGATGGCCTGGGTATCAGTCCGAGTGCCGTCGGTGACTTGCACGGTGACTTTGTAGATGTTGTTGGTTCCGTTGTCCGCAGGATTTTCGTAATCCGGTGCGGTGCCAAACGTCAGAATGCCGGTGGAACTGCTGATGGCAAACTTTGCCGCGTCTGTACCACCGCTGATGGAGTACGTCTGCGTCTGGGCGGGGAGATCGGCATCGGTGGCCGTAACGGTGGTCACAACAGTCGTGTTCTCGGCAATGCTGATGGCCGCATTGGCACCGCCACCGTTCGATGAAATATTTGGCGCGTCGTTAACAGCAGTCAATGTGATGCCGCGAATTGCGGCCGTGCTAATGGCGATCCCGTCACTGACGGTGAACGACACGGATCGCGGCAGCGTGGTCGGAGCATCGCTGCTATTTGAGTACGTCACGGAACGCAGCGCCGTCTGATAGTCAGCGACGGTCGCTGTTCCGCTCAGGCTCATGATGCCGGTTGCTGCATCCCAGTTGCTCGTGATTCCCAGTTGATTGGTAAATGCTAATAGATCCTGACCATTCGAGTAGTTGTTCGAGATCGCGATCGTGGCGGCGGTGAGATTGCTGCTGTCCACTTCACTGACCGTCAGCCCGGGATCGACCGCGATCGCTGCGGCGTTTTCAGTGTAGCTGATTGCGCCAGCCGTGGTCGTGACCACTGGAGCGTTATTCCCCGGTACGGCATTGGCGGGCGCAATGTCGATGTAATTGCTGCCGATCCGAATTTCGTCCATTTGTGAATTGTTGGCGGACAGTAGTCTGCCACCAGTCAGCCCGATCTGCGTGAATGTTCCAAGGTCGAGATTGTTTTTCGTGGCTGTGAACGCTGAATCGGGTTCGGACAATCCCGGAGTGGGGTTCACGTAAAGTGTCATCGTGTCCGCGCCGGCAGTGAAGTCGATCTTCACCGTCAGCAGGTAGGTCTGTCCGGCCGAAGGTGCGATCCCGCTGACGGTCACTCTGCCCCCGCCACCGACTTGTTCCAGCACGAATGCGTTGCCGTTATAGCCTGCGAAAGCGCGACTGGCCGAGGGACTTCCGAACAGTAATCCCAGGTATTCGCTTGGCAGCGTGGAATTTGGCTTGATCAGGAAGCTCAGCCAGGTGGTGGTCGACGTCGTTCCAATCGTAGTCGCCAGTTCGCGAGTTTGGGTGATGTTTCCAAGTACGGACGGAATCGTCAGCATTGCTGCGCCGCCGCTGGTAGGCACTATGGTGAGCGGATCCTGCAGGCCGCTGGCTGCGATCGTGGTGCTGGAGCCGACGTTGCTCCAGCCGGCTGCCCATCCGCTGCCGCCGTTTGCGCCGTTGAAACTGCCGGCCGCGTAGCTGAACGGTTCGTAGCCGATCACCGTGTATTCGAAGGTGCCGATATCGGGTGCGCCGAGACGGTTGCCGCCGCGCTGGTCGGTAGCCGGTGCGCCTGACGCCGTTCCGGCGTTGATCGCCGGACTGCTGGCGCGGAGCGCATGAGTTGGTGTCATTCCTCCGTAGCTGGCCAGTGCGGCAAGTTGCGGATCCGTGACGAGGTCTCCCGGTCCGGTCAGCCCCGCTGTCCCGTCACTGTCGATGTTGTTTCCCAGCGAGGTGATAGCTTGATTGGAGTTGACGCCGGCCGGATTGTGAAGCACTGAGTTCCTGAGTGAAACGCTGGCTGCGCCTCCCTGCATGAAGATGCCGTCGCCGGCTGCTGCCGTATTGAAGGCAATCGTCGAATTCGTTGCCGTGATCGTTCGGCTGGTCCAAATTCCGCCGCCGTGATTGGTCGCGGTATTCCCGCTAATCGTGACGTTTGTCAGCGACATGCTGGATCCGCTTCCAGTGTTCTCGATTCCGCCGCCATCCTTACCTGCGGTGTTGCCGCTGATGGTCACTCTGTTCAGCGTCACATTTCCGCTATCATTGTACAGCCCGCCGCCCCAGTCACTTGCGGTGTTGTTGCTGATGACAGTGTCCGTCGCAATCAATGTTCCATAATTGTAGATCCCCGCTCCGCTGCCGGTACTATTGCCTGTGACGACAACGCGGGACAGGTTTAGGGTTGAGCCGTTGTCAGTGAGAATTCCACCGCCCCAGTCATTGGACGCCGTAGAACCACCACGAATCGTGACATCTTCAATAGTTGTGGTGTTTGTTCCCCACAACTCAATGACGCGATCCAATGACCCCGCGTCTATGGTCGAGAGCCCGGAGCCTGCTCCCGTGATCGTGAGCGAATCGGTGATATCAAGGTCACCAGTGAATCCGGAATTTTCTCCCTGGCCGCCAATGGATAACGTGAACGTCCCCGCCGTGAGAAAGATCGTATCGGCTCCCACCGTATTGTTGGTCGCAATGATCGCTTCACGCAGAGAAATGAATCCATCAGTCCCTTTGCTTGCCAGCAAAGCGGCGACTGACGACGTGTCAGCATCAAGCACGTCGTTCGTGGTGCTGACCGTAATCACACCCAGCAGATCGTTCCAGTCATCGTTGAACACACTGCTGTCAAAGAGATGTGTCTCAATCGCCCCGAGCTGAAATTCAAGTTCCCAGTCAGCACCGAACCGCTGGCTTCCCGTTGCGTCGGTGCTGGCCGCAACATCGGCTCCGGTCAGAATGCGAAGTGACTCGACGAAGTCCCTTCCTTCCGCAGACACAGCGAGATCACATCCGTAGAGCATGATGTCGGCATTGGCCGTCAGTGAATGCTGCCAGGCCAGCAATTCCGGCGAATACTGGGCCAGAGTTGTGGAATTCAGGTGTGTTGAACCGAGCAGAATTTCTCCATCACGTCCGTGAGTTAACAAGTGAATGGCCGATACATTGCCGACCTGCTCCAGCTTTTCCGTGATTTGCTGAAGTCCATCCGTATCGGCGTCGAGTCGCAACAACCGAACATCTCGGCCATCTTTCAGCAGATTTTCCAGCAGCGTGTCCGCATCCTGAACTCGGTAATCGATAACAACCAGCTCCGCGCCCGGTGTTCTGTTTGTGTCTGCTGTTGCGGATTCCACCAACTCATTGGCATCCGGATCCTGAGTTTCGGTGATCGCGTATCGAGCGGAATCCCACTGGCTTTCCGTCTCCACGACTGACTGTTCCCCGTCAGCTGTCAAAGCGTCTGCTGAATCTCTTTCAGAGCTGACCTGCATCACGCTGGATTCAACCGCATCGGCCGTCGCCGCAGCCACAACAACCAGTGGCGAGGCACTCATCAGAACCCGCTGCTCCAGTCGAGCCACCTGAATAGTCGTGGGGCGATAGTCGCCGACGGCGTATGCAGACTCTTTTTGAAAAATATACAAAACCTCGTCTACCAGAGACTGAATGCGATCTGTGATTTTTCGGCGGCGGAACACCATAACTAAGATCCGGAAAATCAATCCAAAAATAAAACTCCATACAACTGCGCCTGATCGTCACAACGCGCAGCGTCATCCAGTGGTGCGCATTTTGGCTGTCTTAAACCTACATCACTCCCGGCGGGCTGGTATGTGCCCATTCACGATTCCTTAAATGAACCACCTGTTCTTATCGATACAGATGGATTTCCACAATTAGTCGATGCAGCTGGAACACTTTCGGCCGCTTCTGCCGGTGTGCATTCACGGCGAAGACCAGGCAGCCTGGGCAAAGCGTAAGGGTCGTATTGTTTTCTCCGAAAGAACGATGCAGGAGGTCGGGTCTTTGACTGAATGGACATTGCCCGCTTTGACGAATTTTTCTAAAGCCGCGGTTCTGCATGCAGATCTGGTAATCGCGCGGTTTCCGGTTATCGGGCCTTCACTTAAGATCTGACACCGTTCATGTCACAGCCACTATCCGAAGCAGCATCAGGAAGAACGGTCGCGAAACGCGGCGTGTTGGTCGCATGGCTCCGTCAATGTCTTCGGGAACACCGAACCATGTCGGTGCTGACATTGATGACCGGCACAGCATTGATGACCGGCACAGCGCTGGTGGCGTCTGTTTGTGTTCCTTCTGGTCTCTCACTTTCTGCTGCGCAGTTTCCCGCGAACTCCTCAACGGTCCAGCCCGGAAATTCCAGCGCAGAGCAGACTTCGGCGATCGACATCCTTCCTCGCGTCTCAACTTCTGGTCGCCCTGTATTGCTGGCTTCGAACAATGTTTCGCAGCATGTGCGACAGGCGGAAACAATTGCGCCGGGGCGGCCGCGAGCCATGTTGCAGAAGCCCATCTTTGGCCGTTCCGACAACGCAGGCACCACTTCTGACAGCCAGCAGAACCTTTCCAATTCATCAAAGCCGTCAACTGCATCCGGAGCGGCTTCGGGGCATTCAGGAATCAAGGCGAAACAAGTTCGACGTCCGCAGGGATACAATTATGTCGACGCAGCCGGCATTGCCGATCTGCCTCACGCGAGTTCATCATCAGTGCCGAACGCCGATGGGGATGCTCGCGGAAGTCGCCAGAAGATTGCTCTCAAGCACAGCCAGGACGGGGCTGAATTTGTGATTCCGGATGAGAACGAAACTTCAGCTCGTCCAGGGTCGCCCGTACCTCCGGTTCCTGCTGTGCCTGCTTTTCCTCGGGGCAGTGACCCGGATGATTCGCCAGTCGCCGATCCACAGGCCGGCAATCTGCCGCCTGAACACGGCTCAAGCGATTCCACGGTTGGGGACCCGTCGTCCGACGTCGCGTCACCACTGATTCCCCAGAGCAGTCAGAGATCTGGTTCAACTGCGCCTGCCGAATCAAGGCCCGCATTGGGTTCAGCGATGCATGGCGCGGCACCAGGTACGTCTGGTTTTCGAGCGACCGTTGAATCGGACGCGCCCGGCTGGATCGGTCCCTACATGGGTCGAACGGGACAGATTCCGGACGGACCGGAAGCTTCACCGACTCCTGTGCCTGTGGTCACGATGCCGCAGAATTATCTGCCGTGGTGGGGCGAGCCCGTGCAACAGCGGGCAGGGCTTGCTCCACGGTCGTTGTCCGTCGATGTGACATCGCTTGTCCAGCAGGCTCTTGTGCATTCACCACAGGTTCAGGTGCTGCAGGCCGATCCCGAGGTTCAGCAAAGGGTTGTCAAACAGGAAGAAGCGACATTCGACTGGCGAACTTTCCTTGATGCTAAGTATGACGATCTGAACGACCCGATTGGCAATACCTTGACCACGGGGAATAACGCCAATCGATTTGTTGATCAGCATTTGTATTCGACTGGTGGATTGAAGCGACGTACATCGACAGGTGGTGAAGTACGCATCGCGCAGAAGTTTGGATATCAAGATAACAATTCCCGCTTCCTGGTGCCGAATCCTCAGTCAACGTCTCGCATGGAGCTGAGCTTCCGGCAGCCTTTGTTGAGTCAGTCGGGGACGGTTTACAACCAGAACCAGATTGTGCTGGCTCGCATCAATGCAAATTCTTCCGGCGACGAAACGCTGGAAGAGCTGCAGAAACATCTTTACAGCGTTGCGGAAGCGTACTGGAAACTTTATCGAGCACGTGCGGAATTCTTTCAGCGTCAGCGGCTGCTCACGTCTGCGCAGAATGTGCTGACAACGCTGGAAGGGCGAAACGAAGTAGACACCATCCCGCGTCAAATCCTGCGAGCCCGCGCGGCTGTGGCTCGTGCGGAATCGCGGATGCAGCGAGCGGTGACAGACATCCGCAATGCAGAATCTCAGCTGCGGCTGCTTGTCAATGATCCGGAAATGCTGGACGGAGGCCCGGTAGAATTCACTCCCGTCGAAATGCCGTACATGATGGCATCGCCGGTGGGATTGCGTGACTCTCTGCAGACCGCGCTGGTGAATCGACCGGACATTTCCTATGCCATTCGCCAGATGCGGGCTTCCGGAGTTCGCATGGGTGTCAGCAAAAGCGAAATGCTGCCGAAGCTGGACTTCATTGTGACTTCCTATGTGGCCGGGCTTCAAAGAAACGCGCAGTTTGCTGACTCGTTTGGAAGCCAGTTTTCAGACGGACGCCCGGGTTATACCGTCGGAATGGAATTCGAAGTGCCGCTGGGAAATCGTGCTGCGAAAGCCAAGGTTGAGCAGCGACAGTGGGAGTTGAAGCGAGCGATTAGCAGTTTCCGGCTGACCGTCGAGTCGTCTCTGACAGAAGTCGAGATCAGCAGCCGCGAAGTGGATACGGCTTGGCGCGAATTGTTGGGTAAGTATCAGGCCATGTCGGCCGCTGAGAACGAAGTGAACTACCTGCAGGACCGATTTACAGTTCTGCCAATGGTAGAAGAATCCTCAATGCTGCTGCTGGAAGACCTGCTGGATGGTTACGAACGCCTGGCTGACGAAGAAGCGGCGTTCGCGCAGGCTCAGACGAACTACGCACTGTCTATCATTCAACTTCGCCGAGCGACCGGGACGATGTTGAGATCTCGCCATGACGCGCCAGAAATTGGCAACAACGAATCTGACTGGATGCATTCGCGAGCGGAGCAGGCGATTGGTGACAATGATTCGCTTTTCGCAAAGCAGAGCGATAGTCGCGAGGTGTCTCCTGTTCGAGCACTCTCTGGGAACATCGCGACGAAGAAGCAATCAACTTCGGATTCCCTGGACGGCGATGAAAAGCTGCCCGCGGCTCCAGTGTCATTGAGTGCTCCGCCAGTTTCCAAGACGTCGGCAGCCGCTCAAGCCGAGAGTTCGAATTCACCGTCGCCTTTGCGTAAACCAAAAGTCGGCGGGCATTCGTTTGGTAACGGTTTCTAAGCGGACACGGCGGAAATTTGTGCCTTCGGGAAGTTGCAGACATGTTTGGACGAAAGCCGACGAGCGTCGATTCGTCGCAATCAACACTGTCGACCAGTTCGGCCGCTCGAGCACTGTCACGAGCGACTTCGCGAGAACTGATTCCTCACATTCGCGCGTTGGCCGAATCACTTCAGCGAGCGACGGAATCGCAGCTGCTTGGCGAAGTGACGGAAGTGCGTCGCGAGCTGGCCCGCGGTCATAAGAACTCGGAACCGCATCTTCTGGCAGCCGGTCTGGCCCTGGCCTGTGAAGCGATGCGACGCGCTCGCAACATCACGTTGTACGACGTGCAGCTGATCGCCGCGATGGCGATGTCACGCCGCTGTATTGCTCAGATGCAGACCGGTGAAGGGAAAACGTTTGTCGCACTGACCGCTTCGCTGTATCTGGCGATGGCCGGGCGAGGCGTGCATGTGATCACGCCCAACGTGTACCTGGCCGAACGCGACTTTAAGCTGGCTTCCGGCGTCGCCGGTGTGCTGGGCTTGTCTGCCGCTTTGCTGCCTGAACGCACGGATGCGGTACAGAAGACGCCTGCGTATGATGCCGACATCACTTATGGAACCGGACACGAGTTTGGCTTTGACTATCTGCGAGACCAGCTGACGCTCAGACAACAGGCCCAGCATCGTCTGGGGGAGCGTCTGCTTCATCATCTGGACAGTCAGTCTACGTCGCGACGACTAACGATGCAGCGAGGCCTTTCGTACGCGGTGATTGATGAAGCGGACAGTGTGTTGATTGACGATGCCAGTTCGCCGCTGGTGCTGAGTTTTGGTTCCAATGAGAGTGCGCCGGACACGGATGCTCATTTGACAGCCAGCGCGCTGGCGCTCGCACTGAAACAGGGCGGTGATTTTCGTTTGGATGCAGCAACAGGACGAGCGATTCTGACAGAGGCGGGAGTGCGTCGTTGTCATGCGTCGGACGTGGCGATTCCGGTTCTGCAGCTTGTCAGACCGTGGACGGAATATGTGCAGCAGGCGTTGCGAGCCATGTTCCTGTTTCGCCGAGATGTGCATTATGTCATTCAGAATGATGAAGTCCGAATTGTGGACGAAACGACCGGTCGAATCTTTGAAGATCGATCGTGGCAGGATGGTCTTCATCAGGCCATAGAAGCATCGCAGGGATTAAAAATTACGGCTGAGAAACAGTCGGTCGCGCAGGTGACGAGGCAGCGTTTCTTTCGGCTGTACGAACATTTGTCGGGGATGACAGGAACCGCGATCGGCTGCGAGCGTGAACTTCAGGACGTGTATCAGCTGGAAGTTGAAGAGATTCCGCTCCGCGTTGCATCGCGCCGAAAGCTGCTTTCCACAAGGTTCTTTTCGACGAGTTCGGCCCGGCATCAGGCTGTGCTGGAATCTGCCGTCGCCTGTCGCGATCAGGGCCGCGCAGTTTTGATCGGGACTCGTTCTATCGCAGACAGCGAGTTGCTGGCGCTGGGATTGCAGGATCGCGCGATTCCGGTGCAGTTGCTGAATGGTCTGCAGAACGCGGACGAGGCCGAGATCATCAGCGGCGCGGGCCAGCCGGGGGCCATCACGATCGCCACAAATCTGGCGGGACGCGGTACAGATATTAGTCTTCACGAAAGTGTCAAAGAGTGCGGCGGTCTGCATGTCATCGTCACGGAGTGCCAGACATCCGGACGAATGGATCGGCAGTTGATCGGTCGCTGTGGACGACAGGGTGATCCAGGGTCAGCGCAGGTTTTTGCAAGTGCCGAAGACACGTTGGTGACTCAGTTCGGACCCTGGCTTGCCAGTGCGCTTCGCCGTGAGGCCGATGCACTGTGCGAGGTGCATTCCAATTTCACTTCGCAACTGCAGCGTCTGCAGACAACAGCCGAACGCCAGCAATACTCCGCGCGCGTGAACATGTTGCGGCGAGACATCGCACGCGACACTTTGCTGCGCAGCATGCGATAGACGCCCGCAGGATTCCACCCTCGAACCCCGGGCGTTATCGGTGAGCAGGTTCACTAAGTGTGGCTTGTCTCGCGTAAGTCGTCAGGTTTCCGCATTGAAATTGGTTGTTCGGTGCGCAAGAAAACGCGATACTCACCAGCAGGATGACCCATCGGACCAAAAGCGGATAAGCACCTTGGCAGATGAAACTCAAAACTCGAAGGCCACCGGAACGACTCGCGTGCAGCAATTGGGAGACTTTGAACTCCGCAAAAAGCTGGGCAAGGGCGGTATGGGGGAAGTCTATCTGGCCCGCCAGATCAGCCTCGATCGACTGGTGGCCCTGAAGACGCTCAGCAAAGAGCTGGCAAAAAAGGGAGACTTCGTTGCACGTTTTGAACGTGAAGCCAAGTCGATGGCGAAGATTGACCATCCCAACGTGGTCAAGATTTATGCGGTCGATTCCTTCAAAGGAATTCACTTTGCGGCGATTGAATACATTGATGGGCAAAGCATCCAGCAGTGGCTCGAAGCACTCGGCCGATTTTCTATCGCCGATGCCGTCCATGTGACCATCCTCTGTGCGGAAGCTTTGAAGCACGCGCATGCCCAGAACATGGTCCATCGTGACATCAAGCCGGACAATATTCTTGTCACAAAAAAGGGCGTGGTGAAAGTCGCCGACTTTGGACTGGCCAAGGTACTCGATGAAGATGTTTCCATGACTCAAAGCGGTACGGGCCTGGGCACGCCGCTGTACATGGCACCCGAACAGGCACGCAGCGCCAAGTATGTGGATCAGCGGTGTGACATTTATGCGCTCGGTGCAACGCTGTATCATATGCTCACCGGCAAGTTACCCTACACAGGAAACACGGCTCTGGAGCTGATCATTGCCAAAGAGAAAGGCATTTATCCCAATGCTCGCAAAGTCTGCGCTGAAGTCTCTGAACGGCTCGATCTGATTGTCGACAAGATGATGGCGAAAGAACCGTCGCATCGATACAAGTCCTGCGACGAGGTGATTCGCGATCTGTTCTCTTTGGGAGTTCACAGCGAATCACTTAGCTTTATCGGCGGTGCAATAGATGCGCCAGGCAATGCGATCACAGGTAGAGCCACGCAGCTCAACTCTCTGGGACCAGCGGCTTCGACACTCTCACCGACTCAGACAGCCACACCCGCTCGCAAAACGCCGGCAGCCACTGAACTCATCGGAGGTGACACGCCGGGCAGTTCGACACGCATCTGGTATGTTCAGTTTGAAGATGCGAAAGGTAAGACGGCCGTTGAAAAGCATTCCACTGGCCGCATCCTGAAGATGCTTGCTACGGGTCAGTTGACTGCGAAGGCCCGCACAAAAGCATCCGCCGACGGTTCCTATTTTCCTCTCTCCCAGTTCCCTGAATTCACAAAGGCCGTGGAAGACAGTTTGGTCCGACGCACGGCCGGGATTCGCAAAGAGGATATGGGGAACCTTTACAAGAAGGTGGAGAAGGATCAGAAATCTTTTCAAGGTCGAAGGAAGATGAAAGACTTCTTCCGCAACGCGTTTGGCATCATCAAACTGATACTGCTGGTGGCCGCAATGGGAGCTGCCGTTTGGTTTGTTCTGCCCTATCTGAAGGACATCCCCAGCCAGGTGGCAGAAAAAGTGGGGCTCGGCGAAAAAGCGCCCACGACGGAGTCGCCGAGTGCCGATTCGCCAACTGGAACTAACGCGACATCCCCAGTACCGTAGACGTCGGATTTACTTCTCGTCGGCTTTACTGACCTTCTCTGTGGCTGACGCGTCTGGCTTTGCAGCGTCGACGCTCGCTGGCAGTTGTTGAATCCAGTCTCGCATCAGTTCTATTGCGGGTTTGTCCAGAAGATTGGAACCGATCGGAGGCATCTGACCGTGGCCGCGGCGCTGCATCCGATGAAACAGCAATGAACGTTCGGGTGCGCCTGGAGCCACCAGCCGTGCATCCTGAATATCAAACGCGGTATGCACAGGCCGAACGTCGATTAGTCGCTGGGTCTCCGGCTTCGCATCAGCCTCTGCAGAAAACTGAGCGTTGCCGCCACCGGCTTCTACATGGCAGTTGGAACAATTGGCATGCAGATACGCCAGGGCTCGTTGGTTCACATCAATCGTCGGATCGAACGGACTTGGCAACTTTGTGAGTTCTTCCGGAGGCTTCGGCAGAGGATTTTTGAAGAACCCGAGATCCGAAAGCATTTGCAGCTGGTTTACTTTTTCTTCGCCATAATCGTGAACTCGATTCATCTGATTTTCAGAAAGCCCCAGCACATAATTCACGGCCCGGGAATGGCACACCATACATTCGGCGCGGCTGGGATAGTGCCACGTTTGTCTGCGGACTCCGCCTTCTGCTGCGGCATCGACAATTTCGAAATCTACGTCGCTGCCTGATGAATCCAGCAGTTCCGCATCTGTCTGTTCGTCATTCCATTTGTACGAATAACCGACCCATTCGTTCTGCTGTCGAACCATCAGACGCGTTTCAATCCAGCGGCGAGTTTCCGATCGGCCGGCTTCTCGTTCCAGGGCAAAACTTTTGACCAGCACCGACCCGTTGGGAAAGGTCCAGCCGCGAGTCGACGTGTAGTCAATTTGTTCTTCACCGGGCACGGCCAGCCAGCGTTCTTTGTGAGCTCCGTCAGACCACAACTGCACATTGACGGAATACGGAATCACCGACGGCAGCAGCTCGTGCTTCGGCACTGATGCAAACAGACCGGTCTCGCTAAGCTTGCGAGGAAACACGGAGGGCTCCTGCGGTGGCGTTGGCTCCAGTCGATAAAACCCACCCGCATGATCGACAATCAGCAGATCACCTGCAGCATTCAATGAGAACCCAGCAATCTGAAGTGTGGTGTCCGCAATCTCTTGATGAAAATCGACTTTTGTTCCATCGTGTCGAATGGCCCAGATCTTTCCCGTCGAGTAATCGCCGTAGATAAAACAGCCAACCAGATCCGGAAACTTTGAGCCTCGATAAACCACGCCGCCGGTCAAACTGCGGCTTTCCTGATGATGATGGTCGGCGGCCGGAGGAGTAATTGGCTGAGGACCTTTGGGGCGTTCGAGATAAAACGGATGGCCGCCTTCCTGAACACTCCAGCCGTAGTTTTCGCCTTTGCGAATCAAATAGACCTGCTCCCACAAATCCTGTCCGTTCTGGCCGAGCCACAATTGATTTGACTCGTGGTCGTAATCCATGCGCCACGGATTTCGAAAGCCATACGCCCAGATTTCCGGACGCGCATCGGGCACATTGATGAACGGATTGTCGGCAGGAATAGAATACGCTTTGTCGGCTGTCGGGTGGTCCACATCCAGACGCAACATGACCGCCAGCAGGTCATTCAGGCCTTGCCCGGTGGCCAGCGTATCACTGTCGCTGGTTCCGTCGCCGGTCGGACAGTAGAGAAATCCGTCGGGGCCAAACGCCACGTCACCACCGTTATGCCCGTTGGAATCCCATTCGAGGATGACCAGTTCGCTTTCAACTTTGATCAAACCTTCGGCAGTACGATCAACGGTGAACCGCGAGATGCGATTCTGCTTGTTGGCCTCGGGCATGGGGCCGTTGGTAATGAGATAGATATAGCCGTTGTCGCGATATCCAGGATGAAAGCAGAAGCCGTAGATCAAACGATCCAGAGGCAGCAGCGCGATGCTGGACGACGCATCTTCACGATCCTGAAAGACTCGCAGGCCTCCCGGTTCTTTCCAGTCACCCTTGTGATCCACGAAGAAGATTCTGTCGGTACCCGGTTCCGGCCGAAGGTACACGGGCGCGAACAGAGGCAACTTTTCGTAAGCCCGCGAGACGCGATATGGCAGCGGTGGATCCGGTGAACCGACAACTTTCGACGTCGTCCACGGCACGCGTTGTCGATCGGCAGTGACCAGCATGCTGGTAGAAGCTTCCAGCACTGCGATCAGGAGCATCATCAACAACAGCGGGGCCATTGACTGTCGAAAGCCGCTTCTCTGCCAATTCATGATTCGTCCTCAACAGGTAAACTCAAGAAGTGTTCTCGCCACACGCTCCTGATTCCTGACTGTCGTTGATTCCGCCGGAATCGTCAAACTGGACCTGTGGGAATGTCGGAATCCTGAGCAGGACTCAGACAATGCTCTTGAATTCGATTCTACAGCCACTACAGTGCGCGTTCATTGTTGAAGGACATTCCTTCAATAAGGAAACAGTTCAGGTGCTCGCGGGCAACGCAGAAACGTTCATGTGTTGCGGGTGCGAGTGAAAAGGGAAGACGGTAACTGACCCAGTCAGGAATCCGTCGCGGTCCCGCCGCTGTAATCGAGGACTGATACTGCAGACTGTCACTGTGAGAACCGTCATTCGTTGACGCAGACCATGGGAAGACGCAGTATCGGGATGATCCGAAAGCCAGAAGACCTGCCTGACACTGTTGCGGACTGACACTTCGTGGAAAAAGCGTCGTCGGCATGAACAGATATTCAGAATGTGACGTCTCGCATCCGTCAGGCTCGCTCCTCTGCGTCTGCTCGTTTTGCAATGCTTTCCTCGGAACGCGTTCGGCAATTCAGCAACTCGCAAAGATGAAGGCAGCAGAGCGGTGTGATGGAATCTTTTTCCATTGCTGCAGCGTGACACACATTCATGAACCGCGTTCGGCCGAAGACTCCTTTTCTGCATTTTGCATCGAAACTCAGGAGTTCGTTAAGTGGCCCAGCTATCATCCCACCCGCATGCCCGTCGTCGCTCTCGCGGATTCACTCTGATCGAACTGCTCGTTGTAATTGCGATCATCGCGATTCTTATCGGGCTGTTACTGCCGGCCGTTCAGCAGGCCCGTGAGGCAGCTCGTCGGACGCAGTGCAAGAACAGTCTCAAGCAGCTGGTTCTGGCCATGCATAACTACGCCGACGTGTACTCCGAGAGCTGCGTGCCGTACGTGATTGAAGATCAGCAGCGTCTGACCTACCTTCAAACATTTGCCGGCGGGCCAGGCAAGGCTCAGTTCTGGTTTGGTACTGTGGACTACAACGAGCCGGATCCAAAGCTGCAACTGAATTTTGCCGCCGGGCCGTTGAGTCCATTCATGGAAACTAACTACGAATCGTTTCAATGCCCGAACTTTGGTGCGTCACAGATGGATGTCGTGCGATTCGGGAAACCGGCCACTGGATTTGGCTACAACGGCCACTTTCTTTCCCGCGCGAGCGGTGTTGAATGGCTGCCGCCGACTTACGACGGGCAGCTTAGCCGGAAGCCTGCCTGCCGAAAATTTCGCGACGTCCGTGAAACCGGCCGCACGGCGGTGTTTGCTGACAGTGCTGCGGTCAAGCTGATCGGATTTTCTCCGATGGTGTTCAGCTTCGAGGAGAACTGGTTGCTGGATCCGCCCAGTCAGAACTTCCCAACGATCCACTTTCGGCATCTCGATGCTGCGAACGTGGCGTTCCTCGACGGACATGTTGAGAGTCTGTCGTACGCTGTACAGGTGGACGTCCCCGGCGACAATTTTCTGAGCGATGAACAGGTCGCTTTGATGGCCAAAAAGAGGTTGGGGTTCCTGTCGGTTGGTAACCTGCAGGATCCATCGAAACGCGACGAATTGTACGATCTTGAATAGATCCGCAACACGATCGCAACAGCTCAGGCTGCACCAGCTCACGCCGCATTAGAATCGGCGTCCGGTGTAAAGTGCGGTAACGTCAAACACAACAACCCGGTGAAGTGTTTCACCGGGTTGTTGAAGCTGTGCTGTGTATCAGGATGTCGTTCAGAGACTGCCGGCCAGCATACTGCCGCCGATATACCGTGGAATGTCAACGGCGTACTTGACGGACTGTTTCAAAGCCGGAGCCGGATTCTTTGGGCTGCAGACCTGCAGATTGCTGAAGGTCAGACGATCAGGCGCGTTCTCGGTAAAGAGGTTCACGCAGATATTCAGAACCTCGCTCAGGTTGCCTTCGATGTTTTCCCCAATAACACCCGCCTTGGTCGCTTCATTTGCCACCCCGGAAGGAATCATGGAAATCGCAGCTCCCATGGAGTTAGCCAGCGCCAGTTCACAGATCAGCACTCGCTGAACCGCGCTGGCATCGTCCACGTAGCTTGCCACCACGTGAGGCTTCGTCAGGTCGGGGCCGGGAACAGAATTGCGTGCCTCGACCTGATTTCCGAGAAGACACTGGATCAGCTTTTCAACGGTGTTTAACGTGGGTAATGGATTGCTGCACATGATTTAACTCCTCAGATCAATGAGCCAAAACTGGCGTAAGAGCGGCTTCAAACGCATTTGGAGTAAACGGCTTCACGATAAAGAAAGCAGCGCCGGCATCTTCAGCTTCTTTACGGACTTCCGGACTGGACTCTGAAGTCACAAAGCCGAACAGAATTTCATTGCCATCCGCGCGCAGTTTCTTCAGCAGGTCAATGCCTTTCATCTCCGGCATATTCCAGTCACAAAGAACGGCATGTGGTTTGTGGTCGGCAATTGCCGCCAGGGCTTCGACGCCGTTGCCGGCTTCGACCGTCGTCAGGTTGCTGATTCCGGCCTGTTTCAGCGTTCTGGTGACAATCATTCGCATTGCTTTGCTGTCATCAACAACTAGAACTTTCATAACTCACACCCTTCGATATTAAAGTAAGTCGCCCGACAGGCGATTCGATAAGCAGAATATTAGACGCAGTCGCGGAAAAGTTTAGTTCGTGGTTCGATCGTAGACTCGAACAATCAGAGGATCGCCCTGACAATTGTTAGAAACACACAGACCACTAAAGCTGTGATCAAATGGAGCTGTGCCGCTGACTGCTCCAACGCAAGGAAGAGAAAGGCTGGATTCGCCTTCCACGATTCCCTTCAGATTTCCGCCGACCATATTGACGATTTCGCCAACAGCATCGCGAATCTCTTCTTCCGACAGTTCCTCTTCGCTCATCGCAAACATGTTGGATGCGATGGCTACGGCCGTTCTTCTTGGAGTCAGCACCTGAACCAGAGACTCCCACCCACCAGAAATGCGAATCACGGCCGACAGGGCATCGCTGTCCTCGCAGGGAAGCAACGGTGTTGGCTCGAGCTGCAGCCCCAGCATTCCCGAGCAGACATCGGACACGACCTGCTGCAGCGTCTGTTCATCAATTGTCATGAAATTTTGTCCTAAACTGCGACCGGCCTGAAGCAGACGGTCTTGCCTGATGTTTCTCGAAGAAACGGAACGTTTAAAGTAATGAGCGTCTCGCCGCCTCCGGGAAACAAATACCCGTCGGGACGAAGAAACTTACGAGTGCGAGTCAGAATGCGTTCCTTCGTCGGCTGATCAAAATAGATCATCACGTTCCGAAGAAAGACTATGTCATATTGTGACGCTATGGGCCGCCCACTTGTAAAATTTATGCGTCGGGCGTCAATCATTTTTCGAAGCTCCGGTCGCGCTTTCCATGGGGTGCCTGAACGTTCGAAGTGACGCAGCAACCTAAGTGTGGGAAGTCCCCGGTTAATTTCGAACTGGCTATAAACACCTTCCTGAGTTCGCTTAACCATTTCTTCTGAAAGATCGGTCGCGTGGATCTTTACATTCCATGCAGAGAGTTCATTAAAGTACTCTCAAATGATCATTGCAATCGTGTAAGGCTCCTGCCCACTGGAGCTTGCTCCGCACCAGATCGACAGCGATTTTGTACTCGCCCTTTTCTGGATCATTGTTGGAATCACAACGTCTTTCAGAGTTTCAAACGGAGCCATGTCCCGGAAGAAGCTCGTTTCATTGATCGTCATTGCTTCTGCCACGCGTTCCGGCAGCGCGCTTCCAGACTGCTTTCGCAGTTCGGCAACCAGAGCATCAACGTTTTCAAGGCCCACGGATTTCGCAACCGGAATCAAATGTGACTCCAGCAAATAGTCCTGATTGGATGAGATGACATTGCCTGAACGCTGGGCAATCAGCTGTCTCAGGAAGTCGATCTCCATGGTGGCCAGCGGCATCGGAATAGTTCCAAGAAAGGCAAATCACGAATTTCTTATCGAACAGGTGTGTGAACGCAACAACTGCGATCACGACGACAGGACCAGAGCGGCTCAGCGAGCACAGAGGGCCGTGGCCATTGTGTTGGATCCGCGAATTCGAGTGGTAACGGCTGCGGCCAGATCCTTCAGATTAAGAGTGGCCTCCGCCAGGCCCGCTTCATGAACGGAACGAGGCATCCCCCATACCACGGACGATGCTTCATCCTGGACCAGAATGCCGGCTCCGCATTTACTGAGAACCCGACAGCCGGCCGTTCCGTCGCGTCCCATCCCGGTCAACACCACTGCCAGAGCGCTTGCCCCATAGACATCGGCCACCGACCGAAACAGAACATCCACAGCCGGCCGACAGGAATTCTCCGCGGCCTGCTTGTTGGTTCGCAAAATTGTTTCTGTGCCTTCGCGAGTCACAACCATATGGAAATCGCCAGGAGCAACCCAGACTTCACCGGGCTTCACAATGGCTCCGTCGTAACCTTCGCGAACTGTCAGTCGAGACCCGCGTTCAAGTCGCTCGGCCAGCAGCTGAGTAAACACGGGCGCCATGTGCTGAACAATCAGCACCGGAACACCCAGATCGCCGGGCAGAAGACCAACGAGTTCTGCCAGAGCGTTCGGGCCTCCGGTTGAAGCACCGATCGCCAGTACATGGACAGGTCCAGAACGTCGACGCACTGGCGGTGCAGGAGCCACTTGTGTCTTTGGTATCGTCACGGTGAACGCGGATGACCCGCGGAAGGTTCCTGATTCTCGTTGCGGCTGAACACGTTCGGGAGGAGTCACCTGCATCGCCTTTTCCTGACGAGCCAGATAGCGAGTCCCCCACATGCGGATCTTGGGCACGACTTCCTGTTTCAAATAAGCCATGGGTTTATCCAGGTGACCCACACCGGTTGGCTTGGCAGCATAGTCCGTTGCGCCGGCTGCAAGAGCATCCAGAGTCGCTTCGCCGCCTTTGACCGTCAGGGTGCTGAACATGATCACCGGGATGTTGTCATTGATCTTTCGAATTGCTTTCAGCGCTTCGATCCCGTTGATACCCGGCATATCCACGTCCAGAAGGACAACGTCCGGCTTTTGGGTCTTGAAGAAGGCGATCGCTTCGGCTCCGTCCTGCGCCGCGCCGACGACTTCCATGTCCGGTTCACGACTGACGGATTCTGAGAGAATGCGCCGCGTGACCGAGGAGTCATCTGCCAGCAATACACGTATGGTTCTTGCCATGATCAGCTTCAGGCCTTCACACTGTGGAAGCACTGCCTTATGAATAGAGACTATTTCTGTTCACTCCTGTTCGAACCTGCTGCTGTGCTCATGCCCAGTCAGAGTGTGCGGGAGGCTCATTCTTTGACATTCACTGTCACTAAACCGACCACATTTTCTGAGCTTCTTTTTTGCACGATGTCATCATGTCGCGGCAGACATCAGCCAGTCGGCCAGCGGCATTGGTAACGCCGCAGGTTTCCAGCACATACACGGCTTCGTTGGTTCTGATGTCGTAGTTTGTGGCGTTGTCGAATCTTTGCAGATAGCTGGCCATATGGTCGGCGATGGCAGTGAGTGCCACGAGTCGGCGATGTTTGGTTGCCGCTGCCGAGTGATGGTGGTATCGAATGACTTCCACAAACTCAGAGGGCAGATGACTGATTTCCGCAAACCATGCCCCGGCTTCACAATGGCTGGTGCCAATGATGCGTTTTTCCAGAACAGGTGTCTCAGATGATTCATCAAAATGAAGCAGATCGACCATCGAAAACTGCTCGGGCATGCACACTGCAATCAGTGTACGACCAAAGTCATGCATCAGGCCCGCAGCAAATTCTTCTCCCTGAAAGCCCGTACCAACGACGCGATTGATGTGGATGGCCAGCATTCCTGTAAGAAATCCGTGTCGCCACAGCACATCGCGAACCCATTCTTCTTCCAGTGTCGTTGACTTCATCAGCGACGCCATGCTGGTGCTGAGAATCAAATTGCGGCACTGACGGAAGCCCAGTCTCACAATAGACTGCTGCAGAGTGATAATCGGAGGACCGCCGGAACAGAACATCGCAGAGTTTGCCATGCCAAGAATGTCGCCTGCGAGTTTGGCATCGCGTTCGACAATCGCGACAAATTCACGAATCGAACATTCCGGGTCACGTGCAATTTCCAGAGCCTGCACTGCTACGCCTGGCAGCATCTGCATCTTGCTGGCGCGACGACGAAACTCCCGCTGGAGATTAGGCGACAGTTCTTTTTCGATTTCTTCTACGGTGGACATCTGACTGTCACTTTCATTGGTCTGTTGAGGCAAATTGAAGAGCTTAGAAAGACGGCTTCGCTTACCCAGGGCATTGGGAACATTGCACACCGATGAGTCGCAGTTTTTCCACGAGGATGTCGGCCGTAAAGGGCTTCATCACAAACTCATCGACTCCGGCCATCAAAGCGCGGGCCATCTGAGCCTGCTCCGTTTCTGTGGTGACCATCATCAGTTTCATGTCCGCGTATGCTGCGTCTGAGCGAACGCTTTTTACGAACTCCAGACCGTTCATCACCGGCATGTTCCAGTCGACCAGCGTCACTTCGACCTCATCCGGATGCGCAGACAACTGGACCAGTCCCTCTTGACCGTCGCCGGCTTCCAAAATGTCGAACCCAAGCGGCTGGACAATTTGACGCAAAATTCGGCGCATCGCGCGAGAGTCATCAATGATCAGTGCGTACATGAGAAATCTTTCGAGTTTGAACCCTGTCGTTGTCGGCAATTTCAATATTGACCTGGCCGCCTTCGTGATACGCTCGCAGCAGCAGAGTTCCTTCGGGCGGCTTGCCCGCCTTCTTTGGAGGAGCTGACGATTGCTGAACCGCTGCCGCCACTTCTCCACTAAGCTCGCGAATGACCTTTTCGACTTCGATTTCCGTCGTATCTGATGGACTGGCAACAGGCGCGGGAGGTGCCGGATCTTTTTCTTTCAGCCGCCCGAGTCTCGCGACAAGCTCTTCATAGGCTTCGTCGCCTTCCACCCCGGTACTGTCGATGTTTCCCAGGATCAAGCGAACCGCGTCGACCATTGTCAGCAGTCCGGAAGTGATGTCTGCATTGAGGCGCAACGCACCATCTCGGGGCAGCACCAGCAGGTTTTCCCCCACGTGCGTGATATGTTCCAGCTTGGGAAAGGCCAGAAATCCCGAGGTACCCTTGATCGTATGGATCGTTCTGAAGATGCTCGAAAGTCGATTGCGATCGTCCGGCGCGTCTTCCAGCGCCATCAGATCCTTGTCCAACTGGTCAAGGTTTTCATCGCTCTCTACAAGGAATTCTTTGACGATATCGTCAAGCCTTTCCACAGCAATACACCTTTCGCTTCGCGTTGAAGAACGCGGCAGGGAAACGTTGATTCACAACCCCCGAGGGGAACGAAGTCGTTTCCCGGTGATCGATGCGGATGTTGAATTCTTGCGTCAATTTATGTGCCCATGTTGCCCAATCTCACCAGGCCCGATGGTCGTGCTATTTGTAACGCTCGTGTCATGGCTGCCATGGTTGACAGAAAGTCGAGGCGTAAAAATAGAGTGTTGACTTGCAGTTGATTTTGCTTATGCCGAAGTCTGACGTCACCGAAAAGTGGGCACAGATGCCTGAGGAACTGAGAATTCCTGTTGTACTATCTGAACGGGCCAACTAAAAATGCGGGGTCTAGTGTACGTTGAGTACATGCTTTTCGTTTCAATGATCGTTGTAGAGGCCGTCGCATTGCAGAATCACGTCTTTCAGCCGGGCGACCTTGTGATTTACACATTGTCGAAGCAGAGCGCTCATCCGGGACCACGCGCGAGGTCTGTGCATCCGGCAGAACTTGGTGACGACTATTCGTACATTGTCGATAAGTTCTGGATGGTGGCTGGTATCGATGCTCCGGACCAGGTGCGGCTGGTGACGCGGAAGGGTAAGCTTCGTACCGTGTCGGCTTCCGACCCGCTGTTGCGGAAGGCGAATTGGTGGCAACGCTTCCGCTACCGCACCCGCTTTCCTGACCCGGAAGTTCTGCAGAACAACGAATCCGTCGGAGTGCCCGGCTAAGTCCTCGGGCACCCGTGTTTCGCACCGCCTGCTGTGAGTTTCTATGGGAAGTGTTTTTGCGATCGGATCAGTGCTGGCAAATAGACTCCCAGGCTGGCAAATAGACTCCCAGCCTCTCCGCGAAAATAGCTGCTGCGCTCAAACCGTTTCTTTCGCAGAGCGAAAGACGACAGAAAACGCTTTTCGTGAGCCAGTGGCCGCTCGCAAAAGCTTGCGGCAGGCATCTCGGACGTTTCTACTCCAACTGAATATCGAACGGCAGCAGCATCAACGCTGGTTCATCGGCGATCAGCTTCAGCGTCCGCAGATGCTTCAACGCGGGAAGCGCCTTTTCCGGAAGCAGGCTGCTCCAGGCATCGAATGAATGCTGAGTCGGCGAGTTTTGTCCTAACAGCATTTCCAGTGGGCTTTGGGCACGCGGCAGATCTTCCAGTTCGAGCTTGCTGTCTTTGTCATCAACCAGCGTCCTGGCGTGAGCGACAGCATCGGCCAGAGTGCCCAGGTGGTCGACCAGACCAAGTGCGTGAGCCTGTCGACCCGTGTAGACTCGACCGCGAGCCATCGCTTCCAGCTTCGCGTGCTCCATCTTTCGTCCCGCAGCGGCCTTCTGTGTGAACTGTTCGTAGATCGTGTTGAGCATGTTCTGCATGGCTTCACGTTCTGAGTCTGAGAAGCCTTGGGTGATGCTCATAACTCCACTGTTCTTTCCGCGACTGATCACGGTAGTGGTGACGCCCACTTTTTTCATCAGGCCATCCAGCGCAATCTTGCCGCCGACAACGCCAATCGATCCCGTGAGAGTGCCAGGTTCCGCAAAGATCGCTTCCGCTCCCATGGAAATGTAATAGCCACCACTGGCCGCGGTATCCCCCATGCTGGCAACAACCGGTTTGCCGCTGGCTTCAAGGGCTCTCCAAATCAGATCACTCGCCAGCGCACTTCCACCAGGGCTGTCAACTCGCAGCACGATGGCTTTGACATTGTTGTCTTTCGACAGCTTATGGATCAGCGGAACAATCTTGTCGGAACTGATCGCAGCCTCCGACAGAAAGCTCATGCCTTCTCCGCCGGAAATGATCGGTCCTTCCAGACGCAGCACGGCGATTCGGGGACGAGTACTGCCGGAATCAGAAGGTCCGCCGGCAATAAGTTCCATCAGTGCGAACAGATCAAGGTCCGTGTTCACCTGCTTCTTGCGATAATCGTCACGGATTCGAGTATCGAGCGACGAATCACCGGCGGATATCAAAGTGAGCAACTGATCTTCATAGGCCAACTCATCAATGAGCCCCAATTCTTTGGCTCGCTGCGCGCTGAGCAATCCTTCATCAACAGACGTTCGGACAGCGTCTTCCTGAAGCTTCCTGGAGGACGCAATCTGACTGATCATGCTGGCATAATAATCATCCAGAATCGTTTCCATCTCTTCCCGGAACTCGGCGCTCATTTCTGACCGTGTATAAGGTTCCGCTGCCGACTTGAAGGCTCCGACGCGAAGCATGTCGGCCTTGATATCCAGCATCTCCAGCAGATTTTTATAGAAGGTGACTTCGGCCCTCAGCCCGGTCAACATCAACGTTCCGGATTCCGGCATCACGATGCGATCACAGGAAGATGCGAGCAGATATTCTTTGTTGCCGCTGTCATTCATACAGGCCCAGACAGGCTTGCCGGACTTCCGGATTTCGGCGATGCCGGTCTGCAATTCATGCAGTCGACCCCAGCCAATTGCAAGACTGTCAATGTGCAGGATCACGCCTTTGATCGACTTGTCCTTGCTCGCCGCCTGCAGACGACTCAGGCATGTCGACAGGTCTTCAGAAAGACTTCCGAACAGGCCCGGCATTTGAGTGCCTTCGGGATAGCTGCCGCCGATTTTAATCGCTGCCCAATCGCTCCGTGTTTTCTTCGGAGGCTTGGCGGTGTCTTTTTTTTCGTCTTTCGCGTCTTTAGATTTGTCGGTGTCGGCGGTTTCTATCGCTTCGGATTTCTCAGCGACAGACGTCGTGACATCTTCGGCAGTCGCATACGCTGACGCTTCTGTCAGCGCCAGACTCGACAGCACGAGCAAACTCCACAATGGCCTGAGCATGGGCCGGGATCCTTGAGAAGACAAATTCAAAGAGGCGGTAAGTTTCAATGTGTTCGATCGCAGCAGATGCTTGTGTGGCCTGATCTGAAAATCGCACGCGGTCAGTGTACGCGCTGACAGCCTCGTGTTCTACGTCACTTTTCAGACGCTTCCTGCCGGTTGCAGTCCTGCGACGGCGGGTACTGTGAGATTTCCCGAGGCCCATGGCCTGCAGCAGTGACACGCATCGTGCTTTGTGTCCGCCAGTTGTATCAAGTCGTGCGGAACCGAATTGAATTCGCCGCGGTCGATTGATGCCTCGCTGGTACGCAACTTTTGCGAACAAGAACGCTCAGGTTCTGGCGAGTCGGCGATTTAAGAGGATGGCGGTGAAGACAATTGTCGCCAGAATCCCGCCGATTCGAGTGACGCCGGATTCAAAAATCACCGCACCGTTGAAGGCGATGAAGAACAGATAGCCATGAACGGCGAAACTCAGCCATGCCGGTCGAGATTCGTAATGGTCCGGGTTTCGCCACCAACAGAAGACATCGGCGACCCATAGGAACAGAAACATGTAGCTGAAATACAGACCTTCGCCAAACGCCCAGCCGAGAAGTTCCTGAGTCTGCTTCGCGGTCTTCTGAATCGCATCCTGATGATTCCAGCGATGCGTAAAATGAAAGGCGCTGATCACATGACAGACAAATGCGAAGCAAGCGGCCGTCCACAGAGGCCGCAGAAGATTTCTATATCGTTGACCTCGAAACCCAGCCAGAAGCAGGCCGACGACAATGGCGTAGCATGACAACGCAATTCGGATGGTGATGAGCGTGAGCATGTTTGTGGGCGTCATGTCACTCTGGATTGTGGCCTGAACAGAAATAGATCAGCAGCAGTGGCTTCGACCAATCAAACAGCCACGCCACACAGAGTGCCAGATGTTGGACATCATCGATCCAATGAACGTGCCAACATTCAAAGCGTCCCTTCCAATACTCGTGTACGTTAAGATTCGGTTGCAAACTTCATGAAGGGCGTCCCGGTGAAGCGGCAAAAGAAATTCTTGACTAACAGTCTGAGTTCCGTAGATCACAGATCCCAGGAATGGCCATGGCCACATGGTGCTTTTTAAACCTTAGCGTGCCTGACGAAACTTTTGCGAGTAGGCGGATTTGTGAGTAGGCGGACGGAGTTCTGAACTCTCACTAGTGCAACTACGGCTTTGTCAGGGGGGGTTTAAGTGACCGGCAGGAGTTCGGAAATTGGTTCGCCAAACGGAAGGATCGGCATTGGTCGTCCGCTGTGATCCAGAAATGACTGCGTCCAGTCGATGCCCAGATGGCGATAGACCGTGGCCCAAAGGTCGTTGGGTGTCAGCGGACGTTCTTTGGGCTCTTCTCCCTTGGCGTTCGTGGAACCGACAACCTGACCGGTCCGCATTCCGCCACCGGCCAGCAGCATTGACATCGCCTGAGGCCAGTGATCGCGGCCCGGCTGAGAAATGCCGGTCTGAGTTCCGATTTGGGAATTCAATCGAGGAGTGCGTCCGAATTCGCCAGTCACGACCAGCATCACCTTGCGATCAAGCCCTCGATTATAGATATCTTCCACCAACGCAGTTACGGCCTGATCGTAGATTGGAAACCGCACTTTTGCATCGTCGAAAATGTGACAATTGACTGCGTGCGAATCCCAGTTGTAGGTGCCCGCTTTTAACCAGTCCACACCCGACTGATACGGATTCTCCATCACCATGGTTACGAAACTGCAGCCAGCTTCGACAAGCCGACGAGCCATCAGGGCACGCTGTCCCCAGGCATGGCGACCGTAACGATCACGCAGCTCATCGGACTCTTTTGAAAGATCAAAAGCGTGGCGAGCCTGATCACTGGTCAGCATCGTAAGAGCCTGCTGGTTGAACTGATCCATGGCATTCATCACGCCGCTGTCGTCAATGTTGCGACGCAGACGATCGAATCCCTGCAGCAGCGACGTGCGATCGCCAAGGCGGTCCGAGGCCTGCTGATCGACGGACAGATTCTTAACCGAAAAGCCAGCTTCGCTCGGGTCGCCCGGAATGTTGAACGGGGTGTACGACGGGCCAAGATAGGCCGCTCCAAAACTGTAAACATCCACGCCCGCTCGACCGGGCTCCGTGCCGGAAACGTAATTTGGAAGGCCTGTTGCATATTGCTCTCGACATTTCGCAACGATCGAGCCCACTGCAGGAGCGTCATTCACAAAGCCGTCAGGACGCGCGGGCATACGGCCGGTTAGAAATCGCTTGTGGCCGCCGCCGTGATCAGCAAACTCATGGGCAACGGAGCGAACGATGGTATAACGGTCGGCACATTTTGTATGTAGCGGAAGCAGTTCACAAACGTCAAGCCCCTTGACGTTGGTAGGCACCGGGCGAAAGAGCCCTCGATACTCTTCGGGTGCGTCGGGCTTCATGTCATACATTTCCATGTGTGGCGGCCCGCCCGGCAGCCAGATGAAAATGATCGATGTGTCTTCCTGAGGTTTCCCATGCGTTCGTTCGGCAGCCTGGCCCTTAAGCCGCAGCATGTCGCTCAGTCCGAGCATGCCGAGTCCCAGTGATCCAACCTCCAGAAAGCTTCTTCGCGAAACCGGTCCGGGGCACATCGACACGGATCGGCGAGGAGCATTGGTCATGGCGGGAGACCTCAGGACGTTGCAGGAACAGCAATGATTACAGGAAATTCGCGGGCAGTTCCGAGATTCTGGACCACATTTCGCAGGGTGTCAACAGTTCATCCTCTAATGTCTGCAGTTCAACGCCCACTTTCAGGAGTGACTGTCGCAGGGTCGCGTCAGTCATTGAGTTCAGAACTGTCGCTCGTCTTTTCGGACCATGGATATCCAGTGATCGCGAATAGCGCAACTTCAAAATTTCCGCTTACGGCTTTGAAATGGCCTCATCCAGATTCAAAAGAACGCTCATAGCCGTGGTCCATGCGGCGAGACGGTTGGAATCCAGCGAAGGATCTCGCGGAGAATTTCCAATCGACAACAGTTCATTGGCCGCGGCGGGATTCGCTGCAAACTCTTCGGCCGCATCCCGAACCACATGTAAGATCGTGTCGAGTTCTGCGGCCTCCGGGTACCGGCTGAGCACGCGACGAAACGCATAACGGACGCGTTCCGAATCATCCTCCGAAGCCAGCAAAGATTGCTCCGCCAGTTTGCGAGATGCTTCGATGTAAGTCGGATCGTTCATCAGCACCAGGGCCTGAAGAGGGGTGTTCGTGCGAGCTCTTCGAACCAGACAGAATTCACGATCGGGCGCATCGAATGTGGACATCGACGGCGGCGGACATGTCCGCTTCCAGAACGTGTACATGCTGCGTCGATAAAGTCCATCCCCCGGATCGGGAACATACTTGTCACGTCGCTCCACGCTGACTTCCTCCCACAAGCCTTCGGGCTGATACGGTTTGACACTTGGCCCGCCAATTGTTTCCTTGAATAAACCGCTCACGAACAACGCGGCATCGCGAACCGTTTCCGCAGACAGCCGATAACGAGGCCCGCGAGTCAGCAGCAGATTGCGAGGATCTCGTTCCAGCTGCTCGGGCGTTACTCGTGCACTTTGACGGTACGCAGCAGACAGGGCAATCTGTTTCAGGATCGCTCGTTGATCCCATTTTTGCGAGATCAGTTCGATCGCAAGCCAGTCCAGCAATTCCGGATGACTTGGGAACGCGCCTTGAACTCCGAAATCTTCGGACGTTTCCACAAGCCCTGTTCCAAACAACATTTCCCACCAACGATTGACGGCAACTCGCGCGGTCAGCGGATGGCGAGGATCGGTCAGCCAGTGCGCCAGATCGAGGCGAGTTCGTTTGTCCGTCGATTGTGCGGAGTCCGCCCCGAACACTCTGCTGAGCGCCTGCGGGAATTCGGATTCCACCTGTTCGCCACGCTGATCGTACTGACCACGTTTGAGAATGAAGGCAGGACGAGGCTCTGCGGGTTCGGACATGACCATCGTCGCAGGGATCGCCTTTTCGATTTCTTCTCGCTGCTTCGGCAAGGATGCGAGTTCCTGCCGCAATTGAGCGGCCGGTGCGTCGACATTCGTAAGGAAGTACTGACGCAGCTGCACTGCCTGTGCGTCGATGCGATCCTTTACGGGCGTTGAAAGAATTTTAGCCAGCTCGCCAAACGATTCGCCTTTCGCAAGTGCAGCAACCGCGTCGGGCGACAGTTCTGTCGTGTAGAGCTGCACATCATCGATCAGCCCTTTGAAGGTCGCGGAACTCTGACGTCGACCAATATGAAACGGCTTGTCGGTCTTTAACGTGCCAGTCAGCTCGTTGTCCGTCTCTTTGGTAAACTCCTGCGACACGCCATCGACAAAAATCTTCACGCCGCCGGCACGGCCCGACCCATCGTAAGACACTGCCACATGGTGCCACTCATTCAATGTCATGGCATTTTTTGTCACTACTTTAAACGCGTTGCCGGGCCATGTATGGACGAAGTGAGCCCCGACCTTGCCGCTTTCAATGATGACGTCATAGCCGCGGTACGCGCTGGCCTCGTCGATTTTTGAGAGCACCGTGCTGGCGTCGTTGGAGGCCAGCTGAATCCATGCGGCACTGGTGAACTTGTCGCTGCGTTCAAACGCCCCGGACTGGCCGAGATCGACAAAGTTGTTCCCATCCAGACGCAACGCCTGGCCATCGCGTCCTGCAGTACGATCCGCAATGCCCACAATCTGTCCCGCTGGTGTACCCGTTACCACATTCTGCACGACATTGGCCGCAACCTCCGGCGCCGCTGCTTCGTTGAAAGAGATGTGAGTCTGCAGACCAAGCGGTCCGGCTGCGGCAATTTGTTCGGGCGTGAGTGTTCTTTCCCACTCGGCCAGCGGTGCATCGATTTCCGTCAGACGTGCTTTCAGCAACGAATCAATCTCTGCGGTGCGACGCTCGATCCTTGCCAGTTCAGCCGTCTGTTCTGGAGACGGAACTTTCAGCAAGGGCTCCGCCATACGAGCCTGATTGTAAGACACAACCTTATCGGGCACGTTGTTGAAGAAGGATGCAAACTGATAATAGTCGCGCTGCGATATCGGGTCGAATTTATGATCATGACAGCGAGCACACTGCATTGAAAGAGCCAGAAAAACCGTCGACGTGGTATGGACGCGGTCCGCCACATATTCGACGTGATACTCTTCTTCGATGATGCCGCCCTCGGTCGTTAGCACATGATTGCGGCTGAACCCCGTCGCTACACGTTGGCTGATTGTGGCGTTTGGAAGAAGATCGCCGGCCAGCTGTTCGGTCAGAAACTGGTCGTAAGGCATGTTGGTGTTAAACGCGTTGATCACCCAGTCGCGCCATGGCCACATCGTACGAGTTTCATCGTTGTTGTAACCGTTTGTGTCGGCGTACCTTGCCGCATCCAGCCAGTGCATGGCCATCGTTTCGCCATACCGCGGCGACGTCAGCAGTCGATCCACAACGGCCGCATAGACAGTTTCCTTTGGCGACACTCGCAGAGCTGCCTCAAAGTTGGTCAGTTCATCCACAGATGGCGGCAGGCCTGTCAAATCGAGCGTGACTCGCCGCAGCCAAACGTCAGGAGTGGCCTCTTCATTCGGCGAGAGCGATTCTTTTTCCATACGACTTAGTACAAAACTGTCGACAGGATTGATCACCCATCCCGCATTCTTAACTGTCGGCACCGAGGGGCGTGTCGGAGTTTTAAATGCCCAATGCACGGAGAACTCAGCGCCCTCGGCAATCCATTGTTGCAGGATCTGTTTCTGCTCCTCGCTCAGCGGCTTTTTTGTGGACGCGGGCGGCATTTGTCTATCAGGATCATGCGAATTAATCCGCGCGATCAGCTCGCTGCGGTCAGGAGCACCCGGCACGATCGCTGTCAGTCCGCTTTCGCCTTTTCCGAGCGCTGATTCCGATAAATCCAGCCGCAAGCCGCCCGCGCGAGTTTCCTCATCGAGTCCATGGCAGTTAAAGCAGTGGTTCGACAGAATCGGCTGTACGTGCTTTTCAAAACTGAGCTCATGCACCTCCTGCGCGACGGCAGAATCGGAGCGCAGTCCGGCGAATCCGACAGTCATCAGGAAGGAAACGGCGACGATTGAGAGGCGTGATAACATGGCGGGCACTCAACAGAAATTCAGCACGAATCTGAAGCCGATGGCAAGTCCCGCAGGAATCGCCATCGGCTCCTTCACAGGCTCAACACAACAACCATTTTACTTTGGCATCGGCAGAATAATCGTAGCATTCTCGGCGAAGGTTGCTTCACCCGCTTTGCCGTTGATCTTGTACTGCACCTTCAGCTGCTTCACGCTGCCAGGCACCGGATCGCCACCAAAGCTGCCGTTATAACCGTCCGAGCCCAGAACGATCAGCGGCAGATCACCGATCTGCTTCTGCAGCACTTCGGTGACATCCTTCTGTGTCGTCCCGGCGCCGTATTCTGCTTTTACAATTTCTATCTTCATCTTATCCATGCCGGCGCTGGTCAGCAGTTCTTTAACATCCACACCCTTTGCCCCAAGCTTCTGGGCAATCAGCAGAGTGGTTTCGGTAGCGTCGGCTTTTAGATCAGGAACAGCAATGGCTTTTGCGGCCAGCTTAAATCCTGCAGTTGTGGGATAACGTTTCAGGATGTCCAGCACCAGCTTCTTTTCTGCTGTCTGGCGAGCCGTGTCAAATGCCATCTGACACATCTCCATCCGCTGATCTTCGGGCAACACAAACTGACGAGCGATTCGGATGTAACCTCGCATCGCACGAACCTGAAACGGATTGGACGACAGCTTAGCCAGTTCCAGCAGAACCGGAGCCGCGTCTTCCGTCATCCATTCGCCCAATAGCCGGCTGCTCGCATCCTGCAGCTGCGGATCCGTACTGCGAGCCGCCTTATCGATCGTGGCCAGCGACTTAGTTCCGCCCATGGCTCCCAGAATCTGGAGCAACACGATCTTCACTGGCACCGCTCGTGATTTATCAACCGCCGATGCTAATTCGGTCGCACAAGCTTCTCGATCAGGCATTCGGATACTGGCCGCTTTCAGCGCCTGTTGAGCGACCGCTGCGTCATCAGCATTCGCCGGAGAAACGACCTGCGAAACGAGGACGTTCAGGTCTTTCAGAGTCACCGTTTCACCAAGGGCAATCAAGGCCGCTCGGCGAACTTCGCTGTCTGAATTTGCTACGGCTTTCAACAACGTCGGCACCGCATCGATTCTGCGCTTGCCGATCAGGTCCAGCAGCAACGGATACGTTTTCCCTTTCGCGCTGTCGACCAGTTTAACGATCTGAGTATCCACGGTTTCGCCTGGAAGTACGGCCAGTGTCGTCTGAGCCGACTGAGCCAGTTCAGCATCTGCATCCACTGCAATTTTCAGCAGCGATGTAAGGCAGGTCTGGTCACCAACGCGAGCCAGCGCGTCGACGGCGGACAACCGCACGGCCTGAGGTCCCTGTTGGGTGGCTTTCAGAACGGCTGCCAGCACGACCGTGTCTTTTCGATCGGCCATGGCCTGTACGATCAGTGCTGCGTGAGATTCTTCGGCCGTCGCAAGTTCGGAAGCCAGTTGCTGATCAATCTGGCTGCCTGGAAACTCGCGAGCGACCGTCAATCCAAGGCGAAGGAACGTGCGGTCCGAAGATCGCAGTTGCTCCATCAGCAGCGGGATCCCCGCATCGCCTTGAGCGAGAATTGCACCGCGTGTGCCTTCGAGCTTACGCTGAGTCGAGACGTCGGCGTTTCGAACGGCATCATACAGGGAAAGCGCTTCAGCCGACTTTCCATCCGTCGCGAATCGTTCGGCGCACAGGACACAGCCTTCCGCGATGGCGGAACGAACTTCTGGCGCTGAGCTGGCCAGTTCCGTTTGCAGGGCAGTTGCAGCGTCCGCATTTGCGATGCGACCGAGTGCCACCGCGGCTGCCGAGGCAACATCCGCATCCGCGTGTTTCAGTTTGCCGATCAGCACGCCAACGGCCCCGGCGTCGCGTCGCACGCCGATGGAATTAATCGTTCCCACGAGCAGTCGACCATCGAGTGATTCGGCGGCTGATCGCAGAGTGTCGTCGACTTCGGGCCCCGGAATATTTTCCAGAGCGATCCGGGCCCAGGAACTCAGTTCCGCATCCGGCAGCAACTTGCCGAGGTCGGCAGCCGAAGCGCCGGAGCCATAGATTGCCAATTGTTTGCAGGCGATCGCCTTGTCAGCTTTGGGTGCCTCCGACCGAAGAATCGAAAGCAACTCCTGCTCCTTTTCCGGTGATGCGGCAGGACCTTCAGCAGCCACGGATCGCGTGACGCTGGTAAAAGGGACAGTGAATAGAAGAACTATTGAAAATAGAAGAAATCGCAGCTTATGCATGAGAAAGATTCCTGTGGATGAAGCCAAATGATGGGAAGTAATCTGCAAAATTCCTGGAGACATCGGCGGATTCAAAAGCCTTGAGAGCGATGGTTGAATCAGCCGCGTTCGTTCAAATTCTCCACGGCTCCCGCAGTGCTTCCGATCGCAGCCGGTTGGCTTGTTCATCATTGATGAACTCATGCGTCGTGTTGTCGTACTTGACGGTTCGACCCAGGTGCAACGCGATGTTCGCCGCGTGACATGCAATGTGCGCATTGCAGGCCGCGTCGGCATTTCCCTTGGGCTGACTGCGAGTCTTCACGCAGTCGAGAAAATCGCGTACGTGATACGTCGCCGGATATCCACCGATCTCTTCCACCGTGCGGCCTGCCAGCAGCGCAGGCGAACTCAGGACTAACTTGCCGCTGTCTCCTGCTTCGACCCATCCTGTTTCTCCTTCAAATCGCACAGGGCATGAGCCCAGCGGTATCCAGCCGGTTTCACGGAAGATCAGTTCCGTTCCGTTGTCATAACGTGCGACCAGCTGACCGTCTTTGGGAGCGTCGTATTCGACCGGCGGTGGGCAGTCACCGACGGCCCACTGGCAAAGGTCTACGCAATGTGAGCCCCATTCGAGCACGCCGCCACCGACGAGGCCACCGCCTTTTTCGAAATTAAATCCATCCAGCAGCTTCGCGTTGAACGGTCGCCATGCGGCAGGGCCAAGATACATATCCCAGTCGACAATTTGTTTTTCTGGTTCTGTTTCAGGAACCAACCAGCCGCTCATCATGGCCTGCATTCCGGCCGGATGTGCGAAGACTTTTGTCAGCTTGCCAAGTTTGCCCGTGCGAGCCAGCTGGCAGGCAAACGCATAGTGGGGAAGATTGCGGCGCTGAGTTCCCGCCTGGAAGACTCGTCCCGTGCGTCGCATGGTTTCGGCAAGAATCAGACTTTGAGCGATATTCTTGGTGACCGGCTTTTCGCAGTACATATCCTTGCCCGCGCGAGCCGCATTCATCGCCATCGTGGCATGCCAGTTGGGCCCGGTCGCAATCAGAACCGCGTCGATGTCTTTGCGATCCAGGAGTTCTCGAAAATCCTGGTACATCGCACAATCTTCATTGCCATATTTTTCGTCCGCCATCTTCTTGACGGTGACTCGTTGCTTTTCCTTCACATCACAGACCGCGACAAACTGCACATCCTTCTGTTCGAGGAAGCAGCCCAAATCGTAAGTGCCTCGATTGCCGATGCCAATTCCGCCCACGACGACTCGCTCACTGGGAGCCACCGCGCCATCGCGGCCCAGTGCTGAACTGGGAATGATGGTCGGCGCCATCATGGCCGCGCCCGTGGCGGCAAGGGTGTTTTTCAAAAACCGACGCCGTGGAAGCTGTGGGGCTTTCTTCGACATAACGATTCTCCTGAGGCTGGAAACAAGTGGGAAGAAGGAGTGCACATTGCCCGGCTTAAATTACAGGGCAATGTCTCTACAGGATATCCCCGCGACGACAGCATTGCCACACATCGCCACGTAACTGGCTCAACGATTGCCATCTCGGCGCGCGCACGTCCCGTCCGTTGCACTTTTCAAACCGCGATCAGCGCCCCACAGGGCTTTCAGGGCTCTACGGAGCTGGCGGCTTTTCAAGCGACTGATAGAGCTTTGCGAGAGGCAGCAGCAGTTGTTCAAGCTGGCTGAGATACTCGGTCTCCGGCAGCTCATTTTTCTTCCGACGCAGCAGTTCGATTTCCGCCTCCAACTGGTCGCGGAGCGCACGCTGCTCGCTGGTCAGCTTCTGTTCTTCATCGCTGCGAAGGAGATGCCAGCGGGTTGCCAGTCGGCCGTCGACCTGGTCTGGATTCTGTATGTTTTCAGCGACGCGATCCCCGTCGAAGATTTCAGATCGCACGCCCTGACCGTCACCATTATCGTCCAGCAGGGAATGCTCTGTGGCCAGTCGTCCGTCGAGTTTATAAAACTCGGCCGTGCGGCGAGACGCAAAAAGCCAGGCTTCCATCAGCGATGTCTGCCCGTCTCGATCGATGTCTCCGTCCAGACTTCCAATTGCCTGCGACATCGCATCGCCAAATCGACTGTACTGAATCTGGTTTCCGTCCTTGGTTGCCGTCACGACAACGCGATTCTCACCCGACAAAGCGTTCACAAACGGGGCCGTGCACGACGCACAGGCGACGACAGCCAACGGTCGCTGAAGATTCTGACATCGTTCCGCGAGTTGTTCGGCCGTGATATCCGGACCATTCAAGTTCCAGCTGGCCGTGCGACCATCAAAGGTACCGTGACCAAGAAAAACAATCCAAAGAGGCTCGTCGGATTTTTCTCGAGCGGCGGCAGCAATCGCATCCTGAAGCTTCTGGAGATCGCTCATTTGCGGCGCGGTCGGCGTATCATTTTCCACAGGTGCATCCAGACCGATGACGTTGCAATCCGCATTGCCCCGCGTGGCCGCATCCTTCCAGCGAGCCGCCCACGTTGAGAACGCCTCACGATAGTCCTCGGTGCCCGGCGCACCAATCACCAGAATCAACTGCTGCTTAGCGGCAATGGTGGTAGAAATGGCAACGGACGCCGATTCATCGGGCTTCACTGCGGACGACGGGGGGCCAACGGGCGCGGTTGCATCCTGCGCGACAATGACAGCCGTTTGAACGACGTTAGCGAAGAGAATTATGCCTGCAACAATCCAGCGACGAAGATCGTTGCCGATGGCGACAGGCTCGTGCGTGGTCATGGTAATCCTCTCCGGCGGCGCAAGGTCCAGTCCGTTACAAAGCAGGCCACCGCCGCGATGAAGATCCACCAGGAATGCCAAATGGGCCACGACCAAACTTCAACCAGCGGCGCGTGACCTTCCGGAAGACTGTCCACGAATCGATCCAGCTCACTGATCGCCAAAGTACGACCGCCGGTGATGTTGGCAACTGCTTCCAGAAAAGTATGATCTACCTGGACCGAACGCAGTTCTTTCTGATCCGGCTGACTGGCCCAGCCGGTTGTCGCGACCAGAGGCTCCTCGGATTCGGAGTCTTCCAGCGTTGCGATCACAGTCGCTGTCCACGCGCCAGACTGTCCGGCCGCAACGGTCGCTTCGAACATTCCTGACTCCGCATCCGACGGTTCTCCCGTCAGTTGAAATGTCTGACCGTCCGGACCTTTTACCGAGAACTTCACATCGGCATTTTCACGGGCTTCAAAGTCTGTGCCTCGGACAAACGCCGTGAGCTTAACCATGCCGGCTCCCAGTGCCGGTTCATCTTTAATGCTGACATCCATCCGCTTCGGAACATCAGCAACCAGCCATCGAATCATCTGACGACAGGCTCGCGAATGATCGCTCAAATCTTCTCCGGGAACTGAGCCAGGGGCGACGACAGTTGCCGGAGTTTTGCTGTCAGAAGGTCCGTCAAGGGCCTGAAATTTCCGCAGGCCTTCGTGAAGTCGCCATCGCCACAGGTCGCCCACGCAGAGTGCGGCCGTACGTCCTTTGCCGAATCGCTGAACGACCAAAGCCGGCCAGCGATTTTCCTGTTCATCCTGGACTTCGGCCATCACAATCGCGCCGGGCCTGACAAACGCAGAAGCATTCAGTGTACGGAAATCGGGCATGCTGCTCAGCCGTTCTTCTTCGGACACTTCATCGGAACGAAGACGAATCCACGGCTGCAGCCAACCGTCCCGCGTTAAGCTGAGACGTACGCCTCCGGCTGGGGACTGCATCTCGCGACTCAGATCAATCGGCAGCATTTCGCCAATCGGTGTGCGATCGTAATCGCCCTGCCGAAACGATTCCTGCCCGCCCATCATCAACAGACCGCCACCACGTCGTGACACATAGTCGTGGATCAGCTTCATCTGATCGGCAAGAAAGAAGTCCGCTTCGACATCGTCCAGCACAATCGCATCGTACTTAAATAGGTCTTCAGCCTTTTCCGGAAACCCTCCTCGCAGCTCTTCATCGTCTTTCGTATTCAGTCGCACGAGCACGGGCTCATCGTATTCTTCGGCAACTTCCGTATCTCCGTCTTTGAATCCACGAAACAGAGAATTGGAACGTTCGCCCGCATTGCCTCGAAAGTCGAACTTTGCTTCCTTCCTGGCAATCCGAATCAATCCCACGACCTGCAACTGAGGATCCGTTTCAATCGCACGTCGCAGGAATTTGAACTCCCAATTCGGACGACCGGACACATACAGGATGCGGCGCGGCATCGTGCCGCGTTCCACAGAGATCAGCTGTTCATTGTTGACCAGTGTTGCTTCCGAATTGATCGCCTGACCGGCCGCATCCAGCAGCGAAACCTTCAGGCGATAAAACACGGTGCCGGTTTCGGCTGGTCGATGACGAAACTTCAGCGGCGATGGATCACCAATGGGATGACTCTGCGTTTCCAGGACCGTTCCTGCAGCGTCCAACAGCGTGACAGCCACCTGTCCAGACGCCACGTTCATCGTCGTGGGATGCACTTGAATGGTAATGGGTGCGTCATCAAACGCGGTCTGAGTGACAGCGTACGTTCCGATAGATACGTCGGGCTGTGAACCGTCTTCTGGTGGTAAGACGGGATAGACTGGCGCGAGTCCTTTCAGATCTTCCAACGAACCGCTGGCATCGGTCGCAATTCCATCCGACAGCAAGACGATTCCGGCCAACGGCTGACCTTCGTATCTCTGCTTCAACTGCAGAAGAGCGCCCTGCAGACTGGAGGCGGTCCCGTCGAATTCGACCGAATCAAAATGGGGCGTTTGCTGAAGTCGATCGGCGACGGTGTAACGACGCAGCTCGAAGTCCTGACCCAGTTGAGTCAGCCAGCCCACGGGTTCCGTTTTTTCACCTGCCTTCAACGCATTCTTAAACGCATCCGCACGCGTGGTTTCACTCGACCCTGCTGTGACCAGATGACTGCGGCTGATGTCCGCTACGACGGCAATGACGTTCGCACCGGAACGTGGTCGAGAGCTGCTCCACAACGGATTCACGAGGCAAATAGAAAGCAGCAGCCATCCGCAGATTCGCAGAATCGGGCCGATCGGAGCTTGTGCCACGCGTCGCCGATTCAGCCACAACGCGAGCACCGCGCCGAATCCGGCGATCAGCAGGGCCGGTACGATCCAGCTGCGGTCTCCGATGACCAGACTTGCAAATTGCAGCACAATCATGAGCAACAATCAGGCAGCGAGTGTTAAAGAAGCATCAGGCGATCTGTCGGCGAAGTACGCCTTCGAAAGCCGGACGTTTTACCGGATGCTGCAGGCAGGCCGATTTCCCGTGACCTCACATCTGGTGAAACCAAAAACGAACTGTGCCCTGATTGACTCGCAAAGTAAACTCAGTATCGCACAGGCTCTGTGAAAGTTTCCGACATGCCACCACCGGCAGGAGAATTTGATGTTCGTCAATAAGTCCAGACTGCCTCACGTTTTGAGGCCCGGTCTTTATTCCTGTCCGGAGCAACATCAGAAAGAACTGTCTCAACTGTTTGCTCCTGGCTGGCACATGGTGGGAACGCTGGAAGACCTGTCTAAAAACGGCGACTTTTTGACAATCGAGCTGCTCGGAACACCCATCATTGTCCGCAATTTCGAGGGCGAGATCCACACATTCCTGAATGTCTGCCCGCATCGTCATTGCCTGCTGACTCATGATGCCTGCGGCAACAGCCCAACGCTGACCTGTCAGTACCATGCATGGGAGTTCTTGAAAGACGGACATACGGGAAAAATTCCCGACGCCCAAAGTTTTCGTCCGATGCCGGGCGGACCCGAATGCCTGAAGAAGTTTCGTACGGAAGTGCGAGGCCCGCTGATCTTTGTGTCACTCAGTGCCAACCCGCCCGATCTGTCAGAATCGCTGGGACCCCTGAATATTGTCTGCGACGAATTCCCTGCGGCCCGCTGGCAACAGGCGAGCAAGTGGAGTTACGAGTTCCCTGCCAACTGGAAAGTTGTCGTGGAGAACACTGTCGAATCGTATCACGTGCCGACCGTGCATCCGAAAACGCTCGTTCGCTTCGGGAATGAAGATGAGATCCAGCATGAGATCTTTGATAACGCCACCATCATGCGTTCTACTATCTACTCGCCCGAGGCCTACAGACGCATTGCCAACTGGCTGCTGCCAACTTTGCAGCCCGGCTGCACTCACCAATATAACCTGTATCACGGCTTTCCGAACGTGTTCCTGATTCGCATTGATGCCATGCTTCAGATCATGACTGTGGAACCGCTGACTCCCACAACCTGCCGACTGACCGTCTACGTACAGACTCTGCGTGCTGAGCGAGAATCATGGCGTTCGAAGCTGCTGACATCCGGCTGGGGACGCCTGAAAACGAGCGTGATTAAAACGGTGCTCGCCGAAGACGCTCGACTTTATCCGGATCTGCAAAAGGGAATGCAATCCAGTCCGTTTCAGGGCACGATCAGTGTCCGCGAAGAACTGGTCTGGGCATTTCAAGAATACGTGCAGCGAGAATGCGGGCTGATGCCCACGGCATAGCCGCTATGGAAGTTGGCCGGCTTCACAACAAAGCCGGCGAGACCTGCTTGCGCCTGAGTTGAGGCTTGTTCCTGCGGTGAAGCTTGTTCCAGAGATGGGGACATCGCTCAGGATCTGTGTTGATTCCTCAATCAACGATGGAGGAACAGAACACAGGAAGCTCAACGCACTATCACAGCTTCAGAAAGATGCGCTGGCGGTAGAGCCACAGCAGGAACAGCCAGTACAGCGCGAACACGGTCGTGGGCAAAGTGATGGGTCCGTACCACAGCGGATCCAGTGCCTTCGGGCCGAAGACGTTTTCAATCATGCCGCTGAGATGCACTTTCACGACGCTCTCGCGCATCCATCCGGAAATCGTCTGCCCCAGCATATAGATCAGAATGGAATTCATCCCCACGACGACCAGTGGAAACGCGAGAATGCGGAACGGCAGGATATCAAAGAGCAGATAGAATAAGGCCAGCATTCCGATCACATAGCCGCCGCTGAACAGCACCCAGCCTGGTGTCCAGATTCGTTTGACCACCGGGCATACGGTCTCACCGGCCAGGATTCCAAGTCCCATACAGACGGCCGCCGCGATAAGAAGCATCGCCAGCTTCTTCCAACGAGAAGACTCCGAGTTCATCAACAGATTGCCGCACAGTATTCCCAGCAGCATGGTTCCGATGGACGGGATAAAGTTGAGAGTCGTGTAGCCATCACCATTGAAGGTATAAGGTTCGGTGTTCGACAAAAACCATTCGCTAACCCAGTATGGCTTGACCGGTGCAGAAGGTTCTGTCACGTCCGGAGTTGCCGGAGTCACTACGGTGTTCTCCGCCGGGAGATCTTCCGACGTGATGGGTTCGCTGGTCGGTGTTTCGGCTGCTGGCGTTGTTGTCGGCGTATCAGCAGCACCGGTGTCGGCAGACGCCGGCGTTGAGTCGGAGGCAGGTGTTGCCGCGGCAGCAGGTGTTTCTTCCGGGGCTGATTTTTCTGCTTCTTGATTAACCAGCGACACGAACTGCCATGCAGAATGCTTCGACACAGAAGCCTGAGGCTCGTCGTTCGTTTCGGGCAGGCTTCTCAACTGCGGCAGCAGCCAGCCATCCAGGAAAAACGCGGCGTTAGCATTCTTGGACCATGGTGCAAACTTGCCTTCAAAGACTTCTCCTTTTTCTTTCGTGGCATTCACGGCCGAGTAATCGTAATCGGCGGGTGGTGGATTCATCATGAACCATCCCCAGTATCCGACGAGGATCAGGACCAGAGCGACCAGCTGAAACGCTGTCCGAAGGTGCATCAGAAGCCAGGCGAAGAAATAGCCGAGTCCAATCTGGCACAGGACGTTGGGGAAGATCCAGTTCGTGCGTTCGTGTCCCATCGAATACAAAAAGACGCCGAGCAGAACCAGTGCGACAGATCGAACCAGAGCATGCAATGTGCGGGAGATGGTTCCGTGTCCCTGCGATTCTCGTCTGGCATTGGAGAACGGCATCGCCGCACCGACCATGAACATAAACGCCGGCTGAATCAGATCCCAAAACGACACTTTGAAAGTGTCGAATGAACTGACCCACGCCGGATGGTCAAAATGAAAGCCGATGCGCTGCCACAGATCGCGATCATGAAGGGTCCACACGGGCGATGTTTCGTCGATGCGAGAAAAGGCCAGCAGACCAAATCCACTGGCGGCCAGCATCATCATGATGAAACCGCGAAACGCATCCAGCGAGACGAGTCGAGGCGGCTTGTCGGTTGACGATGCCCTTCGTCGTCGCCGCTGATCATGTCCGCCGCTGCTGACATCGGCCATGGAATTCACTGCCGCTGCGGAAGGCGAGTTTCTGCCAATGGGCGCAGGGCCGGTCGGCAGAGTGCTGGTGGGGCCGGGTGCGGCCGGCGGATTAGCGGGCGGTTTAGCCGGAGGAATCATCGACAGGGGTGACGGTTCTTGCGGGGCTGGTTTACCAACCATGTTTCTCTCCGGGAAATGCTACGAATTTTCCGAAGTGTAAGCACCGCCCGCTCAACCCGCCAATGAACAGCGTTTGTTGCGATCTCAACGGAAGAGTCGTAGATTTCTTTAGGTCCTTGTTGCTGTAGGTCCTCCTTGCCGAGGAGGACTTCGCGGCTTGCCGCGACCTGGGTGCACGTCCACCAGGGTACGAGGTCGATATCCTGTCGCCTGTTGCACACGAGGTTCGCCTGGCGGCGAAAGTCCTTTCCGGCAGAAAGGACCTACTTTCACAAAACCGTCCTCTTCAACAGACGCTTACGATCCCTCTTCCAGAATACACCGGGCGGCGTTGTGGCCCGGAATGCCGCTGACAGCGCCGCCGCGGAACGCCGAGGAGCCGGCTCGATAGATGCGAGGATGTTGAGTTTCCACGCCCCAGCGGCCGGCCTGTGTTGCGTCGTCCGCAAAGAACCAGGACAGACTGTTATGGAAGATGTTACCGAGATCAAGGTCCACGTCGCGTTCCAGATCCTGAGGCGTCTTAATCTCCAGACACAGACGGCCGTCGGAGTCGCGTGCCAGACAGTCTTCAAACGGTTCATCGCAAATGCGATTCAGGCCTTCGAGGTACAGCTGCTGAATATGGTCGCGGCGAGCGTCGTGATCAGACTGAAACAGTCGATACGGCATATCGAGTCCAAACAGTGTCAGCGTATGAAATCCTTGAGCACGCAGTTCAGGCGAAAGAATAGAATCGTCCGTGAGCGTGTGGCAATACATTTCTCCAGGCGCAGGGTTCGGCAGTTCGTTTCGAGCAGCCGTTTTATACGAGGTCTGCATTTGAGAATAGCTTTCGTCAATGTGAAAGGATCCTGCAAACGCTTCTTCGGAAGTGACTCCGGCGGCCTTCACTTTTGGAAGTCGCTTCAGCAGCATGTTCATTTTGATGACCGACCCTTCATCTGCAGACGTTGGTGCCCATCGTTCCTCCAGCAGTCGGCTGAATGTGCGTGGCCCGGCATTGATGAGGACTCGTGTGGCTTCCACCTGTCGTTGTTGGTCATCCTGCAGAAACGTGATCGAATGTCGCACCTTGCCGAGCTCAATGTGAACGGCGGGCGAGTTCATTCGGAACGTCACGCCCAGCGATTGGCACCGCGAGACGAGCGACGTGACGAGCGACTTCATGCCACCCACGGGAACTCGCCATTCTCCGTTTCCATTACCGATGACGTGGTACAAAAAACATCGATTTTGCAACAGACTGGTATCATGCGGATGACTGAAGACTCCGATCTTGCCATCCGTCATCAACAGGCCTCGCAGCACATCGTGTTTTGCGTAACGCTCGATAACTTCGCCCAGCGGCCGTTCGATGAAAGACTGCCACGCTTCTTTCTGCAAATCATCGGTCAGCGTGGACTCAAAGTCAGCTCGAGACCGCAACGGCTGCAACATCGACGGCCATGCAATGTCAGCCAGCGATTTTTCAAGCAGCATTAATTTCTGAAAGTCGCGCCACGCCGTATCGCTGCCCGTGAGTTCTCGCAGAGAATCGCGTGAGCGACTTTCGTCCACATTCGAAAGCACGAGTCCGCGATGTGTGCCTGAGGCATCCTGATACGGTGTAAATGATGCCGTCCTGCGTCGGCGAGTTTCAAACGTCAGATCAAGATCTTTCAGGATCTGATCAGGCAGCAGCGAAACCAGATAGGCATAACGAGAAAGCTGCGCATCGTACTCGGGGAAAACTCGATGCGACGTGGTCGCTCCGCCCAGGTAGTCGTTGCGTTCCAGAACCAGCACGGATTGTCCGGCTTTGGCCAGATACGCCGCTGCGATCAGGCCATTGTGGCCACTGCCGATAATGACCGCGTCATAGTGCTGATGGACCGAGCCGCTATGTGGACTGTGCATCTTAATTTCCCGGGACTGTGAACCGTATCGCTGAAAATGACGTGAGCGGATTCGTGTTTCCTGCAAAGATTGTACAACCTGTTTCCATTTCGCGTGTCCGTGTCAGCCACGTAGCAAGCCGGGAAACCCAAAACCGGGGTGTCCCGAAGATTTGCGACTGACAGGCTGATGAAGTGTTCCGTTCTGTACGCAACGGGCATGGTTTCTCTGTAAAGATTTTTTGAAGAACAATTGGGACAGATTCTGCGATGAACGCACGGCAACTGGGAAAACCTGGGAGTTATTCCGGGGTCAATGGCCGAGCAGTCTGATCTGGTCGATCTGGTCGATCGCTTCGATCCCAAAAGTTGTGAATTTATCATAGTCGCCTTTTGCTCCGCAAAAGTTGCGAATACGCTTCTTTCGCAGAGCGAAAGGCGACTTTTTACGGCACAGGCGAAGGCGGGAGCCTGGCGTGGCTACTTCTCGCTGGTCACCGGTGGAATGTACCGATTCGCCAGCTCCGCATAATCTTCGCGGACCGGGCTGAACACATCGAGCACCACTGCCGGGCCATCCACTGCGACCGCTCGATGTGGCACATTCGGCGGGATGATAAAGAGCGATCCGGCTACGCAAATACGAGTCTCGTCGCCGATCGTTAACTGCACTCGTCCCTGAATCAGAATGCCGCCCTGTTCATGAGGATGATGGTGTAGCGGCACTTCCGCGCCGTCCTCCATTTCCAGATAGGACAGCATCAGGTTTTGCCCGTGCGGCGTTCGCATGCGGCAACCGGGAACGGGCTCAATCGCGGGAATCTTTGTCAGATCAATAAATGGCATCGGTCATTCCTGAAGAGGCAGGGAAGTATGTCTCAGCGTTCCGCGGAAGCTGTTCTTAGATCGCTATTCTGAATCCGCTATTCTGAAACCGCAAACTGCAGAATGCGGGCTGCGGTGCCTTTGCTGAGTTCATGATGAGAAGCCGCAATTCGTACGGTCACGTGGTGACTGCCCTTTGGCAGTCCGCTGGCGAACATGACGGTACGAGGATAGTGCAGACCGGAACTGTAAGAATGATACAGGTCCACCGTCTTCCATTCTTCCTCATCGACCTGCACTTCCAGTCGCCCCGCATCGGGTCCGGCAACGACGAACGCCCCTACGGCCTGACCATCAAAGGAGAACGTCAGCGTGGATCCGGGCTGAGTGCTGTAGAAAATGGGATCGTGAAGAAACCGGTCTCGCTGACTGCCTGCGATGTTTTTCCAATCCGGAATTCCCAGGGTCCATCCCGTTCCCAGAGTAACAGACTCGGCCGGAAGAAACTTTCCTCGATCAAAGCAACTGTCCAACAGAGGCGAAGGAAGTTCCGGATGTTCTGCGGGTGGCTGAGGCGACACGGCCGCGGCTCGCCAGCCGGCCTGCAGCACTTCCGCGACCAGGTCCGCGGCCAACTGATTGCCCAGCGGGCCAGGATGAGTTCCGCCGAACGTGTCCCATGTCATCGAACCGGCGGCGATGCGATCGGCGAGTTCGCTCGGGAGATCCACGGAGCTGATCTCATACTGTCGAGCCACCTTCTCATGCTGCTCGACGCTGACCGCCGTCTTGCCCGCCTGCGCAAGCTCCAGCATTTCCGGATTGACGAAATCGATCATCACGATGTCCGACTTTGAATTGAAGGTGCGCACATGTCGGATAATTCCTTCCATACCTCGCACGCAGTCATCGGCGGAGTGCCGGGCGTCCTGGTCATCATTCACAGCGAACTCCACCAGCAGCAAATCCACCGGCCCCTGACTCAACACATCTCGCTGCAATCGAAACGCGCCCGTGTGCGAACATGTGGACGCGATGCCGGCATTGGTGAATGTGAACTGAGTCTCCGGAAACCGCTTTTGCAGCCACTCCATCAGTCGAGGCCGATATCCTTCCATTTCAGTAATCGATCCACCCAGGAACGCAACGTGGCCTTTCTTCTCTGTGGAAAAACGATGAAATGAATTTTGCAGGTGGCCTCGGATCTTTACATTATCCCCATGCTTCTCCGCCTCACTCTCGGGTGGACGCTCGGTCGATTGAGCCGCAGCAACAGTTGCGTTCGGCACGGTCATGAGAACTGTCAGCAGCGCCATCGCTGCGCACCTGAGGATGTGGAGAAAATCAAACGTCATGGGAACCTCCGGCGCAGATTTTGTTGGTCAGGACGACAGAGTGTACTCGGAGATTTTCCACGCGCACAGGATGAGCCGGATGCAGAGAAACTGCGTGTCCTCCAGCGAGCCGGCATTTTAACCGCCTGATTTGAGATGCCTTCAAGTTCAGCGTCAAAGCAGGAGCAATAACATCCTCAGGCAACGGACATTCCCGCTCGCAGAATGATTGATGTTCATACCGTTGAGTGCGGAACGTGGCGAGACGACAATTCGGGTGCGCATGAAAAAAGCGGATCCTGGGAGAGATCCGCTTTGGCTTTGCAGAGGCTTTTAATCGGGCAAAACTTCACTGAAGAATCGCAGCCAGTTGCCGTGCATAATGCCGGCGATGTCCGCATCCGAATATCCTCGTTTGGACATCATCTCGGTCAAGCGCTGCAGGTCCCGAATGCGGTCGAAGTCAGCCGGTGTCTGTTCTACTCCGTAGCCGCCGTCGAGGTCGCTGCCGATGCCGACGTTGCGAGTGTTTCCGGCCAACTGACAGATAATATCGATGTTATCAACCGCACGCTCCATCGTGACCGTCGCCTGACTGACGCGGCGAACATAACCGGGCTGCAGCATGATCACGTCAAACGCAATGCCGATCACGCCGTCACGGTCAATCACGGCCTTGTACTGCTCGTCAGAATACTGACGCTGCCATGGGGCCAACCGACGTGAATTCTGATGGCTCGCGTGGATGCGGCCGTCAAAGTATTCGAGCACCTGCCAAAAGGCGACGTCCGACAGATGAGTCACATCGACGGTCATTCCAAGTTCGCCGATTCGCTTCAGCAACGGAATGGCATCGAGCGCCAGTCCAACTTCGCAGGATGTTCCGCCGCCGTATCGATTGGGACCGTAATGAGTCAGCCCGATCGCTCGCAGGCCGTGCTCATAAAATTCGTCAATCGTTTCTGGAACTAAAACCGGGTCGGCACCTTCCATCGTCTGGATAAAGCCCAGCGGCGCAGTCGCCGGATGCTTCTTGTAATCTTCGATATGATGAGCCAAATCGCGTTTCGTTTTGATCGAACGCATCAGGCCGGCTCTTTCCATCGCGCGGTGCCAGGCAAGATGAGCGTGAGCCATTGCGTAACATGTTTGAGGCGATGTCCAGCCGAACGAGTGATTGATTTCTCGTTCCTGGCGAGCCAGGAGGGTGGACAGACAAATTCCAATTTCGGCCGCTCGCAGTTCGGGCAGACTAAGTGTGCTTCCAGTGCGACCGGGCTCGGTCATCCCCAGTGTGCGTTCCTGAGCTCGCAAATCGTCGACGGAACAACGCATATCGCGATTCCAGTCGACACCATTTAACGCCAGATCCAGGTGAGCATCAAACAACAGCACGGCAGGTTCCTTAGACAGCGACAGATTGGAAGTGTTTCTCGGGCGGGAAATTGAGGTCGAGGCCCCTTATCATCCGGGACTCGACCGCTCATCGTCAAGTCTCCCGCCCACGCATTCCATCCGAGGCCGCAGTCGCGAATCTCACCACTGCTCACCTGCCGGGCGACCATTCGAGTCGACAATCACAACACCGGCGAGCGGCAGGGCGTCAGCCCTCCGAGTGCGATTCGTCTGCCGCCTTCAACCCCAAACTCCCTCCCAACAAATCCGTCGATCTCCACCGCCCTTCTCCCCTCGGGGGAGAAGGTGGCCGGAGGCCGGATGAGGGGGCCTGCGACTTTGCGATTCACTGAAAACCGAAATCCCAAAACGCAACCCCCTCACCCTGGCCCTCTCCCCCAAGGGGGCGAGGGGACAATCGCAAGACTTCAACCTCAATCCAGCATCAAATAAGCAAACCTCTCTCAACCGTCCTTCTCCCCCTCGGGGGAGAAGGTGGCCGGAGGCCGGATGAGGGGGCCTGCGCCTACGCCAAATTTGGCAGCATCCCAATCTCTCGACAATGCTCCGCTCTCGC
>CAMTWR010000039.1:0-4950 GCA_947085455.1 uncultured Planctomycetota bacterium | reverse complement strand
GTTGTTGCGTCCCCGCGGAAATCCGAGAGACGCGAACGTGGACCACTTAACTCCGCCGTCGGTTGTAAACTGCCAGAAGCCGGACTCCAGGCCACCGGTAAAGTGGACCGCGATGCCTTTCTTCGCGCCAGCATCGACATCGCTGACGGCAGCGGTCAGCGAGAGAACGGTCGTCCCATACGCCAGACGATCGTCCTCATTTTGCACAGCCATCGGCGGCGGCTGAACGCCGGCAACCCACTCCGGCGCATGGTTTACCGTGAAGTTGATAGAAGCGATCGACGACTCATCTTCGGTGATGGTCATGGAACTCACAAGAAACGTGTACTTGCCAGCAGGCAGATCAGCAGTGAGCGGCAACGTCAATTCGGCCGTCGTGACATCCACCACCACGTTGTTACCTGCGTTTTTGATCTGTACACGGAAGCTATCGGCGACCAGCGACTCCCAATTGAAAGTTGGGCGATTGATATTGACGGATTGATCGATCGTTAAATCGGAAGGCGTGGTGGGCGTCGCCAAATAACCGAAGAATTGCTGAAGGTTGTCCTGCTTACTTTGATTGACAGCAACGTTTTTTTGGAGAACTGATTTGAAATACCAGAATTCGCCATTGACGGTAAAATCCTCTCGGGGAGTGTAACCGCCGTAATCTCTTTGGAAGAGTGCTGTGGACGAGAGTCCCTTTGGATTGAACCAGTCGTTACCTTTTGAATTGCCCTGCACGAACCCGGTGTAGCCGCCAGTCGGATATTGGCTTTTCCAGTCAGCAAATGTGATGAAGGTTTCCGGGCGTGTCTCTGTCCACCCGCTTAACTTTCGAAAATCCACGATAAATGGATTGTTTCCTGGGGAGTCAAAATGATGCAGAATTTCGTGGACGATGTTTTCCTTTCGGTGTAAACCATCAGAAATATCGGCGGTAAGTCCACTGGGATACCAACAAGAGTCGTGCCCGTTACTCCAGGCGCCGTTATCTGCCGCGCCGGTCGTCGTCAAACCCAATCGGTATTGGTAAATGTCACCCCCGGTGTGCGACTGCATCAATCGCTCGCTTCCTGTTCCATCAGCAAAGTGCTGCAAGGTCTCGTCGATCGCTTCGAAATCCGTGTCTGACCACGAGGCGGGGCGATATTCATTTGTGCCGTTCGTATCGTTTTTCGTCGTGTCGACGAGATGCACTCTGGAGTCCAGCTTATGCTTATCGAGGACCGTGCCGACGCCCAATTCTTTATTCACGTCGGTGCTCCGGACATAAAACCGGTCCATGCCGGTTCCGCCTCTCAACTCATCGTTATCGCTGGCTAAGCCGCCGTACAGTACGTCGTCGCCAGCCCCTCCAAATAATTTGTCCGTCCCTGGCCCACCGATGAGCTTGTCGTACTCCTGGCCGCCGTAAAACTCATCGTTGCCACCGTTGCCATACGCCGTCAATTCGACGGCAGTACCAACTCCGTCGCCAGAGTTATTTCTGACAATGTCATCGCCCGTCGAGCCAATAAACTTAATGAACGGGTTCGTGCCCAAGTCTTGACTGAATCCGCCCGTTCCGCCGTTGGAGTCAACGAAATAGTACGAATCGGTAAAACCTGCTTGGCCCCCGCCCCAGAAAATCTTAATGTCGGCCCCGGTGCCATTGTCGTTCGTGGGGTAGATGGTAGTAAACTGGTCTATGGACCCTGGGTATATGGCTTCAAATCCGATGTTCCAAGTGGTGAGGAGTACGCGGAATTCCAGCGATTCGCAGGCGGTGGCTCGCTGACGCAAGAATCGCCTTTGATTTCCGACAGCAGTGGAAAAACCTCCGAAAATAGAGGCAAGGTTTGTCCTCGCCTGTGCTGCGTTCCTCCTCCCTCGGGAACGCCTTCCTTGTCGCATCGAATCCAGCATAAGTGCCTGCAGAGTCAGACGAACACGACCAAGGACTTTGTTTAACATGAGAGTATCCAGCGGGTATGGCAATTGTGTTCTTGGAAATTGTTGTTGAGAAGACCGTGCTTGCACTGAAATGTTCAACGGGGCCCCAGACCCGACAGGCATCCAGAACAATTCTTTAAGAATGTGGAAAATCGCCTTTCAGCAACGTGATCGGCGGCCTCCTGGTTGCATAAAGCTTGATGTGTACCGGTGACACTCGCCCTTTTTCTGCGGTGTTTTTTGCATTTCTGTGGGAGCCAATCCCGGCCTTGTCGGGGAGTCCTAACCCAACGAAGGCGATGGGTTGAACAGTTCCGGAACCACCGAGACATTGCACGAGATCGCAATCCGCGGTCGCGTGCCACGATACGGATGTATAATGTTGCAACCATCCCGGAAAGATCACCAGCTGGCCCGACCTGGGCCGCACTGTGAATTGCGTCATGCTGAATTGCGTCATGCTGAAATCATCTAACCTTGGAATGGGACGACTGTACCGGCGGGGGTCGAGCACAGCGAAGCGGCCCGACTCGGGGTGGTTTTCAAAATCGGGATCACCAGCATCGACGTAATACGAAACCGACCCATGGGCAGTTCCATGATCATGTACTATGGTGTAACCGCCATCACGCATCACCATCGCTCAGGCTTGCGCCGAATATCGCAACGGCGGCGGAGCTGGCATTCGCATCGCGGCTGCCAAATCGTGAATAGTTGCCGCCACTTGATCGATAATCATCTGCATGCGGTGCGATAGCAAGCCTCGCTGCGATGCCCCAGATCGGGAACCGAATGCCAGCCTCCCTTGTTGCTCCGCGGAATACCGGGAAATGCTTCCGATTCCGCCAGCAGCAGCTGGGTGAGTTCATGATTGACCGCCTCCATCTGCGTCATGTCGTAAACGTAAAGCGGCGTTGAAAAAAGTGAAAAGCGGTCCACTGGAGTTACTGTCGTAATATCAGGGTGAGTGAGGGTAGAAACAGGTGGCTTATTGCGAATTATTCGTGTGGTGCCCCAACAACATTCACATGAAAACGAAGGGATCGCCAGCGAGGACGGACGTTACCACATTGGCAGGCACTCAAACAAAGGGCTTTGAATTACGAATGGCAACCGATGTGCTCGAATCAAGTCCGTTCAATCAATTGGAAAGCAAAAGCCGTTGCTTTTTCGAAGTTTTCAACATGGCCCACTCTCTTGATTGACGTGTTTTACACCCGTGAATGTTCAACCAGCCCGCAAGACCGACAGGCTGCTGTCGAAGAATTCGAAGATTCCTGGCATGAAATCACTTTTCATTGCTTCCCGGGCTGGTTCAAATTTGTTCAGGAATCAACGCCTTGGTTTATGGGCGAGACTTGACTAGATTTTGAGGTATGGTTCGCGAAGCAGTTACGGGCTGGATTAACCAGCTTGCAGACAAGAATCAGCAAGCCGCCGAGCGACTGTGGCAGCACGTTGCTGTGCGATTGCAGGAGTTCGCCGCACAGAAACTCGACGTGCAGACCCGTCGGCACTATGACGAACAGGATGCGGCCAACAGTGCGTTTCACAGTCTGTGTCTCGGCCTGAGCGAGGGCCGCCTGGAAGCCGAGAATAGAGACGCTTTGTGGGGTCTGCTGGCCGTCATTACGACTCGAAAAATCTCCGCACAGCATCGCTATTTGAATCGGCAGAAGCGAGGCGGAGGAGCCGTCCAGGGTGAATCCGCATTCGCCGAATTTGGCGGGGCCGGGATCAACGAGGTCGGTGGCAACGAGCAGCCACCAGATGAACTGGCCGAAATCTCCGAAAGTTGCACCGCACTGCTCGCCGCGCTACCGGACGAAGCAATGAAGAAAATCGTGTTGCTCAAGTTTCAGAGGGCCACGAACGCCGAAATTGCCAGCGAATTGAAATGCACTGAGCGGACCGTCGAACGAAAGCTGGAGCGAATCCGCCGAATCTGGATGGAAGCGGGACTGCATGACAGGGAGCGGTAATGAGAGTGGCAAAAAGATAGGAGACAGACGATTTGAAAGAAGAGTGTCTGTGCTGCGGCCTGATTTTTTGCCCGGATATTTTTTGCCCTCTTTGGTTGTCGGGATTTTCCGCTGTTTGAACATCTGAGGATTGTGAGACCTCCATTTTGCTCCCCATCCATCTTTTTGCCCCATGCACGACCCCTCAATCAGAAATCCGGCCTACCAGGCTCTGACAGATCAACAACTCTCTGAAATCGACGCACTTTGTGACCGTTTCGATCAGGAGTTGGTGGAGGGAGGCGCTCCGCGTATTGAAACGTTTCTGGCAGAAGTTCCAGAAACCGCTTGCGTTGGACTGCTGGCAGAGCTGCTGGCCATGGAAGTCGAACATCGCACGAAAACGGGAGATGAACCTCAACAGCACGACTACATTCAGCGATTCCCGGAACAGAAAGGCGTCATCGCCGGGGTGTTCGCTCGAGATGCCACGACGCACTACCCCGGCAACGGTACGATTTCGCTACCGGTCAACGTCCCCCCCGTCCTGGCTAACTTTCGTCTGATCAAAGAACTGGGCCGCGGCGGAATGGGGGTTGTCTGGCTGGCCGAACAAGACCAGCCGGTCAAACGTCGCGTTGCCCTCAAGCTGATCAAAGCGGAGCTGAACTCGAAAGATGTGATCGCCCGGTTCGACGCCGAGAAGCAAGCTCTCGCAATGATGGACCATCCGAACATCGCGCGCGTGCTTGATGCTGGCACTACGGACGGCCATCGTCCGTACTTCGTGATGGAACTTGTCGATGGAGTTTCGATTACTCAATACTGCGACGACAACAAGCTGAGTGTCGACGAGCGACTGAAGCTGTTTGTCCCGGTTTGCAAAGCCGTTCAGCATGCTCATCTGAAAGGAATCATTCATCGCGATCTGAGGCAGCGAGCAAGAAATGATCTCCCTTGAAACGAGTGAATGTGAGATAGTGTGTGATTGGATAGACGAACAATCTCAGGGAAGAGATTCATGCAATCATCAATTTGTCGTGAAACGATAGAGTCGCTGTGTTCAGCGGCG
>CAMTWR010000038.1:0-76959 GCA_947085455.1 uncultured Planctomycetota bacterium | reverse complement strand
TTCGTTAACACAGCGGCGAGTGTTCATCCGGATTGTGTGGGAGTGGCAATGTGCGACGGTTCAGTCCATTTCATTAACTCGGGGGTGAATGGAGGTGTTTGGCGAGCGATGGGAACGAAAGGATCACAGGATTAACAAACGTCGGGATGGTCGTTGTTTATGTCGTAGCGACGGCCGCTCCAAATCAAACAATGTTACGATGAGTTTAGTGAGAAAGGTGTCTGTTATGAAATGCAATAGGAACTTGATCTTCGCTGCGGCTTTGGCGTTTATAAGCAAGCAGAGGGGCCATCCAGAGTTTATGGGCAAGTGGCAGTCATTTTGGAGCGGCCTTTCCTCGTTCGCTGTGACCGCATAGTTTGGCTACGGGTATGGATGGCCCGGGCCGCGCAGCTTTCATTGCGCCAGCCTCAAGATTCAACACAACGGCGAAACCTGCCCTGCATTCAACGGTAGCTTAGTAGGCTGAAAAAGGAGAAGGGGAATTTGACGCAGTGAATTGTCGCTTGGGTACCAGATTTGGATGGCCCCGGCCGCTCGAATAGACCCGTATGCAACTCACTTCGGGCAAGATGAGATGGATACCTGTTCTTATCAAGATCGCCAAATCTCAAAATAAGCCAGTGCCAGACCGTTGGCGAGATCCTTCACTCCGTTCAGGATGACTACCTCGTTCAGGATGACAGAGCGGGTGAGTCCAGGATGAAAGAGCGCGGTGACATCCAGGGGAGCGAACTGGCAACGTCATAATATCGGGTTTTCCGAAATCCTCATCGCCATTCAACGATCACATGGGGAACGGTGGCCGTTCTTAATGCACGTTCTGTCGCAGAGATTTAGTACAAAAAAGAATCTCTGGTAGCCTGTTTCTTTGGGTGCTACGGGAACGGTACAATTGTGTCGGCATTCTTTCGGCACTTGAAAGTCACACATGTGGTTCTTCCGGGTGTTCTGAGTATTTCGATTTCCTACCTCCGCCTCATCCCACCTGCGGAAATTCATATGAATATTCTTCGCCATATGGCATTGGCCGTCAGCATGCTGGCTGTCCTGTTTCAAGTGTCGTCCTCCGCATGCGCGGATGTTGACTTTCAGCGCGACGTGCAGCCTGTGCTTGCCGAACACTGCTGGCATTGTCATGGAGGGGATGCTGAAGATCGAAAAGGCGGACTTCGCCTTGATCGATTTGAAGAAGCCGTCAAAGGTGGCGAATCGGGTAGTCCGGCGATCGTGCCAGGCAACCCTGATCAAAGTGAGTTGATCCGTCGTGTCGTCAGTCACGACGCCGATGTGGTGATGCCGCCGCCTGACCAGAAGAAGCCCGTTTCTGAATTGCAGTTGCAGATCCTGAAACAATGGATTCAGGAAGGTGCGGAGTACAAAAAACACTGGGCGTTTACTCCGCCACAGAAGGTGGCTGTTCCAGATATTGGAGTGTCGCATCCTGTCGACGCATTTATCATCAAACGTCTGCAGAAAGAGAACCTCAGCCCTGCCCCTGCAGCAACCAGTGCCGCGCTGTGTCGTCGAGTCTATCTGGATCTGATCGGACTTCCTCCTTCTCCTGAGGAACTTGCGGCCTTCGAAACAGACGGCCTGGAAGTCACCGTTGATAAGCTGTTGGCGAGCGAACGCTTTGGCGAAAAGTGGGCTCGACAGTGGCTGGACCTTGCTCGTTACTCCGACACCAACGGCTACGAAAAAGACATGTTGCGCGAGCAATGGGCATGGCGTGACTGGGTGATGAACTCCATTAACCGCGACATGCCGTACAGTCAGTTCCTGATCGAGCAGATCGCCGGAGATTTATTGCCCGAAGCCACTCAGGATCAAATCATTGCCACCGGATTTCTTCGGAACAGCATGATCAATGAAGAAGGTGCGATCGTTGCCGAACAGTTCCGGATGGCGGAAATGTTTGACCGCGTTGACTGCATCGGAAAGGCAGTCCTGGGATTGTCCACGCAATGTGCGCAGTGCCATTCGCACAAGTTTGACCCGATTACTCATGACGAGTACTTCGGCATGTTTGCGTTTCTAAACAACTCCTATGAAGCAAAGTCCTGGGTCTATACGGTCGATCAACAGCGAACGCTGGTCGAGCTACAGCAGAAGATCGAAGCCGCGGAAAACCGAATTCGCACCGAAAGGCCTCAGTGGAACGACCAGCTGAACGCGTGGGCTGGCGAACTGGCATCCCGTCAAATCGCATGGCAGCCGCTTGAAGCGATTGAGCTTGGGAGTGTCAGCGGTTTAAATCACCCTACGCAGGAAGCCGACAAGTCGCTGCTGATGAAAGGACATACCAGCAATGATGTCTTTATGATCTCAACGCCCGAACTTCAGGGCGTCACCGGGCTTCAACTGGAAGCACTTCCGCATCGCGATCTTCCACATGGGGGACCAGGACGCAGTCACAATGGAACGTGGGCGATCAATGAAGTCGAAGTCTTCGTTCAGAAGCCGGAGAGCAAGGACTGGGAGAAGCAGAAGTTAGTGAATGCCACGGCCGATTTTTCGGAGCCGGAAGTCAAACAGGCGGATGGCAAGAAAGCCAGCGGACCAGTCTCGCATTTGATTGATGGCACTGATGAGACAACGTGGAATGCGGACCGAGGCCCCGGCCGGCGAAACCAGCCGAGTGTAGCTGTGTTGCAGTTTGAAACGCCTCTTAACTATCCCGCGGGAACTCAGCTGAAGATTGTCTGGCGCATGGGCGACATGCTGGGTTGTGGGCGATTCAGCATCACGACTGCAGCCGGTCCGACAGCTCCTTTGGCCGACCATGCTGCGATGCTGGCGCTGCGGTTGTCAGCGGAACAACGAACAATTGATCAGACACGAGCGATCTTCAGTGCCTGGCGATCGTCCGTCGCCGAATTGAAGCCGATCAATGATGAGATTGATGGGTTGTGGAAGTCGATGCCTGCGGCATCCACTTCAATTTTGCATCTCGCCGAGCGTGAAGCGGCTCAACATCGTACCACCAGGCTGCTGGATCGCGGCAGCTGGGATCAGCCAACAAGACCGATCGAGCCGCACGTACCAGCGGAGTTAAATCCGTTCCCTGCGGAAGCGCCGAACAACCGGTTGGGATTTGCATTGTGGCTGACGGATTCCCGTGCGCCGCTGACGGCTCGAGTTGCCGTTAATCAGATCTGGCAGTCTGTCTTCGGCACGGGCCTTGTGGAGACCGCAGAAGACTTTGGGACGCGTGCTCCGGTGCCCGAGTACCGTGAACTGCTGGACTGGCTGGCAGTCGACCTGATGGAAAACGGCTGGAGTCGGAAGCATGTGATTCGCACAATCGTGACCAGTGCTGCTTATCAACGATCATCGTCCGCAACACCCGAACAGATGGAACGTGATCCGGGCAATCGTTTGCTGGCCCGGGGGCCTCGATTTCGTGCTGACGCAGAAGTTGTACGAGACATCGCGCTCACGGTTTCGGGACTGATCCATCACAAGGCAGGAGGCCCCGGCGTGATCCCGCCCGTGCCTCAGAACGTACTTGACTACAACTATGTGTATCCGACTTACTGGACGCCTGCGACCGGGCCCGAACGCTATCGACGCACGGTCTATGGATTTCGGAAACGCTCAATGCCTGATCCGGTCATGTCGAACCTTGATGCACCCAACGGAGACGTATCCTGTGCACGGCGAGTCCGATCCAACACGCCGCTCGCCGCATTGACGGGGCTGAACGAAATCATCTTTGTGGAATCAGCTCGAGCGATGGCATTGCGAGTACTGAAAGAAGGCGGCACCGATGACTCGCAGCGAGCCAGCTATGCGTTCCTGCTTTGTACGTCCCGAAGGCCCAACGAAGCCGAGCACGCTGAACTAATGACGCTTGTGCAGTCCAGACGACAGCGACTGGCTGACGGCTGGCTGAATCCTCGCGAGGTGACGACGGGCGACCCGGCAGCATTGCCACCACTTCCGGAGAATGCAACACCTCAGGATGCCGCTGTCTGGACACTTGTGGCAAGGGTTCTGTTGAACCTTGATGAAACCGTTTCGAAGAACTAACACCACTTTTTGAGAATGAAGTGCCATGAATTCTGACCAACTTCAAACGGCTCGCGCCCAGTATCTTCGTCGTCGCTGGTTTCTGCGTGACTGTGGAATCGGGCTTGGATCGATTGCTGCGAGCTCCTTGCTTTCTGCGGACAGCAGCCGTGTCCATGCGGCGGACGCTGCGAATCCACTTGCGCCGCGGCAGCCACATTTTCCTGGCAAGGCGAAGCGAGTCATTTACATTTTCCAGGCCGGGGCCCCCAGCCAGCTGGAGCTGTTTGATCACAAGCCGGAGCTGACGAAACGCGATGGGCAACTGCCGCCAGCGGATCTGCTCAAAGGTTATCGCGCGGCATTCATTAATCCGAACTCTGCACTGCTGGGTTCAAAGTTTAAGTTTGAACGCCACGGACAGTGCGGGATGGAATTGAGCGAAGTACTTCCTCACACTGCAAAGATCGCCGATCAGATGTGCCTGATTCGCAGTCTGCAAACTGATGCCGTCAATCATGCGCCCGCTCAGATGATGATGAACACGGGATCGCAGCAATTCGGACGGCCGAGTTTTGGTTCGTGGTCGCTGTACGGTTTGGGCAGTGAATCGGCCGATCTACCCGGGTTTGTGGTCCTGACGAGTGCCAAAGGAACCAGCGGCGGCGCAAGCAATTATGGAAGCGGTTTCCTGCCTACAATGTATGGTGGCGTGCCATTTCGGAACGCAGGTGATCCTGTCCTGTATTTGTCGAATCCAAAAGGAGTTGATGCGGAGACTCAGCGGGCGTCGCTGGATTCGTTGAATCGTCTGAATCAAATGTCACTGCAGGCTGTCGGCGATCCGGAGATTGCAGCGCGGATTCAAAGTTACGAAATGGCGTACCGTCTTCAGACCAGCGCGCCGGAACTGATGGATCTGGGGAACGAGTCCAAAGAGACGCTGGATTTGTATGGGATCAAGGATCCTAAAGACGCCAACTTCGCACGCAACTGCCTTGTCGCACGTCGGCTTGTCGAGCGTGGTGTCCGATTTGTACAGTTGTTCCACGAAGCGTGGGATCAGCACGGCAATCTGACGGGTGGAGTCAAACAGAACGCAGTGGACACGGACCAGGCCAGCGCGGCTCTGGTGATGGATCTGAAAGAACGCGGTCTGCTGGAGGATACAATCGTCATCTGGGGCGGTGAATTCGGCCGGACACCGATGGTTCAGGGAGGCAACGACGGTCGCGATCATCACAACCGCAGCTTCAGTATGTGGCTGGCGGGTGGCGGAATTAAAGCGGGCCACGTTTATGGGCAGACCGACGAATTGGGCTTCAATGTAGCCAGCGATCCGGTCCATGTGCACGATCTGAACGCGACACTGCTGCATTTACTCGGCTTCGATCACACTCGCCTGACGTTTCGATCGCAGGGACGTGATTATCGACTGACCGATGTGCACGGAACCGTCGTCCCCGGGATTCTTGCGTAACGACTACTGCACCTGACGACTACTGCAACTGAGTATTCCCGGGTTCTCTCGCGAGTACTCCGCGTTGAATTCCCTGCCACGGGCGAATATCGATCTGATAGGGGCCATGTTGATCATCGAAGCCGCCGTAGTCCGATTGAAAGTCAACGAGTCGCTGGATCTTCTGAGCCACAGTCAGCTCACCCGGATGTGAAGAATCCGGACGACGGCCCCACGCGATTTCCGACCCACCGGTCGTGCGGAGTTCATACTGCAGTTCATCTGCGCTATCCAACAGTGCCACTCGGCGCGGCACCAGGATACTTGCCAGATCGAGCTCCTTCCACCACGTTTTTCCGTCATGTTCTTTGTTAAGCACTGCGGCCAGTTCGGCAGCACCGTTTACCACTGGATCGCCCCAGGATTCACCGAGTTTGCCCATCGGCACACTGGCTACGCGTTCAATCACTGGATAACGATCGACGTCCGCATCGGCGAAATCACGAGCAGGCAGCAGGATGCCGTAACGATCCACGGGATAGTGTCCGTCGATCCCTCGCACCATCGCCACCGGTTCGCGATAGACAACCTCGACATGCACGCGAGCAGGAAACGATTTCCGAACGCTAACGACTTTCTGAATCCACGGATGAGTATGGAAGGCTGCTGCCACACGTTCGCTGAGAGACGGATCCTGAAGCGATTCCGCCGTGCTCAGCCCTGCTCTTTCGAAAACCTGTCGTGTCAGATCCGGCGGAATCCATCGAGGCGGCGGGCTAATCGTCACCTGATCCGGGCCGACGCGATACTCCGGTCGATTGTTCAGACTGGGCAAAAAGCGGCCAGCAACGGGAATCAGCAGAAGTCCCAGAGCAACGCAGGCGGCCTTGATCAGCTGACGCGGCTGAAAGACTCGGGAACGTGATTTCACAACAGGTTTAGGCGGAGCTTCCGGTGCCTTAACGACTTTCTTGCGTGGAGTTCCAGGACTTTTGGCCATTGACCTTCAACTCCGAAATCAGACGTGAGGACGACCAGTTGCACTGGCCAGTGATGATTCCGGTGAGAAGCACCACGGGAAGTCTATTCCATCCTTTGAACCCGGCGCAAACAGACTTGTTCGAATCCTCACGATCGCCTGTTCGTTCGATCGACTCTGCCAATGAATTGGCGTGGAAATTTTTTGACGGTTAATCCATCCACGAAAGCCGGGCAGTCCATAACCTGCCCCGGCTGCAATCCTTACTATTCGACTGGAGGGACTTCAGGAATTTCCGCCGGTGCCGGCTCTTCCTCTGGCTCGATCGGACGGTCGTGGTTGGGAGACCGAACTTCGACTGTTCCGGCTGGGCCCGGCGAAACAAACTCACCCGGTTTTGTATCCAGCCGAGGATTGTCTTTCCCCTGAGTTCGCTGAACGGCCCGCAGATGAGCGTCGCCGTAGGCTTCTCCGTCCCAGGATCCTTCAGCAAGATGGACATTGTTCACTTCCAGAAGCGAACCAGTCGACAGGTGAAGATAGGTGATCGCTTTGTTGTACTCCACAAGCTGTTGATAGTAGGCTCGTTCTGCTTCTGACAGACTTGCCTGAGCTCGCAGTACAAGGTCAAGAGTTGTCGTACCGACATCCTGCTCCGCCTGGAGCAGTTCGACACGTCGTTCCGCCGCCTGAAGCCGATTCATGTTCGATTCAGCGGCTGCCCATTTCGCGGAAATGTCCTGAATGGAGACCGTAATGTCATGAGCTACGCTGCGTTCCTGGGCTGCAAGGATGGCGTTGGCTTTGGCCAGCTGAAGTTCATAGTTACGCACCTGACTGCGGGCCTGCCGAAAACCAATTGGCATGCTCATTTCCACGCCCATAGTCCAGGTATCGAGGTCGTCGCGAGTCATGGATCCATAGCCGCTGCTGCCGTTTTGGGAAAGCAGGGTGTCACCGAATCCATTCACGCCGTAGTTGCCCACCACATCCAGTTGCGGGCGAACCAGACTTCGAGCCGCATTCAACTGCAGTTGAAGACTTTTGATTTGCCATTTCTGACGACGCAGTTCAACACGCTTCGTCAGACCGCTGACCAGGCAGGAACTCCAGTCCGGCCGAAACTCTGCTTTCACCGGCTCCATCGAAGGACGTAAAACGGTTCCGTCGTTCATCGGAATTGCAAGATTTCGACGCAAAAGGGTTTCTGTCTGATAGACGCTGTTGAGTGTCAGTTCAACCTGCGCACGCGTCTCGTAAAACCGGTCCCGAGCCTGAAGTTCGTCGGCCAGTTTGACGGTGCCCACTTCCACTCTGGTTCGAGCTTCACGCCAGGTCTGGAATGCACTTTCGTGAGCAGTCACGGCATTGTCATAGTTGCGATAGGCGAGGTACAGATCCCAGTAAGCATTCTCAATTTCACGCAGACCGTTTCGGATGCTCAGTTCAAAGTCTGCGAGGGTAATGTCCTGATTGATTCGAGCAATCACCACGCCCTGACTCACACCCGCGATCGCACCGAAGCCAGGTCGTGAAGGACCAGCGACGCGAGTGAATTCCGTGCCGGCCCCGGCAAGCAAGGGCTGTCGGACTTCTGCTCCCAGCGTGCCAGCATAGGACGAGGGATAGGTGGGAGTTCCGGATGGGTCGCCTGTGTAGTTCCAGTTGTGAAAGACCGATACGGCACCGCCGGTGACCAGAGCCTTATCCAGTCCTGTGCGGAACGTTCCGTTGTCCTGCCTTAAAATTCCCGGTGCCGGTAACGAGTGAACGCCCTGAGCGGTCTTGCCCCAGTTTGTCGACGCGGAAAGACGCGCATCGAAGTCGGACAGTGCGGCTTCCAGACCTCGACGTCCGAACAGGATGCCTGTTTCCTGAATCGCCGAGTCGTAAACTGTGGAGACACTGTCTGGCTGAGTGAGCACGAGGGCACCGCCCACGCCGCCAAACGGACTTCGCTCAACGACTTTATTGTTGCGTAAAGCTGTCAGGATGGCTTCATCGAGAGTGATCTCGCGAACCTCTTCATCGACGCGACGTTGCAGACTTCGGGGTTCGTACGTCATCTGAACTGCGGGATCGGTTTCGTTGTCGATCGCCGGATGTTCGATGGCTGTGTTATGGTCTTTGTACCAGGAGACAGGCTTCTCACCATGGGCCCACTGGAGATCACTCGATGCTGTCTTCCGGGTTGCAGAGCACCCCGAGAGAAGGACAGATCCACACAGACTCAAGGCAACTGCCTTACGCAGCAGATATCTGCTGGAAGCGAAGCGGCGAATGCGTGTGAGTCCTTCCGTCGATGCTGGCGTCGACCTGGAGGCCGCGTGAATCGAGTCATGAAGGAACACAAGAAAATCTGAAAGTCGTTGCATGTGACGTCCCTGTCACTATTGTTGAAACCGGGCATCCGCGTCGTCCATGACGAAGCCCTGGCTGACAGGAAGATCTCATGAACAAACTCGTTCGTGAGATACTGTCCTGCAGTCTGCCCTCAAACTTCCGAAGAAACCGGAAGGCAGTTTTGTCTCAACCTGCTGTCGTATCGTCGTGCTTATCGCTGCGACTTGAATACGGGTCATGTTGACCATACTCGGTATAGGGCATTCGAAGCAACTTCTTGAAAAACACAACCTCACCGGCATCATTGCCCTCAGCGGCATGACCGGCAAACTGCAACGCGTATCCTGTAAGAAAGCACACAACCGGCCAGTGCCAGGTGTTGCTTACCGCCATTGCCCACGGGGTTCCAATGAAAGTTAGTGGAACACCAAACATGTGCAACGCCTGATTGGTTCGGTTGCGATGGCGAGGCAGATAGTTTTTGAGAAATTTGCGAATCATCGAGACATCCAACTGAGGGGAATCACGTCGCCAACTGGTGGCTCAGATTGCTTCGTCGCTGTCTGTGGAATCATCAGTGTCTTCGGAATCGACATCCTCCACCAAATTGGACGGATCGGATTTCGGCCGTTCCGGGCGGGGCCTGCGAAAGACAGCAACGACATCATCGACGGGGACAACAAACAGCAGGTTGTCGGTCTCAAAGTCCACCGGAATGGCGTTTTTTGGATGAAACAGGACCTTGTCGTATTTGCGGATTGGGAAATCTTCGCTGCGTTCGACCTGAACGCTGATCTCTACCACTCGACCCGTGATCGTAGGAATCTCTGAGCTGTCCGGCAGCACAATGCCGCCTCGAGTTTGATGCCGAGCTTCGTCCTTGCGGATCAGGATTCGTAATCCCAGCGGTTCAACGTATTCGGCCACTCCATCCTCACTGCAAACAGATGTGCTCTACGGCTCTGCGGCAGTTCTCGGGAAGGCGGATCGAATCCCATCCAGTCGAGACGCTTTCGGTGTCCCATAAGCCGCGCGATGTTCGGAAATCGCTGGTTCCCTGGAGAGATTTTGTTGAGCCGTCGTCGCGGGCCTGCCATCGGGAGCTTCAGAAAAAGGTCCGCCGGATAAATCTCCTTTGGATCTTTTCTTCTTTTCTACGTCCTCAAGGATAGACCCAAGTCGTCCGGCAAGCAAGCTAGGCAGCAAAATCACATCGCCCCACAATGCGGCGAAGATGAGACCGCACATTATCCAGCCGAAGCGGCTGATGAGAAGCAGTTCAACCGGGTACAGCGTCAGCATACCAAAGCCGATCGCAGCGCTGGTCTGCCACAATGCCGGACCACAATGTTCGAGAGCCTTCGCAACAGCCGCCTCACGAGAAAGTCCTTCCCGAAGCAGTTGCTGGAACCAGGTCATCAGATGCAAAGTTCCGTCGACGGCAATCCCCAGCGCGACGGATGCCGTGATCATGGTTCCAATGTCGACACGAACATCGCCCCAGCCCAGCAGTCCGAACATAACGACGATCGGAAAGACGTTTGGAATCATGGAATAAAGAGCAGCGGAGATACTTCGCAGTTGCACAATCATCACAATGGCAATCAGCCCGAAGGCCATTCCAAAGCTGCTGATCAAGCTTTCCAGAAGTGCCTGTTGAGTTCGCAGGAAAATTGGCACCAATCCGGTTACTACATGTGCAGGAGTGCCTTCGGGGAACTGCTTCAGAGATGTTTCCGCAATGTCGGCCAACTCGCGTGTCAGACGTCCATAGTCATAGTCGGACATAATGCTGGACTGACATGTGATACGCCAGATTTCATCTCCAGCCACATTTAGCGCCCGATCGCCTGGAGTTTGCCAGTCGGCCGATTTTTGGGCGACGGCCAGCATTGACGAGAGACCTTCTGCTTCTTCCCCGCCCTGCTGAAGTTTTTCATGAATCTTCTGACCGATCAGATTCTCTCGCAACTTTGCGTTGCGGCGGTCCATCATGCTCTTCGGTTTGGCTTCAGATTTTTCCAGATTGATAAAGGATGCCAGCGACAATGTCCCGCTGACTTCTGGATGCGATCGCAGAGCTTCCTGAACTTTCAGAACTGTCCTTGCTCGATCGAGAAACGGCACTTTCTCCTGCTGCTCTTTACTGAATCGCACAATTGTGTCGACGGAAGCAATTCCCGAAAGGTTCTCTTCAAGGAAATTGTAATCCCGCACCACGCGCGACTCATCCGGGAAATAGCGGATGACTTTCGTCTCTGTTCGAAACCAAAAGAATCCGGCGGTGCATGCGACTGTGATCACCAGATTGAGTACATAGTTTGCAGTGCGATGACGGGACAGCCACACCCCGAGGTGATTCCAGAATTCATTATTGATGTGTTCGGCGCGTGGCGGGCGAGCCGGCCAGTACAGCATCAGCGCTGGCAGCAGATAGATAATGCAGACGAATGAGATGAGACATCCGATCGAGGCATAAATCCCAAAATCTCGCACGGGGACCAGAGAGCTGACCATGAGCGAGGCCAGTCCAATCGCCGTTGTTGCACTTGCGAGAAAACACGGCAGCCAGGCAATCGAAGCTGCATGCATGACCGATTTGACAGGATCATCGATCCCTGAATTCTTCCAGTAGTTGCAGATGTGAATCGTTCCGGAGACGGAGATCACCATCAACAAAGTCGGCATTACCACCAGCACCATATTCATGCTGCCGCCAGTGGGCGCGACGAGTGACACGGCAGCCAAGGCTGAAAGAATCGAGACTGTCTGCACCATAATGCACAGCCGCAGGCTTTTCAGCATCAGGTAACTGAGTGTCACACTGACCAGAACAGACAACAGAAGTGGCGACCGTTCGAGCAGATTCCACATCGGAGCTGACCGGTTCCAGCCAGCATGCTTCACGGCTTCATTCATCATCGCGCCCGCAACCGGGCGTCCTCCGACGTGCAACGTCTCCGGCGGGATCCCAACTGTGGTTGCAGCCTTCTGAATCGCCTCGAGCGAAGCCACATGGTCATTTACGCCTGCCGGTGTAAAACTCACCGACAACGCCGCCATCGCGCCCGGCACAAACCATGTTTCCTGAACGCAGGCAGCGTCGCCTGTATCAAGAACTTTGAGTGACATCAGGGCCGTTCGAAATGCTTCAGATTTCTCCTTGTCCAGATGACTTCGCGACCAGGTGAGTTGCAGGTCGGCGTGCTTTGTGTTGGCGACGTACATCGTCAGCGCATCATGAAGCTTCCATGACTTCTCATCTTCAACGGTCAGGTGTGCAGACGATGGCTGAGGCAGAGTGTTCTGGACAAACTGGACTTCCAGCCCAAAGCGGCTTCGGGCCATTTTCGCAATGCTCTGCTGTACGGCTTCAGCGTGGGGCGCAGCAGTTTCAGACAGGGAAACACACAAGGGTCCCATGCCGATAAGAAGTCCCTGAGCGCGGTCGAGGGCAATTTCGAGCGACATGTCTTCGGCAAGAATTCGACGCAGCAGATCGGTCGGAAGACTGACATCTTTTACATAAGGCGATCCGCCTTCGCGAATACCGTTTTTTTCCAGGCCCTTCAGTACGTCAGACATTTTCTGAAGGCGGGGATCTGTCAAAGTGCATTCGTCCCAGGAGACCAGAACACGATCTTCTTCTGGAAACAGGTCTTGATACCAGGCAAGAATTCTGGACTGTGGATCGTCCTTTGGCAGCCAGCCAGCGACGTCGTTTTCCATCTTCAGGTTTTGCAGTGACCAAATCATCAGCGGAATGGCAAACACTACGCCCGCCATGAGCCAGAGGGAATATCCGTTTCCCCATCGATCTCGTCGCTCGAGAAACGACTTCATCCGTGTACCTGCTCTTAAATGATTCTCGGACGACTGATGGTAAGTACCCAGTGCGAAGTGTGACAGATCGCACTGATACAACTACGTTACCGTCGACATCGTCGGAAAAGACTAGTAAATCGACGTCCAGTTTCAAGAAACGCAAAGTGGATTGGGACGCCCCACTCGAAAGTTTCCGCTTGGCGCGATGATTTGTGTTGCCCAAAATACCTCGACAAGGAGTTCTGGGTAGACTTTGGCGAATTCGGGGTTTGAGCTTTGGAAGTTCCCGGGAAACATTGGGTTCGTCTTCACCCTTCATTCCGGGGTTGGCTGGTCAGCGGTGCCGGTTCCCTGTGGAGTCCAAGCCGAGTTTGGAGTCACAAACTCGGCCTCACTTTTCAGATCGACGTGTCAACGGTTTTGCCTCGGCTTCTGCATGGTGTTTTGCGTATAGTTCGCATCAGTGATCGTGTGCGCCAGTGCGTGACGATGACCGCAATATGCCTGCGGGTGCTCGGCGAAAAAGTCCGAAGAGCTTTCATCGCATGGTTCGATCGACGGACGCATGTAACTTCTGTCGCGAGGAAGAGACTCAGCGGAGCCCTGCGTGTCGGAACAGGATTCCAGTGGGACCAGTGGACGTTCCCGGTGCCTCAGCAGTCCGTCCATCCTTTGATCGCTGCGATGCGTTGATTTGCAAGAGCGTTGTTTGCCCTTGGGCTTCAATGCGACTACCGACTGCTCCTGTCTTGCCTGCGATCGCTACAAGAGTTTTTGCGATCCGCCGGGGAAGTTTCTGGATGCTGCAGAATGAAGCAGGCAATGTCTTTTTGGTTGTTGATGCCTGGTAAAAAATTGCCATGGTGGCAGATCCTGATAAAAACGTTCCTTCACGGGAACCCGTCCACGAATTGTGTGAACAGCTTGACCTGTTGCGAGCGGTGACCAGCGCTCACAGTGACGCATTGTTCGTGAAGAATCTTGCCGGTGTGTATCTCTATTGCAATGAAGCGGCTTCGCGATTTGTTGGTCGCTCATGCAGTGAGATCGTGGGGCGAACCGACGCTGAACTGTTTGAACCTGAGGCGGCCGAGCGAATTCTTGTTCAGGACAGGCGCGTCGCAGTAACGGAGAAGCGGGAAACTGAAGATCACTTTATAACCGTCGCCGGGAAGCCGTGCTTGTTTGAAACGAGCAAGATGCCTTACCGCAACAGCATTGGGGAGGTTGTGGGGGTCATTGGTATCGCCCGTGAGGTTTCGGTGTCGCGTGAGGAAATTCAGTCGCTTCGTGAAAGCGAAGAGAGATATCCACTCGACTGGTCGTGTCAGACTCCGGACATGGAGTTCCGGAAGAGATTCGCGGCAAAATCTTTGAACCCTTCTTTACCACCAAAGGTCCCGGCAAAGGCACTGGCCTCGGACTGGCTGTTGTGCATGGAGTCGTCAAGCAGTGTGGTGGTTACATCGACGTTTTCAGCACCTCCGGGGGAACGTCGTTTGAACTGCTCTTTCCTTTGGCTTCAGGACGTCCCACCGCCGCGGCAGCGGAAACCGGGAGCCCGGTGCGGCTGGGCTCTGAGACGCTGCTGCTGGTCGAGGACAATGATGCTGTTCGAAACATCACAAGGATCGCTCTCGAATCCCAGGGTTTTCAGGTTCTGGAAGCCTGCAACGGATCAGAAGCCATTCAGCTTCTGGATCAGTATTCCGGCATGGTTCGCTTGTTGATTACCGATGTTGTGATGCCCGGAAGGGGGGACGTGAACTTGTCGGCCTGCTGCGCGCACGTGGCTCTGATCTGCAGGTTCTCTACATCAGCGGTCATACTGACAACGAAATTGTCCTGGATAATGTTCGGGACGCATTTCTGCAGAAGCCGTTTACGCCGGTGGTGCTGGCAAAAAAAAAGTTCGCGCAGTGCTCGACGAGAAAAAGTGAAAATTCTGCTGAGCATCACCAGAGCATGATTTCTGTGTGTGTGCGTGTTCCGCGGCCTTCCGCAAAAACAAAAAAGCTCAGGCCTGTGACTACAGGCCTGAGCTTTGAAGTTGTTGTTGATATGAGGATCGAAGATCAGAAAGAATCAGGCTGGCGTACCGGATACGAGCAGATCGGCCATCGCTGGATCCTCGGATTCATCAGCACCGCGGCCAACAGGCAGTCGATCTTTCACGTCATAGGCCAAACCGACAGCTCGCAGTGCTTTGATCGACCACCAGGTAATGTCGAATTCCCACCACTTGTGACCAGCAGGAGCAACAGCCGGGTGAGCATGGTGATTGTTATGCCAGCCTTCGCCATAGGCCAGAATTGCGACCCACCAAAGATTGCGCGAATGGTCGCGCGTGTCGTAATTGCGATAGCCCCACAGATGCGTGGCCGAGTTCACAAACCACGTGCTGTGATAAGCCGCGACCATGCGAACGCACATTCCCCAGACAACCAAAGAGATTCCCATGGTCCAACCGCCTAAAGCCCATCCAGCGGCCAGCAGAACAACTCCGCTGCCCCAGAGCCATAGGGCAAATGTCTTCTCAAAGAACTGCAGCATAGGGCGATCGACAAGTTCCGGTACATAGCGACGGAACAGAATTCGAGATGACTCAGTCGTTCGCTTCGGAAACAACCACAGAATATGTGACCACCACCCGTTGGCCACGATTGGTGAATGTGGATCGCCATCCTGATCGGACTTCTGATGATGCAGGCGGTGAGTCGCGGCCCATGTCAATGGTGACCCTTCACCAGAAAGACAACCACAAGCCATCGCTACGAACTCTGCGGGAGCTTTCAGCTTCATGGACTTATGCGCCAGATACCGGTGGTATCCGAGGCAAATACCGATGCTGCATGTCAGCCAGTGCAACGCCAGACATACGGCGACACCTGTCCAGCTAAAAAACATCGGTACAAATGCGGCAACTGCACCCACGTGCACGCCAATCAAAAACAATGTGACAATCCAGTCCACGTTGCTCAATCGGAGCTGATCTTTATTAAAGGCTGCCACGAGAGTATCCGTGTCGGCCTGATACTGCAGTCGCTTAATCTCTTTGGGAGACAAGGAGCGTTCGGAGCCCGGAAGAGAGGGAGATACTGCTGACATATAACGTCTCACAGAAATGATGTGGGGCAAATGTGTCTGAACAAATGAGCATCTTCTCATCCTGGAATCGGGTGACTCGATGTCTCGTACCCTCACAATAGGCCCATTATCGACCTGCGGCAATCGCATCGTGTTGTGCCATGGTCATGCCTGTGTCAAAATTTTGTCAACGACATAACATCATTGCCAGTAGATATTTGCGTCGCTTTTGTTGCTGGATTTCCGTTCCGATTTGCGAGAACATGCGGTCTCGGGACCTCCCTGTGTTTCTTCGGAGTCAACTCTGGCCGGGACAGTCAGCATCGTGTCATGCATTTACCTTCCCAATCTGATGTTTGAAGACGAGCTTGAAAACTCGGGCCGCCAGCTTTCGGCAGAGCCTCGTCGATTGGTGGCGGAGCTGGCGTCGGTCATGGGATTGCTTGGAACGATCTCCGAAATTAGCGAAACACCGCACAGTCTGAATCACACGGTCCTTGTGGAGCCCAACAGCGTTCCGCAGGGTCTCCCGGCCGCTTTAAGTCATCTGCGGTTTGAACCGCTGACGGAGTCGAATCTCAGAACGCTGAGGTTCAGTGGCGATCGCAATTTGACACTCGTGCCGTGGGGCTGGAGTCCGTCGGCTGTGGCGATTCAGCGGCAGTTGCAGCCGTCGGCTCCGGTGCCGGATCCCGTCTCGATCAGATTCGTCAACAGTCGTGAGTTCCATGCTCAGTTCGATGTATTCCAGTCGTTAAGTGACGCGAATGGGGCCACACATCCCATGGGACAGCTCTGTCGATCATTGCACGATGTCGTGGAGTCGCTCGAGCTGTTTGCTTGTCGCGGCTACGACCGCTGGGTGATCAAGTCCAATTACAGTCAGGCGGCGCGAAATCGCCTGCTTGGGCGTGGTCTGACGCTCGATACTCCGCAGAAGAACTGGCTGACTCTGCGCTTCGCAAAAGATGAACCGGTTTACGCGGAACCCTGGTGTGAGCGGCTGGCAGAATGTGGTCTGCAGTTCTGGGTCCCGCCGAAGTCAGAGGAACGACTCCATGTGCAATTTAAGGGCGGGGCAGAAATGTTGACGGACGCGGTGGGACGCTATCGAGGCAGCATTGTCTCTCATTCCAGCCAAACCGCCTGGTGGACCGCCGCCGTGGCTCGTTGTCAGGCAATTGCTGAGCACGCGCGGACGCTGGGCTTCTTCGGGCCGGCGGGTATGGATTGCATGTTGTTTCGACATCCATTGTTGGGCGAACCACAGCTGCGATTCTGCCATGACATCAACGGTCGCTATACCATGGGGCGTGTGGCTCTGTCGTTACAAAGGTGGCTGGGGCCGGATGAAACCGGATTCTGGTGCCACGCTTCTGCCAAAACTCATTCGAGTGGCCACAATCTCTTCAACAATCTGGATGTGAAGGGCGTACGGATTGTGCCGACAAGTCCTTCCATGATTGGTTCACAACCGCCAGATTTGCAGACCGCTTTGATGATTTCTGCAGATTGCGAATGCCTCCTTCAGGTCGCTCGCAAGATCCTGAGCCAGGATATCCGAGGACCATTTCAATTCTGTTAGTTCAATGAATGCTTCCGTCAGTCTTGTCGTCCAGGCATTGCGTCTGGCACTCTGCTGGCTGGTGAAGCTGTGAGTTCTAAATTTTTGAGCGGCTTTGAAAGATCGATCGCTGCTATGACACTCTCCAATACGCCATTTGTCCAAAATCTCCGCCCATGGTCGCCCGAATGGTATGAGCAGCAGACTCGAATGATTGGCGAATCAGCCTGCCGGCAACTCGGTTTTTACGTTATTCCAAACGAGATGCGGTTGTCCGTAGTGATCCCTGTGTACAACGAAGAAAAGACGCTGCGTGTCCTCGTGGATCGTGTCCGCGAAGTTCCCATTCGCAAAGAAATTATTCTGATTGATGACTGCAGCAAAGATCGAACTCGTGACGTCCTGAAGCAACTGCAAGCAGAAGGCGGGGCCGACGACTTCAATCGCATCCGCATTTTCTTTCATGACGTGAATCAGGGGAAAGGCGCGGCACTCAAGACCGGCTTCTCGCACGTGGAAGGCGACGTCGTGATCATTCAGGATGCCGACCTGGAATATGATCCCGCCGAGTATCCTCGGTTGCTGCAGCCCATCGTGGAAAACAAAGCCGACGTGGTTTTTGGAAGCCGCTTCCTTGGCGACCAGGCGCATCGAGTTCTCTACTTCTGGCACTATCTGGGCAATCGCTTTCTGACCACCCTTTCCAACTGCTTTACGAATCTGAACCTCAGTGATATGGAGACCTGTTACAAGGTTTTCCGGCGCAGCGTGATTGATGAGATAACGCCAAAGCTTGTTCAAAAGCGTTTCGGGTTTGAACCGGAAATCACCGCTCGCGTGGCCCGTCGGCGTCTTCGAGTTTATGAAACGTCCGTTAGTTATGCAGGCCGCACCTACGCCGAAGGCAAAAAGATCGGCTGGCGCGATGGCTTCAAAGCGATCTGGTGCATCATCCGTTTCGGCATCGCCGACTAACGGCTTCTGACATGACGCTCGCGAGCGGGTGTCCCTTCGTCGGGGCCGTCGTTGTTTCTGGTCGCCACCACGTGAACAGTAGCTCCGCTGCGAAATGTCGCGGCACAAATGCTGATCAACAACGATGGCGGTGCGAGGATCCAAAACCAGATCCAAAGCTGCAGACGCATTAAGAGCGAAAGGTTTACCCGCCGCCCACTGGTTTGGCTATGCAGCATGGCATACAAAGAGTTTCTTGGAAGCCACGGCAACTTATTCAGGAAGCTCTGAATCCAGCCGTACGGATTCTGGCGCAATGAAAAGTGATGACTCGACTGGCAATCAAATCCGCTGGCCTTGAGCAGTCGCTGCAAGGCCTTCAACGGAAAGTGTGTCAGATGTCGCGGAGGATCCAGATGAAACCAGGCTGGTCCTGCCCATCGCGCCTGCACGCTGGAAAAATTGGGGACCGCGACAATAATCACGCCCCCGGGTTTTAGAATCCGCCGCGCTTCACGTAAGACCTCAGCTGGTTTCGGCACGTGTTCCAGCACATGCCAAAGAATGATGCCGTCAAAGTATTGGTCCGGATATTGTGCTTCCTGCAGAGAGCTGGAAATCCGTGTCTGAACTCGCTCATCAATCCCCTGGACGGCCTGAGCAGAAACTTCGAAACCATGTGTTTCAAATCCGCTGTTGGCAAGAGCACCCAGAGTGATTCCGCGCCCGCAACCGATGTCCAGGATTCGCCCGTGTTGCCGAATCTGACGTCCAATGAACCAGGCGCGGCGCCTTCCAACAAGGCGCACAAGGGGCTCAATGATACCAGAAAACTTAGAGCCTTCGTTGCCGTAGTAGTCCTCGGGATAGAACGCACGAATCTCTTCCATCGTGGGCGTCGGCAGCAGAACACCGAGTCCGCAGTGGACACATTCGACGATCGAATATTTTGTCCCATGGATCGTGAAGCGAGCCCTCCCTGTCCCGGAATGACAGACCTCGCAGGCGGGAATGGTTATTGATGCATTGCTATCAGGAATCGATGTCACGGGAAGGGAGTACAACGCGTGGGCGTTCTGGGATCTCAAGTCAGAAGCAGACGAATTGCCGCGGATCTCACTTTGCATCGCCGCAAAATGTTCCTCGTTCGGAGATGGTTTTGAATCCGATGTCATGGTGCCTCCGAAGCCGAAAGCACGTAACGTTCCACGCGGACATTTGGCCATGTCATTTGCTTCTGAAGCTCAAACCCAGCTTCAATCGCAATCTGCTGCATACCCAATAGCGAATTCTGATTCAGATCTGTGTCAGTCGCTGCGGCGATCCAGAACGTATCTCCCGCCTTTGTTTCGGAAAGAATTCGGCTGCGAAACCGGGCCCGAACATCGCCGGGTCCGTCCCAGTGAAACGGCAGACCAAAGCGAGGGTGAGACGCTTCCACATAGAATCGACTGACGCGACATGCCACATATTCCAAAAACAAATCGTCATCCGGAAATGCCGGGACGAGATTGGATTCTGCGAGTCCGCTCTGCACATAGATGGGTTCGCCTGTTTTGGAATGCGTTGACAGAAACAGATTTGCCTCACGCCATTCCGCATCGGTGGGACTGCCCAGTCGCCCGAGTTCCCACGGCAGCAACGCGCACATCGACCATGATCCCGTGATGGCCACAATCGCTCCGAGCAAAGCTCCGGGCCAGTTCACTTTTGCTGTCAGCAACGCACCAATCAAACACGCTCCCGCAGGGACGTAAGCTACTCGGTAACGCGGATTTGCCAGACTGGAGAGATCGCCGGATGCGAGTGCCGCGATGGCGAGCAAAGGCAGCAGCGAACAAACAACCAGAACACCCAGCGAGACCGGAATCGTTGCTGTTGTGGCGTTTTGTGGAGGATCAGTCCGAGCCGTAATTCGTGGGTTAATCAGTCGAGATGTCAGCCAGCCAGCGGGAAGTCCGAGCCACCAGATGGGTCCCACGAAGTTCCAGATCGGCTGATCGGCCGACATGTAATTCAGAAATGGCCCCCATTCTCGCAGTCGAAGGACCGCTGGAATCAACGGCGCACAGAGCAGTCCCACGGTCAGCATGGAAAGTGCCCAGCGAGTGACATGTGTCATCGGTCTTCGAGTTCGCAGACTGCGAATGCCGATCCAGCCGGCGGCAAGGATCACGAGCAGCGCCGAGGTATAATGTGTCCACATCAGCCCGGTTGCAGCGAGAATCCATCCCACCGGCCACCGGCGCTGCGGCGAGAATTTGACCCAGCGCACGGTGCACCACATGACCAGTGAAGCCATCAGAAGCACGAGTCCGTAGCAGCGGGCGATCCGCACTTCATCCACAGCTTCCGGATGCCAGGCAAGCAGCAGCGCCGCGATTCCGCCGAGACTTCGATCTCGCAGACTGGTACCGGCCAGATAAATCACGATCACCGCTAACAGGTGGCACACTGCAGAAGGAAGACGAAAAACGTTTTCGGTCTTTCCCAGCACTGCGAGGAAGGCCTCCTGCAACCAGCCGGACAAAGGTGGAATCGCAGTGTAGTTGAGGCTGCGTTCGAGCGTGGTCCCCGGCAGGTCGGAGTCGATCATCCAATAGGAGCCGTGTTCGTCAAGCACCAGCGGGCCGGCAGTCAGCATTGGAACCATCAATCCAACACTGCTGAGGCAGGCGATGGCCAACAACACGCGGCCAACGAGATCTCCGTGCGTGGTCCATTGAGCACCGTGCTGGTCCTGCAATACGCTCGATCTTTGGGCCACGTCGCTCAATGTTTTCGCCGTTTACTTCAGACGTGTTGCGATGTCATGCGGTGATGAAATTGTGACGTCATTATTCCAACACAAGTGTGCTGTCGACGCCAGAAATCCTGACAGGATCCCTCGTTATTTCATCCATTCCTCCGGCGGATCAGGCTGCTGCCAGGTGCTCATGCCGCCATCCACATACAGCATCTGCCCGTGGATGTGTTCGGCTCCGTCACTGAGCAGGAATACCGCCGCGCCACTGCAGGCATCCGCTTGTGGAACTTTGCCGTTCGGCGTATGCACTTCCATCCAGCGTCGAAACTTTTCATTTTTCAGGGCCGGTTCTGTCAGCCGTGTCCAAAGCAGGCCAGGCGCAACGCCGTTCACGCGGATGTTATGCGGCGCGAGTGAAACGCAGAGCGAACGAACCATGGCATCGACTGCTCCTTTGGAAGTGTCGTAAGCCACATGAGTTTGCTCCGCCAGCTTTCCGTTAATCGATCCAACCAGAAGCACCCTGCCCTGAATTTTTTTCTCAAACCACCGACGTGCAAAGTGCTGAATGAGGACATACTGCGAATAGACGTTGAGTTTCAGAGTCCGATCGAAAGTGGCAAAATTCATCTCGAGGAATGGCTCATCAATGAAAGTTCCGGCATTGCAGACCAGCGTGTCGATCTCAGGATTCAGCTTCAAAGCCTCCTCGGCCAGTCTTAAAGGCGCTTCCGGCATAGGCTCCGCAAGATCGCCGGTAACAACTGATGCTGGACCGGAACTAGTGCGGCACCGTTCAGCAGCCAGGGCGGCCGCCTCGTGAAAACGAGTGCCGTGCAGGATGACGGATGCTCCCGCGTCACGAATTGCGATCGCTATTTCAAGACCGATGCCCTGTGTGCTGCCTGTGATAAACGCATGACGACCACTTAACATTGACACGTATTATCTCCTGTTCAGTGCATGTTCGCTGAATGGGTTTGCAGATGATGGAAGCGGAAAGTTTTCTGAGGTGCTGTCCGCATGAGCATATTTGAAGTTTGACTGTTTTGTAGCGGCACTGGTCTGATACTGTTCCCGCTCCGACTTCCGGATGTCTAGAATTGTCGAGAGTTGGAACGTCAAAATGCAATCGGCACACCGCCCCTTCGCCGAAAGCGAACAAAGCTGCTCTTGTTTGTTCCATGTTGTTTATCGCGTGCCTGAACACGAAACAAGGATTGGTTACATGTTGTCGGATGACAAACGCCGGGCAGTCGGATTCTGGAGCGTGCTCCTGTTACTACTGCCAGTCCTTTCACCGTTTTCCCTTCAGGCCGGTGAACAAGCCAGCCGCGAGGAGATCGTTTCTCGTGTACGTGATGACATTGAATACTTTGCATCGGATGAGTTGGAAGGCCGAGGCATTGAAACTCGCGGGATCGAACTCGCGGCCAAACGCATCCTGGCAGAATACGAGAAGTTTGGGCTCAAGCCTGGAATGCCGGATGGTAGTTGGAGGCAGTCATTTCCGGTGACGTTGGGCGAAGTCACTGTCGCTGATTCGACAAGCGTCGTGATCGCCGGTCCTGACGACGCGAAACTGGTCCTGCAGATTGGCAGCGATTATCAGCCGATTCGTCGGGGCACAAACGGGTCTGCTTCAGGAGCGATAGCGTTCATCGGTTATGGCATCACTTCCGACGCGGAACACTATGATGACTATGCCGGGATGGATGTGGCTGGCAAGGTGGTCGTGTTGATTCGTCGAGAACCGCAAAACTATGAAGGTGGTGCGTTTCAGGGGCAGGGGACGAGTCCCGACTCCTACATTGATCGTAAACTGGCATTGTTGAAACAGTCAAAAGCTGCGGCCGTATTGTTTGTCAATAATCACGCGAGTGCTCCCACACCCGACACAGATGAACTGGCTGATCCGTCCAGTTTTGGCAACGATGGTCAAGCAGTGCCCTTCGTTCATGTAAAGCAGGCGGCGATCGACAAACTTCTGCAGGTATCACCTCTGCAAACTGAGGATGGCGCATCTTTGAAAACGCTGGAAGAAGTTGCCCACTACATTGATCGAACGTTGAAGCCCGTGTCTCAGGAACTGAAAGGCTGGTCAGCAGAAGTCACAACAAATTTTGAAGCAAATTCTGTCTCGACCGACAACCTGATTGGCGTCGTGGAAGGCGAAGGTCCGCTGGCCGACGAAACGATCGTGATCGGAGCCCATTACGATCATCTGGGCTTTGGCGGATTCGGTTCGCGCACTCAAAATCGGACAGGCGAAGTGCATAACGGCGCCGACGACAATGCGTCAGGAACAGCGGCTGTTGTGGAACTGGCTCGCAGAATTGCATCCGGCCCCAAACCTCGTCGTCGGATGGTCTTCATCTGTTTTTCCGGTGAAGAAAGGGGTCTGATTGGGAGCAATCACTACGTCAATAATCCGGTGTATCCGCTGGAAAACACAGTTGCGATGCTCAACTTTGACATGATCGGCAACCTGAAGGACAATCGAGTGGAAGTGAATGGCGTGGGAACCGCTCCCGAGTTCCCTGCCATTGTCAAAGCTGCTGATGAAGCGACACCGGTGGATATTACCGTCATTCCGGGTGCGTTTGCTGGAAGCGATCATCTGCCGTTCTATCAACGAGGAATTCCGGTGATGTTCTGCTTCACTGGAATGACCGACATCTATCACACACCTGATGACGATTTCAGAACGCTTAACATCGAAGGTGCGGTGACCGTGATCGACTATTCCGAACAGCTGCTGCGCGGAATTGATGCCCTGGAAAAACGTCCGACATTTGCGGACGGGGAAAAAAGTGTTCGCCGACAATCGGTCGCTCGAACGCCATTTTTGGGTGTGCAGCCAAACATTGCTGAAAGCGGCGCCAACGGAATCGTTTTACGAGGCGTGCGTCCGGATTCTCCTGCGTCGAAGGCCGGCCTTCAAACCGGAGATGTGATTTTGAAAATTGGCGACGTGCGAGTCGATGGTTATCAGTCGCTTGTCGATGTAGTGACGGCATCGAAGGCCGGAGACAAACTTATTTTGACGATCAAGCGGGGCGAGGAAGAACTCGTTTTGGAAGTCGAACTCGGCGAACCTCGTCGTTGATCTGACTGCCCTTCTTCTCTGTCAACGGCACACGCGATCGCCGCAGACATCAAGGATGTTGTGACGCACCGATTCGAACTGTGCACCAATTCAACTCTAAATGTCAGGTTGTCGAACGTTGCATTTAGGCGTTGTGTTATCTGCCCTGCCCCGCCAATTTCCCCGCCTCAAATAAAAGGTTTTGCTATGTCCGGTCCTGAAATCGTCGAGCGACAGGTCTACATCAGTGGCCGGATGATGCCTGAATCCTTAGCCACCATTTCTATTTTCGACAGCGCTATTTTGCTCGGCGACTGTATCACCGAGTCCACTCGAACGTTTCGGCATAAGCCCTTTCGACTCGACGATCATATCGATAGACTTTACAAGTCTCTGAAGGTGTGCCGAGTCAATCCGGGCCTGACGCCCGAGCAAATGACGGCGGCGACTCTGGAGGTGCTCGAAGCCAACCGGGCTCTCATGGGCCCCGATGATGACTGCTGGATCGTTCATAATATTTCCCGCGGCTTGATGAAACCGGGGCCGAGTCCTGCCCAGACGAATCCAGCCACCGTGATGATTTTCACCAGTCACATGGATCTTCGAGGCTGGGTGAAATATTACACGGAAGGCTGCCATGCGGTGACATCCTTCAGCCGCGCGATTCCTGCTCAGTCGCTGGACGCCAGAATCAAAAATCGCAGCCGGCTTTTTTACACGATGGCCGATACTGAAGCACGACTGATGGATCCGGAAGCTCAGGTCGTCATTCTGGATATTGATGGCAATGTCTCAGAAAACAAAGGCGGAAATGTCTTTGCGGTCGCGGATGGAGTACTGAAAACTCCATCACTGGACAATTGCCTGGCCGGAATTAGTCGGCAAACGGTCGTCGAATTGGCGCTGCAGCTGGGCATCCCGATTCGTGAATCCAGTCTGCAGATGTATGACCTGTATACGGCCGACGAAGTCTTCTTCACCAGCACCCCGTATTGCATAATGCCGGCCACAAAATGCAATGGGCTGGTTGTGGGCGACGGAAAAGTTGGACCGATTACCGCTCGCCTTCTCGCTGCCTGGAGCGAACTGGTGGGCATGGATATCGTTGGACAGGCGCAGCGTCAGATTCAAACATGAGGCCGCGTTTTCCGTTCGTTCGCATTTCAAATTCATCCATCGGCACTGACGGCAGATCCTTCAATGAGTGAACCGACGATCCAGAACCTGTTTGATTTAACCGGACGAGTCGCTCTGATTACCGGCGGTTCGGGCTTCCTTGGGAATTCCCTTTCACGTGCTCTTGCGGAAGCAGGAGCCAGTGTGGTCGTGGGCAGTCGGGATCTCGAACGAGCACGCAGTGTGACGGATGCTCTGCCATCTCCTTCCGGTGCCATCCACTATCCCGTCGTGCTGGATCAGATGGACGAAGCATCGCTGAACAGCGGATTTGACGCCGCCGCGGCTGCCGCGGGCAAGGTCGACATTCTGATTAACAACGGGCAACAGGGGCACCCGGTCGATCTGACGAATATCACCGCTGAACAGTTCAACAAAGATCTGCAGAACACCACCGGCTACTTTCTGCTGGCTCGCCGCCTGCGTGACCACGTGGTGTCAAGATCTGCGTCGGGCTCGATCGTTATGATTGGTTCCATGTACGGAGTCGTGGGCTCGTATCCGGACGCGTACGAAGGAATCTGCGTGGCCAGCCCCGTTCAGTACCATGCTCTGAAAGGCGGCATCGTTCACATGACTCGCCATCTGGCCGTCTATTGGGCGAAGGATAATGTGCGAGTCAACTGTCTGAGCCCTGGTCCGTTCCCTTCTGCAAAAGCGCCGGCCCAGATGGTCGAACGCCTGAAAACCAAAAGCCCGATGAATCGCATGGGCCTGCCTCACGAACTTAAAGGTCCTCTGCTGATGCTCACCAGCGACGCCGGCAGTTACGTCACCGGCCAGAACCTGCTCGTCGACGGTGGGTGGACGGCGTGGTAAGGGAGACGAAGGTTTTCAGTTTTCAGTTTTCAGTTTTCAGAAAGAGCTTTTCCCCTCTGCTCTCTGATTCACCATTCCGCAATCTGATCTGCATCAATTGTTGGGCAGTCTTCGTTGCTGTTCATGCGGTCCACGGCGAGTTCGTCCTTGAATCCGGTGCCTGTGACGAGACAGACGATCGGCCCATCGGCCGAAATTTCACCGGCTTTCACGGCGTTCAAAGCTCCGGCCAGGGCCACGATGCCGGCAGGTTCGGAAAAGATGCCTTCCTCGCGTGCCATCCGTTTTTGCAGAGCCCAAACGTAGTCATCCTTCACAAGATGTCCGGTGCCGCCGGTGGCTCGGCATTCCGTGACGGCCAGATCTCCATCGATGACGCTCGCGACCTGAAGACCACTTACCAGAGTTGTGCAGTTTGTTGAGCGAGCCTTCAACAGGCCTTCTCGAAGCGGACCGGCGATGGTGTCGTTGCCTTCAGGCTGAACACAGTGGACCGCAGGAGTTTTCGCCAGATCTCCGCTGCTGACAAGGCTCTGAAATCCTCGAGCTGCCGCGACACACAGCCCGCCCCCGCCCGCCGGGCAGAACACGTGCTCAATCGGCAAACCGATCAGTTCGGCTTGCTCGGCCAGTTCAAAACTCACGGTCTGCACGCCCGACATTCCGGCCGGGCTTAATACAAACGCGCTGATCTGAAAGGCGTAGCCAGGCCGTCGACCGATGGCTTTCAACATGTCGAGCACACTGTCGGTCATGGACGGATCTGTTCCGAAGCGCCGCACGCGAGCAATCTTTGCTCCATACGCCATCATCTGTTTCAGTTTGCCGGCAGGAGCCCCTTCAACAATGGCAATGCGACATTCAATCCCAGCCGCTGCACTGTAAGCCGCCAGAGCAGCTCCTGTGTTCCCGCTGGAAGTTGCAATGAGGCGCGTCTGCCCGTTGGCCACCATGTGAGAAATCGCCGCAGCCGCAAACCGGTCCTTATAAGAACCGGACGGATTTCCGCCTTCGAGCTTAAAAAACAAATTCTTCAGACCGGCGGCCGGGCCAATCTTTCGCGATCGTACCAGCGGAGTATTTCCCTCACCGAGTGACACTCGAGCCGATTCAGGAACACCGTCAATTCTGTCATTCCATCGCCAAAAACTCATGTCTTGTTCCAGTGCTGGGTGAATCCAAAAAGCTCGTTCGCGTTGCCGTAAAAAATATCTTCCACCTGCGAGTCGTTCATTCGCGTCGACATCGCGGCGACTTTCAGAGTCCGCAGAGACTCATGCCCCACCAAGGCCAGTTTCAGGTCCGCATAGGGAACATGCAGATCCGTATTGTCCGCCGAGATCCACAGAAAGGTGTCTCCCAAAGCCACACACCGACCGCGCAGGTGTGTCACAGGAAAGTCCGAACCGTAGAGAACTCGCTTGTGCCCCATGACGTTGATGATGGCTTCAATCGCGCCAGAATCTGTAACAGCGGAAGTATCGAACCAGACGTTCTGCAGGCCTCGCAGTGATTCAATGCCCAGAATCGTATGGTGAGCATTAAATCCTCGGGCTGCATGAGCCAGAATCAGCCGCATGTTCGGATACTGTTCGCAGTAGCGCCGAATGGTCTGCTGATTGGCGACATCCGCGAGTGCTCGTGCGCGGACCATGTGCAGAGTAATCGACAGTCCTTCTTCGTGAGCAATCCGAATCTGTTCTTCCGGCAGATATTCCTCAATGTACGAATCAAAAGTCGGACGCCGCGGGGAGTAAACGTGATAGCACTTCAACCCGACAAACCCACACTGACGCACAGTGTCTCGAATGAACTCCGGATCCTGATCGGGCGTCACCAGCATCTGCCCGCGTGAGCCTGGTCGTTTCTGCAGCTCCTGAAACAGGAACTCATTCTCCGCATTTACGTCGACTGTGGTGTGAGGAAACGGAAAGAACAGGCCTTCTGTGGTGCGGTTCGGAATCAGCGGTTCCATCTGCCGATCAAACTCGGCACTTCCGGCAATAGGCGGCCCCGACTTTACCAGACCGGGAACATCATCCGGGGGGAAATGATCAGCGCGATACCAGTGTGCATGCGCATCAAAAAGACGCTGAGGAACAAAGGTGTCTAGTTCACGATCAAAGAGCTCTCGATCCCAGTCAGTAACGATCCAGTCGTTCATCGATGATCACTTGTTTAAGAAGCTGCACTTGAAACGCTTTGCCTGTTCGCGAAGCGAAAGCTATCAAATGCGGCACGGAAACAAACTGCGAGCCGGCTGATTCGGATCGATTTACTGAAACGAGTTTCCCCGGGAACATGGGCATGAGAATCGAGTCACAGAATGACGCTGCGTAGTTCGGTCACTCCGTGACCGAATCCTTGCGATTCTTTTTCCGCTTCTGGCTTGCCGTTCATTTTGGGTAATCTTCGGCGGCGACTAGACCAGCAGATCCTTCACGACATTCGCCTCTTCCACGCCTGTCAGTTTGGAATCCAGGCCCTGAAACTTGTAGGTAAAGCGGGAGTGATCGACGCCCATCTGATGCAGGAGCGTGGCATGCACGTCATGCACAGAGACGCGATTTTCCACGGCGTGATAACCGAACTCATCGGTGTTCCCATAGCTCATGCCTGGCTTAAATCCGCCGCCGGCAAACCACATCGTGAAGCCGGCAAGATGATGATCGCGTCCGTTGCCCTGAGCCATCGGAGTACGACCGAACTCGGAGCCGAACACGATGATCGTGTCCTTCAGCATGTCTCGCTGCTTGAGGTCCGTAATTAAAGCGGCCACGCCCTGATCGACTTCCTTCGCCGTGCCGGCTGAGTGTTCCTTCACTGCGCCGTGATGATCCCAGTCACGGTGATACAGCTGAATAAACCGAGTGCCTCGTTCCGCCAGACGACGAGCCAGGAGACAGTTGGAAGCGAAGGAACCATCGCCGCCTTTGGATCCGTAGAGATCAAAGATGTGCTGTGGTTCATTGCTCACATCCATCAGCTCAGGGACACTCGACTGCATCCGGAAGGCCAGTTCATACTGGCTGATGCGAGTCGCAATTTCCGGGTCGTCATAACGAGTATTCGCGAGCCCGTTCAGACGCTGGACAGCATCCACAACGTCACGCTGCTGCTTTGAGTTGACGCCCCTGGGATTGCCCACATAAAGCACTGGATCACCAGTGCCGCGGAATTCCACGCCCTGGAATTGACCGGGCAGAAATCCGGAATGCCACTGGCGAGCCGCAATCGGCTGACGCTGGCCATAGTTTCCTGTTGAGACCATCACCACGAAGCCTGGCAGGCTCTGCGATTCAGCGCCTAGACCGTACAGCAACCACGAACCCATCGCCGGACGACCGGCGATCATGGTGCCGGTGTTCATAAATGTGTGTGCCGGATCGTGGTTGATGGCATCGGTATGCAATGAACGCACGATGCACATGTCGTCTGCACATTTTTCACCCAGCATCGGCCAGATCTCAGAAATCGACTGGCCTGATTGTCCATACTGTTTGAACGCATGCTGCGGACCAAAGCAATTCAGCTGAGCTCCCTGAAGCTGAGCAATCTGCTGGCCTTTGGTGACGGATTCCGGCATCGGCTTGCCATGCAGTTCCGCAAGCTTCGGCTTGTTATCGAACGTGTCGATGTGCGTCATTCCGCCCGCCATATACAGCCAGATAATCCGTTTAGCTTTCGGTTCGAAATGAGGAGGATTGACCACGCCGTTCCAGTGCGGCACATCCTGTTGAGTTGCGTCTTTCGCAAGTCCGTACTGTTGATTCAGCATGGACGACAGGGCCATCGAGCCGAGGCTGACCCCGGAGTTACGAAGAAACGATCGGCGAGCGATCTGTGGTGGGAGCGAAAACATGGTGGGACCTTAGTTTCTGGTGATGGTTTCGTGCAGATTCAAAATTGTACGAGCGACGCTGGTCCACGCGGCCATCTCCGGTGTCGGAAGATCGCCGGCCGCCGGTTTTTCGCCGACCTTCAGCAGTTCCGCCGCTGCCGCTGCACTGGCGATATATTCCGCGATATGATTATTCAGCAATTCCTCCAGAACCGCTGCTTCGTCATCCTGAATCGGTCGTGAGACAGCTCGCTGGAATGCGAAATTCAGCCGGTCACGAGTCGAACCTTCCTGTCGAAGAATCATCTCCGCAAACGCCCGAGCGGCTTCCACGTAGCTGGGATCATTCAGCAGCACCAGAGACTGCAACGGCGTGTTGGATCGCGGACGATCGGCCGTGCATTCTTCACGGCTCGGCGCGTCAAACGCCAGCAGACTCGGATGCAGATATTGACGCTGCCAGTGAGTGTAAAGGCCGCGTCGATACAGAGATTCGCCCGTGCTGTTCTGCCATTCGCGAGTTGGAAAATTCAGGTATGCCCAATAACCGGCCGGCTGGTAAGGATTCACGCTCTTTCCGCCAATCGATTTCACCAGCAGGCCGCTGACCGCCAACGCGTTGTCGCGTACCAGTTCTGCATCCAGTCGGAATCGACCCTGGTGAGCCAGCCAGCGATTGTACGGATCGACTTCTCGCACGTCCGGGCTGACGAGGGATGATTGACGATAGGTCTGGCTCAGCACAATCGACTTGATTGTGCGTTTCAGGTCCCAGTCGTGAGTCCGCAAATCATCGGCCAGAAAGTCGAGCAGTTCCGGATGGCTGGGCCATTCACCCTGAGCACCAAGGTCGTCCAGTTTTCGTGACAGACCGGCGCCGAAGTACATCTTCCAAAGACGATTCATGATGACGCGGGACGTCAGTGGATTCTCCGGCGACACAATCCACTTGGCCAGATCGAGCCGGTTCAGGACTTTGTCCGCAGGAGGCTCAGCAGCCAAAGCAGACGGGAATGCTGGAGTCACCACTTCGCCGGTGTCGTCCATCCAGTTGCCTCGCTTCAGGATCCGCACCATTCGAGGGGCCACGGCTTCTGTCACGAGGGTTGAAGGAATGGATGCATTCAGGTCGTTACGCTGCTTTTCCAGGGCTGCGAGCTGCTCACGAATCGGATTCAGCAGCGGTGCAACTGTTCGATAGTAGGCTGCCAATTCTGTTGTCTGTGCCTCGTTCCGCTGATCAGCCGGGGTGGCCAGAATCGCAAGCAGGTTTGCTGGAGGTGCATCGGACGCTTTGATGGGTCGTGGTTCAGTGGCCACCGAAAAACGAAAACAGCCCACGTTGTGTCCGGGGTTGTCAAGATTCTGAGCCATCGTGATCGTGAGCGTTGCGCCTTCGGGCAAGGTCAGATCTGCAGCCGTTTCGAAGACGGCATAGTTCGGCCGACCAGCCTGTTCCATAATGGCCCAGCCCCACTTCGCGCCCTTCGTGTCTCCGTCGATGGCTGCTTCCACAGACCATTTTCCGTAGGGATTTCCATCCGCAGCGCCTGTTTGTTCGTAAGTCGCCGTGGCATTCTGAAGCGGCACAGTTGCGGCTTCCTGCTCGCCCTGTTTGATCTTAATAATCAGTTCCGACAGTACGAAGTTTCCATTACCGGCTCGGCCTGGACCTTTGTTTGGCAGTGAATCGTCGGGCAATACTTCCAGGCGAAATGCTGTCACAGCTGCGGGCAGCTTTGTCAGCGTTAGAGTATAGGTGTCAGTCGCACCATTGTTCTCCGTCACCAGAATGGCACCGTCGGCTCGCGGGGAAAGTTTTCCGCCCCCGAGCGACACCATGCTGTCCGGAGCGAGAGGAGTCCATGGAATCTGAGATTTTTCCCAGTCAGCCTGCGCGGCGATCAGTGCGGCTGTTTCGGTTTCCAGTACCTTTTTCGTCGCCGCGATCTGTTCATCAAAACTTACCAGTTGAGCTGTTTGCGGCGCGGTCGGAACTTTAATAAATGATCCCCAATTTCCATTATCAGCGCCTGAGTACAGGCCACGTTCTTTAATGTCCGCAAAGAAGGCTTGAAAGCGATAGAAGTCCTTCGCTGTCAGAGGATCAAATTTGTGATCATGGCATTCGGCGCATCCCAGGGTAATCCCGAGCCACGTACCGGAGGCATTGCGAACTCGTTCAGCGATGTACTTGGCCAGATACTCTTTATCCTGAACTCCCCCTTCAGCGCTCATCATTCCGAGGCGATTGTATCCGGAAGCAATTCGCTGTTCCTGAGTTGGCTCGAGAAGCAAATCTCCGGCGAGCTGTTCCACTGTGAACTGATCGAACGGCTTGTTGGCGTTGAACGATTCGATCACGTATTGGCGGAATGGTGAAACGCTCATCGGCTGATCGCCGTGATATCCCACCGTGTCCGCGTAGCGAACCAGATCCAGCCACCACATCGCCAGTCGTTCGCCAAAATGCGGCGACTGCAGCAGACGGTCGACCTGCTTTTCAACGGCATCCGGAGCCTTGTCCGCAAGGAAGGCAGCGACTTCGGTTTCTGTCGGCGGCAACCCGATCAGATCGAAACTCAGTCGGCGCAGCAGAGTGATTCGGTCTGCTTCGACCGATGCGGGAAGTTTGTGCTCCGTCAGGCTTTCAAGAACCAGCTGGTCGATCGTGGCCGAGACTGAATCAGCGGAACGGGCAGGAGATCGAACTGGCAGAAACGCCCAGTGACCTTCAAACTGACCGCCTTGTTCGATCCACTTCTTCAGCAACTGGACATCACGTTCACCAAGCACTTTGCCCGAGCTGGCGGGCGGCATCTTCTTGTCGTCTTCAGTGGACATAATGCGTTGAAACAGTTCACTGTCATCCGGCTTGCCAGCGACGAGGGCACCGTGATGTGCGTCGGTGCCATGCAGACCGTCTTTGGTATCCAGACGCAGATCGGCTTCGCGTTTGTTCTTATCAGGACCGTGGCAAAAGTAGCAGTTCTCCGACAGGATAGGCCGAATGTCTCGGTTGAACTCGATGACATCCGGCAGCGGACCCGAATCAGACGTCTGAGCCTCCGCATGTGGCACACCGAACGGCACGGAAACGGCAGCAGCGAGCAGCACTGTTTTGAAAAACGTGCTATGCATAAAAACCTCGGTCAGGAAAATATCAGTGAACCGTAAAGACCTGCGGTTCAAGAAATGGTGGGAACAATAGCGAGCCAATGCCCGGATAGCGGCTCGGGTGGAATCACCCAGCATACCGTGCCGCGGTTATTGAGGAAAGTATTGAATCAACCCAGTTTAAAGAGGCCGGCTGGCTGTTCGGTTTCGTTGACTTTGAACTTTTTATCCAGCTGCAGCATTTTCAGAACCTCACAGATATTCGGAGCGGCCAGCACAGTAAGTGCTCCTCCGGCGGCGCTAACGGCATCCGACAACCGCAGCAGTTTTCCGGGAACAGTCCCTTCAAAGAATTTGACGGACCTCAGGTCAAGAATTACTGGCTTTGAGCCCAGTGTTGCGAGCTGTTCGAAGTCCTGAAACAACGAGTCCTGAATTTTCGTATCTGCCAGGCTGTCGCAGGACGTCGTGGCTCGAACGCTGCTTTCATCATCAACGACAACGAGAATTCGAAACTCGGCCGACATTCGATAATTCCGGATTAGGAGGTACGGTTGTTTTTGGAGGATGTGACAAGCGACTGCGCAGGCACACCAGCGTTCTTGCGGATGATCAAATAAAAGCAGGACCGGCCTGAGAGCCGGTCCTGCCTGAAGATCTGTTCAAAAATCGGATCAGTCGATCAGACTAAAGTACCTTTGTGACACCCGGTGTTGGAATCGGGTACAGCATGTCCGCGTCCGGCAGAATCGGAGGCGTGTCCTGGAACGTGTGGTACTTCTCCACAGGGGAAATACACAATTCAGAATTCAGGGCATCTGTCCATTTGATTTCCTGACCCGAATAGGTAGCCAGTCGACCGAGGATGGCAGTCATGGTGCTGTAAGCGCCGTACTCACCTTCGTTTGGAATTTCGCCCTTTCGCAGCGAGGCGAACAGATCATGATGTTCGTCCTGATGTCCGTCGTGCAGATTTTTACGCTTGCCGTCTTCCGACTTTCGATTGTATTCCCACTTCAGATTGCCCTTGCTGTCGAAAATCTTACCGTCGCCGATATTGCACCATCCATCGGACCCGTGAGCGTACTCCGACACGGCACTCCAGCAGTTTGGAATATGCCGACACTGGCTGAGCAATACAGAACTGTCACCATCTTTTTCATAGGTGAACTCGACGAAGTGATGATCGTAGATTTCGCCGTATTCTTTGCCCGTTCTTACCTGGCGACCGCCCTGCCCCTGCGCGACAGTTGGATGGCCGCCCATCAGCCAGTTAATCACATCCAGATTGTGAATGTGCTGTTCGTTGATATGGTCACCACACAACCAGTTGAAATAGTACCAGTTGCGCATCTGGTACTCCATTTCCGTCTGGCCGTCCTGACGAGGTCGAACCCAAACGCCGTCGCCGTTCCAATAACAGCGAGTCGCGACAATGCGGCCGATTTCGCCATCCTGCAGACGCTTGATGGTTTCGATGTAAATCGGTTCATGATGACGTTGAAGACCTACGGCGACGGCAAGATTTTTTGACTTGGCGATATCATTTGCGGCAATCACTTTGCGAACGCCGACAGCATCAACAGCAACAGGCTTCTCCATGAAGACGTGCTTGCCAGCGTTGATCGCGGCTTCAAAATGAAGCGGGCGGAAGCCGGGAGGAGTGGCCAGAATGACGAGGTCACATTCCTGCTCCATCACCTTCGAATAAGCATCGAGTCCCACGAACTGGCGTTCTTTAGGGACGTCCACCTTGTCACCGTGCTGACGTTTCAGAGTATTGATCGCGCTTTGAAGATTGTCGTCAAAGGCATCTGCAACGGCAACCAGTTTTGTCGGGCCGGTTGTGTTCATGGCCTGGTCTGCAGCTCCGCGACCACGACCACCGCAGCCGACGAGACCGATACGGATGGTTTCATCACTGCTGACGTGAGCAGCCCGGATAGGGCTGAGGTTTGTCAGCAGAGACGCGCCGGCGGCTGCGACGGCAGAGGACTTCATGAATCCTCGACGAGACGAATCAGTTGGCTTCTTCGACATGAGTTTTAACTCCCAGTCAGGGGGGGTGGGATGCGCCGGACAGATCTACTGCCAAATGGTTCGGTTTCCCAAAGTCATTTGTGTCACCGAGGGTGATCCGGAATCAGGGTAAACAGGATAAATCAGTGCAGACCGAATTCCGGGTTTCCCGTTGGGAAGCCCCTGTCGATCAGCAGAAATGCTACGTTTGCCCGCGACTGATCGCAATTCAATCCACCCGGATCATTCTCAAACAGCAGATTTCAGCTCCACGTTATCGCGCATCTCCGATGTCTCCAAATGGCCGGGCGGACGGTGTTTTCAGATTTCTCGGCGGGAACCGTGCATTTCGCCCAACTCGTTGCTGAGAGATTTTTACGGCAGCCCAAACATTGGCGCTCACTGGCCGAGCTGCGAACACTGCGAACTACTGTGGCCGTGGACTACTGTATTGACCGCCGTCGGTTGCAGCCTGTCGTGATTCGGACCACAATCGATCTGATGAGCTGCTCCGTTTTCGAGCGGCATCGGTGGAAATCTGATTTGAAAGTTCGGCGATGTTTTCCAAACCGCTTTCGCTAACGTTTCGCAAAAGCTGCGTCACGGGAATGTGCGCAGCCCTTTTGATCGGCGCTCTTGCGAGCAGCCCGTTAACTGCGGCGGAGCCTCTGAAGTATTCCACGGAGATTGCACCGCTGCTTCGAAAGTATTGCGTCAGTTGTCATAGTCGTGTGGAATCGCAGAATGGACTGTCGTTGCAGGCCCCCGACGATATTTTGAAAGGGGGTGAGAACGGTGTGATTCTCAATGAGGACTCGCCGACGGAAAGCATGCTTTGGAAAGTGCTGCGCAGTTCTGGTGACGATCACATGCCGCCTGCCGATCAGCCTCAGCCGACAGAGAAAGAGTTGCAGATTCTGTCGATGTGGCTGGAAGAAGGAGCGAAGTTTGACAGCCGGCTGGCCGTGCTTCCGATGTTGCCAAATGTACGCGTTACGACGACCGATGTCCGAACGCCAGCTCTTGCCATGGCAGTCTCCGCTGATGCGACGAGCCTGTTTTTGGGTAAGTTCAAATTGCTGGAGCAGCGTTCAAGAGCGAGCGACGAAATAGTTTGGAGTCGTTCAATTCCCGACGGCAAAGTCAACAGCCTGCGAATTTCTGCGGACGGTAAGCGAGTGCTGGCGGCGACCGGCACTCCGGGACTCTCCGGACGTGCCGTAGAGTTCGCGATTGGTGATGATGTCCCGCTGAGAGAGTTCGGAGGACACAATGATATTCTGTACGCTGCGGAGTGGTCGCCGGACGGAAGAATCGTGGCGACGGCCGGCTACGATCGGAAGATCATTCTGCATGACTCGGAAACTGGTGCACACATCCGCGAATTAACCGGGCACAACGGTGCGGTCTTTGATTTGTGCTTTCATCCGAACGCGACACTTTTAGCCTCCGCCAGTGCCGACGCCACGATCAAAATCTGGCACGTGGCCAGTGGCGAACGTTTCGATACGCTCAGCCAGCCTCAGGCCGAACAGTATGGGGTAGCATTCAGCAACGATGGCAAATTTGTGTTCGGTGCCGGAGCCGACAGTCGGATTCGTAAGTGGCAGTTAGTCTCTCTGAATGCTCCTCAGATTAATCCGCTGATGATTTCTCGCTTTGCTCACGAAGGAGCGATTTCGAAACTGGAAATCTCCGGGGATGGCCGTTTCTTAGTGACTGCTGCGGACAATGGATCCATCAAGATTTGGGATGGAGCTACTGTCGTCGAACAGGTGGCGCAGTCGTTGGACGGAGACCGAGTGTCCAGCCTGGTCCTTGACGATTCCACAAACACAGTGGTGATCGCGACCATCAAGGGAGAGCAGAAATCGATACCGCTTCCAACAGAGATTGTCGCTTCAGGGATCAGCGAGCTGGCTCCGGCCGTCTCCATGTCGACTCCCTCCGGGGCCTTGACTGATATCGTTGAAGTTGAACCGAATGATCAGAACGACATGGCTTCGATTGTGGCGATTCCTGCGTCAATCACAGGAGCGATTCACGCGGTTAATGGAACGAATTCTGACGTCGATGTTTTTCGTTTTGAAGCGTCGAAAGGGCAACAAATATTGATTGAAGTGAAGGCTTCTCGCGATAAGTCTCCGCTTGATTCCAGCGTTGAGATCCTGACGGCCGACGGTCAGCCGATTTTGCAGACGCAACTGCAGGCGGTGCGAGATTCCTACTTCACATTTCGAGGCAAAGACTCTGACACCAGCGACGATTTTCGAATGTTCAACTGGCAGGAAATGGAGCTCAATGAGTTCCTGTACGCGGATGGCGAAGTCGTGAAGCTTTGGCTTTATCCGCGTGGCCCTGATTCAGGATTTAAGGTGTATCCGGGCTTCGGCAGCCGTCAGACGTATTTTGGAACGACACCAACCTCTCATCCGTTGCAGGGACCTGCATTTGTAGTCATTCCACATGCGCCGGATGCGGTATTGAAGAACACAGGCCTGCCTGTCTTTCCAATCTACTATGAGAACGACGATGACCCCATGCGACAATGGGGAAACGATTCGCGGTTGACGTTCATTCCACCCGCAGATGGAACCTACATCGTACGTCTTCGGGATGCTCGCGGCTTTCAGGGAGCGGACTACAAATATCAACTGCTGGTGCGCTCGTTGCAGCCGGATTTTACAGTGGCCATGACCGGGACCGACCTCAGCGTTCATCCCAACACCGGTCGCGAGATCAGTTTCACGGCGACACGGCTTGATGGCTATGACGGCCCGATCGAGATCTATGCCGAGAACCTGCCCGCCGGTTTTTCGCTTTCAGATCCGGTGCTCGTGCAGGACGAACAGCGTCAGGCGTTTGCCACACTGCTGGCAGCCAGCGATGCGACGCAGCCTGCGGATGATGCCGTTGCGAAAATTCAGTTCAAGGCTCGCGCAAGAATGGGTGAGACAGAGATTGTTCATGAGATCGGAGGACTCAAGTCTCTGAAGCTGGCGGAAAAGCCAAAAGTGCTCGTCAGAATTCTGACTTCAGAACAACAGGCGGCGGGCTTGTCTGAGCATACGCCCGAGCTGACTGTGTACGCCGGTGAAACGGCTCGCGCGTATTTGAAGGTGGAACGGCTGGATCACACTGGCCTGGTGGAGTTTGGCAAAGAAGATTCCGGCCGCAATATGCCGCACGGAGTCTTTGTCGACAACATCGGGTTGAACGGCTTGATGTTGCTTGAAGGCCAGAACGAGCGTGAGTTCTTTATCACGGCGGCGAAATGGGTTCCGGAATCGAGTCGCCCGTTCTACCTGAAATCCAACGTCGACGGAGGCATTACGACCTTCCCTGTGATGCTGCATATTCGCCATCGGACCTCAGAACCGGCCGCAACGGCCGCGACAGCACCGTAGCAGGATCAGAAATTTTCCGTCGGCGAACCACCGGACGTTTGGGAAATCCGGCGTCTGTTTTCGGACGGCGATGGGCTTGAGGCGACAGAATGACGGTTACAGAATGGCGGTTACAGAATGGCGGTTACAGAATGATGATACGCAGTGGGCGGTAGAGGGTGGCAGACATCCGAAACCTTTGAATCTAATCCTTCCGCCCTTTCATCATTTTGTGCTCCATCATTCTGTCTCACCTGCCGTTCCTTCAAAACCAGGCACATCGCAGCTGCGAGTGTAATGCCTACGACGGTCATTCGACGCGTCGTACCGTCGTCCAGGTGATCCCTGCGAGGTCTACTGGCGGATGCGAACGGCTTCCAGAGCACTCACTTCGATGATGTCGCGCTTTTCTTTTTCCGACCAGCGGCTGCCCTGCACGCCGACCTGCTGGCCGACAAATTCTTCGAGGCTCACGTTTCCGATCGGTTTCAGATCGGCAAGTATTTTTCCAGACGGAGCCATCAGGACATACGCATTTCCTTCGGTGGCTTTCTGAACAATTCCCGCGCCCACAAAACGATTTTGGGCGCTGCCTGGAGCAATCACGCCAGCAGCAGAAGAAGCTATGTCAGGATTGTCTGCCACGGCCGGCTGGCCGGATTCCGGAACAGGCATGAGCAACGGTGTATCGCTGGCTGCAATGTTTGAGTTGTCACGGCCCAGGAATGATTCAAAAGCTTCCGCAAGCTGAGTCGGTTCGCCGGAGGCCATCATGGATTCCGGTCCGGCACTGGCAATGGCAGACGGTTGAAATCCCATAGGAGAAGAATGGCGTGCCAGCAGTTGCGTGTCCCGCATTTCTGTCTGAGACGTCAGTTGCTTCAGTTCGATCAAATTCGCGAGCCGTCTTCGGTAACGTTCAATGGCCGGATACCGGAGATCGATCTGCCCGGAAACAGGCCGATGACTGGCTGTTTCCTGCAGTGCTCGATATTCGCTTTCGATAGCATCAAGATTCCACTGAGACGCATCCTGAAGCACCATGCTGCGGAACTTACTGTCGAGAGCGGCCAGTTGCTGCTGTTCTCGGCGAATCTGTTGCAGCCCGGCCAGTTGCTCACTGGGGCCGATTTGCGGAACGTCGACGACTCCGCCTTCCCCCTTGTGAGCGATCTTGGGATCCAGCATCTGTTCAGGAGTGACGATCGGTCCTTCCGGACGCTTGGCATTTCCCGGCACTTTGTAAGGATCGGAATTCATCTGCTGCCGAAGCTGATCGTCGACAGGGACAACGGCGGAACCTGGAATCCAGCGACGTTCGCGTCCAGGAGGTGCGATTTTCAGCATCGACTGAATACCGCTGGTTGTATCAATCTGCTTTTGCCCGAGGATTGTGACCTTCTCGCCGGACTTCATCCGTCGTTGAAAAACGGATGTCTCATCTCCAAACGCGCTGCCGACCCAAGCCGGCACATTCTCTTCACGAACTTCGCCCTCTGAATCGCTCAGACGCTTCACAAAGCGTTCCGGAATCCAGCTGAAGCTGCCTTGCGGCGGATCAATCATATACCAGCCACCTGGATCATGTCGGTGTACGGTCACGACCGTATCTCGCGACAGACTTTGTGTCGGATAGTAAGCCTCACCAGCGCCACTGCGCGCGAAGGTTTCATCGGCCAGGATTTTGGCTTCGTAAGGAAACGTCTTGCTCTGCGCCATGGCTGATGAGGTCAGGCATGGTGAGATTAAAGTCGCAGCAAACAGAGTAACCGTTGCGAATGCACGCAACATGGCAGTGCCTCCGTAAAAAGGTCGGTGATACATTGAAGTTCTAAAAGGAAATCAGTTTCAGTCGAAACTTCAAGAAGTGATTGCCGGAGACGAGTGATTCGGAAACAACTGCGTCCGGGTGTATCAGTCCGGCAAAATCTGCCGTTCCGCTGAAGCTCGATGAAAATGAAATAGACCGAAGGTTGGGCATAGAACGAAGACTCTGACAGATTTCACAATCGGAGTGCGACCGTGAAAATACCGGCAGACTCACCGCCCTGCCCTGGGAAAACAGCCTTTTTTACGGCAAGATCACTTCCGACCAGCAAGGCTGAAAGTAATTCCTGCCGTATCGAAACCGCAAAGGATCGACAGGGCATGGAAGGCTTAATCAATTTGAGATTTTCACTCAAGTCTGCTTTTGATGGTCTTTCGCGCTTCGGCAAAGGGGTTGATTTCACACCGCTTCCGAGCCAGGATGAGCATGTCGAATGAAGCCAAACGCCACAGAGTGCTTTTAGCAGGGCCGGCTGTTTTTCGCTGGCATTGTACGTGGTCTGAATTCCAGGCCTCACGGCAACGGCTTTTGAGTGTGGAGTTGTTTCCAATGAGACGAATCGCCCGATCAACATTTCTGTTTGCATTCGCCATGACAATGGGACTGACAACCCTTGTTGCTGACGAGCACTCGCGTTTAAAGATCGGTGACCCAGTGCCAGGCTGGAAGCAGCTGGCTGGTATTGATGACAAGCAGCACTCGCTGGACGATCTGAAAGACAAGGCCGTTGTTGTCGTCTGCTTCACCTGCAATTCCTGTCCCTACTCCGTGGATTACGAAGATCGCCTGACGGCCTTGCACAAGAAGTACGAGAACCATCCGGCGGGCGTCGCCGTTGTCGCGATCAATTCAAACAGAAAGCCGTCTGAGACGCTCGAGAAAATGAAAGAACGAGCTCACGCGAAGCAGTTTTCATTTCCTTATCTGATCGACGAAACTCAAGCGGTTGCCAGTTCCTTTGGAGCGATTTACACCCCCGAGTTCTTTGTGTTAAACAAGAATCGACAGGTGGTGTTCATAGGTGCGATGGATGACAAGACAGACTCTGAGCAGGTCACAGTGCGTTATGTGGAACTGGCTGTTGAAGCATCGCTGAACGACACACGTCCTGAGACCACTGAGGTTCCGGCTCGAGGCTGTGCAATACCCTACAAGAGAAATCGAAAGTAAAGAATGCCGTGCGCGCTCAAAAAGGCGGGAAACTACAGCCCGCGGTCGATCTCCCACTGAAATGCGGCATGTGTTAAACTCTGGCTGAAATTTGACGCAGCAGGATGGCTGCGAGACGCATTGGATCAGGAAGATTCGCATGAAAACGATAAAAGGCCGAACCGCTTTTCTGACAGGAGCGGCCTCGGGAATTGGTCGATCACTGGCCACCGCTCTGGCCGCTGAAGGCTGTCATTTGTATCTCGTTGATGTCGACGAGAACGGTCTGCGATCACTGGAGCAGGAGCTGGCGTCGAGTCACGTGCGCGTCTGGACGCGTACCTGCGATCTCGCCAACAGAGCTGCTTTGTCGCAGGTTATACCGGAATGTCTGGCTGCCACCGGAGGCATTGATCTGCTGATCAACAATGCGGGCGTCGCCTATTATGGGCCGACAGATCAGATGACTCAGAAGCAGTGGGACTGGCTGATGTCGATCAATCTGCTGGCACCAATCCAGATCACTCACGAGCTTCTGCCATCGATGCTGCGTCGCCCAGATTCGCATATCGTCAACATGTGCAGTATCTCCGGACTTGTCGCCGGCGGTCGCTTTGCCGCATATCATACCAGCAAGTATGGCTTGATCGGTTTTACAGAATCGCTTCGAGCCGAATACGGGCGTCATGGTGTTGGTGTGACGGCCATTTGTCCGGGCCCTGTCACGACGAAGCTCTATGCGTCGGCAGCCTCCGGACGTCCGGGCAAGCCGGTTCCGTCGCCGCCGAACTGGTTGTGTACCACGCCCGACCGAGTGGCGGCGATCACACTGAAGGCGATTCGTCGTGATCGCCGACAGGTGCTGATTACGCCGACGGCACATTTCCTGTTTCAGATGAAACGCTTTGCTCCGTGGTTAATCGATTTCGTCAATCGTTTCAGCACGAGTCGTCTCAAAAGAAAATTCCTCGCGAAAAGCCCTTCACAGCCCGTTCCAGTGGTGGTGGTGGCGCCAGTTGCGGAAACTCAGTCCAACCGCGCGGCCTGATGTGGCCGTATTCCTGAGGCCTGTTGTCTATATAAGCTTTCAAAACTGTCTTCACAGTTTTCGTCAGCTTCGATTTCTTTGTCTAACTTAACTGGTGTTTCCATGATTGATCTGACCGTGATACTGACAGCTAAAGATCCCGCTCACATGGCGGAACTGCGATCATTGCTCGCTCAGCAGGTGCAGTTGTCTCGTGCCGAACCCGGCTGCATTCGATTTGAAGCGTTTGAATCCGGATCTGTCTCCGGCACGTTCATCCTGATCGAACGCTGGGAATCTCAGGCCGCACTGGATGAGCATCGAAAGGCCACGGGTTTCACCACGATTTATGCACCGAAGGTAATACCGCTGGTCGATCGAGTGCCTCATGTTTGTACGGTACTGGCGGGAACCTGAGGCTTCAGAGAAAACAGTTCGCGTGGAAGTGCGAAGTGCACGTTTTCCTCACGCAGAACCTCTTCTGAGATCACGGCATCGAATTTCTCACGAAGGAAATCAAGGCATTCCTGCACCACCACTTCAGGCGCGCTGGCTCCTGCGGTCACGGCAACAGTGTCAGAGCGTTTGAACCATTCTTCCTTGAGTTCCTGAGCACCATCGACCAGAAAACTGGGCATGCCGCGGGAGACACCCATCTCCATAAGTCGTCGGCTGTTGGAACTATTCTGGCTGCCCAGAACAATCAGTACGTCCGCAGATTCGACCAGCAGTCTGACCGCGTCCTGTCGATTGGTTGTGGCGTAGCAAATGTCTTCTTTTTTCGGCGAGTCGATGCCCGGATATCGCAGCCGCAGAGCCTGGATGACAGCGGTCGCCTCGGCAACGCTTAATGTTGTCTGAGTCAGATAGGCCAGCTTGTCGTTGACAGTGAAGGGAAGCCGACCGACGTCCTCGGGAGTTTCCACCAGCGTGATACTCTCAGGCGCCTCGCCCATCGTACCAATGACCTCATCGTGACCTTCATGGCCGATGAGAATGATGTTGTAGCCCTGATTAGCGTAGCGGATCGCCTCCAAATGCACCTTAGTCACCAGCGGACAGGTGGCGTCCACTGTCTGCAACTTTCGGCTGCGAGCAAGGGCACGAATCTCAGGCGAAACTCCGTGCGCGCTGAACAGAAGAATTCCGCCGATCGGAACTTCCTCGATGGAGTTTATAAACTTCACTCCCTGCTGAGTGAACCGATCGACCACATATTTATTGTGAACGATCTCGTGATAGACAAAGATCCCGGGGCCTACGCGCCGGATCGCTTCATCCAGACACTCGATGGCCATATTGACGCCGGCACAAAATCCACGTGGACTAGCGAGCAGAACTTTCATAGTTGCTTCCTGCGATGATCTGACGCAGCGTAATGAACAGGACTTGATTCAAGGGGAATCTCAGTGATGGTGCTTACGACGCTTTGCTGAAATCTGCGCACCCGGTCGGCACTTTTTTAATGCTGCAGGCTCAGAAAATGTGCGAAACCAATAGTAAGGAGTACCCTTTCGCTATGGGTTTAGGACCCCTTTTCTGAGCCTTAAACCGAGCACTAGGCGGTTTCTGTCTGCGGCGGAACAGCCGCAGGTTCTGGAACGGATTTTTCGGATTGTTTCAATTCACCCAACCGCTGGATGATCAGCCGGTTTAACTCTGGAAGCCCTTTCCCGGTGACCGCAGAAATCAGGAAGACCGGACGGCCCGTGACTTCCCGCAATAGTTCGGCACAGGTCGCCGCATCCGGCAGCTCAGCTTTTGTGACACAGATAATTTCAGGACGCTCTGCAAGAGACGCATCATAAAGACGCAGCTCTTCGCGGATCTGAGTGTAGTTGTCGAGAGGATCCGATTGGTCCATCGGATCGGGTTCGACAAGATGTACCAGCAAGCGAGTTCGTTCGACGTGACGCAGGAATTCGTGCCCAAGTCCAGCGCCGGCGTGCGCACCTTCAATCAGACCGGGAATGTCCGCAAGGACGTATTCATGATCATAACCCACATGCACCAGGCCAAGATTCGGATACTTGGTGGTGAAGGGATAGTCGGCGATTTCCGGAGTGGCTCTGGAGACGCGACTGAGCAAAGTCGATTTGCCAGCGTTCGGTTTTCCAACCAGACCCACGTCGGCAATCATCTTCAGCTCGAGAATAATTTCCCGGTACTCGCCCGGATGACCTTCTTCGGATTCTCGCGGCGCCCGATTGGTAGGCGTTGCAAAACGTTGATTGCCTCGGCCACCACGCCCGCCTTTTGTGATCACCACGCTGTCGCCATGATTCTGAAGATCTTTCAGAACATGACCATGCTTCAGGTCCTTCACCAGTGTTCCCGGTGGCACCAGAATCGTCGTTGATTTGCCGCACTTGCCTGTGCACTGTGACCCCAGACCGTGCTGGCCGCGTTCAGCGTTCCAATGTCGATGGCCGACGAGGTTCCCCAGTGATCCGAGATTTCTGTCGGCCGTCAGGATAACATCGCCCCCGTCGCCGCCATCACCTCCATCCGGGCCACCGCGAGGAACATAAATCTCACGACGAAAACTGCTGCAGCCATTGCCGCCGTCACCGCCTCGGACATAAAGAATCACGCGATCCGCAAACATGAGAAAACTCTTTCGACAACCTGAGCACTGAGCAACGGTGCGCCGCACCGCTGTCTCTGACCTGATCTGAACTTCCGGGTGACGATTGTAGCGTCTGCGGAAACGGAAGTGATTCGTTTTCGCCAGTATTCGATGCCATTCCCCATTTGACAATCGCCGCTGAGACCCCAGAATCCCGCGAATTCTTCAGGAGTACCCGATTTATGTCAGAATTTCAGACCGTAGCAAAAGTAGGCGACATTCCTGAAGGCCAGGGGCGTTCGTTCGCAATCGGTGGGACTGTTGTGGGCGTTTTCCTGTCTCAGGGCCGCTACCTTGCCATCAACGACTTTTGCCCACACATGGGTGCATCGCTGGCGGAGGGGCACGTGGAAGACGATGCCGTCATGTGCCCGTGGCACGCCTGGCGATTCAGCCTGACCGACGGAACCTGGCTGGACAATTCCAAAAGCAAGATCCGCAGCGCCTGCTATGAGGTGCGAGTGGAAGGGATGGAGATACAAGTCAAAGTCCCGCCCGCGATCAGCACTGAAACGCCGCTGTGTGAGAAACTTCCTGAAAACGGCTGACCTGCGTAGGCGAGTCATTCCATGACTCGATCCTTGCCGGAAAAAACATATGGCGGAACTCGACGGTCAACAAAAAGAGGACGCAAACAACGCTGTTCGACACCTGTCTCAAACACCATGTGTTCCACAGTAACGGCCAATTCTGCACGGCCTGATTCAGCATGCCTTCGGTGCTTCACTGACTAATTCCCATTCGTGCAGAGCAAAAGTGCCACCCACGTCTTCGCACTGCAGGCCAGACGCTCAAGGATCGGACCACACTCCTTCAAAATCGCGCCGACCTTGTTCTTCGGAATCTGACGCTCCCTCCGGTTGAGTCGTTTCAGAGACTGATCCAAACTCATCGACCGAGATCCCTTGTTGCTGTCTCGCCGCGTTGTGAACTTCTTTCTCGGCGGATCCAAAGCTACCGGGGCCAAAGCTATCGGGGCCAAAGCTATCGGATCCAAAGCTATCGGATCCAAAGCTACCGGGGCCAGCCTATCCGCTTTTTCACGAGGCTCGTTGCTTACATCCCGAGCATCCGGTCTCGCAGCATCCGCTGCTGACGCTCGATCTTCAATTCTCTTATTCACGCTTGTGAAGTCGCTGAATCTTTTGAAAGCCGGAGTCCTTCCGAACAAGTCCCAGAACCGTTTCCGGTATGGGATGTGCTTTCCTGTTTTTGTTCCTGGCTGCTCGTTTTGAAGCGTTTGGAATTCGAGGCGGAAACCCGCCGTAAGACTTGAGATTCCGGACAAACAGAGGGATGCATGTCCGCCCGGTCGTTTTTCGCTCAAAGTGGCCGGTAACGGCTCATCATTTGACCGCACGTTCCCTGAGTTGGAGGCGTGACGTTTCGGAAATATCAATGAAAGAATACTGCCAGTGGCGGCAAAGTTGTTTTCATTTTGGAGCCTTCTTCCGAAAGCCGAACATGAGATGGTTCGGGGAGATCGTGCAGTTTCGTGCAGTTTCGGGCATCGGCGTTTCCCCGTATGCCACGTTCCTGATTCTGACTGGCTTCGTTGTTCTGAGTCTCTGGGCAGCGGGCGAGGGTCTGATCAAACACCTTGAAGGAGTTGGCTTCGTGCTCGCCCTCTTCACGTGTGTGATGCTCGAATTTTGGCAGGCGTGATGGCGGCATACAGTGGCATAAATCGCGTTACGAGCATCAAGGGCATCAATGGCAGCACGACATGTGATAATGCCCTGTGGCCAGTTTTTGGCGTATCTCGACTGGCCCACGCACACGAAAGGCGGCTTTGATCTTATGAATGCATTACCCCAAACGCTTTGTTTACGTCATTTAGACCGGGACGAGATTTCGGCTGGGGCACCGATGCTTCAGGATCGCCCATGAGTCACTCATCTTCACAAAAGATCGGGCCGACGTCGGGCACGGTTGTTTCCGTGCGAGGCAGTGTGGTCGACGTTCGTTTCGAGTCAGGCTTGCCAGCCATTCACAACGTGCTGCTCGCTGGCGAGAAAGACCAGATCGTCATCGAAGTGCTCGCGCAGCAGGATGCACATCGTGTCCGAGGAATTGCGTTGACGCCCACACAGGGCCTGGCGAGAGGCATGGATGTGAAGGACACCGGGCAGGCTTTGCAAATACCCGTTGGCAAGGGAGTGCTCTCACGAATGTTCGATGTGTTCGGTAACACGATTGATCGTGAGCCACCGCCTGAGGATGTCCAGTGGCGGAGCGCACATCGATTGCCGCCACCTCTGGCACGGCGATCGACAAAATCTGAAGTTTTCGAAACGGGCATCAAGGTGATCGATGTGCTTGTGCCACTGGAACGTGGCGGCAAAGCTGGCCTTTTTGGTGGTGCTGGGGTCGGCAAGACCGTTCTGCTCACTGAGATGATTCATAACATGGTCGGCCAGCATCAAGGCGTCAGTATCTTCTGCGGCATCGGTGAGCGATCGCGTGAAGGTGAAGAGCTTTATCGTGAGATGAAGGAAGCCGGCGTCCTGGAAAACATGGTGATGGTGTTCGGTCAGATGAACGAACCGCCGGGCAGCCGCTTCCGTGTTGGACATACCGCGCTGACAATGGCCGAATACTTTCGTGACGATGAGCGGCGTGATGTCCTGCTGCTGATCGACAATATCTTTCGCTTCATTCAGGCGGGCATGGAAGTGTCGGGACTGATGGGGCAGATGCCTTCGCGACTGGGATATCAGCCGACGATGGGCACAGAGTTATCCGCTTTGGAAGAACGAATTGCCAACACTGACACGGGCGCGATCACATCGATTCAGGCAGTTTATGTTCCGGCAGATGATCTGACCGATCCCGCGGCCGTGCATACGTTTTCGCACCTTTCCGCATCGCTCGTGCTGTCTCGCAAACGCGCCAGTGAAGGACTTTATCCAGCCGTCGATCTGCTGCAATCCAGTTCCAAAATGGCCACACCCGGGATTGTGGGCGAGCGGCACTATCGTCTGGCGCAGGATATCCGTCGCACGCTGGCTCAGTACGAAGACCTCAAGGACATCATCGCCATGCTTGGGCTTGAGCAACTCTCGCCGGAAGATCGGAACGTGGTTGCCCGCGCGCGGCGACTGGAGCGATTTCTGACTCAGCCGTTTGTGGTCACGGAACAATTCAGCGGAATCCCGGGGAAACTGGTCAATCTCGAAGACTCACTCGATGGCTGTGAACGCATCCTCAATGATGAATTCAAAGATTACCCCGAGAGTTCGCTCTACATGATCGGCAACGTTGACGAGGCAAAAAAAGCAGACCGGATAGCGGAGAAAAAAACGAACACTACGCCATCGAGAAAAGTGTAGCCTGACGCAACTCAACAGAAAGCCAAATATGCAGTCATCGCAAATGAAGCTTAAAGTGCTGTTGCCGTTCGAAGTCTACGCTGAGCGATCTGGCGTGACGCGCCTTATTGCGGAGACACAGGAAGGTTCCTTTGGTCTGTTACCCAATCGACTGGATTGCGTGGCATCACTCGTGGCGGGAATTCTGGTCGTTGAGACTGAAGCCGAAGGTGAATTTTACATCGCGGTGGACGAAGGAGTGCTTGTGAAGACCGGCCAGGAAGTGCTGGTTTCGGTTCGTAATGCCATTGGAGGAACGGAGCTGGCTGACCTTCGCGAAGCGGTTGAGAGGGAGTTCCTGACCCTGGATGAGCATGAACAAAGTGTCCGTGTCGTGCTGGCGAGAATGGAAAGTGGTTTCATACGTCGAATGGCAAGTCTCCATTATGAATGACAAAACCCCCGAACCAGGCGCATCTCCGGATGCGCAACAATCTTCAGCAATGAGTCGCGCGATTGGCACGAGGGCCGCACGCAAACTTAAGGCCCGCCGCAATCGTTCGCCCGGCGTCTGGTCTGGCTTGGGTATGATGGGGCTGATCGGCTGGTCCGTTGCGATACCAACACTCCTGGGCGCTGCGCTCGGGCTGTGGTTAGACCGGCAGCATTTCACCGAACGATCCTGGACTCTGGCTCTGCTGATGGCTGGATTAACTATTGGCTGCCTGAATGCCTGGCTCTGGGTTGCCAAAGAAGACAAGTCGATGCGCGATGATGAAAATGAATGAAAAGAAGACGAATACAGAGGATATTTATGAATGAATCAGCAGCAATTGGGTTGGCGGCGTTTGCGGGACTGATCCTGGGCGCGATCTTCTTTGGCGGTCTGTGGTGGACTGTTCGCAAAGGTTTGGTTGCAAAGCAGCCTGCATTATGGTTTCTCGGCAGCTTCCTGATACGAACCAGTGTGGTGATGTTCGGATTCTATTTTGCAGGCGGTGGTCAATGGCCACGATTGCTGAGTTGCCTGCTCGGATTCCTCGTCGCTCGTTTCGTTGTGATGTGGCTGACCCGGCCCTCAACCGAGATGCGACTTCCGGAAGCACAGGAGGCAAGGCATGCAACTTAGCCCGGATGAACTTATCTTCTGCCAGTACGGTTTTTTTAAACTGAACGCGACGATCGTCTTCACCTGGGGACTGATGCTGATCCTTGCGATCGGTTCCATGTTGATCACACGTCGACTGTCCAGCGAACATACGCGATCGCGCTGGCAAAACCTGCTGGAGATCATCGTCACCGGAATCGTCACACAGATTGGTGACGTGGGCCTGAAGCAGCCTCAGAAGTATCTGGGTTTTCTGGGAACGCTCTTCCTGTTCATTGCCGCCGCAAGCCTGTTCACGATCGTCCCGGGATATCAGCCGCCCACCGGCTCACTGTCGACGACTGCGGCCCTGGCCCTCAGTGTGCTTGTCGCGGTGCCACTGTTTGGCGTTCAGGAGCAGGGGATCGGCGGTTACCTCAGATCGTACATACAACCTACCGTTATCATGCTGCCTTTCAACCTGATCAGCGAAGTCTCACGCACTCTGGCACTGGCTGTGCGTCTGTTTGGGAACATGATGAGCGGAGCCATGATCATTGGTATCCTGCTGACAATCACACCCTTTGTGTTTCCGATTGTGATGACACTGCTCGGACTGCTGACCGGTCTGGTGCAGGCCTACATTTTCAGCATTCTTGCAGCCGTCTACATTGCAGCGGCCACGCAGTCGCACCCGACTGAATCCCCCTCGGAAATCAACGCTTCTCCTTCCGGTACATAACGCAACAGGAACTCACATGGACAGCATAACCATCATCGCGGTGGCCTCGATTATTACCGCAGGCATCACAACCGCTTTTGGCACGATGGCTCCGGCTTTTGGCGAAGGCAAGGCGGTCGCCACCGCTCTAAGTTCCCTCGCACAACAACCCGACGCCTCTCAGACGATCACTCGAACTCTGTTTGTCGGACTGGCCATGATTGAATCAACGGCGATCTACTGTTTTGTGGTCTCCATGATTCTGATCTTTGCCAACCCATTCTGGAACCACTTCATTTCTCAGGCGACAGGACAATAAACCATGCTGATCGACTGGTTCACGGTTGTCGCGCAAACCACTAACTTTCTGATTCTGGTTTGGTTGCTTAAGCGTTTTCTTTACAAGCCGATTCTCGACGCCATCGATGCACGAGAACAGCGCATCGCTCAGGAACTTGCCGATGCGGATGCAAAGAGGCTGGAGGCTCGCCAGGAGCGTGACCAGTTCGAACGTAAGAACGAAGAATTCGATCGGAACCGTGATGGTTTGGTGACTCAGATGAAGGAAGAGATCAGCCTCAAACGCCAAAAACTGCTCGACGACGCACAGCTCGCAGCCGATGTGATCAGCAAAAAGCGACACGAAGCGATGGAAAGCGAGCAGCACAGGATCATTGAGGAAATCAGCCATCGAGCCCAGGAGCAGGTCTTTTCCATCACACGCAGGATGCTGAAAGATCTGGCCGACACAAACTTGGAAGCGAGCATGACGCAAGTGTTTACACGTCGTGTCCGGGATATGAATGGTCGCGCCAGGCAGGAACTCGGCGAGGTTTTGAACAAGTCTTCCGAACCAGCGCGTGTGCGAAGTACGTTCGAATTGCCAGCTGAACAACAATCCGAAATTCAGCGAGCGATAAACCAGACGTTCGAGGTCGATGTCCCGCTGCGTTTCGAAATCGCAGCAGACAGGATCGCTGGCATTGAGGTGATCTGCAGCGGCCGGAAAATTGCCTGGAGTATCGACGAATATCTCAAGGCACTGGAACAGGATATCGCTGAGTTAATCGATCCGCACGCAGCGTCTGCGGCCTCTGATCAGGAAACCAAAGCGGAAAGCGAAGTGGTCTCATGAGCCATTCAGGGAACAAAGTGCATGCAGTGCTCGACGCAACATTTGCCCGGATCAGTCAGACTACCGAAGCGTTTTCGCTTGAGCTGACACCGCGCGACGCAGGCACCATTGTGACAGTTTCAACGGGCATCGCCAAAGTTACCGGTCTTCCTAATGTGGGCTACGAAGAGCTGCTGGAGTTTCCGGGCGGCGTGTTTGGTATCGCTTTCAACATCGACGAAAACGAGATCGGCGTCGTATTGCTCGGCGACTACTGGCATCTCCACGCCGGCGATGAAGTGCAGCGCACCGGACGTGTCATGGACGTTGCTGTTGGCGATGGACTGCTGGGGCGAATCATCGATCCGCTCGGTCGTCCTCTGGATGGAGCAGGCCCGGTGCAGGCGAGCCTGCGACTGCCAATTGAACGGAAGGCCGCAGCCATCATGGACCGTCTGCCCGTGACGCAACCGCTTCAGACGGGAGTCAAAGTCGTCGACGCACTGGTGCCGATCGGGCGCGGACAACGCGAGTTGATTCTGGGAGATCGACAGACGGGAAAAACCGCAATCGCGCTGGACACTATTCTCAACCAGCGCGACCAGGATGTCATCTGCGTGTACTGCGCTATCGGTCAACGCGCAGCGGCCGTCGCCAAAGCCGTGGCGACGTTACGCGAAAAGAAAGCACTGGAATACACGGTTGTCGTGGTCACAGAAGGCAACGATGCACCGGGACTGGCGTATGCAGCTCCTTACGCCGCCACCAGCATCGCCGAACATTTCATGGAACAAGGTCGGGATGTCCTGATCGTCTATGATGATCTCACGCATCATGCTCGTGCGTATCGCGAACTGTCGCTCTTGCTGCGTCGACCGCCCGGACGCGAAGCCTTTCCCGGTGACATCTTCTATATCCACTCGCGGTTACTGGAACGATCGACGCACCTGAGTAAAGAACTGGGTGGAGGTTCGCTGACGGCCTTGCCAATCATCGAGACCGAAGCACAAAACATCTCAGCGTACATCCCAACGAATCTGATCTCCATCACCGACGGACAGATTTATCTTTCTCCCTCGCTGTTTGATCTGGGAGTCCTGCCTGCGGTGGATGTGACGAAATCCGTATCACGCGTCGGTGGTAAAGCCCAGCTGGCCGCTTATCGTGCCGTCGCGGGCGATTTAAAGTTGTCCTACGCGCAGTTCGAAGAGCTCGAGAGTTTTGCTCGCTTCGGAGCCCGGATGGATGAGGACACTCGCAGGAGAATCGATCACGGCCAGCGAATTCGTGCCTGTCTTAAGCAGGCTGAGTTTGCTCCCGTGTCCGTGGAAGGACAGATCGCTGTTTTACTGGCGTTGACTGCCAAATTGTTCGAGCCGGTCCCGTTGAACAAAATGATCGATGCCGAGAAAGCCGTCCGTGAATCTGCGGCTGATATCCCAGCGGAAGTCCGCGAACATTTAAAGAGTGGCAAGAAGCTGAGTGAACACGACCGACAGGCGATCCTCGAGTTAGCGCGCCGAGCCATCTCCGCGTTGACCTCAAAAACCTCAGAAACACCAGAGGCTGCATCATGACAGCGACCGTTGCAAGTCTGCGGCGTAAGATCGTGGGTGCAGGCGATCTGCAGTCCGTTGTGCGGACGATGAAGGCCATCGCGGCATCGAGTATCGTGCAGTACGAGAACTCTGTACTCGCACTGGCAGACTACTCGCGGACCGTTGAGCTGGGATTAACCGTCTGCCTTCAGCGGCTTGGACCTGAGGCGTCATTTCTGCAACCTTCGCCGTCATCAGGTCCGCGGAGGATCGGGGCCGTGGTATTCGGTTCGGATCAGGGCCTCGTGGGCCGATTCAATGATGTCGTGTCCGAGCATGCGATTAGAACGTTGACTGAGCTTTCGGGCGAACCGCAGGTCTGGGCTGTTGGTGAACGTGTTCACTCGCATTTGATGGACGCGGGACTGCCGCCGCTTGAGGTTTTTCATGTCCCGACGTCTGTCAAAGCCATCACGCCGCTCATTGGTCGCATTCTGTTGGCCAGCGAGACACAACATGCAGACAGTGAGACCAGCGAACTTCATCTCATCTACAATCGTCCGGGTTCGGGAGCGGTCTACGCACCTGTCAGTCAACGTCTGCTTCCACTGGATGCCGCGTGGATCGGTGAACTGGCCCGGCGACCCTGGCCAACAAAAAATTTGCCCGAGGTGTTGAGTGGCGGCACGGTCACACTGCGATCGCTCATCCGCGAATACCTTTTCGTTTCACTGTTCAGAGCGTGTGCTGAATCGCTGGCCAGCGAGAATGCCAGTCGGCTGGCAGCCATGCAACGAGCGGATAAGAACATCGATGAATTGCTGATCGACCTCAACAGCACTTTCCATCGACTGCGTCAAAGCAATATTGACGAAGAACTGTTTGACGTCGTTTCGGGGTTTGAAGCGCTCACGGATATCCGCCTCCCGTCGTAGCCTCCTTTTTGGGATCCGGAATGCCGTAAGAAAACTTGCGGGCGTGTCGTCATCGATTGCGACTGGCCATGGAACAGCCGCGTACGATTGCCTCGCGGCTTTAGCCCGGGGATACGAGGATCGCCGCTCAGGAGCCAACAAGAGAGTTGGTTCCTCGTAATCATTGATTCAGAAGATATTATGAAGCGATGGCTCGCTTTGGGCGTCGTCGAGATCTTCTACGAAAGTCTTTGAACCATGCAGAACCGATTTGCTGTTGCGCTCTCAATCCTCGTCAGTTCTGCAATGGCGCAAGAGCTGTCCGCACAGAAATTGCCGGAAGCGAAGACCGTTGTCGCTGCAAGCCTGGATGATTCCGTGCCAGTATCGCCATCGTTGCCGACTGGACCAATTATTGAGATCATGGCACTCGATGCCGATGGGACAAATCTTCGCACAGTGGCGGCCGTTCCCAATTACCCCATCATCAATTCGCCGGAAGTTTCACCGGACGGTGAATGGATCGGTGTCGACGGCTGGAAGCATGGGCAGGCGCTGACAGACGCTCATTTGCTGCTCGTGCATCTCAAGACCGGAATCGTGTCCGATCTCGGGATAGGAGCAATGCCGACGTGGTCTGCCGATGGGCGCTGGATTGCGTTTTCAAGATATGGACGCGGTGATGGCGGCCGGGGTGTCTATATCGGCAAAGTGAATCAGGAGCAGGAACGGCTGATTGATCAAGAAGGATGGGGCATCACATGGTCTCCAGATGGACAGACGCTGGCTTTCGTTCGGGGTGGCGACCTGGTTTTGTACGATGTCCGTTCGGGGACGCGTCAGGAAGTCTTCGGCGCAGGGCAGTCGCCCTATCGCCATCTGATGCACAATCCGGAGTGGTCGCCTGACAGTCGTCGAATATGCATACTTGGCAGACGCGCCAACGGGAACTCGGAATTCGCAACGGTTTCAGCGGAGGGCAGCGGCCCGGACCTGCAAGTCTGCTGCGACGCAGAAGGTTTCAATCCTGACATCGGATGGTCGAAAGATGGCAAGAGACTGACGTTTCCCGGAGGCCCCATCATTAACGGCCCGGGCCAGCTCTGGGTCTATAACTTTGAAGCCAAAGGCAAACCCACTCTCCTTATGGGTCAGCCAAACGACCGAAACAATCTCGGCAACGACTGGTCCCCGGACGGAAAGACGCTGTATTTCCTGAGCGTGAAGTGATGCCGTTTTTGTCTTCCAGCGAGTATGATCGAACGGTGGGAAAGAATACCAGCGGCAGGCCTCTTGGGACGGCGAATCTACTTCTTCCGTCATTGCCAGCCCATCAACGGCGCCGGCTCCAGCCGCCCATGCCATACGCCATTCTGCAGCCGAGCCATTCACCGATGCCCGTAGTAAACCCCGCAAATGTCATCGCGAATCCGCCGGGTCCCATTCCGGCGAAGGTGGAGGCGGCGCGGGCTCGGAGGTTGTTGACGTTTTCCCAGGCTGATTTGACAGCCTGAGCCGCGTTGTTTCCTGCAGCGGCAATCGCAATCGGGTCGTCGAGCGATTCACTGGCGTTGCGGCCGATGAGGTCCGGAGCAAGATTGGCCAGCGTTGCCGTGCAGGCGGCGTTGAGGGCTTCCTTCTGAGCCATGGTCATCGCATTGATTGCACTGCGTTCTCGCAGCAAGGCAAAGCCAGTGGCGGCGGTGGAGGCAATCAGGTTGACGCCAATCGAGGCCACTACATAGGCGTGGACAGCATCCACCGCTTCATTTGATGCTGTCAGTGTCGCATCAATGCGGGCGTTCGCGAACGTCTGATCCGCAACTCAGGTCACTTGCCTGACACGTGGCTATGCAGGTGTGTTTTGATAAAAGTTCGATAGAAGGTGAATGCCCCCCGATCGATCCTGCTGAACTGTCCGGCATTCGCTCGAGGGGCGTCGTACTGCAAACTCGCTTCGCGCCTCGAAATACTAAACCGCTGCATCTCAAAACCAATCGACCACCAGAAAATCCTCTGCACAAAGCTGGGCTTCAAACTGCCCAGCAAAAATAGTCCCACAGGAAATGTAGCAGAAACTTTCGAATAAATATCGCAGAAAAATTTGCGTATCTGCGGCGAGTTGGGGAAGTGAGTTAGCAGCACAAGGCTCGATGGGATCAATAAAAAAGGAAGTCAGCACCAGGAAGATTTCCTTCGCCGGTCACTGACTCCCTCGGAATCGAACCCATTGCCATCGTGCGGTCCACATTTTCGCAGAAGCGGTTCAGGATCTGGATGTCTGACAGCAATTTTTACAGATCATCTTCGCCGTCTTCATCTTCCACGTCATCTCCCGCGCCGCCATCGCGCGTGTCATCGCCGCCGCCGTGAAGATGATCATCGCCGTCGTCGCCACGAAGGTCGTCAGTTCCAGAACCTCCAGTGATGTTGTCGTCACCATCACCGCCGAACAGGGAATCGTCGTCTTCACCACCGAACAGGTCATCCTGTCCAGCCCCGCCGTCGACTCGGTCATTACCATGACCACCACGTACAAGGTCGTTACCCACATCGCCATTCACGTCGTCGTTGCCATCTCCACCGTCCAGGTCATCATCATCACCACCGCCCTGAAGATGATCAATACCATCGTCACCTCGAAGCGTATCATTGCCGTCGTCGCCGCTCAGGGAGTCATCACCAAGACCGCCGGAAACATGGTCAGCACCCAGCCCGCCGCTGACCACATCGCTGCCGTCCTGTCCGTAGATATGGTCATCGCCATCATCACCGTTCAGTCTGTCATCGCCCGCGCCGCCGTAGATGCGATCCACACCGGCTCCCCCGAGACAGTTGTCAACGCCGGTGCCGCCGAGAATGTTGTCGTCGCCATTTCCGCCGCTGATGCGATCAAGTCCGTCATCACCAGACAACGTATCGCCATCATCCCCGCCATTCAGAAAATCGTCACCAGCGCCACCTCGCTGCGAATCGAGTCCTTCCTGACCGTAGAGAATGTCATTTCCGTCATCGCCGGACAGTCTGTCGTCACCTATTCCTCCGGCGATCGAGTCGTCTCCACTGTCGCCATTCACGCTGTCGGCACCGTCGTCGCCGTTGAGAGCATCGTCACCAAGACCGCCGAAGATTCGATCGAGGCCAGTTCCGCCGGAAATCGAATCGTTGCCGCCACCACCGACCGCGATATCATCTCCAGCTCCCGCACTGATGCGATCAAGTCCGTCATCACCAGACAACGTATCGTTGCCATCCCCGCCATTCAGAAAATCGTCACCAGCGCCACCGCGCTGCGAATCGAGTCCTTCCTGACCGTAGAGAATGTCATTTCCGTCATCGCCGGACAGTCTGTCGTCACCTATTCCTCCGTAAAGCTCGTCAGCACCAATTCCTCCGGCGATCGAGTCATTTCCCACTCCGCCAACGACCGTGTCGTCTCCACTGTCGCCAGTCACGCTGTCGGCACCGTCATCGCCGTTCAGAACGTCATTTCCATCGCCGCCCGTCATGATATCATCGCCACGACCTCCGCGTACGCGATCGATACCTTCCTGACCATGAATCCGATCGTTATCGTCGTCGCCGTTGAGAGTATCGTCACCAAGACCGCCGAAGATTCGATCGAGGCCAGTTCCGCCGGAAATCGAATCGTTGCCGCCACCACCGACCGCGATATCATCTCCAGCTCCCGCACTGATGCGATCCAGACCGTCATCTCCAGACACCGTATCGTTGCCGCCGTTGCTGATGATCACATCGTCGCCAAGACCGCCGCGAATGACATCCGCAAGTTCGCTGCCAGCGATAGTGTCGTTGCCGTTGTTGCCGTTAATCTGAACGGAAGTCAGGGCAGGAAACGCCGCTGCGGTCACACCTGACAGTCGGATGAAGTTGTTACCGGAGCCGCCGTTAACAACAATCGATTTCACGCTGGCGGCGGTGACGGGAGAATTCCCGCTGATCAGCGATGAACCATTGAATGTCACATTGCCAGCGTTATCACTGCCGACAGCAAGCGTCTCGGCATCTGTCGCGGTGACGAGCAATCGTCCGGTATCGGAATTAAAACCCGCGGTGGCACTCAGCAGGACTCGTTTCTCGAGTTCCAGTGCGAAGCAGGCCGTGGTCGAAGTGTGATTTTTCACTCTGCGACGTGAGATTCGTTTTCCAGGAGAGGTGATGTTTCGGAGCCAGTTGAACGAAGGCATGTTTTGCTCTCTTGCAGGAATGGTTCTGTGATCCCGACTCCTTCGAAATTGAAGAAGTGTGACGAAAAGTGGGTTAAGTAACGCTGAATAGTGAGTAGTGATGTGAACTCCGCAACGATCTTCATCCGTGTGGATCTCGCGGACGCCCAATGGTTCTGAGTTTCTGAAAAGCAATTTCCACGATTCGCCCCAAACCAGCATAGGGCCGGCCTATGGCAGAGACTGGAAATAGTTTCGAGCTTTTGCGCGTCTGCCCCGGGATGTAGCAAAGTCTGCCGACAATAGGGGTTTTCAGGAGGCAGCTGCTGACTGTGGACAGAAAACAACAAGCTGTTGTCGTCATGAACTCGATGTATTCATAGTTTGCTGATTGTTCACAAGTTACGGGCACGCAACTGTCGCTGCATTTGATCAGCGATGGCGTGCAATTGAGCGGCGTGGCACTCAGCAGATGCTACAGCCGTCCTACACGTTGTCCAGGAAGTTCCTGCTGGATCGCGATTCAACCACGTGCCTCACCGATTTCTTCGCCTTCCATTCGGGCTCTCGCTTCGCCTTCCAGTCTGGCCTGAAGGATTTTGGCGACTTCGTTGCGTCGGTGTTTCAGGCGAGCGCTGTAGAGCGTTAACTGTTCGGGCATTTTGGAGATCATTTCAAGGAATTCGGCGGCTTCGGAAGATTCCTGCTCCGCGAACAAACTGCGACTTTCGGCAGAGCATCGAAAAGCACGGTCGGTCCTGGGAAGAGGCTCATCTTTGGCGGTGTGCGGGTGTGCGGCCAGTCTCGACGGCGTCTCTCAGACTTTCGAAAGCAGTAAAGAGGGTCTGTTCGGCGGGCACGCTGCGGAACATGGCACTGAGATTGAGTGGCTTTGCACCGCGTGGATTGACAACCAGCGAGGGCGTTCCTGAAAATCAACGGCGTAAAATGTATTGACGCGGGAACTCGGCCGATTTTTTGTTATCCTGACACGGTCTGATCCTACGAGACGTCGCCTGTCAGAGTTGATTCCGGAGTCAGCCATGATTATCCAAAAAGAATACAAATTTTACGCCGCTCACCGCAACGAAACGCTGATGGACAAGTGCAGCAATCTGCACGGGCATCGGTATGGGCTGCGCTGCTTTTTTGAAGTGGAACGAGACGGCGACATCAGCACTTTGTTTGGCGCCTTTGATGAAAAAGTCGAACCGTGGTTGAAGTCGCTCTACGACCACGGAATGCTGATCAACATTCAGGATCCGTTGTACGAAACGCTGAAGGACCATTGCCGACGGACCGGCGAGAACTTCAAGATGAAACTCTTCAACGGTCCGACCAGTGTAGAAAACCTGGCGTGGATGATGTTTACCGAAATCACCGAAATGGGTTTTCGACTGTCTCACATTGAAGTTCGCGAAACCGATTCTTCAGTCATCTCCTATTCGCGTGAAGACTGGATTCGTGACAATCGCTACTTCGCTTCGGTTCGCAGTCCGGGAGTGCCGTCTGTCACGCTCAGCAATGACACAAATGGTTCCTGCGGAACTCACTAAAGACGGGTTGTTCTTTCATTGATTCAAAGCAAAGAAGCCCGGCCATTTTGAGACGGGCTTCTTTTACGTCTGCATCAGTGGACGACAGGAATCACAGGGCCTGGTCGGAAATTACTGTTTGCCTTCCGTCCGCTTGGACCACCATGGCAAACCAACGCCGCCGTCCATGGTCAGAGTGGAACCGGTCATGTAAGACGCTTCGTCGCTGAGAGTGAAGCAGACTCCATGAGCCATTTCTTCGGGACTTCCCATGCGGCCCATCGGTAGTCCCTGTGCGCCTTCGTTCAGCTGCTCTTCGGAGAAGAATTTTCGCTCGCCAGGCGTGTCAATCCAGCCCGGATGAAACACGTTCACTCGAATGCCGGACTTCACCAGCTCGATCGCCGCGGTCCGAGCCATGTGGTCGATGGCAGCCTTGGCCATGTTGTAGGCCATCGCCGTCGGAATGGGAATGATCGCGTGCGGCGAACTGATGACCGTGATCGCACCACCATTGCCCTGCTTCAGCATCTGCTGCGAGGCCGCTCGAACACCGTGCAGAGCGCCCCACATGCTGACATCAATGGTGCGGCGAAAGCCTTTCATGTCGGCTTCCACCATCAGCTGACGATCGCTGTAAACGGCATTGGAAACAAACACGTCCAGACTTCCGAATGCATCGACCGTCTTTTTGACCATGTCTTCAACAGCTGCGAGGTCGGAAACGTCGCAGGCGACTACGATGGCTTTACGGCCCATCTTGCGAATGGTTTCGGCGACTCCTTCTGCCTGATCCACGCTGGAACTGCAGTTGATCGTGACGTTCGCGCCGCCCTGGGCGAGAGCAATTGCAACAGCGCTACCGATTCCCTTTGATGAGCCTGTGACGAGTGCGCTTTTTCCTTCAAACTTGTAATGCATAACCAGCCTTGAATGATGTTTCGACAGAATGTTGATGTTTGTGTGACGGTGATAATAATCGATGGATCCGTCTTCACATCTTCGTGCGAAGACCACAAATCGTCAATTGACGGTATCCCCCGGACGAAATTCCGGAAACGTTGTAGCGTACTGCACGCGTTCTTCGGCAGCTGGACGTAACGAAATTCGCGAATCTCGAAAAGTCACGCGCCTCGGATAAACGATTTGGTCAGAAAAGCAGCCATCGCCAGCAGGCAAAGACCGGCGAACCAGTCTCCAAACTGCACGTATGGTGATGTTCTAGGATCCAGCGGAGCGTGGCCGAAGATGATGCCAGAGAATTGTCGCCGCCAGAAACCGGTTGCGGGGTCTCGCATCCCCTGCACTTCTGTGAGCGGCGGGTTCAGCCCTTCGATAGGTTCCTTCATCACAAGGATCTGCTCGGGTTCGCGGATTTGGCCGTTCCCATCAATGAACGCAGAAACGCCGCCGTTGACGCACCGAACCATCGGCATGCGAGTTTCGACAGCGCGGAACGCAGACGTGATCAGGTGCTGATCCAGCTCACTGGAGCCACGAAACCAGGCATCGTTGGTCAGATTCACAAGCACATCGCATTCGAGTCCATTTGTATCTCGTTGTGCAGCCATTCTGCGCACCAGATGTGGTACCGTGTCTTCAAAGCAGATCAGCGGTGCGATTCGAACGCCGGCGTATTCAAACAGCATCGGAGTGTTGCCCGCGTCAATTCCGAAGTTGGCTCCAAACGGAGTGAGGTCGGTGAGCCACGGGAAGATATCCTTCAGCGGAATGTACTCGCCAAAAACGACTCGATGAATCTTGTCGTAGCGGCCCGAATAACCGAGATCAGGGCGAGCAAAGGCCGCCGAGTTGTAGACTCTCAGGCGGTCCTTCTGCGCCACCATCGCTTCCAGCCCCATTACGATCGCGGCCCCGCAGGCCTGCGAGTCATTTGCCAGACGCGACTGAACTTCTCGACGACGAAATGGTTCCGCAAGCACTGCCGCCTGATTTCCGTAGTCTCGCACAACGTCAGCAGGAATCTGCGACAGGATATCTTTATCCGTCACTCCTTCCGCCGCACTTTGCTCGGGCCATGAAAACATCGTCTCCGGCCATACAATGAAATCGGGTTGTAACCGGACCGAGCTGCGAGTCAGCGTGTCATGAGTCCGGAAGCGGGTCAGTGTCATACCGGAATCATGTTTGATTTCGGGCGTGAAGTTTCCCTGGATCAACGCGAAAGCAGGCCCTTGCGGAAACTTGTCCGGTGCAGTCTTTCGAGCAAATCCATACAGGCAACACAAAGTAACGGCCAGCAGTGCGATTGCGAGCGGGTATCTGCGACTTTGAAGATTGTCGATGTCCGAGACGTCCAGGTTCCATCTCCGCAGCCACGCTGCAGGAATTTGTTCTGCGATGGCACCCGAGACCATCGCCACAAGAAACGTCACACCATAGGCTCCCGTGATGTCGGAGATCTGGATCAGACTGAGCCAGCGATACTGCGTATGGCCCAGATAGTACCACGAGAAGCCGGTCAGAAGATAAGCGCGTGCAAGGTCGAGCGCGGTCCAGACCACTGGCACGGCCAGCCAAAGGGGAAGTCCGCCGCAGATGCAACGTCTGCAGACCCAGAGGAAAATGGGAATGTAAAATCCCACATAAATGCCGAGCGCCAGGAGAGCCAGATACATTGCCGGATGTCCCAGTCGCATCCACTGCAAAGTGACTACGGCCCAGATCACAGATATCATCCAGACGCCGGGCAGTGTGAATCGAGGCAACGTTCGAAGTCGCAGCAGTTGACACAAAGGAACGAGCGCGATCCATGCGAGCGGAGCGCATTCTACTGGCGTGAAGGACAGCCAGAGCATGGTCAGGCTAATCGCGGTCAACAGGACGGCAGAGACCGTCGAGCCCACTGGTGCGGCGGCTCCCGTTTTTCCTGTCGCAATGATTCTTTGCACTTCCGGGCGGAGATGCGGCAACTGCGGATCCGTGGTTGAACCGGAACTCATGGCCGTGCATCCTTGCCAGGGCGAAATGAAAGACTGGGACTTGCCGAAATCGGCAGAGTAGCCACATGCGTGATCGTAAGTGCCAGTCGCTGACGAATTATGACTGGCTCGATTTTATTGCGAAAACTCTGACTCGTGATCAATGCAAAACAGGGAGCTGACCAGTTGTGGTCGGCTCCCTGATTTTGCATCAAAGAAGGGCGAAAACGAAAGTCGCGTTCGCCCCGGATCTCAGCGCGTTCTACTTCGCGGCAGCTTTTTTCAAAGCGTCAGCCTTGTCGGTCGCTTCCCATGTGAAGCCATCACCGGAGCGACCAAAGTGGCCACCTTCAGCTGTCTTCAGGAAGACAGGCCGACGCAGTTTCAGGTGCTCGATAATTCCCTTTGGAGTCATAGGGAAATGATCGCGAACCAGCTTCTCGATCTTGCTTTCTTCAATCTTGCCTGTGCCGAATGTGTCGACACGAATGCTGACAGGTTCTGCCACACCGATGGCATAGGCCAGCTGAACTTCGCACTGATCGGCCAGACCAGCGGCGACAATATTCTTGGCCACATAGCGACCCATGTAAGCGGCTGAACGGTCTACCTTTGTGGCGTCTTTGCCAGAGAACGCACCGCCACCGTGGCGACCCCATCCGCCGTAGGTATCAACGATGATCTTGCGGCCTGTCAGGCCTGTATCACCGTGAGGACCACCGATTACGAAACGGCCGGTTGGATTGATGTGGTACTTCGTGTTGGCGTCCAGCATATTGGCTGGGATCACGTGACCAATCACTTCTTTCTTAATGAATGAAGTGATCTCTTCCTGAGTTACTTCTTCGGCGTGCTGCGTAGAAATCACGATTGCGTCGACGCGAACGGGCTTACTTCCGTCGTATTCAATCGTGACCTGACTCTTGCTGTCCGGACGCAGCCAGTTGACAACGCCTTTCTGCCGAACTTCTGTCAGGCGGTTGATCAATCGGTGAGCGTAAGCGATTGGAACGGGCATCAGTTCTTCGGTTTGATTGCATGCGTAACCGAACATCAGGCCCTGGTCGCCAGCTCCGTCACGGTCAACACCCTGAGCGATGTCGCCGCTCTGGCTGTGCAGTGCCAGGAAGATTCGGCAGGTATCTGCATTGAAGCCGATGTCGTCCGAGGTGTATCCGATGTCTCGAATAACCTTGCGAGCGATCGCAGCATAATCCACTTTAGCAGATGTTGTGATTTCGCCGGCCAGCACCACAAGATCTGTTGTGCACAATGTTTCGCAGGCGACGCGGGACATCGGATCCTGCGCCAGTAAAGCGTCCAGAATGCCGTCTGAAACCTGGTCGGACACCTTGTCCGGGTGTCCCATACTGACTGATTCACTCGTGAAGAAAAAATTCGCCATTGTTGCCTGTACCTAAGGTCGAAGAGTGACTTTCGTAGAGTCTGATTGCACTTTTTCCCGGCAAAACACCGAAAAAGCAGCCGGAATTCTAGAAGACAGTGGGATCTGTCACAACAGATATGCGGGCACAAACACAAGATGGCGCTTTTCCGGAAGCGTTCAACTGCGGAGTTCAGTCAGTTGGGTTGCTTGTGCCGAAAATAATGCATTTCCCTCACGTTTTTCTGGGTTTTCGAATCGAGCGACTCCGTTTGGTCCGTTCGGTCGTGCATGCACCGACTGAGAATTTTCCGTTTGGCTCACCGCTGGATCGAGAATCCGGTATTCAACCCAAAAGAATTGGCGAACCGTGCGACAGTGTGAGTGCCTCCATGCAGAGGCAGATTTGTTTCCCACCGGATTGCCTGTTAGTCTTCCGTGCTTCCCTGATGTGGACGCACAGTCGCACAAGCCGCTGGGGACCGCCCGAGCCATGGATTTTCTTCATGGGAACTTCTGTCGCTCGCGGTGTACTTTCGAATCTGGCCGATTATGAAACTGAGTGAAGAACATCGACAACAGATTGTGCGTCAGCTGCAGTGCGGCAATTTGATATCGGCCATGCAAACTTGTCGAGAACTGACGCAGTGCGATGTTTCTGATGCGGAGATTTTGATCAACAAACTGCAGTCGGAAATATCAGGTGCTCCTGCATCGGGAAAAACCTGGACGCTGCTCGTGGGCCTGTCGGTGTTTATCGCGATTCTCGCTGCTGTCTACGTCTATGTGTTTCCGCGTCTTGCTGGCGAACGTGTTTCACCGACGGCCATGATTGAGGTGCGGCAAATCTCCATGGAGCCTCAGGGCGATTGGATTCAGATGCCGCTGACGGATGGCGCACTCTGCTACGTCGAATCCACTGGCCGAATGTCGGCTGTTGATTTTTCAGTCTTCCGTGGAGATGGATTGCAGGTTCCTCCGAAGCTGACTTTGCATTTTTCCAACGCTGGAATGCAACGTGCAACCGCTTTGCGAGAAGATCGCACTTTGGTGTTCGGCGTGATTCTGCCGAACAAGACTGTAGCGGCGACCGAACCCGGCCATTGGAGTGACGATCGGATCATGCTTCCGCTGCCCGGTGTTTCAGCTGCGGATGCCAATGAGATTTTTGCGCGTCTCACGAATTGACGATGACGAACGATACTTACTTCGCCCCGCGAAAGATTGCGGTTTTTTTATTCTGGATTTCGAATGCAATCAATGAACTCCGACTGGACCGAGCGACTTGCCATTGTGGAAGACATGGTACGTTCGATCAGCCAGCAGACGGATCCTCAGGCGCTGGTCAGAACGTATGGCGAAAAACTACAGCAGCTGTCTCCTGTGGAGCGGCGAATTTCTTTAAGTCGACGAGGACTGCAGGCTCCGTTCATTCGAATTACGCGCAGCACGACCTGGGAAGAAGAGATTGATCCGTGGGCACAAGTGCATCTCCTTCCGCTGATTCAGGGCGGACTTCTGGAACAGCTTGGTTACAGCAACCGGACGACGATTATTGATGACCTGCAACTGTCGCCGGATGATCCGGCCTTTCAATATTTTGATGGCTTTCGGTCTCTGCTGGCCATTCCTATGTACGACGACGGGGAGTCGCTGAACACGGTTGTGCTGCTGCAGAAGAAACCGTCTGCGTTCGAAAGAAATAACGTCCCCGACCTCGTTTGGCGTACCAATCTTTTTGGTCGTGCCACCAGCACATTGGTACTGAAACGGCAGTTGGAAGAAGCTTATCGAGAGCTTGACCGGGAATTAAAAACGGTGGCTCGGCTGCAGCGTTCCTTGCTGCCCGCAAAGATCCCGGTTGTTCCTCGGATGGATCTCACGGCGTATTATCAGCCGGCCAGTCGTGCGGGCGGCGATTACTACGATTTCTTTGAACTGCCGGATGGGCGCTGGGGCATCTTTATTGCCGACGTCAGCGGCCACGGAACGGCGGCTGCTGTCATGATGGCCGTGACACATTGTATTGCAAACACTCACCCCGGCCCGGCTTCTTCTCCCTCGAAGCTGTTGAAATATCTGAATCAGCATCTGACGATTCAGTATTCCAGTCGCATCGAAACTTTCGTAACGGCGTTCTATGCCGTGTACGATTCCAGGTCACGCAAACTGGTCTACGCGAGTGCCGGGCATAACCCGCCACGTCTCAAACGTTGTGAGTCGGGACTGGTGATGCCACTGGACAAGGTCAATGGTCTGCCGTTGGGTGTGCTCGAAGAAGCTGACTTCGCTGAAGCATCTTTCTTCCTGCAATTTGGTGATCAGATCGTGTTCTACACGGACGGCATCACAGAAACGCATAATCCGGCAGGCGAGCAGTTTGGCGAGCGTCGAATTGACGAGGTTCTGGCCCACTGCGGGATGGACTCTGAGGAACTGATGCAGACGCTTGTGAGTACGGTCAACAAGTTTGGAGCTGAAATTCCTCCACACGATGATCGCACAATCGTCGTCCTGCGGGCTACCTAAAAGAGTCTCGAATGTTTCAAAGCCCTCTGGAAATCTTTCGCGGCAGACCTTCGCCGGTAGCTTCGAAACTTGCACTGGAATAATTCAGGGCGATGAATTGGACCACGCCAATCAGAGCGAAGGCGAGAAGCACGGGGATTCCGGTCAACGCACCAACTGTCTGATGTCGCACAAGAGCTGTGTGGACCCATAGAAATCCGTAGCTGAGCATTGTCAGGATCGTGACGTACCCGACCAACAGAGCACGGCATCGCAGCGACGAAGCGGCGACAAGTACAAACATGGCTGGTATCAAACCACTGCGTGCCCCATCACCGGAATAGATGACCGTTGTCAGCAGCAGAACTTCACCAGTCGCCCATGCGTACAGAGTCCAGGCCGCTCCGCGCGTTCGCTGGAGCCACCATTGCCAGACAAATGCATTCAGGATTGCCAGAGGCACCACACAATTGACACTTCGCTTGAAGCCTTTATCGCCGGGCAACAGGCCAGCCAGATCGGCTATCACATGATATGAGTAGAAAACCAGCAGCGTGCAAATAGTGACGGCAAGGCCCGGGCGATGGCGAGCCCATCGCTGCAATCGACGAATGATTCCTGACTGTCTTGCCTGAATGGATTCTCCCTCCAGGCAACTTTTTAAATCAGCCACAAACTCACCGGCGTTTGAATAACGCTGTGCCGGGTCCGTCTCCAGTGACTTTACGCACAAGGAATTGAGCTCGCTCGGAATTCGGCGATCACGTTCACGAGGAGAGACAACGTCGTGTTCTCGAATCAGCTGCATCGTTCGCGCAAAGTCGCCATCAGCGGCTTCAATCGGTGGTCGGCCAGTGAGGATTCTGTAAAGGATCGCGCCGAGCCCATAAACATCAGCCGCCGGTGATGCAGTACTCGCCTGGCCAGTGGCCTGCTCCGGGGCCATGTAGCCGGGCGTTCCCATAATGTCTCCGGCTAAAGTCAGATGTGAGTCTGCCTGAAGAGTTTTGGCCAGACCAAAGTCCATCACCCAGGGCTGACCTGTCGTGTGCTCGATCAGAATGTTGGCAGGTTTCAGATCCCGATGAATGATGCCATGCTCGTGAGCATCAGCGATCGCGTAGGCCACCACTCGCAGCTTTTTGATCGCCTCAGTCGTTGTCAAAGCATTGCCTTTCAGCAGCTTCTCCAGCGTGGCTCCGTTGATGAATTTCATCACGATAAAAGGCTCGCCATTGATTTCACCCACCGCATAGACCGGCACCACGGCCGCGTGGGCCAACTGCGCGGCCGCGTTGGCTTCGTGAAGAAATCGTTCCACATCCATCGCCGAGGAAAACGCGCCCATCCGCATCATCTTGATCGCAACAAGTCGATCAGGACGAAACTGGCGAGCTTTATAGACGATGCCCATCCCGCCTCTATCGATCTCTTCGAGGATTTCATAATTCGGGATTTCCGGAAGTCGGCGACCTCCCGTGAGATCCTGCAGTTTTCCGGAAGTGGCACTGATCGTTTCCGCAAGGGCTGAATTCTGCCGATCGGACTCCTGCGTTTCTGAATTCATCATATCGGCTCGCACAGCGGCCATGACTTTGCGAGCGATGTCGGCCGGAAGGCTTTGAAGTTTCACCCAGCCAACGCGTTCTTCACGCGGTCTTTCCACGGCCTGCCAGAATAGCTGCTGCACGCGTTCATGGTCACGCACTGCTTTGTGACGCAGTTCAGATTCCAGACGCAATTCGGCGGAGTCATCACTGGGCGGAGTTGGTTCGGTCATAGATTCTATCCATTTTCCAATCTCAAATTTCAAATCTAAAATTTGAAATCTCCCCACTCAACTTTCCTCCGAGGCCAGCTGCGAAGCCAGCCAGGCCCTGGCGAAGCGCCAGTCATTTTTCACGGTCGCTTCCGAGACATCCAACACAGCGGCCGTCTCTTTCACATCGAGGCCTCCGAAACATCGCAGTTCGAAAACCTGAGCCTGGCGAGGATTCACTTCCGCCAGTTGCTCCATCAGATCATTCACCGCCACAACATCTACAGGTTCGGGGCTCATGGAAGGCAACAGCGTATCCTGCAGAGGAACCTGGTGCCCTCCGGCTTCACGCTTTACGGCATTCCTGCGCCGCGCATGGTCCACCAGAATGCGCCGCATCATTGTGGCCGCAACTGCACAGAAGTGTGCTTTGCCCTGCCAGTCGACTCGAGTCTGATCGGCCAGCCGCAGAAAGGCTTCATTCACCAGCGCCGTCGGCTGCAGAGTGTGATCGGATCGTTCCTGCTTCAGCCGGTTTGCGGCGATGGCTCGCAGTTCGTCGTACACCAAAGGCATGAGCTGATGAATCGCGTTGCGATTGCCGGACGAAATGCTGAGCAATAATTCTGTGGTCTGTGGCATGTTGTCATCTTGGAGACCGGTTGCGGAATGCTCAGACATTGGAACACTCGCAACACAAATCACAGGATGGCGTAGTTCAATTCGCCGGAACGCATCAGGTCCGGTTTCCTGCAGAACCCTGGGTTAGCGCCCAGCGGCTGACAGGTTTCCTAATAACTAACTGCAGAATATCCAAAGTTCCTGAGTCAGTCGATGCAAGCCATGACCGGCGGTCGTGGAGAGTCCGTCGAGTAGTATGCCCGAGAACCTGGAAATGGCAATCACTCCGATGAAAAACACAATCTTCGCGAGATGACAGGAAATTGCGTGTCGGTCGAATGGCTGTTGCATGGTTCTGACCTTATGTTTCCGCGGCGTTCGCATGTAAGACGGTCCAGCCTGAAGCCAGGCCGGCTGTCCAGACACGCGTGCGCTGGGAGAAGAGGAGCTAAAAATTTCCCCAAAGAGTTTCGCACCATTGCCAATACAGCGTGAATTTCCCTCCGGCAGTGAAAAGTTTTAGCCCCGAAGCACGCTTTCAACGCGACTGGAATTGCCTCGAGGAAACTCAGGAAACGCCAGTGACCTGATCTCCTCCCTCCGGGTTCAACAAACCGCCACGATTCCCTGAAAGTTGCCGCCAATGTCGCCGCATCCCCTGCCTGACGATGAGCCTCGCTCAAGTCTCCGATCGTCCTCGTTCCTCGGCTATCTGCTGATGAGCTTTCTCACGGCAGTCACTGACAACATGTACCGCTGGCTGATCGTTCCGATCGCCAAAGCTCAGTTGCAGTCATCCGATCTCACGCCTGAGCAAATCAAGTCGGACGAATCCCTGATTCTGTCCCTTGGGCTCGGCAGCCTTGTGCTGCCATTTGTAATTTTCGCCCCATGGTCCAGCTGGCTGGGGGATCGATTCAGCAAACGCACGACCACGATCTGGCTGAAAGTCTCCGAAGTATTTTTGGTCGCGCTGGGGATCTGGTCGATCTCGACCGGCCATCAGGCCACTATGTTTGCCGTCCTGTTTCTGCTGGGAACACAGAGCGCTCTGCTGAGCACTGCGAAGTATGGCATTATCTCCGAACTGGTTCCGCGGTCCTCACTGTCGGCCGCCAATGGACTGGTCGCACTTGTGACACTCGTGGCGGCGATTGCAGGAGCCGGGGCCGGTATGGAACTGGCCGCTCGGACACTCGCCAGCAACAGTTTGACACTGGCTGCAATTGCTCTCGAGGTCGTTGCTGTGGTGGGCGTGATTGGAAGTCTGATGATCCAGCGAGTTCCCTCGGCAAATCCCACACTGGAATTTCCCTGGAACCCGATTCAGTATTCCTGGCGCGACATGAAACTGGTTTTCGGTGATCGGCCCCTGCTGCGAGTCACGCTGGGGATTGCGTTCTTCTGGTCACTGGCCTCGCTGGCTCAGATGAACATTGACGTTTATGTCACGGGCGAACTGAGCAAGAGTCAGACGGAAGTGGGAATCTTTCTGGCGGTCTTGTCACTCGGTGTGGGACTGGGCAGCGTGCTCGCCGGATGGTGGTCGGGCGGGCGAGTCGAATTGGGCATGGTTCCGCTCGGTGCTCTGCTGATGTCGGTGGCCTGTGTGATCCTCTTCATGTGCCACAGTTCTTCAATGATGGCCGGAGCGATGCTGGGCATGATTGGCCTGGGCGGTGGACTGTTTAACGTACCACTGAATGCCTATCTGCAGGAACGAAGCCCACACGAAAAACTGGCGGCGATTCTGGCGGCAGGAAACCAGCTGACATCCCTCGGAATGGTGGCTGTGGCCGGACTATTCTGGCTTCTCAGTGGTCCTTTGAACCTGAGCGCCGCTCAGATCTTTCTGATCACCGGGATTGGCATTCTACCGATCTTTGCTTACGTCGTCTGGTTGCTTCCGCAGGCCACTGTGCGTTTTTTCGTGTGGCTGCTCAGTCGCTTCGTTTATCGAGTGCGTCTGTATGATGTCGAAAACCTGCCGGAAAAAGGCCCCGGGTTGCTGGTCGCCAATCATGTGTCATGGCTCGATGGCGTGCTGCTGCTGTTGTCGAGTTCTCGCAACATTCGTATGGTGGCCTATGCGGACTATGTACAGGGACCATGGATCGGCTGGTTGGCTCGGCTGTTTGGAATTATTCCGATTCGCTCGGGCGATGGTCCGCGAGCTCTGATGCAGTCGCTGAATACGGCCCGCGAAGCGCTGCTGGCCGGCGAACTGGTTTGCATTTTTGCGGAAGGCCAGGTGACTCGAAATGGCCAGTTGCAAAAGTTTGAACGCGGGCTGCTGAAGATTCTCAAGGGGACCGACGCGCCGGTGATTCCAGTCTTCCTGGATGAGCTGTGGGGCAGCATCTTCAGCCATGACCGTGGCAAGATTCTGTGGAAGAAACCACGTCACTGGCCGTATCCGATCTCGATCTCGTTTGGTCCGGCTCTTCACAAAGTCGATGATGTTGATGTTGTTCGTCACGGCGTACTTGAACTAGGAGCGAAATCAATGGAACGTCGAAAAGGTCGCCGGCTTCTTCCGGCAAAGCAGTTCATTCGTCAGTGTCGAGTTTCCTGGAAACGCACGAAGGTTGCGGATTCGGCCGGGACGCAGCTCAGCGGCGGTCGGCTGCTGACTGGAGCGCTGGCCCTCCACAATCGCCTGACATCGTCGGTGCTGAAGCCGGAAAACGAGTACGTCGGATTACTGCTGCCACCGTCCGTCGGCGGAGTCGTCGCGAATGTGGCGGTCTCTCTGGCCGGCAAAGTGGCCGTCAATCTGAACTACACGCTGTCTGAAGATGTGGTGAATTACTGCATTAGAGAAGCCGGCGTGAAGCAGATTCTGACAAGTCGCCGGTTCATGGAGAAACGGCCGATGAACCTCGATGCCGAACTGATCTATCTGGAAGATCTCAGTGCGCAGATCAGCGGGCTGGCGAAAGTCCGAGCGTTCCTGACAGCGAAGTTGATGCCATTGAGAATGCTCAGCCGTCGATTGGGTCTTGAGCGTCTGACGCCGGACGATGTCATGTCGATCATCTTCACTTCAGGATCCACGGGTGATCCCAAAGGAGTGATGCTGACTCATGATAATATCGCGTCGAACATTGAAGCGGTGCGGCATCTGCTGGATCTTCGGACAACGGATACCGTGTTGGGAGTTCTGCCGTTCTTCCATTCGTTTGGGTACACCGTATCGATGTGGCTGCCGCTGTGCGTGGAGCCCGCGGGCGTCTATCACTTTAATCCGCTGGACTCCTCCACAGTTGGTAAGCTGATTGAAAAGCATAAGTCCACAATTCTGCTGGCCACGCCGACGTTCCTGCGTTCGTACATGAAGCGCTGCAGCGTGGAGCAGATGAGTTCGCTGAATATGGTCATCGTCGGTGCTGAAAAGATGCCGGATGAACTGCGAGATGCCTTCCGCGAGAAGTATGGTTTTGAGCCGAGCGAAGGCTACGGCACGACAGAACTTTCCCCGATTGCGGCTGTGAATATTCCGTCGTCTCGACTGGGTGCGGAAAGCTCTGGCCAGACTTCGACAAAGCACGGCACAACCGGGCGAGTCATTCCCGGTTCCGTAGCTGCCGTGTTCGATCTGGATACGAACGAGCGTCTCGGCACCAACAAAGAAGGCATGCTGAAGATTAAAGGTCCGAACGTGATGCGAGGGTATCTGAATCATCCGGAGAAAACGGCCGAGCTGATTCAGGATGGCTGGTACACGACAGGCGACCTGGCCGTGATCGACGACGAAGGATTTATCAAAATCACGGGTCGCCAAAGTCGCTTTTCCAAGATTGGCGGCGAAATGGTGCCTCATATTCGGATCGAACAGGAGATTGCTCGAATCATTGAGGACACACCCAGTGATGAAGCTGACATCGTGTGTGCGGTCACGGCCGTTCCTGACGCAGCCAAAGGCGAACGCCTGATTGTGCTGCACAAGCCGCTGCAGAAGAGTGTCCGGGAAATCACGGACCAGCTGCAGCAGGCCGGACTGCCGAACCTATGGATTCCGAGTTCCAACAGCTTCTTTGAAGTCAGTCAGATCCCGCTGCTCGGCACAGGCAAACTGGACCTGCGTGCGGTGAAGGAGATGGCACTTCGCCTGTGCGCCGGAAAATAGTTCGGCAGGCGGTCGTGCAAAGTCGGTATGAACCTCGAGGCAAGTTCGGGGGCGGCGGTTGGCCGATGTCGCTGACCTTGCGTCCAATGCCGTGGTCATAGCAGGCCTGGAGATTCAATCCCGATCCAGCTTGCTTGGATCGGTGGAAACGGTGGCGAGCCCACCGTACTTCGCCAAAACAGTAGCCATGGAATCACTCGCCTGCGGTGAAGGATAGTCAGGGCGTTTCAATTGCCAGTTCGAGTTCTTCCAGGACCTCCACAACTTTTTCGTGGCCTGAACGTGTTTGCTGCACGATCAATCGATCGCCAACCACGGACATCGTGCCAAAATCGTCGCCATTCACCTGCCACTGACAAGGCGGAGTGGTAAGACTTTGGATTTCATTGATCAAACAGCGCTGCCAAGTGTTTTGGATCATCACGGACTCTGCTGGGGTAGAAGAATCACCTCCAGCCATGCCGCCTCCCACGGCGTCTGGGCGCATTCCGCCGCGTGCTGGATCGGAAACTGGCGGCGTCGATCCGGTGGCCACCCCGGACATCGCGGCCGGGCTGGCTTGAGGAACCATGAAAAATCCACCGCCCGAGCCCCCGCCGCCGTTCCCGGAGAAATCCGGCACCATGGGCACGGCTGTCGCCATTTCCTCAAACATCGGTCGCAGCTTCTTGACATCATAACTGCGAATGAAGGCTCGCTCGGACGACTCTGCGGAATCCACGGTCGTAATCAGGATGACTTCATTCTCCACGATCCATGTGAGCCTGGGGTCCTGGTCCTTGACTTTTCGCAGAATCAGATCCAATGCACTAGCGAGCGTCATCGAGTCTTCGGCAATTGAAACGTCGTCGATTTGCGTTGTGTCCAAATAAGAGGCATCAACGCCGATATTGTCGTCGCTTTCATCCAGAACAAACCGGGGTGAGGAAAGTATACTGTAGGAAGCCATATACCCTTCAATAGAATCGAGAATGTCACGCAAAGAGTTTTGTCCTGGAAATTTCAGCTCTGGAACTCTCAAAGAGTTCATTGCCGAATGAAGATCTTCCTGTACCTTGCGAGCTCCCGCGCGGGAGAATTCGGCCCTGGCGCCGGACTTGCGCGGGGATCCACCGGCTGACATTCCGGTGCCCGAGCCGCCCGTCATTTCGCTTCTTGGCGGTTGATCGCCGGATGATGGTGGAGCAGAAAAAATAGTCCCGCCTGATATTCCAGACAGTCCGGAACTCGCAGCAGTACCGCCACTGCCCCCAAGGCCACCGCTCCCCGGTCCAGCGCTGCCAAATCCGCTGCCGCTGGCACCTGCATCTGTGTCCGATGCCTCGCTGGCGGTATCGGGAGCTGAATCTTCGGCAGATGCCGCTACCTCTGCGGACAATGGTTCCGACGCGGTCAACGCCTCCTGATCGGCCGTTGTTGCGGCAACTGCTGGACCGCTCTCGCCGGGTTCAGCGGCATCCTGACGTGCGAGCAGTTGAGACAGTCCAAACGCTCCTGTGAGCATCAGGAAGCCGGTTGCTAGAAATGTGCCTGCTTTGATTCCCATGACTGTTGTTCCTGTTGAAGAAAGGATCTGCATTTGATTCAAGTCGACACCGGTCACACTCACTGTGCTGTTAAATCCGCAGCTCAGTTTTGCAAACTGAACCGTGGTGGATATCAACTGCGGCGACACAGCGGCGGAAGCTGATTGAGCCAGCGAGCCCGCCACGAGCAGAGATCCAATCTCGACGCCTCGACGAGCCAGGCGGACGCGGAGCAGCCGTCGAGCCTCCCTGATGCGCCCGTCGACAACGCCTTTGCTTTCGTTCAGCTGGTCGGCAATTTCCTGATTGGTTTGATGGGCGAAGTAGCTCATCACAAGGACATGTCGATAGTTTTCCGGCAGTTGATTCAGCTCTTCATCCAGCGTCGCAAGGTCGTTCGCAGCAGCGATTCTGTCGAGCGGATTCTGTTCGGCGTCCGGCAGTTGATCGGGCAGCGTCTCCATCTTTGTTCTCTTCCTGAGCCGTACGAATCGCACCGAAGTTCGCCACGCCACGCTGTACAGCCAGCCGGTCAGCGACCGACATTCTCGAATGCTGTCAGGTCTTTGCGACAGCGCATAGAAGGTTGCCTGAAAAGCATCATCGCAGTCGGCTTGCTGGCCCACGATCCGGCGACACACCGACATCACCAGCGAAGCGTGTCTTTCCACAATTATGGAAAACGCCTGTTCGTCTGCGTCCTGCACAAAACGTCTCAACAGCACTCCATCGGAGGGCATTTGAGGTAGATTCGGCTGTGTGGGAATTTGCGTCATTGCTATTAGTAAGGTACCAACGCTGTAGATCCTGCTGCGCCGGATTTTGGAATTTTCCGCCTCGCGATCCAAAGTCAGGCCGCCAGCAGATCTTTTTTTTCATGTTCGCTGCAAATTCACTTGCGTCGCCATCACGGTGACTGACAGGGCGCATCGTGGATCGGCAAAAGGTTTCGACCCGGCTGGCGGTTCGCCGAGGCTAAACTCAGATGCTTTCGGCATCGCTGTGGCAATAGTAGCTGACGTCTGCCAGGACATGACTCTGTCTGAGTCGAGAGCGACGGGTAATCATGCGGTTGGCCGAGATTGTCTTCACGCCACTGCTGCTTAGAACACGACGATCAGGAGAACATGACAACGCCGATAATTGCGGAAATCACTGCGATGGCGAGACCAATAAAAACTATCAGCTTGCTGGAAGAACCTTTGGCAGAGGCCGCTTTCGCTTCAGACTTCTGTGCACTCCGAGGACTTTCTGAACGTTCGTTTTCATCCCTGACTGACTTGTCGCGTTTTCCGGGCTCACGTGTGCGATCAGAACGAACGGTACTGGACTTTGGAATGTCCATTGCAGGCTGATCGGCAGTCTTCTTTTGTTTTAAGGCAGGCTCGCTCACTGCCATCGTCGGTTGTGGACGTGGAGGTTCAACTTTGACAGCCGTCGCGGAAACAGTTTCAGCCACAGGTTTTTTCTTGCCCGATTTCTTTTCCGCTTTTGCTGTCGGAGCCTGGCCGGCGGACTGTTTGCTTCGGGCCTCTTCGACTTTCTTCTGTTCCGCCCGCTCAGCTTCGACGCGATGCTGCTCGGTACGGGCCTCTTCGTCCCGCCGGGCAATTTCGTCGGCTTCCACTTCTGCCTGCAACGCTTTGTCTTCCGCAGTCATGGCAGTTTCAGAAGTATCTAAATCGTCTGCGCTGTCTGTCCATCCCGTCACAATGGCATCAGCGGAAATCTGTTCCACGTTCACTTCATCACTTGTCGCCGTCTTGAGACTGGCTTTGGATTTTTCCTCCGCTTCAATCTCCGCGAGAAGTTGTTCTTCTTCCGCCTGAGCCCGAGCCCGAGCCGCAGCGTCTGCTGTTTCTTTCTCTTCTGCCTTCAGGTCGACCAGGCGTTGTTCTTCTTCGGAACTTGCGGCGACATCACTGATTTCGGGATCGAAACCATCCGCCACTCGTTTCGCGGCGGCAATGATTTTAGACATCTCAAGAGCGAGTGCCTCCGCTTCCTGTTGAGCCTGTTCCGCGACAGCAGTTTTTTCAGTGGCTTCGCGATCTGCCTGTTCACGATCGGCAATCGCTTGTTCGGCTGCCAGCTGTTCGGCTGCCAGCTTTTCGGCTGCCTGTCGTTCAAGCTGCGCCATCTCTGCAGCAGCAGTTGTAGCCGCCTGTTGTGCTTCTGCGGCACGACGAGCTACCGCGAACTTGTCCGCCATCGCCTTCTCGGCTTTTTCGATCTCCACTCTGGCGCGTTCCGCAGCAGCCGCACGTTCCGCGGCGCGACGTTCTTCTTCGGCTTTCTTTCGCGCGGCTTCTTCAGCAGCGATTCTTTCGGCTTCCGCTTTTTCTCGCGCCAGTCGTTCTTCTTCGGCCTTGATTCGCGCAGCTTCTTCTTCAGCAGCGATTCTTTCAGCTTCTGCTTTTTCGCGCGCCAGTCGTTCTTCTTCCGCCTTGATTCGCGCGGCCTCTTCTTCAGCAGCGATTCTTTCGGCGTCGGCTTTATCGCGTGCCAGTCGTTCTTCTTCGGCCTTGATTCGCGCGGCCTCTTCGACAGGATCGTAGTAGTGTGCGGCAGGTGTTTGGCGTGCCATCGGTTCTTCTTCGGCCTTGATGGGCGCAGCTTATTGTGGAGCGGGG
>CAMTWR010000037.1:0-42010 GCA_947085455.1 uncultured Planctomycetota bacterium | reverse complement strand
CTGCTGCGCGGCATGTGCAGCGGCAACACGCGTCTGAAGGGAATGTGCAAAGAACTGTTCATGCACCGCGACTGGCTCTGGACGTTCGTTGACGTGCAGGGCCTTGAGCCCACGCACAACACGGCGGAGCGTGCTTTGCGGCCAGCGGTGATCTATCGCAAACTCTTCTTCGGAACGCAGAGTGCAGCGGGTAGTCGTTTCATTGAACGCATGCTGACGATCTCAGAAACCTGCCGACTCCAGAAACGCCCGCTGTACCAGTGGCTCTGCAACGCCGTCTCGGCCAGCCTCAACGGTGTACCCGCTCCAAAATTAATCGACAGTCCGTGAACGGTTACCAGCAAGACAAACACATTAATGTGGTTATAGAGCTCGATGCTTTCGCGTAACGGCGGTTGTTATCTCGCAGTGCATCCCCGTGAGTTGCGATGCAAGTTCTGCTAATCAAGGAACAAGAATTCCTTTTGGTTCAGAAGTATGTGGCAAATCTCGCTGATGGTCCCCGGATCGCTCAACGCGGAATCCGCTGGCAGGCTTTTTTCTATAGCGACGGCATAAGCGAACTCCTCGAATGCGGCTGCTTCGGACTCCGTTGGTTTTCGCGAAAACGCCTGACGAAACGCGCGGGAAAGCAGTTCGTCTCCACCACTTGGCACTTCTTTCAGCAAGCGAGTCGCCCAGACATTGGCCTGCTCATGGACGAACTCATTATTCATCAACATTAAAGCCTGCGCCGGCACGTTCGACAGGCTCCGGCGACCAATCGCGGTGGCTGGCTGAGGTGTATCGAACACCAGCATAAAGGGATTCAAAAAGTTTCGATTGACGGACTGATAGATACTTCTGCGGCCAGCTCCATCCAACGGTCCTGACTCTCCTGGCCGTCCTCTTCCCTGCATAAAATTCGACAGGTAGACTGGAATTGGTGGTCCATACATTGTGGAATCCATTCGCCCGGAAACCGCAATGATGGCGTCGCGCAAAGCTTCTCCTTCGAGCCGACGAATCGGGTAACGATGCAACAGTTGATTGGTTGCATCTGCCTGCTCCGCCAGTTCGCTCCGCTGACTGCTTTGTCGATACGCATGAGTCAGCACGAGACGCCGAATCAGACGCTTGAGCGACCATCCATCGTTGCGAAATTCGCCCGCGAGAAAATCGAGCAGTTCCGGATGCGTGGGTGCTTCACCGAGCACGCCAAAATTGTCCGAAGTCGGCACGATGCCTCGGCCAAACAAATGCTGCCATACGCGGTTCACGATGACTCGAGATGGAAATGGATTGCTGTCCGCCAACACTCGTTCGGCAAGCTCCAGACGGCCACTTCCCGAGCTGTCTCGCAGCGGTTCCGAGCGGTCCAGCGCGGTCAACATGTGACGAGATGCCGTGGGGCCGCGGTTGTTGTGATTGCCACGAATGAAGACGTATTCATCTTCCCCCGAACCTTCACACATAACCAATACCGGGTCGCCCGGCTGCGCCTGCTCGGCCGTCTTTCGCCAAACATCCAACGACTGTTGATAGTTCGCCTGCTGCTCCGGCGCCAGCAGACCGGCCTGAGCCATCGTCAGCGGCCATGCGGTATCTGTCGCCAGACGACGGACCACTTCCTTGACCAGTTGTTCGCGTGTGTGCGCCGGATCGACCTGCACTGTTGCGGATGCGTGGCTAATCTCCTGTTGAGTCACCGGCGTTTCACCGGGCTGTCCCATCAAACGCACTTCGCGAACTGCAAACCAGCCATCGCCCTCGTCCAGAAATTCCAGATGACAACGATGCCCGATGTATCGCTGGACGTCACCGGCGATGCGAATCCAGCGGAACTCACCTTCCGTGTCAATCGGCTGGCGACAACCTCCAAACAGCAGTTCGCTGTATTCGTTCATGACGTAGCCATCAATGCACAGGCGAACGCGAGTTCCCTTGCCGGCGGCCAGAATCTGAATCTCCGGATGCGTTAGCACGAACTCCGGCGAATGCAGTTGACCTCGCAGATTTGGCGACAAAGCCGCGGAACTTACACACGCACCAGATGTCGGCAGCAGGTCGGGCGATGAACACAAATTCGCAGCAGCGTCCTGCGGAATTCCATCCGGGCGAGTCCCCGTGAAGGCGGCTCCGAACGCCCGCCAGTTGTTGGGCAGGCCGCTTCTGAGATCGGCGGCCACGGTGTTGGCTGTGCGCGGTTCCGTCTGCACCCAACCCGCTTGCAAAGATTCAGCTGCACGCGGCGGAACAGTTGCTTCCTGACGCTGCTTCAACCACAGAGCAATCTGTTCCGAATCAGTCGTGTCCGGCTTTGACTGCGCAATCGTTGCCAGCAATGACAGCGGGTTTGCATAAGCTCGAGTATTCTCCTGCTGCAGCAGTTTTCGCAGAGACTCGATCTTTGCATCAGACTTCTCCACCGCGGCCGCAGTTGGTTCCATCGCCCCCAACAATGCGCTTTCCAGGTCTGCCGACGTAACGTCGGAGAAGGCATTCTTAAGGATATCCGCCAAATGTCCGCGAGCACTCGTCAACTGCGTCGTGAGCTGCTCCGTCTCGCCGTGCGAATCAATCCATTCGATGCGTCGGCGAGAACTCTGCAGAAATCCCGACAGTGCGTAATAGTCCTCAGCAGTGATCGCATCAAACTTGTGATCATGACAGCGGGCACACGCGATTGTCAGCCCCAGAAATGTCTTGCCGAACACATCAATCTGATTGTCGATCCGCGACGCTTCCTCACCTTTAACATCCACCGGAGCATGCTTGTCTTCGCACAAAAACCAGAACCCGGTCGCAATGATGGATTCATTCGATCCCAGTTCCGGATGACGCCGCGGATTCTCAAGCAAATCTCCGGCGAGGTGTTCACGGACAAATTGATCATAGGGAACATCAGCATTCAGTGCGCGGATCACATAGTCTCGGTACCGCCAGGCGTAGGGCAGAGGAAAATCGAACTCATGTCCCAAAGTTTCCGCATAGCGCATCAGATCCAGCCAATGCCGCGCCCAGCGTTCGCCGAACTGAGGCGACGCCAGAAGTTCATCGACGACTTTTCCCATCGCCGCGGATATCTCGGCAGGGTCTTCAAAAAAACGATCCTGCTGCTCAATCGTGGGAGGTATGCCGATGAGATCGAAGTACAACCGACGAATCAGAGCACGTCGATCCGCATCCGGGGCCGGAGTAATTTCCGCATCTTCCATTTTGGCTAAAAGAAACCGATCCACATCCGTGGTTGCCCACTCGGCGTGCTTCACTGTCGGGATCTGTGGATGTTCAATGGGTCGCCAGGACCAATGCGCCGCGATGCGATCTTCCAGCGGAAAAGCTGTCTTCTCATGACCGACTTTTTGGGATTCCATGCTGGCAGGCCATGGGGCGCCGTCCTTGATCCACTTTACCAGAATATCAATTTCCGCATCCGGTATCTTGCTGCGAGGCGGCATTTGAAATGCTTCATAACGCACGGCCTGAATCAGCAAACTTTCGTCCGGATCCGACGGAACAATTACGGGCCCGCTTTCGCCACCTGTCAGCATCGCCTTGCGTGAAGTCAGCCGCAGTTCGGCTTCCACTTCGTCGTCATCGCCGTGACATTCAAAGCATCGCGATTCCAGCAAAGGAAGTACTTTGGATTGAAAGAACTCCGCCTGTTCAGGTGTGACTTCCGCATGCGCATCTGAAACGGTGTTATCGGCCGCATCCTGAGCCTGCACGGGCGATCTCAGCAGTGCGGAACATGACAGCAGCACGACAGCAATTAAGACTGCCGTAGCTGGAACGCGACGTGGGCTCAATAAAGGACGCATCAGGAATCCTGCCTGAGTCTAATCAGGGAAATTGAGGTGAGAACATTCGGAGGTATCTGCATTGTCACCAAAACCCAGTTTCAAAAGCAACTGGTCGATCACAGGAAGTCTGACAGACCACGATTCGCTGGAGTGAATCAGATCGCATCAGTCGAAGACAGCCAGATTTGAAGATGCGAGTTTGCGACCATCACAACCCGACGCGTCAGCGAGGGATTGTGCTTTTTGCCTTTCGGAGGTGTTCCCCAAGATCCCTCGCTAACGCTTCGGGTTGTGATAAAGGCTTGTGTTTTAGCAGAATTAATGAACTGCACAGCCAAAGCGGGCAACATCAGCAAAAGCCTGGTGCCGACGGACGCTTCAACAGCCCCGAAAACAATCGAGGCTCAGATTATGACACGCTGTGTTCAAGTCAGGCTTGTGAAATCAGCTGCTGACGACGGCACTCGTAAAGAACGATTCCGGCCGCCACGGCGGCATTCAACGACGCGACGCCGCCCAACATCGGAATGGCCACCTGACTGTCGCATTCGGCGAGCAGTTCGGGAGCAATCCCAAGGGCTTCGGATCCGATCACTACAGCCAGTGGCGATCGAGTTTCCGCCTGCCACAAAGCCAGATCAGATTTTTCGGTCGCAGCCAACATCTTCACCTGATGGGATTTCAGCAGCGACACGGCCTCGCTCAAACTGGGAACTCGGTAAATCGTCAGATGATTCACCGCACCCGACGATGCGCGTGCCACGTGAGGCGTGATGGAAGCCTGCGATTTTTCTCCGATCACGATTCCGTCGACTCGCATCGCGTCGCAGCTTCGCAGGATCGCACCAAAGTTGTGGGCATCCTGCAGTCGGTCGCAGATCACGTACAACGGCAAAAGATTGGCCGTATCCGGTTCGGTTTCCCCCGGTTTAGCTTCTATTGGCGGATTCTGCAGTGCCTGCTGCAAATCGTTCAGAGTCCCACACGGGAACTCGGACATTTGAGCCAGAAAGCCCTGATGGTCTTCCGATTTACACAGCTCCGTCAACCGACGCGCGGACACTCGCGAATAGGTCAGCTCGCTGGCTCGTATCAGCTCATAGAACTCGTCGAACGCCGGGCCCGACTGGTTCTCATCGACCAGCAGTTCCATCACCGGCCATCTGCCTGCGGCCAGCATTTCCATGATGGCATGACGGCCCCAAAGCCAGCTGCGCTGATGACTGGCGGCGAGTGATCGACCCGATTTTCCGTAAGGACTGCTGTTGTTCATTCGCCAAGTTTAACGAAGCCCGGACGGTCTTCGCTACGCCGTCGCAGATTTCCCTGATCAGATCCCAATTTCGTTAATGCCGTCGTAAGTTATTCGCCTATTTCGATCGGATAGAATTCCCGAGTCCGTTTTCGGTATTTCAGACGCGCGAAGTCGTGCGTCTGAATCGCTCGCGCATCGACATTAATCATGCACCCGGCAAACTTCCCGAATGCAGCGCGGAAGTGAGCCGCTGATTTGACTCCGATATACTTCATCGCTTCGCAGTGAATCCCCAGAGTCCTGGCGAACGACGGCCCAAGCGGTTGCTCCTGAGAAGTGACGACGACAACGGAAACACCGCCCTGACGCAGCCATGCCGAGCGGCCCATATTTCCCGTAAGTCCCGCGTACATCGGACCGTCGTAGGTGAAGTCGCCTTCTGACAGTGCCATCACTTCCGCCTGCATTTGAACAGGCGGACCCTGAACTGGATTCGATTTGCCGCCAACCTCAACCGAGATCATCCGTCCCACACCGGCCGCATGAGCCTGCTCGACGACCTCAGGGTCAACCATGTAAAGCAATAAGGCGTCCTGCAGATTGCGATCCAGAAATGTCTGCAGGATCTCGGTCGAATCACCCGGCGAACCGCCACCGGTGTTGTCGGCGTGATCGGCAAGAATAATCGGATACTTCCCGCCGCCTTCGCCACGCTCAATCGCTTCGACGACGGAGACTGGCTCACATATCCAGCGTCGTCGATGCATCCAGATCCAGTCCCCCAGTTCATCGGCGGCCGCACGCGCCAGCGAAAGATCCTGGTCCGCAACGACAATTACGCTGGCTCCCATGTCCGGCACATCGGCCCACGGAAATCCGGTGGCGACCGTCACGGACAGAATACCGGCCCGAGTTTCCATCTCGTGAACTCGATCGATCAGATCCTTCATCGGCTGCTCGGCCGTCACCTGACAAATCACGTTCCAAAACAAAGGCAGCTGCCGCAGCGCCATCACCGGACACACTTGCTTATCGAGCATTGCCGCCAGCAGATCGACGGCTTCCCGACCGCGTTCGGCCATGTCAACGTGCGGATAGGTATCAAAGCCAATGATCGCGTCCGCCTGATCCACTCGTAGCTGCGAATGATTACCATGCAGATCCTGAGTCACAATGATCGGGCATTCCGGACCGGCCACTCGCCGCACGGCGGCAATGAAGTCACCATCTCCGTCATCGATTCCGTCGACGACCATCGCCCCATGCATGTCCAGCAACACGCCATCAATCGGCCCTGCGAGAATATTCGTTTGCAGCTGATGCAGGAAGTCGTCCTTCAGTGTTTCGTAAGCTTCGCGAACTATCACTCCGCTGGGATAGGCGAACGTCCAGAGCAGTGGGACGAGATCAAATTCGTGCTTCGCCGCTCCGTCAATAAAGCCGCCTGCACAAATGTTGGAGCCCGTGAAACGGTCGATGATTTCCTGACCGTGGAAGAGACCAAATCCGGTTTCGAAGTCCTGGAGCGTTGTCGGTTTCTTGACAAAAGTGCTGGTCTCGTGCGAGATCCCTCCGATCGCAATTCGAGTAGTCCTGACTCTCAATTCAGCAGTTCCAATTTAAAGTTCGACGTGACCATGGGAAATCCATGGATCATCCATTAGGTTTTATTCGTCCCGGCCGCTCGATCCATTTGTACGCACGGCAGGCGTTTAATGAACAAAAGTTGCGAGCAGCATCGGGACCTTTTTCAAAAGCATACGAAAGGCTGATCCGCTGCAGCACCGCGTAATCCGCGGCGCGTTCAGATACAGGCCAGTTGCTTCCATAGATCACTCGATCGTCACCGAAGGCATTCCACACGACGTCGATCGAAGGTCGATAGAATTCCAGATCGTCTGGCGCCTGTTGACCATCACGCGCTGCGCCTTCCACCAACGCGGAAATCTTGCAGAACACATTCGCGTGTTTCGCCGCCGCCTGGATTGCCGTCCGCCAGATGTCCGGCGGTGCCTCCGCGGTGATTGCCACATTTCCAATATGGTTCAGTACAAATCGCAACGAAGGTAACTTCGCCGCGACCTGCGAAATCACGTCGGGCGTTTCCGGGCCGCCATTCACATCCAGCGAAAGATCATGATCGGCCAGAATTTTCAAACTGCGAAAATCATTCGCGACCAGCATCGTCTGCAGCTGTTGCATAGAAATCCGAATGCCTCGAAACAACGGATTGGCAGCAAATCGCTTTACCTGATCAGCGAAGTCCTGCGACTCCGGTTCCAGGCGACCCACGATCCCGACAATGAAGGGATCATCCTGAGCAAGTTCCAGAAGCCATGCGTTGTCTTCAATCACAGAATTGGCTTCGACGATCACAGTGCCCGTGACCGGACGAAACTGCGGAAGTGCTCGCAGATGTTGCGGCAGCACTGTGCGGTACAACGACGAACCTTTGTCCGGCCACGGAATACCCTCTGGCCGCGCAGGATCGTAGAAGTGCGTGTGGCAGTCGATGATGTCCAGATCGGCCGGAGCAGGCAGGCCTGCGGACTCCAGTGGGGCAGTGCGGGACAGAGCTGCGATCCCCGCAGCACCCGCCACACACTCACCCAAAAAGACTCGCCGATCCATGCATTTTTCTCCAGACTCAAAAGATCGACACGAAACGACTCTATTCAACGCACAACGAATTCAGCGGCTTTCGTGATGGCCCTGAACTTCGTGGACTCAGCAGCATTTTTACGCACCAATGCAATTTTTTACTCACCAATACAGAACAAAAATTCCTGACGCTTTCCGTCCTTATCCACCGCGATGCGATTGTAAAGACGACTACCGCAAATCGCCGGCGTGGAAAAGACACTGGTCCCCAGTTTGTTCGTCGCCACGATCTCCAGTTTCTCCGCCGACGCCTTAAAAATGTAGGTCTCACCTTCTTCATTAGACGCGTAGATCAGATCACCAACCATCACCGGTGAACTGCTGAACGTGCCGCCCAGTCGCCCCTTCCAGACTTCTTTGCCCGTGTCGCTCTTCCAACACATGGCGATGCCCGCATCCATCACGGCGAACAAATATCCATCGCGACTCAAAAGAGACGGCACATAAGAACGCGTGGGATTTTCCCAGGCCATTTTCCCGGAACCGTCATCCGCCACAATGGCCGAGACATGATTCTTCGGATACCCACCGCTTGTGTAGATATGCTTGCCGTCCGTCACAGTGGTGGTCACGCATTCTGTCGTCGCGCCTTCCACTTCCCAGAAGGTTTCTCCGGTCAACGGATTCAAACTGGTCACCAGATCGCACCCAGTTAAAAACAGCTGGTCCTTTCCGCCCACATGGAAAATCACAGGCGACGGATAGTTGGGTTTGGCCGGACGATCTTTCTTCCACGCGATGGCGCCGGTGGCGCGATTCATCGCGACAATGGCCCCGCCACCTTTGTTGTCGGAAACGCCTATGACCAGATCTTTGTAGAGCAGCGGCGACGAACCAAATCCCTGGTGATTGATATAGTTGGAAAGTTTCGTCTGCCACAACTTGCCGCCATCGCGATCCAGAGCGGTCATGTAAACGGAGTCACCATTCAGAAAGTTGACGAAGTACCTTTTTCCGTCGCAGGCGGCGGAGGCCGATGCCATCGAAGATTTCTCGTTGTTCTTGACATCCAGTCCGCCTTCATGAACGATCGTTTCCCACAACCGCTTTCCGGTGGTGCGATCGAAACACAGGACGCTCTGAACATTCCGTTCGGCATCGGCTGCGGTGAGTACCACCTGTTCGCCGACGACAATCGGCGAGCCGTGACTGCGGCCGGGTACGGGTGCGGACCAGACAACATTTTCCGTGTCGCTCCATTTCACAGGCGGATGCTGATCGGCCGATGCGATGCCGGTCAGATCCGTCCCTCGCCACCACGGCCAGTCTGTTTTGTCCACATGGATCGGCTCCACAACCTCCGCGGCGAGCGGGACAGGTATGGGTTCTGCTGCTGCCAGAAGAACGATGGGTGCCAGAAACAGGCCCAGAAGGCTGGATGCCAGAAGACCTTTGAAAATTGCGAGCACTGCGGGAATCCTTGAGGAAATCTGGCGGGAGTCAAATCAAAGAAAGCGGATCAATCTTCCATCAGTGTAAGCAGTGCCGCCCTTTTGCCAAGTCGGGAGCAAACATCAGTCGGTTCCGGAGCCTCAAAATTCGTGTCCAGTCGGATCGCGATCGTTCGCATCGGTTCTCCGAGCCATCATTGTTGCGTACAATACAGGATCCGGTGTTTCGAGCGATGCACAACGCTCACTGCTGTTTTCCGATGGACTGATTTGTCATGGCTGATCCTGTTTCCCCGATTGCAACTACTCCCACAGTTCCGGTCCGCCCTTTTGCGCACCTGCATTGTCACACACATTACAGTCTTCTCGACGGAGTGAACCGAATTCCCGAGCTGGTGAAGCACGTGAAGGCATCGGGAATGGACTCGATAGCCATCACCGACCACGGCAATCTTTACGGCGCCATCGAATTTTACACGGCCTGCAAAAAAGGCGGAGTCAAGCCGATCCTTGGCTATGAAGCCTACGTCGCACCCGGTCGAAGATCCGATCGTACGTCCAGCCGCATGAAGGAAGCGTCGTCGCACCTGACTTTGCTGGCGATGAATCGCAAGGGATTCGACAACCTCATCCGAATGTCATCTTCCGCGTACCTCGAAGGCTTCTACTACAAGCCGCGTATCGATCGTGAGCTGCTGGAAGAATGCAACGAAGGCATCATCTGTCTGTCGGGCTGTGCGTCCTCGGAGCTGTCTCGCCTTTTGCTGGGGGAACAGTATGACGAAGCCAAAAAGCTGGCAGAATGGTACGCCAGAGTCTTCGGTGATCGGTTTTACATGGAGATTCAAAACGCAGGCTTTAAGATTCAAAAAGACTGCATGGACCTGACGGTCGATCTTGCCAATCAAATGGGACTGCCGCTGGTCGCCACCAATGACGCGCACTATCTGCGCAAGGAAGATGCGAAAGTTCAGGACGTGATGCTGTGCGTGAATACTCGCACCACACGTGACGATGAAAAACGCATGAAGATGGAGCACGATGGTCTTTTCGTCTGTACGCCGGATGAAATGTATGCGTGCTTCCCGGGACTCGACAGCGCCGTGGCGAGGTCTCAGGAGATTGCCGATCGCGTCGACATTCAGTTGGGCGAACGAAAACTGTATCCGGTTTTTCGACCGCCCAACCAGCAGACCGACATCCAGTATCTGAAAGACCTCTGCAACGAACGTATGCTCGAACGCTACGGCGATGAGCTGACCGAGGGCCATTGGAAGCGGCTGGCGTACGAACTGAGCGTTATCGAATCCAAAGGTTACGCAAGCTACTTCCTCATCGTTTGGGACTTCGTGGAATTCGCACGTCGCAACGGAATTCCATGCGGAGCGAGAGGTTCTGCGTGCGGTGCGATCGTCGCCTACCTGCTGCGTCTTGGCGATGTCTGCCCACTGAAGTATGACCTGCTGTTCGAACGATTCCTGGACCCAAGCCGAACCGAGCCGCCGGATATCGACATCGACTTCTGCCGGGATCGTCGGCAGATGGTGATCGACTACACCAAGCAAAAATACGGCGCTCGCAACGTCGCTCAGATCGGCACGTACGGAACTCTGAAAGCCAAGAACGCCATTCGCGACGTCGCTCGCGCGCTCAATGTGCCGATCGGTCGAGTCAACGAACTCGCAAAGATGGTTCCTGATACGCTGAATATCAAGCTGAAGGATGCCCTGACAGAAAGCGCAGACCTGAAGGCTGCGTACGATATGGATCCGGTGGCGAAGGAAGTCATTGACTTCGCGATCGCTGTCGAAGGTCTGGCTCGCAGCGCAGGCACCCACGCGGCCGGAGTGGTGATCGCAGACGTGCCGCTGGATACGGTGCTGCCGCTGCAGACCATCACCGGCAAGGAAGACATTATCACTCAGTGGGATGGACCGACCGTTGAAAAAGTCGGCCTGCTGAAGATGGACTTCCTCGGGCTGCGAAACCTGACGATTCTCGACAAAGCCGTTCAGAACGTGAAACGCACGCATCCCGACTTTGACCTGGAATACGTCAAAAACCACCTCTCCGACACGAAGACGTTTGCGTTACTGCAGCGAGGCGAGACGAAGGGCGTGTTCCAGCTGGAGTCCGGCGGAATGCGAGACCTGCTGACCAAGATGAAGCCCGACTGTTTCGCCGACATTATCGCCACATCGGCACTCTATCGACCAGGTCCGCTGGAAGGCGGGATGGTGATGGAATACGTGGACGTGAAGCACGGTCGCAAGCCGCCTCGCAAGGTTCATCCGGTCGTGGACGAAGTTCTGGCCGAGACCTATGGCGTCATGGTCTACCAGGAACAGGTGATGCGCATTCTGAACCGAGTGGGCAACATTGAACTGTCCAAGTCGTATAAGTGCATTAAGGCGATCAGCAAGAAAAGCCACGAGATCATCTCGAGCTTCCACCAGGAATACATTACCGGCGCGGTTCAGAACGGAATCTCGGAGCAGGTCGCTCAGGAACTGTGGAACCTGATCGTGGCGTTTGCCGGTTACGGTTTCAATAAGTCGCACTCCACCGCATACGGTCTGATCGCTTATGAGACCGCGTTTTTGAAGGCCCATTATCCGGTTGAGTTTATGGCCGCACTGCTCAGTTGCGAAATGGAAAGCACCGAGCGAATGAGCGAGCACGTGGATGACGCGCGGCGTATGAAGATCGAAATGCTGGGGCCGGACATTAATCGTTCGGAAGTCGACTTTGGGTTTACCGAAGGCAAGATCACGTTCGGACTTGCGGCGCTTAAGGGGGTCGGTGAAAACGTCGTCCATTCCGTGGTAGCAGAACGAAACCAGAACGGACCGTTCAAAGATATCTTCAATTTGACAGAACGTGTAGACCCGAAAGTGCTGACCAAAGGCACTCTGGAAACGCTGATCAAGGCCGGCGTGTTCGATTCGCTCCCGGGCAATCGAGCCCAGCAAACTGCGGTTGTAGAACGCGCGGTCCAGTCGGCAGTGTCCCGTCAGAAGGACAAAGCTCGAGGACAGAAAAACCTGTTCGGTGGCGACGAAGAAGAAGTCGACGATGCCGGCGCTCCGATGGCAATCAGCCTGCCGGATATCGCGGACTGGACTCATCAGCAAAAGCTGGCGTGGGAAAAAGAAACGATCGGGTTCTATCTGACGTCACACCCGCTGACTCAGCATTCTCGTCGCATTGAACGTTATGCAGCGAACAAAAACGCCGAGCTGGCTGAAATGGAAGACGGAGCTCAGGTGATTGTGGGCGGCATGATTTCCGCGATCAAACTGGCTAACGCGAAAAAGGCCAGCCGCAACGGAAACTCCAAATACGCAAACTTCGATCTGGAAGATCCCACGGGCATTATTCGTTGTATCGCATGGTCCGATGATTACGCACGGTATGAAGAACAGATCAAGCCGGAAAGCGTGATCATCGTCGCGGGCAAAGTGGATCGTCGCGGTCGCGAACCCAATCTTGTGGTCAATCGTATCTTCACTCTCGATCAGGCCGACAAGGAGTTCACATCACAGGTCGCAATCAAGTTCGAAAAAGGCCTGCATTCGCCGGATGACATTCAGCGAGTTCGCAGTCTGCTCTCCCGTTATGCCGGCCCGACGGATGTGATCCTGATTGTCGATTCATTTGCGGAGAATGGCCGCATCGGTGCTGCAGTGAACACGTCAGTGGTGGATCCGGATGAAGATACAGATTCTGGCAGCAACTCGGATGACAAGGCGGAATCGGGATCCGGAGCCGGTGCGCGACTGCGGTATATTCTGACCACGGGAAATGACTGCAAAGTGAACATTGGCCCGGAACTGCTGCAGGGGCTTGGCGAAATCGTTGGTGAGGCCAACTTCGACCTGAAAACCACCAAAGCCAAACGCCCACCCGGCCAGGGCGTCGGTCGCTAAACGTTAGTTCGGCTGCAATGCACAGCAACGAAAAAAAGAAGCCCGGCTGTTCAAAACAGCCGGGCTTCTTCAGTATTCAACAATGACCGCAGAGGGCCATTACTGCATTTCAGTCGTCAGCCAGCCATCGTTCAACTCAATTTTAGTGACCGTGACAGGCAGAGTCTTATCGCCTGCGGCCTGAAGGTCGAAGGTTGGACTCAACTCCTTACGAACAATTCGGCGAGCGAGAACTCGCTTGATTTGAACGGATCGAGTCGGACGGCCAGTGACGGCGATATTACCGGGATTTACGATGATTTTTCCGTTCTCCAAAGTCATGGAAATTGGGATCGTCACCGTCTCTTCGGGAATCTCTTCTTTGCCTTCCTGACGAATGCCGGTTCTCAGCTGCAGAATGATCTGCCCGTTTTCAAAACGGACTCGAATCGGATCTGACTTGCTGAACAGGAATATGGTTGGCGGCTCATCCGCTTCACCTTCGGCAACAGGAGCTGGCTCGCCGTTGGTCAGCTTGATTTCGCGCTGGAACAGGTCGCTCAGAGCAACTTCAAGTTCCGTCACAAATTCCTTTTCAGGAATATCGCGACCTTGAAAGCCAAGGGCATCAATCGCGTTGTTCAGTGCAGACTCATGCACCTGAGCAGCCGCACCGTTGGACATCAAAACAGCCGGCGGCTGCAGAGATCCGCCAAGACGGGAGATACCGATTGTGCGAGAACTCACAGCGATCTGCGTGTTGCTGGAACGAGCACTGATGCTGTCCGGACCAACTCCACGGCGTTCCAGAGAATTCAGCATTTTGGACAAGGTATCGTTGCCGGTCGAAAACTGTGAATCCGTTTCAGATTGGAATTTCGGCAGAGCCTCATCACGCAGACGGTCGGCAGTCATGGCATCAGCCTGAGGCTTGCTTTCGGCAATCTTCTGAGATGCCATCCGACGAACGATTCCGCGAATGATCGGAATGCCGTCATACTTTGTCGCCAGACCCACAGTGCGACTGTTGGTGTCGACGCTGAAGTTGGCTGGAGTCGCCGAGACATTGCGACCGTCAAAGAAGACCGATCGATTCATCCAGAAGTAATGGTTTCCATTGGTCCAGACAGTCGCAGGGCTCTTCTGAGCCTTGGTGTTCGACTGAGTATTCCCGTTCACAGACAGATCAAAGCGAGCCGTCGTGGTAGATGGCCGAATATCGGCTCGCACGTCCACACTGGTTGTCTGCGAACCGGTCACCCAGGCTCCCATAATACAGTCGGCGATGCAGCCGCTTTCGGTGCGATAGTCAGAAATCAGGCGAGACAGCAGTTCTTCAGAGACCGTGAAGTGCACGTTGTGATTGAAGTAGTGCTCGTTCACAACCGTTCGCATCACATCGGACGCCGCAGGGAATCGGCTTCGCAACGAACGCCATTCTGTGCGAGCCTTCTCAGCATCCACAGCGAGAGCATTTTTCTCATAAGCCAGCAGTGCGCTGACCAGCGAGTTGATTCGGGTTGTCAGTGCTGTGCGGGCTGCCGCTTCGTCAGCAGCCGGCGCTTCTGCTGCAACAGCCGATTCCAGAGCCGCTTTCAAATTCTGGAAAGCCGGTCGATTCAAGAACACCAACTGAGCATTGTTCATGGACTCAGAAGTGGTCAAATTGCGAATCGCCTGTTCCTTCATCTCTGAAGATGCTGTTCCGCTCTGTAGATCCGCAAGGTGAAGATAAGTCACCCAGCCGGCACCATTGCTCATGGCATTCAGCATGGCTTCCGTCTCGCTGACGGCCTGAGCCAACTGCGCAGAGTGCGAGTTTGCTGGGGAGCCTTCTGTGGACGCTTCGGATGCCCGAACGGCCGCGATGATCAGAGCCGATCGACGCAGCAAATGTCGCTTTAGAACATTCAAGGCCGGCGAAGTAGCGTTGATGCCCTGAGCAATCCGCTCGATCTCTCCCGCGGCAGCCAGACGCTCCTCGGATGATTTCGCAGCGTCAAATGCAATCTCCAGACTCGGGCCCAGTGATGTTGCAAGAGCCGCATCAATGGCTTCCAGCGCTTCGCCGGATAAGTCGTCAGGAACTGCCAGCCCGGTTTCAGCTGGTGCTGCTTCAGTTTCTTCCTGATTTGCATGAAGAGATACATTGGCCGATGTTGAAGCGGCGAGCATGGCCGCCGACAACGACAAAGTACCCAGGGCTCGACGAACGGCTCGTCTGCGTAACATTGAAATCTTGACCACAATCCTTCTCCCTATCTGCCTGCAGCCGCGATCTGCTGACAACACGCTTCTACGTATCGTCCTGACCATACGACGGATCGCGAATTCGCAGAGCAACAATGAAATTCCATATAACCGCGCATCTTCTCATCGCTGCTGCAGAATTCCCATTCTTCCCACGCCAATTTTTCGGACAATTCGCTGCAATGGGTATCTCTCCACTAAAATGCCTTGACAGTCAGCACACATGCTGTGCAACTTCCAGCTCCACAAGCCGCGTTTCCGTACGCGTCACGGAAATCGGTCGCATCACTTCGGGGCGAGTGATCTGGATTCCGGACGGCGCCTCAATGCCCAATTGCACGCGGTTTGTGCCCACGCTGAGCACCGTAATCCGAATGTTCAGTTCAGGGATCAGAATCTGCTGCTGAACTTTACGAGAGAGAACTAGCATCGCTTCGACTCCATTCGACGGAAGAAATTTGTCGAGCAAACAGTTGCTTGTTGTCAGCAACTGTCAACTCAGCGTCCAAAAAAGGGGCGGAGGAACCCTCCGCCTTCACCATAAATTGTGCGTTCACCGGGTACGGTCAAACGCAGTTCGTTGCAACGGACACCGGTCTGTTCAACATAAGTATTCGAACAACATCGAGCTTTAGAACAGATGCTTCTGGCCCAGATAAGCATCTCGTCCCGCGTACAGATCGCGAGTTCCATCAGGGATGTAAATGATTCCCATGCGATGCAACCGCACTGTCAGATTAGAGATCGTCACCTGAGCCTTCTCGGCCAACGCATACAACGCCGGCCAGGAGGTGACGTCCAGATCTTTCACAGCCGCTTTGATCAGCCATTCCGGCATCAGCATCGACGATTGGTACCGATCAACCGCACTTCGAACTTCGGGCGAATCCTGGCCGGCTGTCAATTCGCGATACAACTCGAAATAGCGATCGTCATAGGCCGCTCGATTGAGTACCTCTACCAGCACATTCCGATCGGCCGCATGACGACGCACCACACTGGTCTGCAATTCAAAGCCCGGTAAGCGTGGATGGTGCAGACTTGTGCGATCAATATCAATGTCCCAATGCCCGGCTTCATGCCCAATCGTGCTGCGTTCCAGGCCTGGTTTCTTCTGAAACAGGTCCAGATGCTTGCTGTTCAGCACGATGCGTTTTTCTTCGGGGATCAAACCGGCCAGAATCTGTTCGCCGGGCTGCTCTTCAATTTCGATCCAGTCAAAATCGAGCCCTAAAATTCGCTCGACAATCTTTTCGATCGGAACCGGAAACATCACCGGTTCGCCCATCAGTTGCTCATACTGACGGATTCGCATCGCAGTAACCGCATCAATGGAACGCGTCCGCATGTTGGTTAAATCGTGGCGTCGCATTGTCACACTCCCTGCGATGAAAATCACTCTTCTTGAGCTGGTTTCGATAACTTGTCCATCGGGCTCATGGCCCAAATTGCTGCGGGTCACACGTGAGTGACAGCCCGATGCTCGCCAGATCTGCCAAGCCGCATTGAGATGCCTCAACGAGTCCCGAATTCAGAAATCTGCTACAGAACTGCAGACGTATTTCGATCCGTTTAAAACAGAGGAAACTGACTGTTCACGCTGCCGATCAAAGGTGTCTGGAACGCCTGGCGTGCTGCTCAAGTTGTCCGACAAGATCTTCCAGATCAGCGTCTGAAAGGTTCAATAGCTTCCGAAACACACCGGGACTGGACAAAATTCGGTCTCGATAGGAATCCGGAATTCGGCGAGCCAGCAGCAGGAGTTCATCCGGATCCGCCTCTAAGGCCTTGGCAATCCGCTGCAGCGTTTCTTCTCGGGGGGTTTGTTCATCATCCAGACGGTCATTTTCAACACGGCTGAGATACGTAAAGTTGATGCCGACTCGATCGGCTAACTCTCGTTGAGTCAGATTGCGACTCTTGCGAATCTCACGGATTCGCTGTCCGATGGTGGTCATACTTTCGCTCCTTCGATTCTTCAAAAAGCCCTGTTTCGCCACGGGGCTCATCGGCCGGAGGATAGTACTGTTGTTATTGACTGTCAACATGAACGCAGCAAGATTTTTACGCTGGTTAGTGTGCCTTCGCAGAACAACTACCGTATGGTGTGTCAGACAAGCGAAGCCGACAGCCGACAGCAGGCAGCAGCCAGCAGGCACACCGAAGAACGCCCGTCCATCAAACAACGCAGCGTGAACACCGGCTAATCCAGTGACCACGCTGCATGGAAACCATGATCGCAAAAGCTGGTTTGCCTGCGCTGCGCTTATCACACCGGAACGAATCATCAACCGGCGTGCCTGCGTTCGCTGTCGCTCACTCGTCGCACGCTACAACGCAATGTCAAAATTTGAACGCGCACCGGAACTGACTGCAGCTTCTTTTTAGCGGCTGAGCGGCTTGAAGCGACTTTTGGTTCCTCGGTCAGAATCTGCTTTCAGGCGTTCACGACGCTGTTCTTCGTACGTGTGGTAATTGCCTTCGCACCAGACAACAGTGCCGTCGCCTTCGAACGACAGAATGTGCGTGGCAATCCGGTCAAGGAACCAACGATCGTGGCTCACGACAACCGCACAACCGCCGAAGTCCGCAAGTCCTTCTTCGAGAGCACGCAGAGTCTCCACATCAAGGTCGTTTGTCGGTTCGTCGAGCAGCAGCAGGTTTCCACCAGACCGCAACAGCTTCGCCAGATGGACTCGATTGCGTTCCCCACCGGACAGGTCGCCCACAAACTTCTGCTGGTCCGGTCCTTTGAAGTTGAAGCGGCCGCAGTAGGCGCGAGCGTGAATCTTAGCTGTCCCGACTTCCAGCAGATCGTAACCGCCGGAAATTTCCTGATAGACGGACTTCTTCGGATCCAGTTCATCACGCGACTGATCGACGTACGAAATCTGAACAGTTTCACCAATCTGCAGAGTACCCGTGTCAGGTTTTTCAGTTCCCATGATCATTTTGAACAGAGTGGTTTTGCCCGCTCCGTTCGGCCCCACGATACCTACGATTCCGCCTGGCGGCAGATCGAAATTCAGGTTTTCGAACAGCAACTTGTCGCCGAAACTCTTCTTCAGGTTCTGAGCTTTGACCACCAGCTTGCCCAGTTTTCGAGACGTCGGGATCTGGATCTGAGCGGCTTCGTCGCGAACGTCGTATTCCTTAGCGACCATTTCGTTGTATCGCTCCATACGCGCCTTATTTTTGGTTGCCTGAGCCTTGGGCGACATCCGGACCCACTCGAGTTCTCGCTTCAGTTCCTTCTGATGGCGAGTTTCGGAACGCTCTTCCAGCTCCAGACGTTTGCGTTTCTGTTCAAGCCACGCCGTGTAGTTGCCTTCGTACGGCATCGCTTTCCCGCGACGCATTTCCAGAATCCAGCCTGCCACATTTTCCAGGAAATAACGATCGTGAGTCACCGCCACGACGGTGCCGGGGAAGTTCTTGAGGAACTGTTCCAGCCACTGAACCGAGTTTGCATCCAGATGGTTTGTTGGTTCGTCCAGCAGAATCATGTCCGGGTTCATCAGCAGAAGCTGACACAATGCGACTCGGCGCTTTTCGCCACCGGACAGATGTTCGATGCGCGCTTCTGCGGGAGGCAGCATCATCGCATCGGCAGCGATTTCCAGAGTTCGATCCAGCTCCCACAGATTGAAGTGGTCAATCTTGTCCTGCACATCGGCCTGCTCTTCCAGCGTTTTTTCCATTTCTTCCGGCGTCAGATCTTCGCACAGCTTCATGCTGATATCATTAAAACGATCGAGGATCGCACGAGATTCTGCGACGGCTTCTGCGATGCATTCGCCCACAGTCTTTGTGGGGTCGAGATGCGGCTCCTGCTGGAAGTAGCCGATCTTGATGCCTTTCGCGGGCCTTACGGTGCCCATGTAATCTTTGTCTTCGCCGGCCATGATTCGCAGCAGCGTACTCTTGCCGGAACCGTTGTTGCCAAGCACACCAATCTTTGCGCCTGGATAGAACGACAGCCACACGTCAGACAAAATCTCCTTCTCGTCATACATACGAGTGAGATTTTCGATCGTCATGATGTACTGCTGAGCCATGCGAAAATTCCTTGGTTATTTCTGGGGAGTGATCGTCGGGCGACGGTCACATTCATTCACTATTTTGGCACGTTGCCGAGAATCAAGAGTTCGGCTGTGCATGTCGAGTTCTCTACGGCCCGTCAGGTGGAACGAGCCACGGAAAAATCAGTGGCCACTATTTCCGCCGACGAGAAGACGGCACCGGCTCGGATGCAGCAGAGATTTGCCGTTGAAGAGTTTCCAGGACAAGCACCATAAACTCGCGTGCCCTGGGATAAATTTCCTTCGACGAACTGCCTCTCGGCCCTGCCACATTCAAGGTGCGGATTTTATGACGCACCAGCCACTCCACAACCGACTCCGCTTGTTCCTCCGGCGAATTCTCAGCCGTCAGCAGTCCGGGGCCATCAGATGCGGAAAGATGCTCAATCTTCAGGGGTTTTCCATGGGACTTAGCCGCATCTGCCGTCAGGCGGGTACCGCTGGAGATCTCATTCAGCACCAAAATCAGCGTCCCGTCGGTGTCTCGCACGTTCCATTCGGTCCGAACGGCATACGAACGGGCCGCCGTTTCCTGCAGTGGATAATGGTCGGGAACAGCACCATCTTCCGCCCGTCGGCCGCGTGGACACCATCCGCCGATCTCCAGGCCATGCTCCAAAGCGGCATCGAGCGCCGCTCGATCCACACCAGTCTGTCCGCCAGAGAAAACTCGTACGGGAATTGTATTGGGTTTACGGGCAGAAATTGAACGACTCCATTTGTTCAGTTTGTTCAGTTGAAGAGGTCTGATCGGCGGCCGGGCTTTAGTCAGCGGCAAAACTTTGAGGCGGTCCTCGGAGAACACCGTCCGCCTGTTTGTCGCCGAACCATTTGGCATCAAGGATTGTTGAAGCAGCTAATTCCAGCCCTTCAGCGTCACTTCAATATCTTCGGTTCCATTGTTTCCAGGGAACCTGAAGCTCCGGACCGAGAAAGTGACTTTATCACCCACGTCGAACTTTCTGAGCTTTGTGACCAGTTGATCAAAGTCCGTCAGCTTTTCACCGTTCATTCCCATGATCACGTCGCCTCCCTGAATCCCGGCGTCTGCGGCCGACGATTTTGGCTGAACGTTGCCGACAAGAATTCCTTCACCCGCGCCGAAACGGGGCTCATTCAGTACGCCCAGACAAACTCGCCCGCGTTCCGCAATTCCGGTGTCGCCGAAGATTCCCTTGAGCACGGCAATCTGTTCGACAGCCAGAGGGTGACCATCAATCAGGTAGATAGAAACCAGTCGGCGTTGCGTCATGAACGAGCCGGATTTCAGGGAATCCAGCCGCTTGAGCAAGTCGAAGGCGCGAGCATCATTCGGCCATGCCTTGTCGACATAAATTTTCAGATGTTGCGAACTCGTGGGGTCCATCCGCCCAAACGGTCCCTGGTCCACATCAGGATTTGCCTTCCACAGAATTGTGGGATCCTTCGGTGACAGCGAAACATTGATTGCGGACAGTTCGACAACCGCAATCTCGGTCCTTCGCTGCCAGTGTCGATCCAGCACATCTCTGGCCGCTTCGGATACAAACCACCGATCGGAGACGGCCGATTCTTCCAATGATTCTGAAACAGATCGAACTTCTGGGGAATCCAAAGAGGCCTTCTCGTAGCGCAGCTCCAGAATTTCGATCAGTCGACGGACCACCTCATTGTCGCCGGAAGTGCGAATCGTCGTGCCAATTTCCTGAACCTGCTCGGGCGTAGCGCCTTTCAGAACGGTCACAGCCTGTTGACGCTTCGCAAAATCCGTCGAGCCCAAATCGGCGATCGTCGTGTCGAGCAATGTGGCACTGGAGTTCTGCGTGGGAACATCAGCGTTCGGCAGGCGTTCATCGGCTCCCGCCGTCTGTGAGGCGATCGCAGACATTGCCAGGGCAAAAGCCAAGCCGCTAAAGGTTGTCAGGCTGCCGTTCATTCCACGAGTACTCCTGCTGGGGTCTTTCCTTAACCCACATTGTTTCCGCGCCAGCCCCATTCCGCAAGAGCGCGACCGAATTGCGTCGCAGTTTCGTGGTTCAGCAGCTGATTCTGGCAGGAAATCCCTCTGGGTGCCGCGTTTTCGCCCGCCCAAAGCCAAACTGAAAGCGGCGGGCTTGTGCCGCAATGCGTGCAATCGTGGCGTGCCTCGGCATGCAGACGGCAAAAATTCACGCAGACGGCTGGTGTGTTCAGTATGCTCCTGATTCCCAACTTACATTAAACCTTGTTGGCTTTCTTTTTGAGCCGCCATCGCAAGACAGCTATCTGCGTCCGACACTTCCCGTACTTCGTGTCGTCAATTCTGGTCAATTGGTTCTGGTTTACGATGACATTTTCAACGGACCGCAGATTGTCCGGTGGAATCTTAATGAGTTGCCTTCCAATCCATAGCAGGCGTGGCTTCCCCGCGCCGTGTGGCAGAATATTCAGGTTTTTCCAGCGTTTTCCGGTGCGCGATGATGGCGTGTGTGTTTGGTGGCTAGAAATAGAATGTGGCAATCAAATATGCGACCTCCGCGCAATTGTCCGCCGCGAGTCATTGGTTTCAGGCCCGAGTGAAAAAAAATGGAGCAAACATCCTCGGGACAAATGCTGGAATTAAGAACACTGCTATGATGATTCGGCCGCAATGAGTCAGCAAGGCGTTTTTCTCAGGGGATTGACGTGAGAAGAACGCTGCACTGAAGAATTCAACCGACCCTCTTTCACACGCGCCACTTCAAATCATGCCCGCTGACCTGTTGACATCGCCTCGCTGGCAAGCTGAACATCTCGGCCTGCCAATGCCAGATTCCATTCATGCTGTCTCTGCGTGTTTGCCGCTCTGGGACCATAACATCAAGTATGAAGAGGGCGACCCGGGCGTTGTTTCGCAATTGAAGGCCGCCTATCCACGTTTCTGTCTGCATCCGTTTGTCAGACAGTTGGGCTCGCAGGTGTTCGGCACTGACTCGGGCGGAATGATCTTCCCCAGCCATCGAGCTGCTGAACGCGCGCTGCAGTACGTGGCGTCGCATGGTGTTTCCAGCGCATCGCTGTTGCCAGTATCCGGGCAGGCGTTTGTGGGGGTCGCGGTTTCTCCAGGAGATTTTCCACGTCTGAAAGAATATTGGCAGCATGCGGGAGAAGTCATTTCCTCACGCGGCGCGGAACTCGCTCTACGTGGCGAGCCTGTGATTTCATCTGAGACTCCGGCGCGAATTGCAGTTCGTCGTCGAGTGGCTGAACTTCGCGGAAGTGATGCGAAGAACGTCTGGCTTACGCCCTGCGGAATGTCGGCCATCGCAAACGTGTGGCGTGCCGTTCGGCAGCGTGATTCTGTCAGTCCGAGCGTCCAGTTTGGATTTCCCTATGTCGACACGCTGAAGATTCAGCAACGGTTTCAGCCAGCGGAATATCGCTTCTTTCCCGTTGGTAATCGGCACGATCTGGACCAGCTGAAAGACTTATTGCAGACTCAGAAAATTTGTGCGGTCTTCTGCGAATCGCCCACGAATCCGCTGCTGACAACTCCTGACTTGCAGATCCTGCGAACGCTCGCGGGCGCTCATGATTTTATTCTGGTAGTCGACGATACGCTGGCGGCGTGCATCAACCAGAATGTGCTTCCGTTCGCCGACGTTGTGGTGACGAGTCTCACGAAGTATTTCAGCGGGTACGGCGATGTGTTGGCTGGCTGCGTCATGTTAAATCCGAACAGCCGACATGCGGCATTTCTCAGGCACGCTCTGCAGTCGGATTTCGAGGAATTGCTGATCGATCCCGATGTGGAAGTTCTGGAAAAGAACTCGCGGGACGTGCGTGAACGAGTCACTCTCATCAATCGCAACGCGGATGTTCTGGCCGCGCGACTGCGAAAACATCCGCTGGTCGATCGCGTTTTTCATCCGTCGCTCACAGCTGACGAAGACGGCCGAGACCGAAGTGTGGGTTCCGGCGGCCTGATGTCGATTGTGCTGAAGCGTCCTGAATTTTCCACGACTGTAATGTTTGACCATCTGGAAGTGTGCAAAGGTCCGAACCTGGGGACCAATTTCACACTGTGTTGTCCGTACACAATTCTGGCTCATTTTACCGAGCTGGAATTTGTCGAGCAGTGTGGCGTTTCACGCTGGCTGCTGCGAATCAGTGTCGGGACCGAACCGGTGGACGAGCTTTGGCAAAGATTCGAACGTGCATTGAATAAAGCTGCCGCAGGATAAAGCTGTCTGATACTGAACTCCCCCGCATTGAGTTTCCTACCACGCTGAATGACACTACCGATATGACGAACGAACAATTGCTGTCGCTTTATCGAACCATGCTCATCATTCGTCAAACGGAAGAGGAGCTTGCACGCTGTCATCAGCGAGGCCTCATTCACGGCGCATGCCATACGTATGTGGGTCAGGAAGCGATTGCTTCGGGCATCTGTGCACATCTGAATGCGGACGATTCTGTGTTTAGTACGCACCGAGGCCACGGTCATGCACTGGCCAAAGGGATGCCTCCGCGAGAACTGATGGCTGAGCTGTTCGGTCGATCCACGGGGTGTTCGCGCGGTCGAGGTGGCTCGATGCATATCTTCTCGCCTGAGATTGGCATGATGGGCACAAGTGGCATCGTTGGTCCGTGTATGCTGCAGGCATGTGGCGGTGGGTATAGTTCGAAGCTGATGAAGACAGGGCAGGTGGCCGTTGCATTTTTTGGCGACGGGGCCTCGAACAACGGAGCGTTTCACGAAGCGTTGAATATGGCCAGCATCTGGAAGCTGCCGACGCTGTTTATCTGTGAGAACAATCAGTACGCCACGGAGGTTCCATTTTCGTATTCCAGCGGTTCACCGTCGGTCGCCGATCGTGCGGCCGGATACGGAATGGTTGGGCACGCGGCAGACGGCAACGACGTGATTGAGATTCATCGTCTGGCCGATGAAGCGGTAAAGCGGGCTCGTGCCGGGGAAGGACCGACTCTGCTGGAATGCAAAACGTACAGAACACGAGCCCATGCGGAAGGGATGGGCGACTTCACCTATCGCACTCGCGAAGAAGTTGAACAATGGAAGCTGCGATGTCCGATCGCGAAACTGAAATCGAACGCTCCGGCATCACTGATGCCTCAGCTGCAGCAGATCGAAAATGAGGTCGCTGAAATGGTTCGGGAAGCTCGAGAATTTGCCGAATCCAGCCCAGTGCCGGAATCCAGCACCGCAACGACTCATGTCTATTCGACCGACGTGTACCGCGGACCAGAAGTGGCCGAGTATCGCACGGCCGTGGCGGCCGTAAAGACGCCACGCGAGATTACTTTCACGCAGGCCACAGTGGAAGCACTCGCCGGCGAGATGGCTCGCAATCCCCGAATCTTTGTGATGGGCGAAGGAATCGGAATACGCGGCGGAAACTTCCGCACGACGCCGGGACTTTATGATCTTCACGGCGCCGATCGCCTGTGTGATACGCCCATCTGCGAACGAGGATTCGTCGGACTTGCGGGCGGTGCCGCCATGACGGGGACTCGGCCGGTTGTGGACTTCATGTTCGCGGATTTCATTCTGGATTCTGTGGGAGAGATCATCAATCAGATTGCCAAAATGCAATACATGTCCAGCGGTCGTCTGAAGATGCCGGTACTGATGCGAGGCTGCATCGGGATCGGGCATTCTGCGGCCACTCATCATTCCGGCAGCTATCATGCGATGTATGGTCAGGTTCCCGGGCTGCGAGTTGTCGTGCCATCGAATGCCTATGACGCCAAAGGTCTGATGCTGCGAGCGCTTCGATGTGAAGATCCTGTGATGTTTCTGGAGCATCGCGAAATTCTGACCGCGAAGTGCCATGTTCCTGAAGAAGATTACGAGATCGATTTTGGCAAAGCGGCAGTCGTGCGAGAAGGCAAAGATGTGACAGTCGTCGCGCTAGCCCGCATGGTGCCACTGACGCTGTCTCGCTGCGACGCTTTGGAAAAGTCCGGGATCTCGGTCGAACTGATCGATCCTCGTACAATCTCACCACTCGATACCGCGACGATTTGTAAGTCCGTCGCAAAGACCGGTCGATTGCTAATCGTCGAAGAGACTCCGGCCGCGTACGGATTTGGGGCCGAGGTTGCTGCACAGGTTGCGGATGCAGCGTTTAACGATCTGGACGCGCCGATTAGACGGGTAAACGGAGCCTTCGCTCCGACACCGTACAGTCCATCGCTGGAGTCCGCTGTGGTGCCGTGTGCGGACGACATTGAAAAGGCAATTCGGGATTTGATGCTCGAATAGCGATGAAAGAAACGCGGTCCGCTGAAAGGCGGAAAGAAAGGGATCAGTTTAATCTCTCGTCACTGATCTTGGCGAAGATTTCGTCCGTGCGTAGAGCATCGGCATTCGGGAAGGATGCCGATGCCATTCAGTTTTTACCCAAAACATGTACACAATTGTCCTAACGTCAGCCACTGCACGCATTTGGGCGGCGCGGCGTTGGGGACGCTGGTGCTGCTGGCGAATGAGCAGGAGCTGGGCCGGAGTCGCCGGGGGGGGGCCGGAGTCGTGGGCGCGGAGTCGTAGGGCGGGCGCTGAGTCGTAGGGCCATCCATACTTCGCGGAGTCGTAGGGCCATCCATACTTGATTGAAAGCGGGCAGTTTGGCGAGTGCCCTTTGGGTCGTTAAGCGGATTCAGATCAATTGAAGAGCAGGCATGGCACGGATTAATCGGCGAGAGGTGTTGTCGGAAGGTGAGATTCAGGTTGTGCACTGTGTGAATCGGTGCGTGCGGCGTGGGTTTCTGTGTGAGGTCGATGACCTCACCGGGAAGAGCTACGAGCATCGGCGGCAGTGGATGCGGAATCGGCTGGAGTTTCTGGCTGGGATGTTTGGCGTGGATGTGCTCGGCTTTTCAGTGATGTCCAATCACCTGCATGAGATTTTGAGAAGTCGGCCGGATGTCGTCAAAACGTGGTCTGACGAAGAGGTGGCTCGTCGGTGGTGGAACCTGTTTCCTCAGCGCCGCAACAAAGATGGTTCACCTGCTGAGCCAGCCGACACGGATCTCAATCATCTGATGACTGATGCCAGGATCCTGGCTGAACTGCGAGCTCGTCTGTCGAGCATTTCGTGGTTCATGCGGTGTACGTCGGAAGTGATCGCTCGCATGGCGAACGCCGAGGACGAATGCACGGGGCGATTTTGGGAAGGCCGCTTCAAGGCCACCGTGCTTCCGGATGAAGCGGCGATTGCGGCGTGCATGGTGTATGTGGATCTGAATCCGATTCGGGCAGGCCTTGCGGCGAGCCCTGAAAAGAGCGATTTCACGAGTGTCCAGGAACGCATTTCCGATCTGAAGGCGGCGGACGAGAAGTGTTCAATTACCAGTGTTCAGTGTTCAGCGAAGGCAGTCGCAACGTCTTTAGACCAACTGCCCTCGTCCCAGCGAAACGCATTCGATGCGGCTGTCGAGCATGGCCAGAAGGCCGGTTGGCTGGCTCCTGTGGAGTTGGAGCCGAAGCGAAAGAACGTTCGCGAGAAATGTTCGTCTCGTCGAGCTTCCAACAAAGACTGTGTATTCATGTCGTTGCCACATCATCTGGAACTGCTCGACTGGACCGGCCGCCAGTTGAGGCCGGGGAAACGGGGAGCAATCGCAAAGAACGCTCCGCCGATTCTGGAAAGTCTGAACCTGTCGGCCGAGCTCTGGCTGCACGCCGTGGAGCAATTCTCCAAACGCCGTTCCGCCAATCGCATCACCCCCGCGTCGAGATTCAATGCCACGGCGAAGTCTGTCCTGACGTCAGCGGCCGTTCAGTAGATCAGCAGTAGTTCATAGGCCCTTTTTTTGGTCAGCTACTGTACCCGTGGTTGTTTTGGATGGCCCCGGTTGCCGTTCGCGTGGTTGTTTTGGATGGCCCCGGTTGCCGTTCCCGCCCCGGTTGCCGTTCCCGGTTGCCGTTCCCCCCGAAATTCCGGCATCGCTGCAGGTGCGGCCATTGCACTGCGAAAGGCCAGCATATTGACGGAATCATCCTTGAGTCCCCCCACGCCCATCACACCGATCACGAATGGCAACTTTGGAGCATTAAGATCCTTACGTACATCCCGAATGAAGTGCGCGAGAAGATCGGAATAGAGTTCGAATCGTTTTGGTGAGTTGTGTTCGGGATACACATGGTGATCAACGAGGTCATTGAATCCCTGGAGCCAGACGAAACCGGCGATTTCGTAGCCCTGGCTGGCATCGTAGTTCGGGACGACCTGCTTTGGATCGGCAAGGACTTGTTTGACGTGCTCGATCATCAGCCGATAATTGACACCAGTGGCTTTCGCTTTCTCAATCTTCCATTGTTCGAAATTCTCCGGGATCCCATGCCCTTCCTGTTTGGGATAGTTCTCAACCTGGAACGAACTCAATTAATAAGGTCCAGCGCTTGGCGAACGGAAATCTGTATGCAGGCTCTTGCCACCCCAGGCCGTTTTGATAATCAGCACGGGCTCATTCAGTGCCGCGTCCATTGCGAGACCAAACGTAAACTCCGGCCCGATGTTCTCACCGAGCTTGCCGGGCGGCTGTCCCCAGACCGAACCGTAGCCCGCAGTCAGTTTCCCAGTAAGCTTGACGTTGTCATCTTCGCTCCCGGTCAGATACGAGATCCACGCACCGTCACATACGACGGGTTTTCCATCCGCACCGCGCATCTTCGCAAGCAGTGGCGCAGTCGCGGGATCATCTCCGATATAGTCGAACGTATCGATCTTCGCATGCCCCTCCATGTTGGACTGGCCAGCAAGGATGAAGACTCGAAGAGGCTTCGACTGAGCATTCACTTCAGGGATGGAAAGGAGAAAGAACATCGTCATTCCCCAAGTGATTGTCAGTTTGCTTCTCATTGTGTTTTTCTCCGATGAGTTCTTCAAGAATGGCGAGCGGCTGGCGTGAGCCGGCCGGTATCCGTTTCTTCCGGCCGGTTGACACCGGCCGCTCGCCTTGTTCATGTCCTTTTCTGTGCCGTTGCAGAACATCTATTTCGCCGCAGGCACCTCGTTGACCGTGTAAAACGCGTTGCGATGCAACAGTGCTTCACCATCTCTCGAACGCAGTGCAACGAGATCCAGTTCGTAGACAAATCCCCGATTCAGCTTTTCCAGAGTAAGTTTGGCTGAGAGTCCATCTTCAGCGAGCGTCACAGAAGTCACCGCGGGCTTCTGTTGTTCAATTTCTGGTCCGCCGTAACCGGCGTGATAGGGATGTGTAAACGCGGAAACCGCATAGGAGGACGGCGAACTGCCGGTGGAGGATTCGACAGACTTCGTGAACGTCACATTGAATCCATCAGGTTCGATCGTGATCCGCTTGATCTCGAACGGCATCTTGCCGCTCCACTCGAGTCGTTCCAAAGCGAACGGTTTGATTCCTCGCACCGGCCAGCCTCGGTTCGTACCACCGCAAAGCAGGTTGCCGCCGGGAGTGAATTCCACGTTGAGTATGCCGGTCGAAAGACCTTCACGAAACGGGTAGCACGCTCCCTGCCACACGCCGTTCACTTGTTCCGTCGTAGCCCGCATGACGATGCATTGAGTGTAATCGCCGAGAAACAACTGATTCTCAAACGGACCGAATTTGCCTCCGGTTCGATCGACATTAAACGCCGTGATCGATCGCCCCATGCGGATGTAAGGGAAGATCACAGCGTACGGCACCAATTGTTTGACGCGATCCTTCTCGGTGATAACGCGACTGCCCGAGTTGGGCATTTCCGGCACGGGCCCCATCTCGGGCGAATACTGATACCAATTAAAGCTGGCCGGATGGCCGTGAAAGCTCTTCGGCGAGACGGCCTTAAGGCTGCAGGAACAATTCCACGGCCCCTGGCTCTCTATGTAGAACAGCGAATCGTGTTCATCGAACCCGATTCCACCCGGACTACGCAGGCCACTTGCGAATGATGTTGTCTTTCCATCACGGTCGACTTTCATGATGAAGCCGCGATTCAAAGCGTGAGAGTAGTACGACGCGGAAAGGCCTAAAGCCACGAACTGGTTTCCGTCCGCATCAAGCTTCGAACCGAATGCGTATTCATGGTAATTCGCGTAGCCCCAGGCATCGGAGATCGTCTCAAACCGATCCGCTACGCCGTCTCCGCTGGCGTCACTGACGCGAGTCAATTCGCAACTCTGCGTCACTCGAAAGGCGTTATCCTGCCATGTCAGCCCAAAGATTTCATCAAGCCCCGAAGCAAAACGATGAAACGATGGATTTGGCTTGGGTGCATCCACACCGTTGATCAAAAAGATCTCACCATGTCTTGTCCCGACGGCAATTCGTCGATCGGGCAGTACTGTGAAAGCTCCCGCTTCGATAACAGTGTCCTTAGGCAACGGAATACTGACGATCGGATAATACTCACGCTCGCGTTCCTCCGTCCCCCATCGCTCACCGACATCCTCAGCACGCAACGTGGTCGGTGCGAAAGTGATGATCGTTAGCAGCAGGCAAATTCGTTGCGTCGACCTATTTAGTGAGTGGTTCATATTGAAACTCCAGAGAGGATTTGCCTTGAGGGATTTCCAGTCGCAACAACAGCTCAAACTGCTTCTCATTGCCAGCGAGTGGCCTGAGTTTTGGTTCGACTGGGGGAATCACGAGCCGCAGGCGTCCATTGCGAAAGACCTTATCCGATTCCTGACTGACTTCACCCGTGAGCGCACGAAACCAAAGCGTTTGAGGAGCGGCTGAATTGAAGTACAAGACCCGCTTCAGGAATTGCTGTTGCTCGTTACCCGTGGCAATGGAGCGATCTTCGATCTCAACCGAGCCACTGCGGTATTGGAATGTCGGGATGAGAGATTCATCAAGAGAGTGACCGCGAAACTGATAGCCGACATTTTTCGGATAGAGTGGATCCGGGTTGACGGGAGATTCTTTCGTCATCACTGGCATCAACGGCCATGGAGCATTTTCATCCGCCAGCGCGGCGAACGAGACATCCTGAGCCAGCGCGAGTGGTTCGCTGGCGGGATTGAAATCGCCGGAACCCTGACCGCTCCAGTTCACATTGATGAAGTCTCCCTGCCAAATCGCGGACAGTGTTCCCGTCTCTGCGTTGAAGGCATAGTTGAGCTTTTCGGGCAGGCCAACAGCGATGCCTCGATAGCCGGCCACTCGACTACGACCGCGATGAAGACGGGCCTGATGGCCAACCTCGAGCTTCGTGCTCACGGCGCGAAGTCCGGGTGGATCTGCGGCGGAAGTTCCAAGCGAGAGGTAGTACCAAATGGCCTCGATCTGTTGGTTCGTGTCACCTTCAAGAATCGTTGTGAAGACTGCGCGACCATTCGGCCAGGCTGTGGGCATGACCGTTCGCGGGCGAAACGCGCCGGGATTTCTTAGATAACTGTTGAACCATTCCGGTTGAAGGCGTTCATAGCTGGTCAGCAGGTCGATTCCCTGATTGACTTGGGCCGCTTTTCCATTGAAGTTATGACACGAGACACAATTCGCGCCTTTGTCACCGAGTAACTCTCGTCCAGCAGCTCGGATCTTCTTTTCCTCTTGTCGCTCTTCCTCTGTGCGGCCCTCGGGATGAGGGATCTTCATTTCCGGGCCATGCAGAACATCGAGCTGACGGAACAGCCCCGGGAGATGCGAAAGATTGGCCGATCCGTATTGTGGCATTCGAGTGGCCATATAATGCCGCACGCTTTCGCCGTCGAAGAGCACCTTTTTCAGCCAGTTCGGTTGCAGCTTGGCTCCCATCAAAGTGAGCGGTGGCGGGATACGGCCATCGTCGCCAAGCTTCAGTTCGCTGCCTGCAAAGAATGGATTGTGATCCTCATGAACACCACCGTAATCGTCTCGCACGTGGCAACTGATGCAGCGAAAGGCCGTCAGCGTCTTCGCCATCGCAAGTTGATCTGACTCGGCTGCTGGTACTTCGCGGATCGCTGCAGTCATCGCGGAGATCTGAGCTTCGTCGAGATTGAATCGCGGGCTGCGATTGCCTGTATCGGCCGATGGCGATTTCGAGAGGCATCCACGGGTCAGATCGGCCTTGGTCAAAGAGCCGATCAAAGGAGCTGCCACAATGCCCGGAATCGCATGGCACGAAGCGCAGTTGAGTGACTGAAAGTGCTTCTTCCCCTGTTCGACCAGTGCCGCGTCGAGAATCAGTGTGTCGACTGGTTGCGATTGATCCCCGATGAGGTATCCCGCGATCGCCAACGACTCAGCGGGAGTCAGTTTCATATCGGGCATGCGTCCCGAACTGCGGACATGAAGCGGCTGAAACAGAAATTCACCGAGCGACTTCACCGTGTATTTTGTGGCAACGTGTCTCAATAAAATGGCGACGGGCTTGATGGCTTTTCTGGCAGCGAGTGCAGGATCTGCATCTTCGTCGACTTCTTCTTCCTCTTCGACGTTGCGATTGGAGTTGTTTTGAATATCAGGGTGTGCTTCCTTCGGTCCGTGACAGGCAACGCATCCCACCGAGTGGAACAGTTCTTTTCCTTGCTTTCGATCAACGGATTCTGTCGGCTCCGATGGCTGGACTGATTTCGACTGTGCCACGAGAAAGTGAGTGAGAGCTTCAGCGATGGCCTGCCGCTCAGACTCCGGCTTTGACGCCAGCATGTCCGGCATGGTTGTTCCCGGATGAGCGGCGACAGGAGATGCAAGAAATCGCCGCAGGTAATCCGGTGTGATCCGAGTGCCGACTTGAGACAGGTCCGGAGCTGTCTTCTCCGGCAGAGAATTGCGGACAATGCCTTCGTGACAGGCCGCGCAACGAAGTTCTGAAATCAGAACACTGCCAGCTTCTGATTGTGACAACGGATGATGTCCCGGAATCGCCGGATCACCCGCAACAGCCACTGAGCCGGCTATGATGAATGCAATGAGCAATGAGATTTTTGTCATGTTAGATCAACTTCAGGCGAGCGGGGGACGTAAGTCCCCCCGCTCGCCGAAAACACTAGTTGCGGTAGAACGAAACGGGGCGAGGTTTGACTCCGAGTTCGTCATAGTTGAAACCACTTTCCAGCGGTTCATAGTCTCCAACAATATCCACGCTGCGAGTGGCTGAGATGGATGATTCCATGCCGATGCACCAATAGGCGGCATTGATCACAAGTCGACGCAGGCCTGAATTTTTGAGGTCGGTGGCACTGCCCATGGTGCAGTGGAAAACGCGAGCTGTCTTTCCGCCGCTGGTTTTCCACGGCTTGATCCAGGTCACCGGAAGAGGCTCAAGTTCTTTGTTCGGCAGATCATCCGGTTTGCGACCCATCAACGGCTGGCCCCAGACCAGCGGCGTGCAATCTGCTGGAAGACTTGTGCCTTCGTCGTAGGTGCGATACACGTCAGAGTCGCCCCAGATGTCTGCGACTCCGCTGAGGATTGGATGCTGCGTCTGATCCTTGTCGAAACTGCCACGAGTCGAGTCCGCATGCCAGCGTCCGTGGTGATTGAGGAACGTACCGCCAAGAACGTCTTCTCCCCACCGCACCTGTTTCCCGTCGATCTTGTATGGCAGCGGGCTACGAAACCCGTGGTTGGCCGTTCGCAATGCAATGATGGGTTTGCCGGAGTCCACATATTTCACAATCTGTTCCAGTTCGGGCTGCGGCAGAGTTAGCAAGCGGGTGCAAAAGATCACCAGATCTGCTGAATCGAGTTGTTCGAGGCCAGGGATGTGATGATCTTTGAATTCGGCCTCTTTGCCCTTTTCCGGATAAACCGGCAGCGTTGGATCGACCTCACCGCGGTCATTGACTCCAAAAAGAACCGTGCAATCAAAGCCATGATGAGTGCTCAGGATCTTCGCCATCATCGGCATCGACTGCTCGCTGCGATATTCCTGCTCGGCCGCGATGAGCACAATACGTTTCCCCTTTCCCGGACCATCGCCACCGGGATATGTCAGCCACTGAGTGTCCTGAGACTGGCTTTCTCCCGGAATCGACTGAGCGGAAACGGAGCCGCACAACAAAAGACAAAGAACAATACAGCAAGCACGGTTCATGTCGTTGATTTCATCAAAAGGGCAAAGAGCCTGAAGATCACGTGGCAGCAAGGAAAATCCAGCAGTGACGGGGAAGGTCGTTCATGTCATTCGTGCTTTGGTCCGGCCGGCAGGTTCTGCAACAAGTATGTCAGAATATGCATGCGCACATGAACTACGGTGCCATCCCCTTCACGCAGGCCGTGATCTCGATTGGGATAAACCATGTAGTCGAACGGTTTTCCCAACGCGATGAGCCGATCGACGAGACCTTCGATGATTTGGATATGCGTGTTGGTCTCGCCGGATCCGGTCATAATCAGCAGCTTGCCTTTGAGACCTTCAGCAAAGTTGATGGGAGCGGATCGTTCATATCCCTCCGCGTTGACTTCGCGTGTCCGCATGAAGATCTCCTGAAACCATGCGTTGTAAAGATGCGGTTGTGGTTTGGGCACGACGGCAATCCCGACGTGATACGAATTCGGCTTGCGGAACATCGCGTTCAGCGTATTTGAGCCGCCGCCGCTCCAACCCCAGATGCCGACTCGATCGAGGTCGATGAACGAGCATTGCCTCGCCAAAGCCTGCAAGCCTGCTTCCTGTTCTTCGGTGGAAAGCGGTCCAAGGCTGCCGAAGATCGCTCTTCGCCAGGCGGCGCCTTTCGGTGCCGGAGTTCCTCGATTGTCGATCGACACGACCACATATCCCATTTCGGCGACGACTCGATGAAAGTCAATCTGCGCCGCGCCCCATTCGTCAAGAACCGTTTGTGCGTGAGGCTCACCGTAGACATAGATAAAGACTGGGTACTTCTTTGCAGGATCGAAATCCCGAGGCTTCAGCATCCATGCGTCGAAGAAAAGACCATCGCCGATATCAAGCTTCAGAAACTCGGCCGGCGGACAGGAAATGGACTTCATTCGCTCGTGGATGTCATGATTGTCTTCGAGTGACGCGACAACGCGGTGCGTTTCAACCTCGATCAGCTCATGAACCGGCGGCCAGTTTAGAGTCGAATAGGTATGGACGGCCCATTTTGCATCGGGTGAGAAAACATAACGGTGCGTGCCAGGCTGGTTCTCCGGAGAGATCCGTTGCTTCTGGCCGGAGCCGTCGAGAGCTACTCGATACAGGTACTTTTGAGTGGCATTCTCGGGTGAAGCATAGAAGTAATACCAGCCATGCTCTTCGTCGATGACCGCGCGATCGATGATGTCGTAGTCGCCGGGTGTCAACAGAGCCAGTTCTTTTCCATCGCGAGAATAGCGTCGTGCGTGTCTCCAGCCATCCTTCTCACTGACGACGACAAACTCCTTGCCGCCATGCAGCCAGACAAGCCCCGAGTTCCAGCCCTGACTGGCTTCAACCCACGCGTCGTTTGTTTCCGAGTAGATTGTTGTGACGCTCCCGCCAACGGTGACCAGCAGGAAATCGCGGCGATCGCGGAACCGGCTGAATTTTTCGACAAGCACTTCGTCCGAGTTGCCAGCCCATTCCACCTGCCCCAGATACATTCCTTCCTCCGGGCATTCCACGGGTAGCCATGTCAGATTCTTTCCGTCAGCATCCACGACTGCCACTCGCAGCTTCTCGATGCTTCCGCCAACTCGGGCGAAGCGATGTTGCTGAACCTCAGGATACGATGGATCACCGGGCACTAGCACTGACCGTTGTTTGACGTCGGTGTAGTCCGCTTCGATGAAGACGACTCGAGCCCCGTCCGGACTCCAGACAGGATCGCGATACTCGACATCTCCGTCGTTCGAACCTGAGACCAGGACTGTTTCCTGCTGATTGCTCTGGTCGACTGCAACGATCTTGTCACGACGAGCCTCAAGTCGCCGCGTGCCATGCACTAAATGAGCGGAGTCTTTCTTAACAAGCTGTTTGCCATCGGATTCCCAGACACGCCGAGCACCAGTCGTGACATCGTGCCACCACTGCGTCGGCTTCCCATCGGCCGGATCCGCCTCTTCGACGACAAATCCCGAACTGTCGTTCAGCCAAGTGGGTCGGTAAGCCTTCGCGCGAAATTCACCATGATCGTAGATCGCCTTCAGCCGTGCCTCTGCCTTGGCTTGCCAGTTCGATGTCTGATGTCCCTGAGCCTGCAGGTCATGGACACCATGACACAAGCAAAGAACAGCCGCAACGCGCAAAAGTGTCGCACGACCAGGTATCGGGGACGAAGATCGATCGTTCATAAAGTCACCAATTCGAAAGCCAGGCAAGTTGTTGATTTTATTGTTTGCCGCCCAGCGGCAGGCGCCGGCTTTTGGACAGGCCAGCGCCTGTGGCTGGGCGGTAAAGGAAGGCGATCAGGAGACATCCACCAGCCGTATGCCAAGCACCTCGAATCGTGGTTCGATACCCAGGCCGGGAGCTTGAGATGCCTGCATGAATCCGTCCACACGCTGAGGAGCACCGCTGGCATTGCTGACGGTGACGTAGCTGTTGAAATCGGTACTCGTGAAGCGAAACTCTTCAGGAGTACTGTGTGCCAGGTGAGCGATCGCCGCCGTTGCGATGTCGCCTCCCCAACTGTCTTCGAGCGTCATGGCAATGCCCATGCTAACGCACAGGTCTCGAACCTGTTTCGTTCTCGTGAGGCCTCCCAGCTTGCTGATCTTCAGGTTCACAACGTCCATCGCCAGATCAGCCTTTGCTCGCAGAAGCACGTCGAGACCATCAATGTTTTCGTCCAGAACAAACGGATTGTTCGTGTGCCGTCGTACTGCAAGGCATTCTTCGTAGGTCAAGCAAGGCTGTTCGATATACACGTCGAGATCACTAACGGCGCGGGCGACGCGCATGGCTTCGTGCTGCGTCCAGCCGGTGTTGGCATCAGCGACAAGGCGATCCGACAGTTGAAGAATGTCCCGCGCCTGTCGAATTCGCAGAACGTCGAGATCAGGATCGCCGCCGACCTTGAGCTGAAATCGCGTGTAGCCCTGAGCTCGATAGCTTGCGACGTTGGCCGCCATTTCATCCGGAGGCAACTGCGAGATTGCTCGATACAGACGAATCTTCTCACCAAAGCGGCCACCCATCAGCGTGCAGACTGGCAGTTGAGTCGCCTTGCCCAGGATGTCCCAGCACGCGATGTCGATCCCGGACTTCACATAGGGATGTCCTTTGAGAGCTGCATCCATGCGATGATTCAGCTTGAGAAGTTCTCTGGGATCAAAGCCGATCAGATGCGGTCCCAGCTCCTTCAGCCCCGCTCGTACGCCCTCAGCATAGGCCGGCAAATAAAACGGCCCCAGCGGACACACTTCGCCATATCCAACGAGTCCACATTCCGTTTCGACACCTACGATCGTGCTGTCAAATACGGAAACCGATTTTCCGCCGGACCACTTGTAGCTGCCCTCAACGAGCGGCAAATCAACTCTGTGCGCAAAGATGCGAGCAATCTTCATGGAATTCCACCAGAATCAACCGGTACGCAACGAACTGTGACGCCGAGAGGTATCAGTTTAACCGCATGTTCGTGTTGCTTCTTGAATCAAACGAACAGACAATCGAGAATCTGCGCACAGTCTGGAAATCATTCAGCTGACCCGAGTGACTCAGCCGCTGAAGTTCCAACTGACGCCCGAATTGACTCATTTATGTAATGGCGAGTTCATTTGCATCATCTTCACCCTTGAATCAAATGTCATCTTCCAGGATCAAACATATTTCGGGAAGCCTTCGATCGATTGACTCGGGTCTGCTTTCCGAACTGTTCGATTTGAGTTTCGACTTGGCATTCTTTATCAAGGACTGCGAGGGACGCTACGTGGTGGTAAATGATTCGCTTGTGGCGCGTCATGGCTTAAGGTCCAAGTCGGACGTTATCGGCAAGCGGCCGAACGAGATTTGTCCCGGGGAATTTGGACAGATTCCGTCAGAGCAGGATTCGAAGGTGCTCAGGACAGGTAAGCCAATCATTGATCATCTGGAAATGCAGTGGCATCGTCCTCATGATCCCGTCTGGTGCCTGACCACCAAGCTGCCGATTCGTGACGCCGACAATCGCGTGATCGGACTGATCGGATTCTCTCGTGACATTCGACAGCCACTGGAACAGCAGGAGATTCCCTCTGGTCTGGTTCGAGCGTTGCAGGACTTTGAGAAACATCTGTCGAGTGATGTGACGCCGGCTGTGCTGGCTAAACGGGCCGACTTGACGCCACAAAAACTATCCCGACTGACCAAACGACTTTTCGGACTCACGACCAGCCAGTTTATTACAAAAACGCGTATCGCAGCCGCCTCAAGACTTCTTCGCGACACCTTCGAGACCATTTCCAACATCGCACACGCTTGCGGCTTCTGCGATCACAGCGCCTTCACTCGTGCCTTCCGTTCAGCAACCGGCGTCACTCCAACGGAGTATCGCAATGCCGGAAGTTGATTTCGGCAGCCCCGTTTGCGTCTCCGGCCACATTATCCGCAACCTTCCTCGTAGTGTCGGACCGGAGCGTTGAAATACACGCCCACTTCTCACCTCGGTCGTGACCACCGGAGCGTTGAGGAAGTAACGAAGCTATGTTCGTTCTGTTCAAGTGCGAAGCGTCCCTGTGTGTTGAACGGACACACATCCATGAACTCTGATAAATCTCCGGACGATTTCATTTCCAGCGCCATTTGACTGATGGAGGCGTCGAATAGCGAGTGTGGTTGGCGGTTCTGGAGGTCCGGTTGACTCGCTGGATGCCTGGTTTGCATTTCAGCAGTCGTCGGATGCGAATCACTTCTGAAGGAACGAAATGCCATCATGCATATCCTCTCTGTCTTGCGGTGATGGAAGCGACGGATTTCTGCCTGCTAAATATTCAGGTCGAGTAATCCCAGCGAGGACTCGTCGTTGCCTGGCATCTCCGAAAATCGAAGTTGCTGGCTGAAACATCCAGTCCTTTCTGATAGCCTGAGCATTGGCAGCATTCCGTGCGGTCAATATGAAGTGCCTGCGGTGACGACGCGGCACAGCCAATGTTGGGATGATCACAGCTCATGTCCGATGTGACGCAGATTCTCAAACAGATCGAAGCCGGCGACTCCATGGCAGCGAGTCGGCTGATGCCCTTTGGTGTATGACGAACTGCGAAAGCTGGCGGCCGCACGATTGGCGGCGGAGCGGCCCGATCACACGCTGCAGGCGACGGCGCTAGTGCATGAAGCGTATCTGCGACTGGTCGGCTCAGAGCAGGCGTGGGAAGGGCGTGCTGATTTCTTTGCGGCGGCCGCCAATTCGATGAGGCAGATTCTGGTCAACTGGGCTTTGGGCAAACGCTCTGAAAAGCGAGGCGGCAAAGGTGTGCGGGTGGAGATGGATGACTTGACGGTGGCGTACACCACTGATCCGGACCTGATTCTGGAGCTGGATGAAAGCCTGACTTCGCTGTCAGCTGAGGATTCCGTGGCCGCCGAATTGGTGAAGTTGAGGCTATTTGCCGTGCCGTCGAGTCCGTGCCGTCTGTCCTGAACAACTGGAATCCAGACAACTGGTGACTGGATTGGCATTCGAATCTGTAATCACTACGGAAAGCGATTTTCCTACTGGCGTATCCTATGCATTCGCCGTCGCCGCTGACGTCTCTGGCAATACTTACATGGGTGGTCATTTTACGGTACCGCTGACTTTGATCGGAACACTACACATTCCGATAACAGGGACGTTTTGACGGCGCGAGGATATAGTGACGCATTTGTAGCGAAGTATGATCCCGCGGGACAATTCCTTTGGGCACGAAGGATGGGGGGGCGATTCGGCGAAAAGTTCTGACGATACCGGCTATGGCATTGAGACCGACAACTCAGGTAACGTCTTCCTGACAGGCAACTTTGGCGAGACGGCCGATTTCGGTGGAAACTCGTTGGCAAGCGTTGGCCTGAGAGATTCGTATCTCACTAAGCTTGATCCAAACGGAAATTTCCTTTGGACAGCAGGATTGGGGACGGAAATAGATGACTTCACAGACGAAATCCAGGTTGACGAGAGTGGTAGCGTCACTGTTGCGACAATAAGTAACACATTTGGATCTGGGCAGCCCCCGACTACGAGAATCCGGCAATTCGATACAAGTGGAACGCAGCTTTGGGTCTACGAAATCGGTGCAAATGCTTTCCAAATGAGAAGCGATGCGAGTGGCAATCTTTACATTGCCGGAAACGTTTTCACAACAGTCGATCTAGATCCAGGTCAAGGCGAATATTTGGTCACCGGATCTTCAACCACTCGCAAGAACTTCGTAAGTAAGATTTCGAACAGCGGGGAATTCCAGTGGGCAACGAGCCTCGCCTGGGACCCAAGTGACTATGCAAGTTCGTTTCAGATGGTCAGCTCGATTGCAGTTGGCAATGATGGCTCGATCGCTCTTATGGGCTCGTATTCCGCTGGTGAAGTTCGAATCGAGCAGAAAAACAGCGTGATCTGGGCGGATTCTTGATTTGTTGGTTTCAAGCGGCAAGATCGATTGTGGCGTAAGTTGTTTGCCTGAAGAGCTCTTCGGCTCTTCCGGCTTTCAGCCATGCTCGAAGGCGAATCATGGTTTCGGCGTTTTCGCGGAGCCAGTAGGTGGAATTACTTTTGACTCGAAGATTGATCACGCGTCGGACGGCGCTTTCGATCGCTCCGCTGCCAATCGGCATCTGCTGGCTGCGTGAGGCTGCGTAATCCATCCGCCGATGATTCAGTCCGTGAGTTCGGAAATAATTCAGCCATGTCGTTTGGTTCTTTGACTTACGACCTTTCAGCAGCGTTTCCAGTTCGATCACGACCGATCCGATCTCCCCGTTCAGCAGACGCCTTTTCTGAATGGTCAGCCAGTGTTTACGTTTCGCGCCCTGCAGCTTTTTGCTGTCGGCGATCTTGCCCAGGTACTCCACCGCGTGCCAGAAATCAATCAGTTCCTGAACCTGCTCGGCTTTCAGTTCCAGGGCGGCAATCAGCTTGGGAATTCTGCGCCGGGTTGTTCTTTGCGGCGAACAACAGCGGAAACTGCAGGCAGCGCCGTCGGCGACAAACAGCACACGTGATGCTTCAGTGATTTTGATGCTGATCAGATACGCCTGCAGCATGGCGAACAGTCGATCGCAGGACGCCAGTATTCCATCAATGATCGGCGCGAAATCATCGGCCATGCGACCATTTTCATCCACCGCGTAGATGATGAACAAGCGAGGCTCACGCCAGTTCGCGGCAAACTTCTTTCGCCCTTTCCTCGTGCGTCCTTTGCGCGGCTCCCGCAGACGCACTCGACCACCATCCATACTGACGACAATGCGACGTTCTTTCACGCTTCCTTCGACCTGCATGCTTCCCGAGGATGTCATCTGGACGAGCTTTCGGCCAATGCGACCGCAGACTTCCCGCAACTTGTTGACGCTCACGGTGATCCCCTCGTCGGACAGCATCTCGGCGGCTTCTTCATAGGAGCCCAGCAGCGCCGACGCCTTGGCCATACGACGACGAACATGCGGTGTCAGAGCGTTCGAAATACTCAGCAGCATGAGCGCCGGATACACTCCGCGTTCAGGCTTCTGCGAAGCCTTCGCTGGGTCTTTCTGTCGATGATAGTAAGTGATGTTCAAGGTCACTGTGACTCCGCCCGGCAGATGAACAACCTTTCGGCGTGGCCCCTGAGAATGATATTTGTGCGGCAATTGTCTAACGAACTCTTTCTGCTTCTACTGAAACTGCGGATTGTTCACGCTGCGAAGCAAAATCATGGCCTTGGTCAGCGAACTTCGCTGCACCGCGAGAATATCCAGCCGGCGCTCCACGGCGGCCAGTTCGGCTGCCGAATTAACGCGGTGATTTTGCTCCAGATCGGCGATCTCGCGTTCAACATCTCTAGCCGCTTCCTGCAGCCGCTGGTACTGTTCGCTCATCCCTGAGTCCTCCGTGAAAGGCTGTTGTGGTAAACCGCTCTTTACTGAGTCTCAGGGACGAATGGCACTGTAACGGAGTTTATCATGATTCAGCGCAGCGCCGAAGACAGCCTGAGGGCTGCGATTTATTTCGTGAGATTTTTGCCAAAGCGAGTCCGCTGGGATTGTGGCGAAACCTTCCCCGGTCATATGGGCTTGCCTTGGCGCGACCTTGCCTGGTGTGGTTCTGCAAGAACATGGCCAGGGAAGGTCGCATTTTTTGTACATCACCCGCTCGTTTCAACGCATCATCATTTTCTATCTTTCGACGCTCAATGATGCAGAGCGATCAACTTCCTCTCACCGATGCGATTGACGACCAGCGATTCCAAAGTGTCTTTGAAAAACATGATGTGAATTTCGGCAGCGATCCGGACACGGTGTATACCCCAGCCATCACACTCCGGGCACTCATTTCCCAGGCACTATTTTCTGACGAACATCGTTCCTGCAAAGCTGCTGTGTTGCGGGTCGCTTTTTTTTTCGCGACGGTGGGCCGAACCGTTTGTAGTACCGACACCGGAAACTATTGCCGAGCACGATTACAAATCCCCTTCCAGGCCGTTCGTGAGATCGCCATACAGCTTGCGAATGACGTCGAAGCAACCGTTGAACGAGACACGGTCTTTGCGGAACAGGAAGCGGCCGAGAGTCTGTGTCCTGAAGTCATCGCGAACGTGAAGTCGGTGGGAGTCCGTGGTCGGGTATTGCTGGTCGATGGCTTCACGGTCACTGCGGCCGACACACCCGAGAATCAGACCGAGTATCCGCAGAATCCCGCGCAGAAAGAAGGCATTGGTTTCCCGATTCTGCGCGGCG
>CAMTWR010000036.1:0-143955 GCA_947085455.1 uncultured Planctomycetota bacterium | reverse complement strand
TGCCGGGCAGGACTTCGCGGCTTGCCGCGACCTCTTTGCATGTGAACCGTCAGTATCGGCTTGCCGTCTCATTGGCACGTCGCACAAGGTTCGCCTGCGGCGAAAGTCCTTTCCGGCAGAAAGGACCTACTTTAACAACCAGCCGAGACTACACCCCCCATCGCGTGATTTGTGGCTCAGGCCGACAGATCTGGTGTTTTCGGCGAGCGGGATGTCAATCCGCTGATTTCGACGCTTAGGGTCAATCAGGAGGGGAAACACTTCACACATTCCGCTGTGAACAGGACAAGCAACTCTCATCAAGCCATTGACAAATTGTGCAGCACGCTGCGTTCGCTTGATTCGAAGGACTAGCTGGGGTGGGCGTGCTGTTTGGCCGCGTTTTTCACTGTGTTGCTTCACCACGAGTGAAATTTCGGTCGATTTCGTGAAAGATTCCCGTGTGGCGAACGTGTGTAACCACGAAGGGAATTTTCGATGCCGCGTGTTCCGGAAACTCGAGCCAGCCTGATACTGCGACTGCCGTCTGTGGACGATGCAGAGGCATGGCGGGAATTCGTATCGATTTATGAGCCGTTCGTTTTCCGTTTCGCGCGTCGGGGCGGACTTCAGGATGCCGACGCTAGAGAGCTGGTTCAAAATGTGATGCTGTCTGTCGCGCGTGCCGTTGGTCGATGGAAACCGGATTCCGCTCGGGGACGATTTCGCACGTGGCTTTTTCGAATCGCGAGGAACCAGCTGCTGGACACTCTGGCAAAGCGATCGCGTGACGAAGCGACCGGCGGAGCGGCGAGTCACTCGGCTATTTTTGACCAACTCTGTTCATCATCCGGCAACGGCCATGCTGAGCTGCATTCGGCTCAGCGGCGTGAACTGTTTCGCTGGGCCTCTGAGCGAGTCAAGGCTTGCGTCAAGCCTCAGACGTGGCAGGCATTCTGGATGACGGCCGTCGAAGATCAGGAACCGGAGTCCGTGGCGATTCAACTGAAGATGACAACCGGCGCGGTGTACATTGCTCGCAGCCGAGTCATCTCTCGACTGCGTGACGAAGTGAAGAACTGGGAGGACGACGATGCGATGCAATGATGCTCGTCTGATGACGTTACTCAAACAGGACGAAGACAGCTCGGAATTTCGATCTGCGGCCGCTCATGTGGAATCGTGTCAGCCTTGTCAGAAGCGACTGACGGAATTGTCAGGCGATCACAACCTTCGTCTCGAAATCCGTGAAACTCTGATTGCCAGTGACAGCCTTGATGCCTATTCATCGCGTGTCTCCACTTCCATCGTGATCTCCGTCGAAGGAAATTCCGACGAAGATATCGGCGCTGAGTTCGAACCACTGTCGCTCGACTTCCTTGCCGCGGCCAGTCATTCGGAGATGCTCGGACGAATCGGCCGCTATGAAGTCGAACGCGTGATCGGCTCGGGAGGCATGGGCATTGTGTTGAAGGGCTTCGACACGGAACTGCATCGAGTCGTCGCGCTCAAAGTTCTGAAGCCGCATCTGGCGAACAATGGAGCGGCACGGCGTCGATTTGCGCGCGAGGCACAATCAGCGGCGGCGGTCGTTCATGACCATGTTATCCCGATTCATGACGTGCTTTCCGATGGCGATACGCCTTATCTGGTGATGCAGTACGTGCCGGGCCATTCGCTGCAGGCTCGAGTCGACGAACGTGGTCCACTCGATGCGAAAGAAGTGCTGAGGATCGCTCGCCAGGCCGCCGCCGGTCTTGCGGCGGCGCATGCTCAGGGAGTTGTTCATCGCGACGTGAAGCCGGCTAACATTCTGCTGGAAGAGTCCATCGACCGCGTGCTGATTTCCGACTTCGGGCTGGCTCGCACGGTCGATGATGCAACGTTGACTCGCACGGGAGTCGTTGCGGGAACTCCGCACTATATGTCGCCCGAACAGGCGAGCGGTCAGGCGGTGGATCAGCGTTCGGATTTGTTCAGTCTTGGCAGCGTGATCTATTTCATGTGTACTGGGCGGCCGCCGTTTCGAGCCGAACATGCACTCGCAATTTTGAATCGGATTTGTAATGACGCGCATCGCCCGGTCGATGAAGTCAACAGCGACGTGCCGGCGGACATTGCAGATGTGGTCGATCGACTACTCGCCAAGAACCCCGCGGATCGATTTCGAAATGCTCATGAAGTGGAGCAGCATCTCGAGGCGATTCTGCTGCAGCTACAAAACGGACAACGTTCCAGCCGCCTTCGATGGCGTCGCACGTGGCTCCGTTGGCGAACCGTCGTTTGGAAATCGCTGGCGGTCACCGCAATGATCGTTGTGTGTGGAATGCTCGGTGCAACGGTTGCGACGTGGCAACGCGGTGGAGTGCAGATCGGCAATGTCGCACCAGTGCCTCATATCGACGCGGAGCCCGTTTCGCCGCCGTCTGCTTCGCCGCCTCACAGTGCTGCTCAAATGGTGAAGGCAGAGACATTCTCTTTACCTCGACTACCGGATGATACGTTTCACGTTGACCTTTTTGAGCTTCAGCTTCGGATTGATACGTTTGAACAATCGTCATTGAAATCTGCTGGCTCGACGTTGGATCGGGCCCCATTCGCCGACGAGTGGTTTAATGAACTTGGTTCTGTGAGGTCTTTGTTGAACGAAGACAGTTTCGAAGTATCGCAACCCACAAAATGATGATACCCCTTGAGCCTGAGGCGCTAGCCGAATTTTCTGCCCTGAATTCGGCTAGCGCCTCAGGCTCAGGGGACTCGGCAGATTCGTTTCTGCCACATGGCAAATAGACCGATGCAGGTCAGTCGGCGGAGCGGCTGATCTACGTAGACAAGCCGCTCCGTCGGCTTGCAAAGCCCTAGCAGTTCCCAATTTGAAAGGATCCTGTAATGCGAGTTTTGACCTATGTTCTCAGCGGCATCTGCCTCGCTGGCGGTGCCGTGACAAGTTTGGCGATGACGCAGTTATCTCCGGCCGACGATCAATCGTCAGGTACAGCACCTGCGAGAAATGTGGAGCCGGCCCGTTCCGGAGAGCTGTTTTATCCGGATGTTATTGATTCTGAGGTCAGGCAAGAAGTTTCAGACCCTTTCGGTACGGACCCTGCGGCGAACGGTCCAAACATCCCTTCACGATCCAGCAATTTAGACAATCCTGCGGCTGTGGGAAACATGCCATCACGAGGCCCGATGCGCCAGCGGCAAGTGCGTCGTACCGTTATTGAATCCTACATGGAACCAGTTCCTCCCGAAAAACTCGCCGCAGCGAAGAAACTTCAAGAGGCCATTAAGTCTTTGAACAACAGCTCCGCGCCGGAAGCTCAGAAGAAGGCAACCGACACCATTCAGCAGCAGTTGTCGGAACAATTCGATGTTGATCTTAAGGGACGAGAAAAGGAACTTGCCGAAGTCGAAGCCAAAGTGAAGAGCCTGCGTGAACAGCTCGACAAACGCAAAGCCGCTCGCGAGGACATCATTAGTCTCCGTCTGAAGACCATCACAAACGACGCCGCGGGCCTTGGATTTCCGGGGGGGGGTGGAGCAGGCGAAGCCTTCGAACGCTTTTGGCCGAGTCTTCCATATGAGGATCCGGAGATTACGCGCGACGAACGAGTCTTTTCAACGTTACCTCAACCGACCTACCCAACGTCTCGAACCAACCCGACACCAGCAAAAAAATAGAGGCGGAACCTTTTCCAACGGAGCCCCTCGGCAACTCATCTTGAAGCTGGAGTACGCGGGGCTCAGCAAGCAGCAGTTCCGCAATACATCACCTATTGAGCCCAGGGCGTTGGTGCTCTGTCAATGCTTGAGGGGTAGGATGGGAATTCTTGCCCGTCGAATCAAAGTCGGACAAGAATGTCCAACCTACAAAGTGACTACCATTGGACTCACGTCCCCCGCTCGCCTCAAATAGCTCGGGGTGATGTAGAACTTTGTGGATCCCCGGTTACGAAGAAAGCCACGGCACTTCGGAAGAAGTCGCCGTGGCTTTGAGTCAATGAACCTGGTGCTCGGTCGTGTCTATTTATTCGCCGACACGCAGTACAGATGCTTGCTGGAGCGGATGAAGATCTGGCCGTTGCTGATCGCCGGAGTTGCGCTGAAGTCTTCAGAGTCCGCGGTCAGTCGATTCGTCGCTAGCTTCTCAAACGTGTCGGAAGCTTTGACGACGTGGATATCACCGCCACGCGTGACATAATAAATCTTGCCATCGCCAAGCACTGGTGAGGAATAGTCGCTTCCGCGTCCGCCGCCGAATCCGCCACGACCACCTCGTCCTCCACCCGGTGGCTGGCCAGGAGCACCGGCTGGCGGAGCGTTGTCTGGTGGACTGCCGGCCGCAGGAGCCTGACCGGATTGCAAACGAGCCTGAAAGATTTCCTTACCGTCCGCCGCGCTGATGCATTTCGCCGTGCCGGCGGAAATCAGGTAGATGCGACCTTCATAAACCAGCGGTGTCGAAAAGCGATTGCTGTCATTGCCAGACCACGCGATATTTGCGGACGTCACGTCACCTTTACCACCGGCTTTCACCGCAATGGAACCGCCGCCGCGACCTTCAACTGCGTAGATCATCCCTTCGGAGACCACGACGCTCGAATTGAACTGATCTGTGGGCATTGCAGTGCAATACCATTTCAGCTTTCCAGTCGCCGGATTGATCGCCCAGATCTCGTCGGGGGCGCCAATGACAATGTCAGTGCGAGTGTCGTCGACTTTGGAAATTGCTGGTGTACCCCAGACGTTTCCCAATCCATCGCTTTCAGATCTCCAGAGTTCTTTGCCAGTTTTCTTGTCCAGTCCGACCACGGCTCGTGTTTCAGCACCTGCTGGAATGACCAGCAGGTCTTCATACAGTATCGGACTTGAAGAGGATCCCCAGGATCGGTCGTCAGAGCGAGTTCCGACGCTGGCGTGCCAGATTTCTTTGCCGTCGAGATCGTAAGCGTAGACGCCCGACTTGCCGAAGAAAACATAGACGTGACTGCCATCGGAGACTGGCGTATGGGATGCATACCCATGCTCAGGAACTCCCATTCCCGTGTACTCATCTTCTGGAAGAACAGCATCAACCGTCTTTTCCCACAGCGTCTTGCCCGAGGCACGATCGATGCAGACCAGATGGCGTTTCAGGTTTTTCATGTCCCCCAGATTCTGACGGTCCAGCCCGTATCCGGAATAGCATGTGACGAACACCTTGTCACCAACGACGATCGGGCACGATACGCCCGCTCCTGGCAACGACACTTTCCACTGCAGATTTTCCGCGTCACTGAATGTCACTGGCAGCGGGTCCGCATCCGGACTGATACCCGTTCCATTGGGGCCTCGAAATCGAGTCCAGTCGGAACCGTGGGCAGACGCCAGTGAAGCGATACAAAACGCACCAGCGACGATTTTTTTCATGCGTCGAGTTGAGAGCAGTGACTGGAACATTCATGAAACCTTGCAGTTATCCGGGGGCGAAGGACAGCGGGAACATGCCGCTACAAAAACAGCCCGAACTCCATCTCAATCAGTTTCGATGGAGTTCAGGCAAGCGGTCAGATCCAATCAAATGGCACCACATGATGAGGCAATTCTTTTGAACGAGTGTCTGACAGAGGCTTTTCTGCACGCTTCTCAGTACGACTCTGATCGTCATCGTCTTGATCTTCTTTATCGTGCTGGTCATCTCTGCCGCGATGATCCTCATCGCGTCGAGATCTTTCGTGATTGGGGTTCTCATGATCGAACTTATCATGCTCAATCACGTCCCGGCCTGGGCCTCGGCCGCGCGAAGACGGATCACGATGCAGATCTTTCGGTTCGTTGGCTTCCGGTCGGTCCATATCAGGTCGACGAAATTCCGGGCGGGGCCGTCCGTGTTCCGGTCTGAATCCGTGCATCATCGGAGGTCGCGGTCCGAATGCGTGCGAATCCCGCGGTCCTTCAGCTCGTCCATTCTCGCCGTGTTCCAACATGCCGTGAGCCTGTGGGCCGTGACCCTGTGGACCATGAACCTGTGGACCATGAGATTGTGGACCATGGCCTTGTGGACCATGAGCTTGTGGACCATGAGCTTGTGGACCATGAGCTTGTGGACCATGGCCTTGTTCAGGGTGTGGGTGGCTTTTACTAACTGCAGCTGGCAGACGCTGAAACTCTTCGCGAGACAAGTTGCCGTCCTGATTCAAATCCAGCAGCTCAAAAATGATTCCTGACATCGGGCCGGAGCTGAGGCCATGCATGTTCTGCGGACTCATGTTCTGCGGACTCATGTTCTGCGGATAATGGATGGGAGCGAATGACTGGGCGATCGATCGGGTGTTGTGAAATGGATGAGCATTTCGCATGAAAGGAAACCCCGGCCCGGCATGCTGCCCACCTCGGGAGAAACCCTGTCGACCATTTCCGAATCCAAAGCCTCTGCCTGGACCATTCCCCATTCCACCGGACGGTCCTCGGCGTCCACGGAATGCAGACGCGGGACCTTGATGATGTCCACCATGTCTGTGTCCGATACCATTCTTGTGCGAGTCGCGCGCTCCAAAGCCACGGAAGTGTTCGCCGGGGTTCTTCGGTCCGTGTGACTTCTTGTGGGCCTGATCACGCATACCTGGACCGCGTCCATGTTGAGGGCGTCGGCCGCCGTCGATGTGTTTGCCATCAGCGCGATCACCGTGCGGATGTTTGTCCTCGTGGTGTTTGTCTGCTCCGTCATCTTTGCGATGTTCCGACTTCATGTCGTCATCGTCGTCATCATCGTCATCCCTACCATCAACTTCCAGAACAGTCAGCCGGTGCCAGGCTGCTGCCAGTTCCGTTGTCGAAACCTGACCGCTTTCCAAAGAGTCTTTTGAAAGGTTCAATGGCATCAATAAAGGGACGACACAAAGACAAAGTTGTAACGCTAACATTCCTCTAAACTCCTGCACTGTAAGTGGGGTGAAAGCAGGCACAATCCGTTAATAATATGTTCGGCTGAATCGCCGGAACTTCGAAAGTTCCGAGCCCGGCGATGTGATGTCTGCGAGTGTCGTGAACAGCAAATGTTTCGTTTCGATGATCGGCCGTTGTGATTGTTGCTGGCAACTATCTGGATCTGGTTGCTGGCAACTATCTGGTCTGGTTGCTGGCAACTATCTGCCTCGCCGTTGTTGCGGTCTGGCGATGCCGCCTCGAATCTTTCCGTCATCACCTTCGACAGCCGTACTGCCCAGGGCGATTTCAAAACGAGCGGACAGTTCGCCGATCTTTGAATCCGGCAAAGGTTTGAAGTCCACCAGAATCGTTTCCCGCAGCATTGGGTCGCGCACACTTTTCAGAACGCCGTCCTGATCGTTGTCAGGATCACCGCTGATCAGGAGCTGAGTCGTCAGCAGCCGGTGGCCATTTTGACTGACGGCCACATGAATATGAGGAGCACGATAACTGCCACCGCTACCGATTTCGTATCGCACGGGCTTGATGGTGCGGAAATAGTATTCACCGGTCGAATCCGTGAGGAAGCGACCATACCCCTGAAAATTGGCATCGTTGCCCTTGGGATTGCGGCCGTCTTTGTGAAGATACGAACCGGTGTGATCGACCTGCCAAATTTCGACGAAGGCGTTGCGAATGGGTTCACCCGTGGACGAAACGACCTTGCCTGTCAGATGAGTGATCTCACCGACCGCCGGAGTGATTCCGTCGTTCAGGATCAGCAGATCGTTGTCCGTATCCAGCGGCAACTTGTCCGGATAAAAAGGACCTTCGGTCATGGCCGGGGTCAGCAGTTGTTCTGCAAATAGTCCGGGGACCGTAAAGAACGCTGCGGCCGCGGTGCCGGCCTGCAGAAACGAACGTCGCGGGGTGAGAGACGTCACAACCGAACTATGTGGGGACTGCATCAGAGGGGCCTTAACAGAAAGGACTGCGTCGAAGACCAGGAAGGCGACGCGAACGGCTGTCATCGAACTCGACTGGCATGGGGTCTAACCCCTGAGTTCTCAAACGGTTTCGCGGGTTGCACCTGTTTTTCCCGGAATGTTGGGAGTTTTGAAATGCCGAAGACTTCGCTCATAGCTTGGACGCGAGGCGTTCGGCCAGTCTTTTCAGGGCCGGGCTGACGTCGAGTTTGTCCAGATGAACGTTCAGAATGCTGAAGGAGTCCTGATTGGCAAACGCAGCCTTGAAGGCCTGCTCCAGCTCGCCTTCGGTGTGAACCTCAAACCCCAGCCCTGCGCCGAGCAGTTCTGGCATCTTGTGGTACTGCCAGTTGTGAATGTCGTTAAAAGGGCCTTCCTGAATGAATCGCTCTGTGGAATAGCCCTTGTTATTCAGCACCACGACAATCGGATTGAATTTCTGCCGAACCGTCGTGGACAATTCCATGCAGGTCATCTGAAAAGCCCCATCACCGACCAGGACCAGTGGTCGGAGTTGTCGATTGGCGACCTGCACGCCAACACTGGCGGGAATCGCGAAGCCCATGGATGTGTAGTAGGCGGTGCTCAAAAATTCGGTGTGCTGAGTGATCGAAAGATCGGCAGCCGCGAAGAGCGAATCTCCCGTGTCGGCCACCACAACGATGTTCTCATCCAACGCGGAGTTGATCTTCTGAAACAGTCGCTTCATCGTGACTGCAGCAGAAGGAGACGGTTTCCATGCGGCAATTTCCGGCTGACGAATTTTCGGAACTGCGCGCTTTGTTGAGAACTTTTTGTCGGCAATACCATTCATGAAGTCGGCGAACAGCACATCATGAAAATGGTGAAAATGAATTCGCAATTTTTCACTGGAAGCGGAGATACATTTGGCCGGATCGAGTCTGGCTGTAAATCCGCCAAGATTGATGTCGCTCATGAAAGCGCCCAGCAGGATGACGCAGTCGCTGTCTTCCACATAGTGGCGCACTTCTTCACGCCCCATCGCTCCTTCGTAGACGCCAAGGTATAAAGGGTGACGCTCACTCACGACCGACTTGCCCAGCAATGTGGCGCAGATCGCGATGTGATTTTGTTCGGCGAACTGAAGCAGTTGTTTCTGCAGACCAAATCGATGGAGCTCAATACCAGCGATGATGACAGGCTTGCGCGCGGCCTTGATGCAGTCGCGTGCTTCGTCCAGAGCTTCGCGTAAAGCGTCCGGGTCGCTTACATGGTGCTCGACGACCGGTGTGTAATCTCGATCCGGCACCGCAAGAACTTTATCGCGAGGCAGTTCGAGAAACACTGGCCGTTTGAATCGCACGCAGGCCGCGAGACAGCGATCAATCTCACGAAAAGCCGTCAGTTCATCGTCGAGGGATGCCGATGCAATCGTGATCTTTTCAAATACTTCACGCTGCGTATTAAAGTCTTTCACGCGATGATGCAGCAGCGGGTCAGAGCGACGTTCGCCCATTCCCGGTGCGCCACTGATCACAATCACCGGGCTCTTTTCAGCATAGGCCCCCGCGACCGAATTACAGAGACTTAATCCGCCCACACAATAGGTGACGCAAACGGCGCCGATGCCGTTGATGCGAGCGTAGCCATCGGCCGCATAGCCAGCACACGCTTCGTTCGTTGTGCCGATAACTCGAATGGGGCTGTCTTCCAGCATCCCATAAAACTGAAGGACGAAGTCGCCGGGAATTCCAAAGAGATCGCGAACGCCGTAATCCTGAAGTCGCTGAATCAGATAGCTGCCGATCGATGGCCGTCGCTCGAGAGGAACAGCCAATTTAGAACCTGCACTGCTGGCACGACTGCTCTGACGTTTGGCCACCGGTCAACTCCTCGAACAACAACGATGATGGTCTGTGTCGCCTCGCGATACCGCAACATGATTCGCGACCCACGGGAGGATATCGAGCGAAATGGGGGAATACATCGCCGAGTTTGTCGAACGAACGGCAAGGCTGAAGCACGGGAATTCGTCCGACCGTTCGAGTCCCGGAAATTACGCGCAGCAGAAATGGATCGCAGGTCTGACGCGTGTGTCGCTCGTTATGGATTGGCGAAACGACTTGGCAAAGTGCTTAACGTCAAGCCGGTGCCTGCGCTGTCTCCCGCAGCGGCGAAGCCGTAGCCGGACTCGTGAGAGTTCGGAACTTTCTGTGCGGAGGTCTGACGACTCAGCCACTCAGCCACACTGCCCTGACACACTGCCCGTCGGATAGCGTCACAGAATGGCCGACTGCTACCGGGCAGTCGGCCATGATTTTGGGCAGATTACTGTCCGATGGAGTCGGCAAATTTGAAGAGGCCGATCGTGGCCAGCCCAAGAACGGCACCGGCGTTACGCGTTGTTGGGCGAGGAATTGCGTAGGCGATCACGGCACCAGAAGACAATTCTGCGACGTAGATCACGCCGACGGCTGGAGTCACCCCGCCACTGCCGCGAAGATTGGCTCCGCCGCAAACGATGGCGTACTTGGGGTCCTTGGAGGATGTTTTGAAGTCGGCTGCGACGTTGTGTTCATATCCGTAGCCGAAAGAGCCTGCCTGCTCGTTAATCAGCCCTCCCACGAGGCGGCCTGTCAGGTGATTCAGCACGAAAACGGCCTCCAGCCGGTCATTTTCGAGCATTGGCACAGTCACCATTGTAAACTTGTCATTGCCATGGGCTACCGGAGCCTGAGCGGGTTGCGAAGGCATAAAGTAGAATGCGACCGCCATCGTGAGGGCACCGGCAGCGAAAAACATCGCCGAACGCAGAATGTGTCTTTTCATAACATCGCCTTAAAGTTTTGCTCGACAACGTGGCACCGCGACAGTGACGATACCTGCGGAAATGATCATACTCTCTGAAGTCCGAATCGACCAGACTGCAGGCTGCCGGTATTTTTCTGGTCACCCACCTCTGGTCAATCTGTTCGTTAACACTTTCCGAGTCCACGCAGAACGCTGAACTTCTTATCATGCCGTCACGTCCCACTGTTACTGAAACCTGCATCTGGTCATCTATCCGAGAGCGGGCCATTCAGCGTGCCGCGTCCGAACCGATGCTGGCCAGTTTTTTACACGCGACAGTTTTGAACCATGAGCGGTTTGAGGATGCGATCAGCTTTCATCTCGCGGGGAAACTGGCCTCCAGTACGCTGACCGCCATGCAGCTGCGTGAAGTGATTCAGGAAGCCATGGCGAAGGATCCGACGATCGTGGATGCGGTCTGCGCCGACATCCGCGCTGTTCAGGAGAGGGATCCGGCAGTGACGTGCAGTCTTGTTCCTCTGCTGTTTCTAAAGGGTGTGCATGCTCTGATCGGTTACCGCATCGCTCACTGGCTTTGGGGGCAGGGACGAGAACTGCTGGCGCTGCACCTGCAGAACCGGATCTCCGAAGCGTTTGCTGTCGACATCCACCCGGCTGCAAAAATTGGCAGAGGAATTTTGATGGACCACGCCACGTCCATTGTCATCGGTGAAACGGCCGTGATTGAAGACAATGTGTCGCTGCTTCACGAGGTGACTCTGGGAGGAAATGGCAAAGCTACTGGTGACCGTCATCCTAAAGTGCGTCGCGGCGTCCTGATTGGTGCAGGAGCCAAGATTCTGGGCAACGTGGAAATCGGCGAAGGTGCCAAAGTGGGTGCGGGCAGCGTCGTGCTCAAAGACGTTGCTCCTCACTGCACGGTAGCCGGCGTGCCTGCAGTGGTAGTTGGAAAGCCGTGCTCGTCAGCCCCGGCCCTGGACATGGATCACGAAATTTCTTCGGGCGAAGCCATCTAACGGCTCCTGAAGATTGGGCCTTCACGTTTCACGACGAACTCCAGCTCTGCGTCTTATCCAAACGCAGCAGCGCGACGGGCCTCAGCGAATGTCGCACCTCCTTCTACGACCTGCCATTCAAAGTCCCTCGCATTAGCCCTCTCCCTTGAGCGCGTACACGGGCCATTGCAGGCAGGCCTTCGGCCTTGCCCGGGAAGTCGGGACAAACCAATCTTCCTGACAAACGGTGAAGCCGTGATGAGTTTGTCATGCCGTGCGAAATTGAAAATCGCATGAGGATCAAACATGTTCGCCTGTCCAATGAGCCGAGGGAACTGCTGCTCTGGCGGCCCCGACTGGCGTGATCCGGGTGAAGAAGAGTCTGTCGAAATTGCACGGCGGGAGACTTGTCGATCGGCGACAGATGGGCCTACAGTAGCGAGCGTTGCTCGATGTCTGCTGCAGGAGATTCGCTATGTTCGCGGTGCCACTAATCGTCAGCCTGATGTCTATTGGGGCCGCGATGGTTGTTGAAGAGGTTTCGCCGATGGCACTCAGTGACTCGGCCGAGGGCTGGACTCACGGAGGCCCGCGGGAAGAGGCGATGCCCAGCTTCGAATTCCATCCCAAAGGCGGGCCTGCACAATCCGGCGTGTTAGCGATCTCTTCGGACTCACGGCAAGGGCTGCATGGCTGGTGGGAACGCACCATCCCGGTGCAGGGCGGTCAGTACTATCGATTCTCAGCACAACGATTGGTCCGCGACGTTCCTTATCCTCGGCAGACGGCTGTGGCCAGAATCTTCTGGAAGGATGCAAAGGGCAACGCGGCCGTTCATGATTTCAAAGCTACCACAACTTATCGTGAAGGTGAAAGACCGTCCGCTGAACCTGAATATCCAGCGGATGGTGTCGAGCAGAACGAAGGCTGGACTGAAGTCTCGGGCGTTTTTCGCTGCCCCTCCAATGCGACTCAGGCCAGAATTGAATTGTCATTTCGCTGGGCGGGCGATGCGACAGTCGAATGGTCAGACGTCAGGCTCGATCCGATCGAACCGCCGAAGTCTCGCAAGGTGCGACTGGCGACCGTTCACTTTGCGCCGGCTGCCGGCAAGTCGAACCAGGAGAAGTGCGAACAGTTTACTCCGTTGATCGCTAAAGCCGCAGAACAGGATGCCGATCTGATTGTTCTGCCGGAAACGCTCACCTACTTCAACGCCGGTCGAACCATTGGCGAATGTGCGGAGCCGATTCCGGGACCGTCCACCGAATATTTCGGGACGCTCGCAAAACAGCATGATCTCTACATCGTGGCCGGTCTTGTCGAACGCTTCGAACATCGTGTGTTCAATGTGGCTGTGTTGATTGGTCCCGATGGAAGCGTTGTTGGCAAGTACCGCAAGGTCGCGCTGCCTCGCACAGAGATTGACGCTGGTGTTGAACCGGGCGATGACTATCCGGTCTTCGAAACGCGGTTTGGCAAAGTCGGAATGATGGTGTGTTATGACGGATTTTATCCGGAAGTGGCGCGAGAACTGAGCAACCGTGGTGCCGAAGTGATCGCCTTTCCTGTTTGGGGCTGCAACCCGCTGCTGGCCGCCGCTCGCGCTTGCGAAAATCATGTTTACGTGGTCAGCAGTACGTACTCGGATATCAAATCCAACTGGATGATCACGGCAATTTATGGCAGAGATGGTCGAGTTGTCGCGAAGGCCAAAGACTGGGGCGATCTTGTGATCACAGAGGTTGACCTGGGACAGCCATCACTCTGGCACAGCCTGGGAGACTTTCATGCGGAGATCCTGCGACATCGACCTCCGGTCCGAGCCGAGGTTCCTTAAGAAAAGGGGACATTGTCAACGCTGTTCCACTTGGGATTTGCGCTGCAGAAAAAATGAACATCTGGACTTGCACGCCTTTACTGGCCCCGTCCGTGTTACGGCAATGGCAATGTTCGATCCCATGCCAACGACCTTCGGACCGGACACTTAATAGCGTCGGGCGAAGTGGGCGCATAGTCCGAGCTGGTCCAATTCCGCCCAGCTCGTCGGTGAGCCGTCGGCGGATGTGAAGTCGCTCAGATCGAGTGTGAGAGTTTGTTGGGCGTCAGCACCTTCGATTTCCCTCGAGCAGACGTAGGTCCGACGCTGGGCTCGGTAGCTGCGCCATTCGTTTTGCTGAAGCACGATGTGCAGGCGATTCGTTTGAGGCATCTTGAGTGTGATTTGGAGCTTCGAACCGTCCGGATCTCGCCAGAGTGGATCCGTCACTTTGCGTGTCCAGAATTGCTGATGCATTGCATTGCCAGCGTTGAGCACATACCAGTTGTTGTTCTTAGGATGCTCGCGGTCCTCATAGAACTGCCCCGGACCTGGCAACATCGAGCTGTAGCCCTGCACATTCAGCTGCGAGGGATCAACCGCGCTCCAGTCAGTATTGGGATCGCCCGGCTCTGCTTTCTCGCAGGCGTGGAAAGGTGGTTTACCCGTGCCGCTGCCGCCCCAGTTTACAGACAGCGCTGCGTAGCCACGCTCGACCAGCAGTTTTATCTCGTGCAGGAACGCTCGCTGACCTCCTCCATGAATGTGCATCACGGCGGGAAGTTTTTCTTTCGCGCCCTCGGGAAACCCGTAAAGGGCCGCCATGCGTGCTGGCTTGCCCTTGAAGTGGCCGATCAGATACCGCTACGGTAGCAATAGACGACAGAGCGAACGCCACAATCGCGATGAGTGATACAGCAAACGCTCTGCGTGTTTGACTCTGACTGGTTTTCATGGGGCGTGGACTCGGAGGCTCGCGAAGCCCAGCATCAGGGTGCTCGCCGGGATAGTTGTTCTGATAAAAATGCTCATGGGCCTTGTCGACAGAAAATCGACTACTGCAGCAGCTTCTTCATGCCTTCCCCGAGAGCATCGCCAATGAGAAAGTAGCTCTCCGCATTGCCGTACCAGTGATGTCCGTGACCTGTATTCGGCGAAAGTTCCGCAGGCCGCGCAAAGTCAGTTGTTTTGATGAACAAGGCATTCTTGATTTGTCTGGTCCCTTCTTCCTGCGCCTTTCTGAAATCGAACATATCGCCGCTCGTCACTGGTCCGCCGTTGCCCAGTTCGCCCACAACCACCGGCAGATTCGGCGAATCGAATTCCGTGCGGAGATCTTTCATCAGGTTGACGAGATTCTGTTCATACTCAGCAATCGCTGGTTTCTCACACATATCATTCCATCCCTGTTGCCAGACAAATCCGGCAATTTCGTATTTCTGATCTCCAAGCTCAGCCAGGGCAGCGCGCACTTCTTCCACCATCTTCGTATAGCAAGGCCCTACCTGGCCACCGGAACTGGGCGGCCTGAAATCAACGAACAGGCTCTTACCGCCCCAGGCCGTCTTGATCAACAGCACCGGTTCCTGCAAGTAGTCTCCCATCACGAATCCGAAGCCCAGTTCAGGTCCGATATGACTGCTGCCGCCATAGCCGGTATAGCCCACAGTCAGCCCGCCCTTGCGAACCTTGTCGCCAGCCTTGAATGAGATCTGCACATCATCGCGGATCACCCAATCGTCCTTCTCGTCTTTAAGGCACTTCATCTTCCCGGCGCTCTTCGAATTTTTCATCGACCAGAGCAGGTTGCCCTTGCCGCCGTTGTAGTCCCTCTCTCCATCCATAGACACCACGCCCTGGCCCTCCATATTGGATTGACCGGCGAGGATGAAAACCTTCAGTGGATTCGCTTCGACGCTGGCCGCAGCAAAGAATGTCGTGATGAGTAACGTGGCGAGGTACTTCATTGTGATCTATTTCGTTGTGATGTGCGTGAAGGAAAGACGGACTGCGGGGATGAAGTCACTTGCCGATTTCAGAGACTCAACGGTGCGGATCTTATGCGCGAAGGCGTTGGATATTCGTTCTCTCACGCTACCTCAGACGCAACCAATACAAGAGTTCAGCCTTCAAGAACTCTGCGGAAGGAAAGTCGATTTGGAAGAACTGATCAAGGCGCTGTAGCATCGATTTGACTGCGTTGGTGTTACCGATAGCGTCAAGCACGGCTTGGATCACAGGAGTCTGCTTAAGAGGAATACAGTCCGATCGTCGAAGCAAACGTAGAAATTCCATAGCGAATTGAGCTTTGTCGCGCAACCGCAGAGGGCACTTCCCGATCCATCGAACGCACTGCTTTAGCGGCCAAGCATTCGCGTTCCATTCACATAGATTGCCAGCCGCGATCACATCTTGAGCATGCCAGATCGTCGAGTAGTAATTCCAGGCTAACAGTCTCGCCGTCATTTCGCTGTAGATATTGCCATCGAGTCGCCCACTATTCTCTGCCGTCTTCAATACCAACTGAGTCCACGTTCTTCCAATGCCGAAATCCAACTCACCGATCCAAGCGACAAAAAGGTCGTCGGTCCACAGCAATGCCCCCTCATCCTTTGCGATGCAAAACGATTCGAGCGAATGCAACCCGCATACGTCTAGGTATTGCTTGCGCCTCTTTGGGTCGAGCGATGCAATCGCAATTGAGTCCTTGACCGAACAAAATTCATTTACTTTGGCCACAATCGCGCGAACCTCATCGCGCTCGTCTTCCATATGCTTTGGTGAAATGTCTTCGATCACTATTTCGCCGTCATCAGCAAGTGAGCTGTGAGCCGACGGCTGACCATCCTGATCCGCGAGCTCATGTAGCCATTCGCCGATCATGTTGGACGTTGAGCGTGACACGTAGTACTCCAAGTCTGGGTCGAGATAATCCCAGGCTTTGAGTCGGGAAATCGTCACAATCGCTGAAACATCCAACACTATTCTTGTCGCGTCGAATCCAGCCTGGACCTTGGCTGAAAACTCCGGCGGTGCGCATTCAACACATCGTATGAACGAGTCCTCGTGCGAGGTAAGACCAATGATCAACTGACGTTCATTCCGTCCAAGCTTTTCCGCAAGTAAGTGGAGGGAACACACATTGTCACGGTAGAACGCCATCACTTCATCGACGTAGTTCCGACGACCTTTGAGGCTCTCGATCAGCGGGGTTGGGTCGAAAGTCTCGCCGCTACCCATGTGGATTGATTGAATTGTTCCAGCACCAGGAAAACGGTGCTGGAAGTTGCTCATCGCGTCCTGGAAAAGGCGAGTGTACTTTGATTGAACCTCAATGATCCGCTCCTGTTGCATTTGCACTGCGGGACCGCGCAGATCGACAAGATCATCAATCCGCTTGCCGATCAGTGCTTGTCCGACTGGTGTGGATGATGAGACTTCATTGCGAGCGGGATCGGGCCGGTCATCTTCAAACACCAACCACCTTTGCTCGCCGGTGATGAGATTCTCAAGTCGAATTGCGCTTTGCTGATCGACGACTGCTGGGGGATGTGGAATCTTGGCTTTTGTTCCGTACTTCAGCACAAGCCAGATATACTGACCGTGAGCACGTTCTACTGCAAAATGCTCTCGCAGTTGCTGGTACGCGAAAACCAATGCGGCAAAATAGCGTCCCGTCTCAATGTATGGAGTTAAGATCAGATAAGCTTCCTCCGGGGCGAATTCATCGGGGCGTGGCGGTGGGGTGTCGTCAAAGACGATCTCGGCTTTCCTTCCGAGTTGAACGGCTAGGTAATTCCTTGCCGCTGTGAAGTATGTCCGCTCGAATTGACGGTATTGTGTCGCAAGTAGAAACGCCTGCTCAGGCTGGTAGTTCGACAGTAGTTGTACTTCTAGCTTTCGTATCAAATTGTCGTGTTGATGCGTTTGTCGCAGTTCTTCACACACTCTGAGCAAGATGTCGTGGCGATCCAATCTCCGAGCGCAGTCAACCAACCGCTTGGTTTCTGTATCTAGGACGCCTGGCGTTGCGATGTGTTCCAGCAGCGGAAGCGACTTTTCGTCGTCGCCAATCCGAAGCAACAACGTTGCCAAGACGGCGATCTCTTGTCGGTGAGCGGTTCGTGAGCTGCTTTCAAGTGCATTCGCGGCGAGGTCGTGCGCCAGTTCTTTGTCACCACGCTCAAACGCAATCCATGCAAGAAGTGTGTTTCCCTGAAATGGTAGTCTGCTGACAAATGCTTCCGGGACGCACTGATGCGCTAGTTCGAGGTCGTTAAGGTCAATCGCCCATTGCACACTTTGAAAGCGAACTTCAGTGGCCCGGTCGAAATCCCGATCCGCCAGCTTGATGAATGCTGTGATTTGGTGTCGCTTCTCGTCATGTGGGGCATGGTGATACTGGGTCACTGCCGCCAAGTACGTCCCTTCGTCGGACTCACAATCCAGTACGGAGAGCAATTCCCGTGCAGCATCAAAATCTTGCTCGTGAAGGAAAAACGAAGCAGCCGTTTCTGCGTAGAGGCTTGGTTTGTCAGAGATACGCACAGCACTGCGAAAATCATTGCCCGCTTCGTCTCGCTTACCAAGCACAGCGCGCACGCGACCTCGATTGGTATAGATTTCTGGCAGCAATCCGATGAATTTGTTTTGCTCAGCTGCAACGATTGCGGCTGAGTAGAAACGATTGGCTTCTTCGAGGTTTTCGGTACGGAATTGCCAATCGCCTTGCACGCCAGTGTGGTGAGATATCATTCCGAACGAGAAGAGTGCGTGTGCAGACTCTGGCGCGATTTCAAGAGCCTTTCGGGCAGCATCTTTCGCCAACGGGATCTGATTCCAGTTCAAGTAGTTGCCCGCGAGCGCGAGGTTAACGTCTTCGTCAGTCGATGTGAACTTGTCGATGGTGGCTTGATGTGGCAGAAGGTCGGAATTTTCACTTGCGTTCCTGATGAGTAAGGTGACAAGAAAGGGAGTTTGGACTCCTTCGCTTAGTAGTTGTGCAGCCGCAGCAAACGCTTGTCGATGGTCGCCCGAAAATTCGAGAGCAAGGACACGATTCTGCTGTGCCTGCTCGAGCTCAGGGCAAGTGTCATACGCCAGATTAAACAAGCGAACTGCCTCATCAAAATGCAAGTGCTCCAGTGCCAGCTTTGCGCGCAACCTCAGTATTGCATACCGTTGGCGTGTGCCTAGCGACTTGTCTTGTTCCGGATCTGGCAGCTTGAGGATTTCATGTTCAGCGACTTCGAGCTTCCGCCGCTTGAAGAGTTCGTCGATGTCGGGGAACAAACTCATGCCTTCAGTATCGCTGGCGGAATCTGTGGTCACAGATGCCTTACCGCCAATAGCAGTGGGCAATGATTCGTCGGACGCTTCAGTGGAGCTTTCACCAAAGACGATGAACTCAGCGATAGCCTTACCAAATACATCCAAATCCGCACAAATATCTTCCCAGAAGTAGACCTCAACCGTGAATCGGCGCGAATCAGGCTTCGTCTGGTTGAGCTTAAGTACGGTGTCCTGGGCGTTTCGGGTCTTTCTTGCCGTGGTGGTAATAATGTAGCGGTCAATTGGATGAGGTGACGATTCAGCCAGCGAAACTTCCTTTTTGATTTCCCGTGGTGGAAGTGTTTTTGCTGGCTCGTGGCACTTGCATTGGATAGCAATGAGTGGCTTCATCCCCAATTGATCAATGATGTCGATGCCATCTTGCTTTTCGCCAGACTTCCCGTAACGGACTAATCCACTTCTCTTCAATAAGTGGCGATAGAAGCGAACACAGAAGTCTTCAAGTTCGTCCTTGTTTCCCGGTTCAGGGTAGCGATGTCTCATTGCGGAATCCGTAAAAGGCAAGTCGGTTCATCTTGTTGCTGAGGCAAGGGCTCGGCGTCATGCTTGACGTCTTCCGCACTAGCGTAACAGCCGCAGGCAAGGATGGGGCCGTGGTTGTCGAGTGTGGCACGCTTGCCGAAGCCGGGAGAAATCCCGCCGTAGCAGGCGAGGGTGAGCGTCATTAGCCTTTCTCCTTCCGGCGTTTCGGGGTTTTCTTCACTTCACCTTCGATCTTCTTCATTTCGTCGATGGCGTCATGGAAGTGTTGATCGACCAGCTGCGGGAGTGTGGCTTGGGTGGCGCGGAAAGTTTCGTACTCGGACTCCGCTTTCAGCCGGGCGGTTTCATGTGAGATTTTGCCAGCGTGGGTCAGGATATCGCGTTCAGAGAGTTTCAGAAAGTCGTCGAGCTTGGTGATCCAGTCGCGCATGTGCATCGGCCGACGGCTGGTGGCCCATTGACGAAACGCAGTGCCGCGAGCCGAGCGCACACGGTAGCCGACGGCGAGAATGGCGTCGAGGGAATAGTGCTCGACGTCGCGGGTGCCTTCGCGGGTGCCTTCGCGTTGAACTATCCGGAAACTCCGGATAGTTGCCGCAGGCGGTATCTCAGCGTCGCCGTAAATGTTGACAAGGTGCTCGTTGACCGTTTTTACCGACACGCCGTAAAGCTCGGCGATGAGCTTCTGCGTGAGCCAGAGAGTGTTGCCCTCCAGGCGGATCTGAAGCTGCGATGCACCGTCCGCATAGATGAGGAACTGCCCCGGTGGTGCGGGCGGGTTGGCGTCGTCAGGCATGTTCGATCCTCCCAAGCTGAGGGAAGGGTGAAGGGTGAAGGGTGAAGGGTGAAGGGTGAAGGGTGAAGGGTGAGGGGACGGTGCATTTCATGCGTCTCTTGGTTTGCGGGTCTTCTTGACGATACTTGTCAGAATGGCGATCAACTCGTTGCATTCCTGGGTAATCGGGGAAAGTTGTTCGCTTTTCAAGATCTCCGTTTCCGCGAGAAGACGGAGCCAGTAGTGGGTTTCTCGCGCTTCCTTGCAGGCGATCGAATACTTGGAACAAAAGTCCGCACGACTTTGGCTTGCTTGTCCTTCTTCGACATTTGCTCCAATCGAGGTACCGGAACGAATTAGCTGTCGGCCCAGCGTTCGACCGACACCGGGGTTGTTGTCCAAAACCTGACACAGCTTCACGATTCGTTTTGCAAACTCGAAAGTTCTGGCTGGCAAGCCGGTACTCATCTTTTTTAACCCTCTCTCTTCACCTTTCCTCCTTCCCTCCTTCACCCCTATTTAATTCCGATGAGTTCTGGGGAGTTTGTCGCGGCTTCAATCGCAGTAATCGTCTCGCGGACGTTCATGGCTTTCATGCGCATCAGATGCGGTGGAAAGTCTTTTTCATCCTTCTCGAAGTAGTTTGCGATTTTGGTCAGTTCCGGAACGACCGCTTTGGCGTGGGTGCCGTAGGTGAGCAGGATCTTCATGAGCTCAGGCGTGCGGATTTCACTGGCCCATGGATTCTGATCGCGGGTGTAGATCACAAGAGCGTGCATGCCTTCTTCGATATGGTGCTGCGACAGAAGACGCAGGCCTTCCACGCGAATCCCATCGGCGAACATCTCGCCGCTGGGCGCGGGCTGGACGATCGCCTCGTGGATGGCAGGCAGCAGAGGCTTGATCTCTTCGAGCGAGAGATGGCGATAGACGGAACCGATGCTGCCGCGAGCACGTCCGTCCTGGTTCTTCAGCCCGGCCCGCACGGCCTTGTAGAGCGCGGGGCGATCCACGCCTTCCAGTGAGCGGCCCAGTAATCCGTCGTTGTCGAACAGTGCAAAGGAAAGATAACGCTGCTGCATGCCGCGTGGGTCATTCTTTTCATCCACCTGAGCCAGCAGTTCGAGCAGTTGCGGCACCACCTTCGTGGCCGGCGCGCCGATGGCAGCGAGTGCTTCAGCGGCTTTGATGCGGAGCCAGAGGTCTTCGTGCGACAGAGTTTTCTGCAGGGCATCCACGGCAGGCGCTCCACGTCCGCGCAGGAAAATCAAACCCTGGCAGGCCCCATAACGAGCGTCGAGGCTGGGAGAATCGAGCATCTCGATCAAAGTCGCAACGGCAACATCCTCGCGGCGTCCCAGAGCCATGGCCGCTCGCTCGCGCACGACGGGCGACCAATTGCCAAGCCGCTCCAGGAGCTGTTCGTCACTCAGCGCATCGTAGAAACTGTTGCGGTCTTTGTTGTTCCACCCACGACCGTCAAGGATGAGTGATTGGGCGGCGGCGGCATCGAGTTGCGTTACTGCAGCAGGCTGTTTGCCAGTGAGATAAAGCTTCTTCAGCGGCATGGCGTAGGCCAGCAGATAGCCGCCAGTGCTGTCCCATCCCGCGTAGCTGTCTTCTTCCGGTTCCGGCGGACCCTGGTGCTGGAAATTTCCGTTAGCACCGCGAGCGAGGTCAAAGTACCAACTTCCGAACTCAGTCATCCAGGCTCCGGTCGCATTCGGGCCGGACTGTGCAACACCTGGCATCGCCCAAAGGATGTTGAAGAAATTGCCGGTGTGTCCCGTGTCCCGCTCCGGTCCGTGGGAGGCAACGCTCATGCGTGAGAAGAACTCCGCGCCTTTCGATTCACCGAGCAAGTTGAACAGCATGGCGGCCATTCCACACTTGCCGTTGTCCTCGTGGTTCTCAATCCAGGGATGATGGTCGCCATAAGGAATCGCTCCTTTGCCGATGTAAAAGCGCAGGAACCTGGCACTGCGTTCAATCGCCAGATCCAGAGCGGGATCCTTCACACCCGCCTCACGGGCCATCACCAGTGAGATCGTCAGGGGCAAACCTGGCGAATTCATCATCCCGTAGCCGCCGAGACGGCCGTCGGGCCGCGCGAACCCGTGTCCCCAGGAACCTACCCCGCTTTGACCATTGGCAGCTTCGAGCGCGAGCCGAGTTAAGCCGGGCATGACCGAATCATCGCCCGTTGCAATCTTGTATTCGACAAGGAACATCATGACGTACCCGTAATACCAGGTTGCCATTCCGTCGGTGCTGTAGTTCGCGGCCCACTCGGTTTCCTGCTTGATCAATGGGAGGTAGCTTGGGTCGCCGCTGGCTAACAGGGCGAGCGCGTTGAGCGATCGAGGAATGGGGTCCAGCCGCTCGGCATAGGAAGGATCCGCTATCCGCTTTGCAAGATCCCTGCAACCTCTTTCCAGAATGAGTTTGGACTTCGGGCAATCGTAGGGAGCCGTGGCGCTATAAGTTCCGAACACCGGAAGCTTCACAACAACTTCCTCCGAGCTGCCTGCGCGCCACCGGGTCAGGCTGAGATTGCCTTTCCCCGCTTCCGATTCAGCAAGGGTCAGAGCTTTGCCCATTTCGGTGCGTGGGTCAAAGGAAAACGGCTTGCCGCCGATGCCAAGAATCGAGTCACCGACAAGGAAGACGCCGTCAGCAGGAGAACCATCCTCAACCCCGGTGATCGCGATTTCGCGGGCATCGGATGTGACCATTTTGTCACAACGAATCCAGCCTCGCAGGCCTGTGGCCCCCAGATTCCAGTCATGTTCCGCACCTGCGACGATGCGTGAGCCGTACGCCGCGAAAACGACAGTGAGCATGCAGAAAACGACTATCTTTTTCATGCGGAATTCGCCTTCTGGAGTCAGCCCAAAACTGCATTCACAACTTTGCCTTCAACATCGCGGCCTCGATAGTAACGCCCAGAATGGCGAAACGTCAGTCTCTCGTGATTCATTCCCGGAAGATGCAGGATCGTCGCGTAGAAGTCGGGGATGCGGACCGGCGCTTGCGTCACCTTCATTCCATCGTCGTCGGTCTCTCCAGACACCATGGCCTGTTTGACACCCGTGCCGGCCAACTCGGCGACAAGTTCCGCAGACGTTAGCAAATTGACGGCGAGGCAAGCAGGTGTTTCTGGTCACCAAGTGTGGAATGGTCGGGGAGATATTTTACTTGTCGAACGACGTTTTGATGCTGAGGGTGGCTGGTAGTGGTTTGTTGGTTGACGTGCAGACATGTCGTGGCAGGCGGCGAAGTTCAGCTCGGCAGGCAGGACCGATCAAACACTGCTGCCCGCCAGGCACGATCTACCCAAATCCGCGACTGCAACACTTTCGTCTGCAGTGAGCACGAGCGTTTGCATTTGGCCGGGTTTCGCACGAAACTGCAGGAGTCCGATGTTCCCCACCTTCAAGCTTACTGGTTCCCCATGCGCGGCCCTGTTCTGGATCGAGAAGAGTACATCGAGCAGGAGTACTTCTTTCGAGTCTATCGAGAGCGGCTGATGGAGAACGTGCCGTCTCAGGAAATCCTGAAGACGATCTCGGAAGAGATTCTGGCAACAACTCGGTTGCCGATGGCCATCGATTTTATGCGGGCCGAGATTCTGCATAGCGGAAAAATCAGCACCGCCATGTTTCGGCTGCCCCACTATTTCGCCCCATTTCAGGCTTATGTGATCAGCCGAGCCGAAGAAGATGACTCTCGATTTGAGCAGCTCACAGCACTGAAGATTCTGGAAAGCGAAGCCCGCTATCGATCGACGTCCGCATCAATGCCGGGCTTGTTTATTTTTCAGCTGGAATGCATCGCACGCAATCGGCTGGGCTATTCCGAAGGCCTTAAAATGATGGCGGCCGATCCGCTGTATTCCGAAGAATGGGGCCGCTGGATCACGCGTCTGGCCGGTTCGCTGGGAGAACGCGAACTTGCCGAAATCGTGTACGGAGCCTCGCAGCACCTGATCAATCGCCGCGCAACAACTCGCAGCCCGGGCGGCGCAGCAGCAGCAGCAGCAGCACCGAAGACAGAAGAGCCGGCACCGGAAAAAGTCCCTACGGCACTGTTTGGCGATCAGGAAGGTCGTATCGCAAAGGCCAACATTGGGCGTGACCCGCTGTACTTCTTTGCCGCATTGCAGCGGCAGTTGAGTTATCCCGCGGTGCCTCGATCCAATCAGGCCGAAGCGGATGAGAACAAGAAGCTTCCGCCGTTCCTTGAGGCTCGTCTGAACAAGATCGAACAGCGACTCAAGATCACGGAGATGGAAGCGAAAGGCGGCATCGACCTGACTCGATTTTACAAACAACCGGATGGCGAAACGCCAAAGTTTGAGAGCATGCCGTAAACGAGAGGCTAACTGCCGTACGAGACTTTGCGGGATCGTGACTCACTTTGAAGCTTCGTTCCGAAGATCCGGCTGTCGCTGAGTCGCATCCCGACCTGCCATTGCATAAAACCCGTGCACAGCCAACCCGTGAGCTTTTAGAAACTCAAAGCGTTAGCGTGTGACTTTGATCGCACATCAGCTCACACGCGGAAGTGATGAGTCGAGCATCGGACTCCGTGACAAGGAACTTCGACGCCGACAGGATGCACAGCGCCGTGCCATTTGATGTACTTTCTTAACCCCTTGATTCCGTCTCGAGAAGAACAGAATTCCAGCCATGTCCAATCAGGTCGAAGCCAGCATTTACGATTATCCCAAGTACTACGATCTGTTGTTCGGATCCGATGTTGCGTCCGAGTTTCGATTTCTGAAAGCCTGTTTTGCAAAGCATGCCGGATGCGAGATCAAACGGATCTTCGAACCGGCGTGCGGCACCGGTCGCCTGCTGATTAAGCTGGGTCGATCGGGTTATGAAGTCCTTGGAAACGACCTGAATCCTAAAGCCGTGGACTTCTGCAACGAGCGACTGCGCCGCTATGAACTTCCGGAATCGGTGGTCGTCGGCGACATGTCAGACTTCAAAGTCAAGAAGAAGTTTGATGCGGGATTCAACATGATCAATACGTTCCGCCACCTGTCCACAGAAAAGCAGGCTGTTGGCCATCTGGAATGCATGGCAAAGGCCATGCACAAAGGCGGCATCTATGTATTGGGCATCCATCTCGAGCCTACCGACTGCCCGGCGATGCAGGAAGAAAGCTGGTCTGCACGAAGAGGCAATCTGGTGGTCAATTCCTACATGTGGTCCAAAGGCATCGATCGCAAGACGCGTCTGGAACATCTCGGTCTGCACGTGGACGTGTTCACCCCGACAAAGCGAATGCGCATTGTCGACCATATGGAGTACCGGACTTACACGAAGGCTCAGTTCATGTCGATGCTGAAGAAAGTTCCTCAGCTTGAGATCGCTGAAACTTACGACTTTGCCTACGACGCCCGCAATCCTCAGCCAGTCACCGGCAAGACGGAAGACGTAGTTTACGTGCTGAAGAAGAAGTAAGAACGCCTGACGAAATCTGCGAAGGCGCTCTTCGAGCAATTGTTTTCGCGGAATTCACGAATGCGAGCGGAAGACCGTGACAGTTTTGTTCGAGCCTCGAACGCAATCCCCTGGCACAATCAGACGCAGCTGTTGCGTCTGATTGTGCTCTGATCTCTCAGAACGGGTTGTCCCCTTCGCTGTCGTCATCCAGGTACTCATCATCATCGTCGTCGTCGTCGTCATCTTCTCCGTCGTCAGTCAGAGAATAGCGAGCACCCTGCCAGACGGGACCAGGAACGTCGGTGTAGGATTCTTCGCTTTCCAGAACTTCCTGCACAGTCGCTGGCAGATCCCAGCACATGGCCTGAAACTTGAGTGCCGTTTCGCGGGCTTCGTCTTCTGTTTGTGCCAGCACACCCCATTCGGTGATGTACGAATCCCAGTCCTGCTGATCGCACAGTCGATCGGGATCAGCATTCCAGGTATCGTCCAGCGGTTGATGAACAAGACAGCGAAACAGTCGCACATTATCCAACGGACGTTCGTCCTCGGATTCACGTTGCCATTGAAACCAAGTTTCCGGCATCAGTCCCGAACGGAGCAGTCGACGTTCAATACGTGCCACGAGAGCCTGATCTTCCAGAACTTCATCCGCCACAACGGCCAGCCGCTGCATCAGTTCCATAAGTCCGGTGGGTGACAGAAAATCAACCTCATGCAGCGGAGTTGTCAACGCAACTTCCAAATGCGGCTGCGCGCCGACCAGATCCTTCATCTGCAATTTAATGGCCGCTCGCATGAGTTCCAGGTGCCAGCCGGTGGCTTCGGCAAGTTTTTCTTCACGATCGATACATGTCAGTGCCGACGCGTATTCGCCCTGTTCGTAGTAGCACACGCCGCGGTAGTAGTTCGTCCAGAGATTCTCGCCGGCCAGTTCTTCAAACTTCTGCAGATACGTCAGTGTCACATCGTACTGTTTCAGTCGGAACGCCAGCATGGCCGCATCAAACGCCACCTGTGCATCGTCGCTGCCTTCGCGAAGACTCAGATCCAGCACGTGCAGAGCATCACGAGGACGATCAGTGTTGTTGTAGAGATCGGCCAGTCTCCGGACGATATTCCCGTCTGTACGATCAAGCCTGAAGGCACGCGCGAAGCAGCGTTCTGCTTCGCCATTGTTGTCCTGCGATGCAAAGTGATCGCCCGCGCGAAGAAAGTTGCGAGCCTTTGACGGATCAAGCTCCATCGACTTGCGGAACAATTGTTCGGTTCGTTCGGACGTGATCTTCTCTGCAAGCTCTTCGTTTCCAGAAGCACGCAGCGAGTCACCCAGTGTCCCCAGCAGCGAAAGGACGACTGATCGATCGCGATGCGGGCCGGCGAGTGTGTTGGCCCACTTCCAGACTGCTTCACCATCCTCACCGCTGCCGACGAGATATCCCATCAGATGCAGAATGCCGGCCACGTCCTCGTGATGAGTGACCTTCGACGCGTCCATCTGCAGCACATCCGCATGCAGTTGCTCGAAGCCTTCATCCGTCGGATTTTCCATCAGCTCGGTCATGCGATTTCGCAGCGCCGTCACCTGCGAAGCCAACGGTGAAGTTGCTTCAGCGGAATTTTCGTCATCCGGGGAATCCGGATCGAATTCGATTTCTTCCGGGGCTGGCACGACAGGAGTTAACGCGACCGAATTCACGCCGTCCGCAGTCACATGACGAGGTGTTGAGGCAATCGCCAGCAGTGAGGGATGCTCACTGTCCAGCAAATGTTGCAGACGCCGCAGGGTCAGATAATCGTTCGCGGTGCGAGCGCGTTGCTCAAGTTGTCGCGCGAGAGCATCGGCCTGCTTTTGCTCGCCAGCAAGTCGCTTCATCGCGATCAGCCGCAGGCGGGTTTCGAACCATAAATGAGTGCCATTGCACTTTTGCAGTCGCTGATCCCATTTCGTCAGAAGCGCGGAAGCCTCTTCCCAGTTCTGTTCGCGAACCGCCAGCAGGGCGCGATTCAGATCCATCGTATTTTCAAAGACTGGACATTCTTCCGGAGACGGCAGTTCGGAGAACACTCGGTCAGACGCCAGCAGTGGATCCAGACCTGCGGCGATTCGAATTGTATCCCGCAGCAGCAGTGTTCGCACACGCGACTCAAACTTCAGCGATACCGCTTCACCGTCGGTAAATTCCAGCGCCCGATCCATCGTTGAGAGTGCCTCATCGAAGCGACCATGAAGAGCCTCCAGCCAGGCGAGCTTGCTCGACGCCAGCCAGCGACGGTCACCACGGTCTGACCAGCCGCTGTCCTGTTCCATCACCAGACGGCACTGATGTCCGGCAATGTCCGGGTCATCGGCCGACAGATACACATCGCACGCATACTCCCGAAAACAACTCACGCAGCCCGTCTTGCCGGTGCGGCGACAAATCTGAAGTCCGTCGGCAATGCACGCGTGCATGCCTTCAGAGTTGTACCCTTCCAGCTGTCCGGTCGCTTCCGCCAGATTTTCGTAAGCGCAGGAACTCATGGAGTACACGAGGTACTCATATTGGTCGCGCGGGAAATCTGACTGAATCTGGCGCAGCTGTTCTTCATCTTCCAGCAGAGCGATCAATTCCACCGCGCGTTCTCGCATGGTTTGGAAATCAAAAAGATACTGAGCCTGGTCCATCTGAAAGAATGTGCCCGTAACATACGCCTGTGCGCGGTGTTCCACTCGGCCGCGTCGACGGAGTTCCCCGTACAGGCGAGACGAACTGGCAAATCGGCACGTCGGGATCATCTCACCGGCGCGTTCCTGAAGGTCTTTAAGCTGCTGATCAATTTCTGGTTCATTGCCGGACGCGGACACTCGAATTCTCCTCACAAGACAGGACGGCGTCAGAAGACCTGCCACCGCGGGCGTCATTATCTGTCACCAGACCCGGATCTGTACAGCGATGCGAGAACACAGAACCAACAACGATGCAGGCCGGAATTCGGTGGTAGCTGATTGAACGGTGATTCTCAGGAAGGCGAGGCTTCTGTTTTGAAGTTGCACACTTCGCGTTTGCGGTTGATCAACAGTTCGAAAACCGGGGAATACATCCCAACCCGAAGCGTCAGCGAGGGATTTTTAGAAACACTGCCGAAACGCAAAAACACAATCCCTCGCTGACGCGTCGGGTTGGGATAGTTGCAAATGCGCAACTTCAAAAGGCTGCGACTTGCGCAACCAGCACCGGCTGCGATGAGAGGATCCTCCCGGGCAGGCCAGTTTTGTTGGTCGAACTGAAGCAATGAGACGTAAGATCCTCTAAACTGCAGCCGGTTTGGCCCGGCCATCTGGCATGCCCGGAGCAGCGTTGTTGTCGTCGCTCGGGGCAGACGCAGAGCGGCTCAAACGGCGCCGAACATTCGTATTTCAAGAACAAAGCCTTTGGTGAAGGTCAATCTCGATGGTATCTCTTGCTGGTCAGACGTTTCTGTGTTTTATTGGCGACGACTACGAAGATCTGGAAGTCTGGTATCCCAAACTTCGCCTGATTGAAGCGGGCGCGGAATTTCATCTGGCCGGTCAGGAAGCCGGAAAGAAGTATATCGGAAAGAATGGTTACCCGTGTGTGTCGGACATGGTGATCAAAGGCATTCGCGTGGCCGACTACGCTGGCCTGATTTGTGCCGGTGGCTGGATGCCGGACAAGCTGCGGCGCGATTCGGAAGTCCTGCGGATCACTCGTGAATTTTCTCAGGCGGGCAAGTTGGTCGCGGCCATTTGTCACGGCGGATGGATGCCAATTTCGGCCGGCGTCTACAAGGGTGTGAAGGTGACTGGTTCACCGGGAATTAAGGACGACCTGATCAACGCGGGTGCAATTTTTGAAGACGCGTCAGTCGTTGTGGATCGTCATTTTGTCAGCAGCCGAAAGCCGGATGATCTGCCCGATTTCTGCAAAGCGATCCTGCAGGTCTGCGGAAAATAATTCGTCGGACTCAACAGATGTTTTTATCCTGACCACTTCCTGAATCACTCGAGCCCCTCTACTCGGAGAGTTCATGAAAACTGTTTACTGGCAGATACTGTGCGGATGTTTTGCATTGTCCCTTGGGCAGGTCTTATGCAACGCCGCCGATCGACCCAATGTGCTTTTCGTTCTGTGTGATGATCTTCGGCCGGATGCCATGGGCTGTTACGGATCAAAGCATGTCCGGACGCCTCACATTGATGCACTGGCTGCGCGCGGGATGCGGTTTCAGAATTCTTTTTGTACGACCTCACTTTGTTCGCCCAGTCGAGCCAGCATTCTGACGGGCCTTTACGCGCACCGGCATGGCGTGCGGGATAATTTCACGGAACTTCCCGACCATCTGCCTCATTGGCCAGGCCAGCTCAAAGACGAAGGTTATGCGACCGCCTGTCTGGGCAAGTGGCACATAGGCGAAAACAACGACGAACCGCGGCCAGGGTTTGAACGGTCTGCTGGAAGGAGAACACGGGATGGTTGATAAGCGGACCATGCACGAACCCAGCATTCGTATTCCGATTGTGGTGAGTGGACCCGGATTGCCTGTGGGCAAAGTTGTCACCGAACAGGTGTTGACGGTCGACATCGCCCCCAGCGTGCTTGAGCTTTGTCAAAGTCCGCCGCTGGATGGCATCCAGGGACGTTCGTGGGTCAAGCTGGCGCATTCAGCAGACCTGAAATGGCGACGGGCCTGGTTCTATGAATACAACTACGAAAAACAGTTTCCTTACACGCCGAATATTCGCGGCATTCGAACGAAAGAATGGAAACTGATCCGTTATCCGCACGGGGATGGTTCTGAGGACCGGCACACGGCAGAGCTCTATCATCTGAAAACCGATCCGGACGAGCTTCACAACCTGGCCGAAGATGTTGCCCACCAGCGAGTGCGTCAAAGACTTCAGAATCTGCTGTCCGACATGCTGACGGCAGAAGGATTGACGCAGGAAACTGATAAGATGCCGTTGGATGAAGGTATCCAGACAGAACTGCCCGACCAGAAGATTCGTTGAATTCAAAAGTCCTCCCGTGGAAACCGAAGTGATGCGTCGTATCTTTGTGGCACTCGTTTTGACAATCCTGACAACGGCAGCGAACGCATCAGTTTCGTTCGCAGATGCATGGCGCACGATCACTCCCGATGTTGTTTATGGTCACAAAGCGGGTATGGCGCTGACCTATGATGTGATCAAGCCTGCGTCTGAACCGAATGGAGCGGCCATTTTGTTTATGGTCAGCGGAGGCTGGGTTTCAACCTGGAGCAACCCGGAGTCTGTCGTTCGCGTGGCGAAGCCGGACGCGCCGAATATCTTTGAAAAGATTGTCGCGGAAGGCTACACCCTGTATCTCGTGCGGCATGGCAGCAGCCCATGGTTTAAGGTTCCGGATGCGGTTTCGGATGTGAAACTGGCGGTCCGGCATATTCGCTCGCATGCCGGCGATTTTGGCGTCGACCCGGCTCGCATTGGAGTCTGGGGCGGAAGTGCGGGCGGTCACCTGTCATTGGTGCTGGGCTCGATGGGCGACGATGGCAATGCGGCCGGCAAAGACGCGACTGAAAAAGTTTCCAACCGAGTTCAGGCGGTTGTGGCTTACTTTCCGCCGTCTGATATTCGAGACTATGTGAACCATAAAACACTCAGCCCGCAATTTCCGGCCGTCATTTTCCCGGATGATCTGGCGGATGATGTTTCACCGCTTTTGGCTGTCACGACCGATGACGCTCCGACGCTGTTGATTCACGGGGACAAAGATGAATTGGTCCCCATTTCGCATAGTGAAAGATTTCTGGAAGCGATGAAGAAAACAAACGTGGACTGTGAGCTGATTGTCATGAAGGGAGCTGCCCACGGATTTCCTGGTGAGCAGGGGACGCAGGCAGAAACCGCGTTGCTGGCATGGTTTGAAAAGTACCTTGCCAGTCCGACACAATCAAAGTAGCGTGAATTCGCGGTGTCATTGCGAACCAGAAACAATCATCTGACTGGTCAGAAGTTTCCGGGCTCGTGTTCCATGTCGGTTGTTAATCATGGGATGCTCGCTGGTACTCGTCGACAACGGACCGATTGATCAGAAAGGAGACCACTGCCTTGGCCCAGAAAATCATCATCGACGCGGATCCTGGAATCTGTGACGCATTAGCTGTGCTGGTGGCAATGGCCGACCCTTCGCTGGACGTTCTGGCGCTGACGGCCGTTGCCGGAGCGGTCTCCGGAATTCAGGCCACTCGCAACCTGCACTATTTGATTGGCCTTGCCGATCCCTTGCGACATCCGCGAGTCGGACAGTCTGACAACACAGACTGCTCGGCCGATCATATGCCGGCCGGCATGCCTCATCTGCAGTCTTTGAATGGTCGGTTTGGCCTTGGCGAAATTGATCCGCTTGTGCCCGATCTGCACAATCGACGAGAGTCGGCCAAGTTGATCGTGGATATCGTCCGGGAGCATCCGCAGGAAGTACGGATCCTGACGTTTGGCCCGCTGACCAATGTCGCCATGGCCCTCGATCTGGACCCCGATCTGCCGCTGCTGCTCAATGGACTAATCTGTCAGGGCGGAGCGACGCAGAACACTGGCGATGTCACGCCGGCTGCTGAATTTAATATCTGGTCCGATCCCGAGGCGGCTCGAACGGTTATGAAATCGCCGGTCGGCAAGATCCTGGTACCGCTGAATGTGAATCAGGGCCCGGGACTCAGCTTTGAAGATATCGACCGACTCAGCGGCCTGATTCCGTCCACTCCTGTTGGCGAAATGATTACCGGCCTGATGCAGTTCGCGGTACGAGCGAACCGCCAGCACATGCCTCAGGAAGCTGTCTCGCTGCCAGCAGTCTCGGTACTCGCCATCGCTGCTCGAGCTGCCAGGTTCTCCACAGAAAGTGTTGTTCTGGATGTGGAAACGGCCGGCGATATTACTTGTGGGATGACGGTAATTGACAGCCGTCCGTTTAGGTCTGGCCAAACAAATGCCGAAGTGGTAACCGAGTTGGACGTGGCGGCCGTGATCGATTATTTCTGTCGCGGCGTGCGGCGGATTGCAGTTTCTTCCGATGGTCGGTCTTAATTATCTCAGGCGGAAATCTTTGCCGTGCGTGAACTTCATTCGTTTTCTGATGAAAAACTGGCTCGGCGTTTTGTGAACGTGCTGCAGTCCCGAAAAATGCCGGCCCATGTCGATCAGGAAAATGATCAGTGGGTTTTATGGATCGAAAATGATGATGATCGAGTGACAGCGCGCGAGCTGCTGGCCACCTTTCAGTCCGATCCCGATTCTGCAGAATTTTCAGAGGCCGAAAAAACCGTCAGAGAACTGGAGAAAGCCGCTCAGCAGGCATCAAAGGCGCGGCAGCGTTTGAATATAGATATTCGCGATCGCTGGCGAGGTGCGTGGTGGAAAACCTGTCCAGCCACAATTCTGATGATCATGTTTTCCATGTTGGTCGTGGGTGTGTGCACCAACTGGAAATCTGACAGGAAAGTCATGGGCGTCATTCCGACCACATGCAATGATGAAACTTCGGTGCTGCGGAATGCCCTGTTTATTCAGGCACCGGTTTATTTTCTGCCGGCGCCGGATGGCGACGTCGCCTTGTTTGAACCGCCCAGTTTGATGAAGACGATTCGCAAAGGGCAGATCTGGAGATTTGTCACTCCAATCTTTTTGCATTTTCACTTCCTGCATATTCTGTTCAACATGATGTGGCTGCGTGACCTGGGATCGCGTGTCGAATTCATGCGGGGGACTCGCCGCTTTTTGCTGCTGGTCATTATCATCGCCGCCGTCTCCAATATTGCTCAGTTCCTGTGGGCGGCACATTACGGTGTTCCGTTCCTTGCGGCTCGCTTTGGAGGAATGTCGGGGGTTGTGTTCGGCCTGATCGGCTACACGTGGATGAAAGGCAAAACTCAGCCGCATCATGGTTTGGGAATGTCACCCGACCAAATTGTGTGGAGCATTTTCTGGATGCTGCTCTGCATCGGCGGCGGCTTCGGAAACGTGGCCAATACAGTTCACGTTGTCGGTTTTCTGACGGGAATAGTCCTGGGCGTTCGACAGGTCTTTTGGAAGCGATTCGCGGACATAATGCGGCCGGCTGATGATGAATCACTCGTGTAACGGCGAATCGTCAACGCTGGAAAGTCGGGCAGTCTTTGCGAAACAAATCAACACGCCGCCCGCAGGGAGGCCCTTTCTCCCTTCTGCAACTTCGAGCGGAACCGTTGCATTTTCCGCGAAATACTGCAAAAACACGGCCGCCGATCAGAGTTTGGAGCTCCGGGCGTGAGTCCCGCGGACAACCCTCCTTTTCGGCACGGGCTGTGCATCAGTGCAGCAGTGGTGAATACTGACCCTGACATCGTCCACGCCGAGAGTTTGCACACGTTATGATCGACCATGATCAACTTCGTCGCGATATGCGTCTTCTGGAAGATTTACTCGGACAGATCGTGACTGAGGACGAGGGATCGGATGCGGTCGGTCTTGTCACCGGAATACGTCAGCTGGCCCGTGACCGTCGAGCGAACGTACCCGGCGCCGAAGCGACGTTATCACAGCGAATTCAAAGTCTGGATGAAGATCAGACGCGGCTGGTCGCGCGCTCGTTGAGTATTTTCTTTGACCTCGCAAACCTTGCGGAAGACCGGCAGCGGGTTCGCGTGCTGCGTCAGCGAGAACAGGATCGCCATCCGAACTCGATCAGCGAATCGATCGGCGCTTCAATCCAGCAGCTGAAGGCGGCCGGGCTGGATGCTTCGCAAGTACAACAGGCGTTGAATCAGCTGGATGTCGAGCTTGTGTTTACCGCACACCCGAGCGAAGCCAAGCGCCGCTCGATTCGTTCCAAACTGCGCCGGATGCGACAATGTCTGGAAGACATGGATCGCGCGGATTTACTGCCTCGAGAACGCGCGACCATCATGGCGCGGCTGCGAGCCGACTTGACGGTGCTTTGGCAGACCGAGTTTCTTCGGCCGATGCGTCCATCGGTTTTGGAAGAAGTGGAACGTGGCCTTTCGATTATGCCGCGTCTGTGGGAAGTGGTCCCCGACATCTATCTATCACTACGGCTTGCGCTGGTTCGTGAATTTCCCGAACACGAATTCACCGTGCCTCGATTTCTCCGCTTCGGTTCGTGGATGGGTGGCGACCGCGACGGACATCCGGGCGTGACCTGGGATATCACCGAACGCACTCTGATCTGGCTGCGTGACACTGCGATCGATCGGCATCTGGAATGGTGTCGCAGACAGTTTGATTTCCTGTCGGTGTCTCGCAATGAGATTACGCTCGAGAACGATTTGCCGAATGCGATCGCTCAGGCGGAAACTCGCTGGCCGGAGTTTGCAGCAACACTCGCGCGAGTTCCCTCGCATGAAATTTATCGTCGCTGGATTCGATTGATTGAATGGCGACTCAAGCAATCTCGCTGCACAACGATGTCCGATCCTGCACTCGACGGAGCGTACACAGACGGACAGGAAATGGAACGCGACGTTGAAGCGTTACTGGTCAGTCTGAACGCGTGCCATGGACAACGGGCGCTCGCTGTGGAAGCACAGCGGTGGCTGGATCTGAGCCGCGTATTCGGTATGCATCTGACTCGCCTGGATGTGCGACAGGACGCCAGTCGGTATCGCGACGTCATGACGGAAATTTTTGCTGTCACCGGTGTTTGCGAAGGTTTCGGCGAACTGCCAGAGCCGGAACGTCAGGCCGTACTGGTCCGCACAATGGGGCAGTTGAAACCTGTGGATGAAAACTCACTGGCACCGCTCACCCAGGAAACACTGAGCCTGTTCCGCATGTTGCGACACGCCGTTGAGCGATTCGGGCCCGAGTGCCTGGGCGGCCATATTGTCAGCATGACGCGCTGGCCTTCGGATCTGCTGACTGTGCTTTGGCTATGGCGGCGGGCATGCGCGGAGACCACGTTGCAATCGTCCGCCGATGTACCGACGACGGCGTTGCGAATCATTCCGTTGTTTGAAAAAATCGGAGACCTCAAAGCGGCTCCGGAAGTCATGGCTGAGATCCTTGATCAGCCGGTGTATGCCGAACATTTGAAGGCTCAGAACAATCGTCAGATTGTCATGGTGGGATATTCGGACAGCACAAAAGACGGCGGGTATCTGGCTGCCTGCTGGGGCCTGGATCGCGCGCAGCATTCTCTGCATCAGATAGCGGCTGCACGTGGCGTGGGTATGACATTCTTTCACGGACGAGGCGGCTCGCTGGGACGCGGTGGCGGACCTGCCGCGCGTGGCATTCTGTCTTTGCCACCGGACGCTCTTGGCGGTTCATTGCGACTGACCGAGCAGGGTGAAGTTCTTGCAGAGCGTTATGATGACATCCACGTGGCGTATCGGCATTTGGAACAGGTGACCTTTGCGACGCTGGTTGCCAGCAATATTCCGCGGCCTGCAGTTCGCTCGGAATGGCGTGAGCTGATGGAATCTCTGGCGACGCATTCGCTGCAGACCTATCGAGGCCTCGTGGATACTCCGGGCTTCATCGAGTTCTTTGGGGAAGCGACACCGATTGAAGAAATCGAAAACCTGCCGATCGCTTCACGGCCATCGCGTCGAACGGGACAGCGAACTCTGAAGGATCTGCGAGCGATCCCGTGGGTCTTTGCGTGGACTCAGAATCGTTGTCTCATCCCGGCCTGGTACGGTCTGGGCACAGCTTTGGCGGAAGTAAAATACAGTCATCGAGCCGACTGGCAGACCATTCTGGAAATGTATCGGCAGTGGCCGTTCTTTCAGGCCACGATTGATAATGCGGCAACCGCGCTTGCGAAAACCGACATGTACGTCGGCCAGTGCTACTCGGAATTGTGCACGAGTGAAGAACAGCGACGTCAAATCTGGATGCTGATTGCCAGCGAACGAGACCGGTCCCGACAAGCCATTCTGGATATCGTCGGAGGTGCGGAACTTCTCGCCACCACACCGTGGTTCCAGGGATCCATCGAAGTTCGTAACCCGGATATCGATCCACTCAACCTGATTCAGATTGAACTGCTGCGGCGGCGTCGAAAACTGGACAGTGCCGTTGATCAGACCGAGCTGCAGCGGCTTCGTGATCTGCTGAGGCTTTCCGTTCAGGGTGTGGCGGCCGGAATGCGCACCACTGGTTAAGAGTTGGCTCACCCGTCGTTGGTTTCTGGAAGAACCAAGTCCTTCCTTTCGTTTCAGGGGCCGTCAGCGTGATCGAAGCATCTGATTTTTTTGTAAAATCACTCGGCACCTGCCGCGTCGACTCCCCGATGGCCGAGATGCTCTCCGGACGGAAACAATCTATCAATAACGTAGATGAGTCGGACCGAGTTTTGTTCGACGATATCGCCTCGATGGCAATCAGTCGAGGTTTGCCGACCACGGAACTTCCTGGTTTCGAACCTGCGGGGGCTCGTAGAAAGATCTACTTCGATCCGTCGAAAACTCGCGCGGGGATCGTCACCTGCGGCGGGCTGTGTCCGGGTTTCAACGATGTGATTCGAGCGTTAGTAATGGAACTGACGTTCCGCTACGGTGTCAAAAAGATTTACGGCTTTCGAAACGGCTATCAGGGCTTCATCGCTCGACACGGTCATCCGGTTGTAGAACTGACTCCCGATCTGGTCAGCCATATCAACGAAGAGGGCGGAACAATTCTGGGCACTTCCCGTGGCCAACAGGATCCGGCGGAGATTGTTGACTGCCTGGAACATATGGGCATCAACACGCTGTTCGTTGTTGGTGGCGATGGCACTTTGCGCGGCGCTCTTTCCATTACAAAAGAGATCGCCGAGCGAGGTCTGAAGATTGCGGTTGTAGGCATACCAAAAACCATCGACAACGACATCATGTACATCGATCAAAGCTTTGGTTTCCAAACGGCGTTCTCGATGGCATCGGAAGCGATTCGATCTGCGCATGCGGAAGCGATTTCTTCACCGAACGGCGTGGGGCTTGTCAAAGTGATGGGCCGACACTCCGGGTTTATTGCCTGCTATGCGGCACTGGCCAAAAGCGACGCGAACTATGTGCTGATTCCTGAGGTGTCGTTTCAGCTGGATGGGCCACAGGGGCTGCTGACCAATCTGCAAGACCGATTAAAACGGCGAGGCCACGCAGTCATCGTCACTGCGGAAGGCGCTGGACAGTCTTTACTGGCGGAATGCCCAAAGTCGACCGATGCCTCCGGCAACGCGCGTCTGGGTGATATTGGTCTGTTTTTGAAAGACCGAATCAACAGCCATTTTGCGAATCAGGGAATGGAACTTAATCTGAAGTACATTGACCCGAGTTATTTGATTCGCAGTGTGCCGGCCAATCCATTCGACAGCGTTTACAGCCTGCGACTGACTCACAATGCCGTGCATGCCGCGATGTGCGGACGCACTGAAATGGTCGTCGGTCGCTGGCACGGGCGATTTGTTCATGTCCCTATTCCGCTGGCCATTCGCGAACGCAATCAAGTGGACCCCAATGGCGATTTGTGGATGTCGGTGCTGGAATCGACCGGACAGCCACCATCGTTTCAGTAGAAACGGTCAGTTTGCGAAGCGATGATAAAAACGGAGCTCGACTCGTGAGAGTTCAAAAACCGCGTCCGAATTTTTACGAATCCGGCTAAACGCGAAAGAGCCTGCTAGTCAGCGATTCTGCACGCCCCAGAGTTCCGTCAGCAGATCAAACATTTCCGGATCATGCTTTTGCAACTCTTCGCTGTTGAACGGAAAAAAATCGTTGCGACTGAAATAGGCTTCCGTTGTTTCTGCGAAGTACTCCATCGGACTCGACATCGCATAGGCTTTCTCGAACGAATTCTTTCCGTGCACTCCGTTGGATCGTTCCACCCGTTCATACTTTCCGCTGGCCGTGGCCACTTCGAAAGCTTTGATCAGCGAAGGATTTCCGAAACCGTCTTTCAGGACTCGGAAGTGATACGCGTGTGCCAGTTCATGCAGAGCAAAGTTCGGCATCCGGATTGTTTCGGCCTCGAAGTCCGCAATGTTGGTGAATTCGACCGCGTGCTCCATGATTGGATCCCGGCCGTTGTCTTTCAGCCAGCCCGCTCCTGGATGGAACTCGGCACGCGGCTGCACACCGGGATAAGAAGGTGAAAAGTAGAGCGGCACTTTTCGGAGTTCCGCCACGGCCGGCTTTGGAACCTTGTCGACAATTTCGGTCAGCTGTTTCTTCAACAGCGGCAGCGCTTTAGCGGTGGCCTTCAGCTCAGCTTTGACCAGTCGATGATCAATGTGAACTGTCCAGCCCGCCACGTCGCGTGTTTCACGTTCAATCTTTTCAGGCGGAGTCAGAGATTCATCTCCAAAGCCTGCACCGTAAGACACCAGCACGATGCAGACTGCCGCGATCAACCTCAGACACATAACGAAATCCTTCGCAGATTTTTGCACGGTGCATTTCGACCGACCTACATCCGCCTGCCCGATTTTTGCGGTAACGATGGAGTAATTTCTGAAGCTAACACATCAGTTCAAGACTTACCACGGACTGAACCATTCCGGTGCTGCGACGGGTGCAGTCGTGGATTTCGGCGAATTCCAGATGCAAGCGGATTTCGGGAGGGCGAGGCTCCTGCCGAGCCGTGTGTTTCAACGGTACAGCGGCTCGGCAGGAGCCTCGCCCTCCCAACTTCACAATCATCCGCGACTGCACCCTGCCGCGACTGCCGGCGCCAACCGGCGAATTTCCGGGATCATTTCTGAATGACGGGCGATTACGGCAATCAACTGTGTCGCGCACACTTTGGTTCTCGTTGAAGCAGAATGTATCGCGATTGCAGAACCTGAAGCGGCCGTTTTGAGGTTGCGAGTTTGCGACTATCACAACCCGAAACGTCAGTGAGGGATAAAAGTTGCCGTGTTTTTCAACAACAATCCCTCGCTGACGCAGCGGGTTATGATTAAATCAACACGCCGGTGAGCCACCGTCACTGGCTGTGCCGGGCTTCCAGCCCTAACGAAACTGGCAACTAGAAAACGATCATCACGGCGGCAATTGGCCGTAAATTTGCGGTGTACTGTCCGTGTTCCTGCCGATCGGGTTGCAAAATTCCGGAAGATCGCCGACAAGGCTGTTAAAGAAGCTGGAAACCACTTGCGACTTCAGCAGCAGACATCATCATGAGAGAATTCTTACCACGTCTTTTCCGCCATGGAACTTGCTGATCCCGCCGTAACAACTCCCGGTGCCACGTTGTTAGACGATCCTGAAGAGAGCCCGCCGATGATGCCCAACTTTTCACATCTGCAGAATCAAACCCGTCGCCACTTTCTGTCGTCGTCCGGCGTGGGACTGGGAGCAATCGCGTTATCGTCATTGTCGGGTGGTGTTGCCAAAGCCGATATTCCCATCAGTCCGTCGACACCGATGGAACTGCGAAAGCCTCATTTTCCGGCTCGTGCCAAACGCGTTATCTATCTGCATCTGACGGGTTCACCGCCGAATCTGGATATCTATGACCACAAGCCTGAACTGGTGAAGCGGACCGGAGAAAATTGTCCGGACGAGTTTCTAAAGGGCCGGACTTTTGCATTCACATCCGGAGTGCCCAAACTGCTCGGTACGCCTCGCACATTCACGCAGCATGGAGAAGGCGGAACGTGGTTGTCGGATGCCGTTCCCAATCTGCACCGCGTGGCCGATGACATCTGTTTCATTCACTCTATGAATACAGATCAGTTTAACCACGCTCCGGCTGAACTGCTGCTTTATACCGGCTCACCGCGATCAGGTCGCCCGTCGATGGGTGCATGGGCTACATACGGACTGGGCACGGAGAATCAGGATCTGCCCGGCTTTGTGGTCCTGATCAGCAGCGGCGTTCAGCCAAACGGCGGAGCGAATTCTTTTGGCAGCGGATTTCTGCCATCGGTCTTTCAGGGCGTTCAATGTCGTTCCAAGGGCGATCCTGTTCTTTACGTTTCTGATCCAGCCGGAATGAAACGTAATGTGCGTCGTCGATCGCTCGATACGTTGAAGCAACTAAACGAAATGCAGGCGGCCGAACTGGGCCATCCCGATACGATGACTCGTATCGCGCAGTACGAACTGGCCTATCGCATGCAGGCATCGGTTCCTGATGTGATGGACATCAATAAAGAGACGAAAGAGACTCAGGAAAAATACGGCGCCGTTCCCGGTGAATCCAGCTTTGCCAACAACTGCCTGTTGGCCCGCCGACTGGTCGAACAGGGCGTTCGCTTTGTGCAGCTGTTTGACTGGGGCTGGGACTTCCACGGCACCGGGCCGGGCGAAGGACTGACGGACGGACTGACAAACAAATGGGCGAAGACTGACAAGCCGATCGCCGCTTTGATTGAAGATCTCAAGCAGCGTGGCCTTTTCGAGGACACTTTGATTGTTTGCGGGGGAGAATTCGGACGCACACCGTTTCGAGAAGGTCGAACAGCCGGTGGTAATGTACTGGGTCGCGACCACTTCCCGGACTGCTTCACGATGTGGATGGCCGGCGGCGGCGTGAAGGGCGGCTACAACTACGGGCAGACGGATGAACTGGGATTTGGCGTGGTCGAGAACAAAGTGACGCCACACGATCTGCAGGCCACGATTCTGCACCTGCTGGGCTTCAATCACGAACAACTGACATTTCGTTTTCAGGGCCGCGACTATCGCCTGACCGATGTTCACGGAACTGTTGTCAAGGATGTAATTTCCTAAGCCCCCACCGCTGCAGTTCACAAGCCAGCTGAATATGACAAACATCTCCCGCCGAACTGTCCTGAGGACAAGCTTCGCGACCTCCCTTGCAGCCTGTGCGCAGCCATGGCAATGGCTGCCTGCAGCGGCAGCAGCTTCGGCCGCTCGAGAAAAATTACCCGTGGCCGGGGTGGTGACCGTCTATCGAAAATCCAGCCATGCCGATGTGATCCTTGGAAAGATTCTGGAAGGCTTTCAGCAGAACGGCGGACCTTGTCCCGACCTGCAACTGGTCTCATTGTATGTCGATCAAAAGCCCGAGGGCGATCTGAGTGCCGGTCTTGCGGAGAAGTTTGGCTTTCGGCTGTCGGAAACCATCGATGATGCGCTCACGTTTGGCAGCGATCAGATTCAGGTCAAAGGAGTCCTGAGCATCGCGGAACATGGCGAGTATCCTCTGACGCCCGACACGCAGCAGGACATGTATCCTCGCCGTCGTTTTTTTGACGACATCACATCGTCGTTTCGACGTTGCGGGACATCTGTGCCGGTCTTCAATGATAAGCACCTGTCATGGCGTTTTGAAGATGCCGTGCACATGGCGGCCACAGCCCGTGAGATGAAGTTTCCGCTGCTGGCCGGATCGTCCGTCCCGGTCGCGTGGCGCTATCCGGCACTGGAGTTGCCTCGCGACTGTGAGATCGAGGCCGCATTGACGGTCGGATACGGTCCGTTTGAGGCCTACGGATTTCATGCGATCGAAGCCCATGAATGTATGCTGGAACGGCGTCGTGGCGGCGAGGCGGGTGTGTCAGAAGTGCGAGCGGTTTCAGGACCGCAGGTAAAGGTACTCGGACAGGACGGAGAATGGTCGATCAAGCTTCTTGCAGCTGCGATGAAGACGCTGCCCGGTGGACCGCGGGACGTTGCGGCGTGGGAGCCTCAGGAGAATTCGGCTGTCTACTTGTTTCAACACAATGATGGACTAAAGTCGGCAGTGATTATGGCGAACGGACTGTCGGACCAATTTGTAATCGCGGTCAAGCTGAAGGGTGAGTCGGCACCGCGAGCGACCTGGTTCAAACTTCAGGAAGCAGCACCCCACGCCCATTTTGCGTATCTGTTGCACGCCTTTGAAGAAACCATACATTCCGGGGCCGCGGTTTATCCAGTCGAACGCACCGTGCTGACAACCGGCATGATGGACCGAGTGATGCAAAGTCTTTCCAAAGGTGGAGCTACCCTGAAAACTCCGGAACTGACAGTTCCCTATGAGCCGGTGGATTGGCCGTATGCCAATCATCCGCAGTCGTTTCAGCTGTTTCCAAGTGATTAGCGGGTGATTAAGAGGCTATCACCAAGCCGGGCAGGGCCAGACTCACGAAAGTCTGCTGCGGTAAGACGCGTCGGACTGAGTAGTGTTTCACATTGATGGTGCAGGTTCTCTATGTTTCAGATCAATACGAATCCTTCCGATCGACAACTCCGTCAGTTTGGCGTGGTCTGCATTTTTGCGTTCCCGCTGCTCGCTGCGATTTGGATCGCCGGAACATCAGCCATCGTTGTGGGTCTGGTGCTGGGTGCGACACTCGCGATCCTGGGATTGGTGGCCCCAAAACTGTTGAAGCCAGTGTTCATCGCGGTGACAGTGGTCACCTTTCCCATTGGTTTAATTGTGGGGGAGTTGATCCTGCTAATGATTTGGTTTGGATTGTTTCTTCCAATGGCTGTCGTGTTTAGAATCATCGGCCGAGACGTGCTGCAAAGACGCACTTCGACCGACGCAGATACTTTCTGGATACCTCGCACACCACCGCGAAGTGTTCGTAAGTACTATCAGCAATCTTAAGATTCACTTGAGTGGAACATCATCATGAAGAACTCCGAACGCAATGACTCGCCGGAATCTCTCAGCGAATTTGAACAGGCTGGCGACGAGCAGCCGATGAGCCTCATAACTGAGTTCTGGCTGTTCATTCGCGAAGAGAAGAAGTGGTGGCTCACTCCGATTGTGCTCGTGCTGCTTCTCGCGGGAGTCGCGATCTTCCTGACGTCCACCGGCGCAGCGCCGTTCATCTACACCCTGTTTTGATCCGCTTCATGCTGACAACAGCGACTGTAACGGTCGATCTGAAAAACGGGTTTATGATTTCTTCATGCCCGTTTATCGAAGCTCCGCATTTTGCATCATCACGCCTGAAACATGCGTGCGGACCGAGTTTCTGCACTTCGCACAGCATGTCAGCAGAGCACTTGCTGAGGCATCGGGCACCGCAGATTCCCTGATTTTTTGACGCATTTCACCCGTCGCAATTTGCGGTTGTGATCACTTCCAGGCTCCTGCTGCCAGCCGGGCCGCCAAACCGGACGCGGCCATAATTGCTCCGGGCTGGCCCCTGGAATTCCTGTCGCGATGGCGGTGCTCGTTGCAAAAAAGCAACAGGGAAGCACTATCGAATCAGATGTTTCATTCCTGATACGCGCATTTTGGTAAACCCGCAGCCAACCTCGCCGTTGTGACCTAAGTTTTACATGGACCTGCGATTCCGTTGCGCTCTGAGGGGATGCGCGCTGATCGCAGGCCTGCTTTGAGCGTTTCTCCTGAGGATGCGATCTGAAGTCGGTTTGGGTCGAACCAAACGCTTCAATTGCGGGGAGATCACAGGGCTCATTTCCACAGACTCCCAAGAGATCAACATCCCATGTGCGGAATCGCTGGCGTTCTTTATGCTGATTTTGGTCGCTCTGCCAGTGCATCAACACTGACAGACATGGGCAACGCCATTGCTCACCGCGGACCGGACGGAGAAGGAACTTTTCGATCCGGACCTGTCGGGCTCGTACATCGGCGTCTGGCAATTATCGATCTTGAAGGTGGTCGACAGCCCCTGTCCAATGAAGACGAATCCATTCATGTCGTGTTCAACGGAGAGATCTACAACTATCGCGAACTGCGCACGTCGCTCGAATCACGCGGCCATGTTTTCCGAACACACTCCGACACTGAAGTGCTCGTCCATCTGTATGAAGAACACGGTCCCGACCTTTGCAGTCATCTGCGTGGCATGTTCGCATTCGCCATCTGGGATGCACGTCGCAGAGAACTGCTGATCGCTCGAGATCATCTGGGGCAGAAGCCGCTTTACATCTATCGTGACCACGAAAAGCTGGTCTTCGGTTCGGAACTGAAAGCGGTTCTCGCTCACCCGGAGATTGATCGCGCCATCGATCCGGCGGCTATTGAAGATTATTTAACGTTCGGCTTCATCCCAGGTGCGCGCAGCATTTTTGGGCGAGTCATTCGTCTTCCGTCCGCTCATCACCTGCGGGTTTCGCTGTCAGATTTCCAGTCGTCGCCCAAACGTTACTGGCAGTTGTCATTCAGAAATGAAAGTCGAAAAACGGAAGACCAGTGGAAAGAAGAGATTCACGAGGCTCTGCAGGAAAGCGTTGCCGCGCATCTGGTCGCTGATGTCCCGGTCGGCGCTTTTCTGAGTGGAGGACTCGACAGCAGCGCGATCGTCGCCATGATGGCCGGATTGCGGCCGGATCGCGTACAGACGTTTTCCATAGGATTCCACGAAGAAGAGTTCAGTGAACTGCCGTTTGCGCGTCAGGTTGCGAATCACTTCGGGTGTCAACACACTGAGGAGATTGTTACTCCGGAAGCAGCCCGCGATCTGGATGACCTGACATTTCTTTACGACGAGCCCTTTGCCGATGCTTCCGCCATTCCCACAATGGCGGTGTCGCGACTGGCCGCTCAGCATGTCAAAGTGGTGCTTTCCGGTGACGGCGGGGACGAACTTTTCGGAGGGTACGCGCGGTACTCGCACGACCTGCGCGAGGCCCGTATTCGGCACTGCATCCCGGCGTTCCTGCAGCAATCTCTTCTGAAGCCGATGGCCGCCATCTGGCCCAAAGCAGACTGGTTGCCTCGCGCATTACGATTAAAAACGCTGCTGGAGAATCTCTCACGAAATCCGGCGGAGGCTTACGCAAACACTGTTTCCGCGTGTCGCCAGTCGCTCCGTCGCAAACTGATGACGGCCGATTTTTCCGCAGCACTTCAGGATTATCAGCCCGAACGTTCTGTGGTCGCCGCCTACCAGCAGGGACAGCGCGATGAACTCAGCGGCATGCTGTCAGCCGACACGAATATCCTTCTACCCGACGACTTTCTTACCAAGGTGGATCGAGCCAGCATGGGATTCGGACTTGAAGTCCGGCCTCCTTTCATCGACTGGAAACTGATGGAGCTGGCAGCATCAATGCCGTCGGAATTTAAGATTCGCCAGGGCTCAAGGAAATGGATTCTCAAGCAGTTGTTCGAGTCTCGTCTCCCCAAAGACCTTGTCAATCGGCGAAAGCAGGGATTTGAAATTCCAATCGATCAATGGCTTCGAGGGCCACTGAGCGATCAGGTGCAAACTCATGTGCTGCAGCCAGGCAGTCCATTGTCGCAGTGGATTGATATCAAAGTGGCTGGACGCCTGTATGAGTCTCATTGTCGAGGCACAGGACGCCATGGCCAGCTCATTTGGAGTTTACTGGTTCTGGCGCGCTGGCTGGATGCCTGGGCAAAACCTGAACGGACAAATCAGCGGTCCGGCGTGTCTCACCGTGTGGTGAAATGCTGATCATTTTTAGTGCGTACTTTCGGCCCCGTAAATCATCAACATCCATTTTCCAATGACGCTGAAATCCACAACCAGTCGGCCTCGCAACGCACAATCGCTCGTGCTCATTCCTGCTGTTTTGCAGACACGTGGTACAGCTGCGCGCAATGTGCCGATCGTCGCAGGGTTGTGTTTGCCGAAAGGCCGCTTGACCGACACTGCTTTCGGGCACGTCGAAGGTTTTGACAAAGACACACCGGTGCAGATGGACGTTCTGAATCGTTGGAATGACGGCAGCGTGCGATGGATTCTGGCAAGTTTTGTCGCGCCGGAAGTTTCGGCAGAGAGCAGGGAACTGGGAGTCGTAGCGGCTGAACAAACGGAATCGTCCATACTTCAGCGATCTCATCAGAAGCCCGGAGCCGACAGGCTGACAACCGTTAAACTGGTCGGCAGTCAGATCCATCTCTGCACACGCAATCTGGAAACTGATCTGCCGACAGAACATACACTGAAACTGGCAGTGCGAATCAGCGATGCGGCTGGTGAGGAACTGTCATTACAGTTTGATGGGATTCGAGAAGATGTCCGCGGGGCCGTAAGACAGGTCTTTGTGGCGGCTGCTCGACTTCAGTCGTTGCCCGCGGTCACACTGCAGTTCCGTCTGACGCATTGGGTCAGCACAGGCCTGCTGCAGGTGGAGACTCGAATTCGCAATTCACAACGAGCACGTCACGCCGGAGGATTGTGGGATCTTGGCGATGCGGGATCGTTTCTGTTTCGGCATCTTGAGATCGCGGTTCACAGCGATGACATTCCGGCCAGTGCACAGACCCACTGGAAGGCGGAGCGTGATCAGATTTCACGCAGTACATCAGGCCCTGTCTTTCTTCGCCAGTTCAGCAGCGGTGATCGGTTCTGGAACAGTCCAAATCATGTGACAGCTTCCGGAGCGAATCCGGTTGACACGCGCGGGTATGAAGCCGTCTGCGACACAGGCACCCTGCGCGGTTACCGGGCCGAACCAACAGTCGCGGCCAGCGGAGACGGCGCATCAATGGCTATGGCCATTCCGGAATTCTGGCAGAACTTTCCAGGCAGCGTCGGCGCTGCGATGGGAGCACTCGAATTTGGAATGTTTCCCGAACTGCCCGGAGTGATTCACGAACTTCAGGGCGGAGAACAGAAGACTCAATCGTTCTGGATTTCTACAGGCACCGAATGCTGTCACCTTCAGAATCTCGACTGGGTCTGTGATACGCCTCGATTGATGCAGTCTCCGGCATCCATTGAAGCTGCCAGCGTGCTGCCGTGGTTTTGTTCCAAAGCTGCTTCAGAAAATCACGCGGGTCCAGCGGCTGAGCGGTTCGCACGGTATCTGAAAAGTGCCACGTCTGATCGATTCAGCCTTGAATCTCGGCGCGCAACGATTGATGAATTCGGATGGAGGAACTTCGGCGATATTCCTGCCGATCATGAACAGACTCATTATGCGGGTCACAACACAATTGTGTCGCATTACAACAATCAGTTCGACATGATCTTCGGAGCCATTCTTCAACTGAATGCCGCCACAAATCTGCAGTGGTTCGACTGGCTCGATCCGCTCGCGCGGCACGTGATGGACATCGACATCTACCACACCAGTTCAGACAGAGCGGCGTTTAACGGCGGGCTTTTCTGGCATACGGATCATTACGTAGACGCTCGCTCATGTACTCACCGCACGTATTCTCGCCACAATCAAAAGCCCGGCCAGCCTTATGGCGGCGGACCAGGCTGCGAGCACAATTATACGACGGGACTGCTGCACTATCACTTTCTGACCGGCAGTCAGGAAGCGCGTGAGTCTGTTCTGACACTGGCCGACTGGGTCATTCGCATGGACGATGGACGCAGGACTGTCTTTGGGTTGCTGGATGACGGTCCCACAGGATCCGCTTCGGCGACAGTGTTTGAAGACTTTCACGGCCCGGGACGTGGCGCGGGAAATTCCATCAATGCTCTGCTGGACGGCTGGCTGCTGACTGGTTCCGAACACTATCTGGCGAAGCTGGAAGAGCTGATCCGGCGATGCGTGCATCCGTCTCAGAATCCTGACGATATGCATTTGCAGGATGCAGAAGGTCATTGGTCTTACACCGTATTCCTGAACTCCCTGGGTCGCTATCTGCTCGCCAAACGCGATGCAGAACTGTTCGATCCCATGTACAGATACGCGCGTGATGTGATCCAGACTTATGGTCGCTGGATGGCTGAAAACGAAGGCCGCACACTCGATCATCCTGAACGCCTGCAGTATCCAACAGAAGCCTGGGCAGCGCAGGATTTTCGAAAGGCCAACGTGTTGCGGATCGCAGCCACCTGTGAAGATGACATCTCGCAGGCGGAAAAGATGCGAGCCAAATCCGACCAGATCAGCGAATCTGCATGGGCCGACTTTGCAGCATTCGGCGAGTCCTCACTGACAGCTCGATGCCTGTCGATCGTAATGACGGAAGGCCAGCGGGACATCTTCCATCGAACATCAGCAACAGATTCTATTCCACCCTGTGATGCGATATGCCCGGAAACGTCGTGGACGATGTTTGTCCCGCAGAAGCAGCGAGTTAAGCGGATGCTGCGTTCTCCGACCTCACTGCTGAAAGCTTCTGTCAGGGTTCTGAACATTAACCGCATCCTTCAGACGTGGGATGCATTGAAGAAACACATGTGACGCTGTTTTTGAATGCCCGCTGACCGGCGCGGATACGCTCTCGGGGCAGGCAAAAGTCGTTTTGATAAACGTGGTCGTTCGATCTGAGCCTGTCTTCAGGCAACTTAAAACCAAGCAGTACTCTCATGATTCAGGCAACTTCTCACCACCTTCGACTCATTCCCATCGATTCACGACCCACCGTCTGCCACGTGATTCACGCGCTTGGCGTTGGCGGTGCGGAAGTGCTGGTCGACCAGATGGTGCGCCGCATGAGCAACGAATTCCGTTGCGTGGTGGCGGTGCTGGATGAGATTGGAGACATCGGCGAGCGGCTGCAGCAGAATGGGATTACCGTTGAACATCTGCATCGGCAGCCGGGAATTGATCGCGGCTGTGCGCGACGACTACAAGAGTTTGCCGATCGTGAAGAAGTTCAGATTCTGCATGCTCATCAGTGCACTCCCTTCTTTCAGGCCATGTTGAGTCGCGGCATTACGGGGCGACGTCCGGTCGTGTTTACAGAACACGGTCGCCATTTTCCAGATACGCCGAGTCGCAAACGTGCCATCGTTAATCGACTGCTGTTGCGCAGCTGCGATCGACTGGTCGGATGCGGTGCGGCTGTTCGACAGGCACTGATCGACAACGAAGGCCTGCCTGCATCGCGTGTCGAAGTTATTTACAATGGCGTCGATCTGAAGGCGATTGGTAAACCGACTGTCGGAGCGCGTGAGCGAATTCGGGAAGAGTTCGGAATTGCTCCGACCGACTTTGTCGCTGTGCTGGTCGCGCGCCTGCATGAATTGAAAGATCATCAGACCGCGCTGCGTGCGGTGGATCAGGCACGTAGAACAATCCCGGGCCTTCGGCTTCTGCTTGCCGGCGACGGCGATCAGCGAGCCGCTATCGAACGAACCATCAGCGAACGTGGACTTGATCAGACGGTGATTCTCGCGGGGACTCGTAGAGACGTTCCTGACCTTCTTGCGGCCTCCGACGTCTTTCTGATGTCCAGCATCAGTGAAGGGATTCCGTTGACGGTGATTGAAGCTATGGCGGCTCGGCTTCCGGTTGTTTCAACGGCCGTAGGCGGTCTTCCGGAAATTATTCAGCACGGTGTTACCGGCCTGCTGGCTGGCTCAGGCGACGACGGTGCTCTGGCGGAATCGTTAACTCGGATCGCTCAGAATGCGGATCTCCGACAGCAGTTGATCGATAACGCAGCGACGCGGGCTGTTGAGCGATTTTCACTGGACGGTATGCTGGATTCTTACCGCAAGGTGTACCGCGATGTTCTAAATCGCAATCACCGCAGGTTGTCTTTCGAACAACCTCCCATGGTAATTAACGCGACGCCGCACAAGAAGGGGGGCCAGCTATGAGCCACCAACGCTTATCTGGAAACCAGCTCGGTTCGATCGTTGTCTTCTCGGATGACTGGGGCCGGCATCCGTCTTCGTGTCAACATCTCGTTCGAAATCTTCTGGACCGCCAGCCTGTTCTGTGGGTCAACACGATCGGCACTCGCGCGCCGCGACTGGATCTTCAGACGCTGAAACGGGCGGGTGAGAAACTGCAACAATGGGGCAGTTCTGTCTTGTCGAAACGGACGAATCCGGATGCTGCGGATTGTCAGTCAGCAGTGCAGACTCACTCCAATCTCACCGTAATAAATCCCAGAATGTGGCCATGGTTTGGAAGTGATCGAGACCGACGACTGAATCGCTGGCTTTTGACAAAGCAGCTGAGTCCACTGATCCAACGGCTTCCAAAGCCAGTCGTCGCACTGACAACACTTCCGATCACTGCTGATCTGGCGGGAACACTGCCAGTTTCACGATGGGTCTATTACTGCGTGGACGACTTTTCGCAATGGCCAGGCCTGGATGGTGACACGCTGCGCAGAATGGACCAGGACATGATTCATAGGGCCGATTCTTTGATCGCCGCGAGTGAAACATTGCAGGAAATGATCGCAAACGATGGCCGATCGTCGTCGCTGCTGACGCACGGTGTTGATGTGGATTTCTGGAATACTCAACGCAAACTTTCCGCCCGCTGTGATTCCGCGACACGCCGGCCGGAAGGAAACCGCCTGCAGCAAATTGACACCGCGAAAGACGAAACCACGAAACGGTTTTCCCTGGTCGTCGCAGACACTTCCGAGAATACCCGTCCGTCTGTTGCGATGTCTGAATTGTCGCTGAATCCAATGCCGTCAGATTCATCCTCGCGCGAAAAACCACATCCTAAATGTGAGTTGCTGAGCGATCTCCCGGGTCCACTGATTGTCTTCTGGGGCGTCATTGACCGACGTATGGATTCGGCGTCGATTCGCCAGCTGTCCTGTGATCTGATCGAAGGCACCATAGTGCTGATTGGACCTCAGCAGGATCCTGATCCCGCGCTGCTTTCTCTTTCCAATGTGCGGACTCTTCCGGCGCAACCATTGTCCGCACTTCCGGCTATCGCCGATCGGGCCGAGGTGCTGATCATGCCGTATGCCGACCTTCCGGTCACTCGTGCTATGCAGCCGCTGAAACTGAAAGAATATCTGGCTACGGGCAAAGCGGTCGTCGTGAATCGACTGCCTTCGACAGATCCCTGGTGCGACTGCCTCGATGTTGCCGAAAGCCCGGCGGAATTCAGTCAACTCGTACGTCACCGAATCTACAGCGGCATCCCGGTTTCACAAAGTATGGCGCGATGTCGCCTGCAGCAGGAAAGCTGGAAGTCGAAAGCGGAAAGGCTCGAACACATTCTGAAAAGTGAAACACCGTCTGCGAGTCTGCTGGATGGCAGGCCGCAGGTTCTGACGTGTGCCGCCTCCGCTCCGCTTCGATGCAGTTAACCCAAAAATAACATTGTCAGCTTCAGCTTCGGCTGCTGTTCAGCGTCACACAATCTTCACCAGCTCCCTGTCGGCATCACCGAGTCTTTCATGAACACACCTTTCGTTCTGCATACACGAGTCGTCACGGGGACTGGCGGCGGTCCGGAAAAGACGATTCTGAACTCTCCTCGATACCTGCGAAAGTACGGAATTGATTGTGCGTGTCTGTTTATGCGACCGCCCGGCGATCCGGGATTTGCAACACTGGAAAAGAAAGCAGCCGCTTCGGGCGCGGAGATTATCGGCATTGACGATCGCGGCCCAACGGACTGGCGAGTCGTTCGGGATTGTCTTCGCATTTGCCGAGACAGGAACGTCACGATCTGGCACGCGCATGACTACAAAAGCAATGCGCTGGGCCTGCTGATCAGCCGCTTTCACCGCATGCATCTGGTCACGACAGCGCATGGCTGGGTTCGATTCACAACGCGAACTCCTCTGTACTATAAGATCGACCGTTTTTGCATGAAGTGGTACGAGAAGGTCATCTGCGTTTCGCAGGATCTTTACGATCGCTCTCTGGAATGCGGCGTGCCAAAGAACCGCGTGCATCAGATCGACAACGCTATCGTACTGGATGATTATTCGGTCGCTCCTCCGACGCTGAGGGACAAGGCCAGGTTCGGCTTCGATTCGCAGCGAATACTGCTTGGTGCGGTGGGACGTTTGTCTGAGGAAAAGGGATTTCATCATCTTATCAACGCGGCGTCACGACTGATCAACGAAGGTCAGCCCATCGGTCTTATCATCGCCGGCGAGGGTCATCTGCGCGAACAGTTGCAACAGCAGATCAATGAACTGGAATTGCAGGATCACGTGCGGCTGGTCGGATTTCTTTCAGATCCGCGAAAACTCTACCGAGCCATTGACCTGTTTGTTCTGAGCAGCCTTCGCGAGGGACTTCCAAACGTTGTCCTTGAGGCAATGGCGAGCAACCGCGCGGTGATTGCGACGAAGTGCAACGGAATTCCGGGACTGGTAAAGAACGGACAAAATGGTTTCGTGATTCCAGTCGATGACGAAGAGGCCCTGTATCAGGCTGTTCGCAAGTGTCTGCTGACAGACGAACTGCGATCTCAAATGGCGAATGCTGGTCGCAATACTGTGGAAGATCGCTTTTGCTTTGATGGCCGCATGAAGAAAATCGTGGGCGTGTATCGTCAATTGTCGGAGTCGCTGGCAAGCAGAATCCCCGAGACACCGTGTGCCTCTCTTTGTGCTTCCGACGACGCCCGCAATCCTTCATTGCGGGACGTGTCTGCTGAGACAGCGTGTGCAATTCCAGGATCACGTTAGTCACGATTTTCTACCAACCTTCGCCTGAGGCCGTGGCCTCACGGAGTTTGTTCTTCTTCTGGATCAGAGGTTGTTGAAATGACGACTGCTCACCTTCAATCGAACAGCGTGCATTGTGCTGAAAAGGCACCGGCCGGATGGAACAGCTACCTGACGAAATGGGGTTATGATGGATTCCATCTGCGTTCAGAGTGGGCCGAGGTTTTTTCCAGTGCTTTTCGACATCACCCCTACTTTCTGTGGATGCAAACGGACGATCGTATCACCGGAGTATTGCCGCTGATGCATATCAGCGGGCCGATCTTTGGCAGCTTTCTGGTCAGCCAGCCGTATCTGAACACAGGCGGCGTACTTGCCGACACACCGGATGTCGCATCACAATTGACGGAACGAGCTGTCCAGCTGGCGGATTCGCTGAACGTCAAACATCTGGAACTGCGCCATGAGACTCGAGTCGAACATCCTCGACTCAATTCCACGAACACTGAAAAAGTGCATATGCGAATGGAACTGCCGGCAACCGCCGATGCACTCTGGACCGGACTGAAGTCGAAGCTGCGAAGTCAGGTGAAAAAACCGCTGAATGATACGTCTCTGAGTGTCACGTTCGGACATTTGGATCAGCTGGATTCCTTCTATGAAGTGTTCTGTCGCAACATGCGAGATCTGGGTACGCCGCCGTTCTCGAAGAAATTGTTTCGTGAAATGCTTGTGCAGTTCGGGGATGCCGCGGAAATCTGCAGCGTGTTTCAGAATGGGCAGCCCATCGCTTCCGGTTTTCTGCTGCACGGTCCGGAGGTGACATTAATTCCCAGCGCAAGTTCGCTGCGCGACTTCAATCACACCGCCTGCAATATGCTGATGTACTGGCATGCATTGAAACGCAGCGTGGAAAGAGGACAGAAGGCGTTCGACTTCGGACGCAGCTCGCTCGACAGCGGCACCTACAAATTCAAACAGCAATGGGGCGCGGAACAGTACCCGGCTGTCTGGCAGTACTGCCTGCGTCAGGGCAACATTGGCGATGTGCGACCGAGCAGCGGCAAGTTTGACAAGGTGATCGCCGTCTGGCAAAAACTCCCGGTCTGGTTCACCAAACTGATCGGGCCTGAGATTGTTCGAGGCATTCCATAACAGGATTTTCTGCTGTGCGGATTGTCGTCAGACAATTCCCATGTCTTGAACCAAAAAAGCCATCGCAGCAAACACGATTGCGGCGATGGCTTTGAGATGGATCGATAACGTTTGACCAAAGTACTGAACTAGTACTCGCGAGGCCGTACGGATCCCTGCACTCGAACAGGAAGGCCCATGATCCGCAGAAATCCTTCTGCGTCGGTCTGATCGTAAGACCCTCCGGCTTCCATGCTCGCAATGTCAGCCTTGTAGAGACTGTACGGCGAGGTTCGGCTCGAAACTCGGACGTTGCCCTTGTACAGAGTCAATTTCACTTCGCCGGTGACAGGTTTCTGAGTTTCTCTGATGAATGCCATCAGAGCATCCATCTTAGCGCAGTACCAGAAACCATAGTAAACCATCTCGGCCACCTGCGGACTGATGGAATCGCGCAGGTGTGTCAGGTCGCGGTCCAGCGTCATCTGCTCCAGCCCCTGATGGGCCGCGTACAGCAGTGTCATGCCGGGAGCCTCATAAACACCGCGGCTCTTCATGCCAACAAAACGGTTCTCGACGATGTCAATTCGGCCACAGCCGTTTCGACCGCCGATATCATTGAGTTCCTTCACCAGCATGGCCGGGCCGAGTTTTTTTCCATTCACTGCCACGGGCACGCCCGATTCGAACTGAATTGAAACCACTTCTTCTTTATCCGGAGCCTGCTGTGGCGACACGGACATTCCAAAGTCAATCACACTGGTGCCATCAACGGTTGGGTCTTCCAGATCACCGGCTTCGTAGCTGATATGCAGACAGTTTTCGTCGCTGGAATAAGGCTTCTTAGAGGTCGCTTTGACCGGGATATTTTTCTTTGCACAGTACTCAAGCATTTCTGTGCGGCCTGGGAACAGGCTGCGGAATTTTTCCATTCTCCACGGGGCAATAATCTTAATGCCCGGTTCCAATGCTTCAGCGGCCAGCTGAAATCGGCATTGGTCATTGCCTTTTCCGGTGGCTCCGTGGACGAAGGCTTCCGCACCCACTTCACGACCACGCTGGAGACAGGCTTTCGCGATCAGCGGGCGAGCGATGCTGGTGCCCATGAGATAAATGTTCTCATAACGCGCCTGCCACTGCAGAACTGGAAACGCGAAGTCGCGACACAGTTCTTCAGTGACATCGACCAGTTCCGCCGACTTCGCACCAATATCGCGTGCCTTCTTCATGATGGCATCGCGGTCTTCGCACGGCTGCCCCAGATCGACGTACAGGCAATGCACATCGTAACCTTCGTCCTGCAACCATCCCACCAGCACCGACGTATCCAGTCCACCGCTGTACGCCAGGACAACCGATTTGCCCACTTGAGTCATCTCCGCAATTCACAACCACTATCACACCACGGAATCGGCGGGTATGAAGCCGAACGCCGACACAAATTGGCCGACTGAAATCAAATGGTAGCGGTGACATCGCCGCTCGCCACCGTTGACGCCGGAAAACCGTCCACCACAGGGAATTTAAGAATCCGCAGCAGCTGTTCCGCACAATGAGATCGCACGAGAGGGGCCTCATCGAGCGTCTTTACGAGCGATTTACTTCCTGTCAGAAGAAAAGACTGAAGCAAAGCTGGTGACCGACGGCCCGATCTACGGCTTTACGGTCCATCTTCACGTGGCTGCAAAGCCTGCTCAACACACCCGCGTGTCGTTCCTCGCGTCACGGGGGCCCAGAACCATGTCACAACGCTGGAAAGCAGAGAGACTGTGGTCGATCAAACGTGCAATACCAGAGGGATTATCATAACACGAAGCGTGAGCGAGGAATTTTTTACGAACAATGGCGAGAGGCAAAAGCGAAATCCCTCGCTGATGCTTCGGGTTGGGACAGGCGCAAACTCGCAGCTTTGAAACTGATGCCTCAAGGTTGCATACGATCGCAGGCTCACAAGCTCGGCTCACACAACACTGTTGCTGATAACGGCCTTCGCCGGAGCAAGCTCCTGTTCAACTTCGCTCAGAGCTTTCAGAATATCACGTTCGTGTGATTCGACCGTTCGCAGCAACTCGGTAGCTTCTGAATCGCCTGCCGTCTGCAGTGACTCGACGCTCAGTGCAATTCGCTCGCAGATCAGCGTCTGACTGGTTTTCAATCGAATAATCAGCGTCTGCAGAGCCAGAAACTGCTGATCGGTGTACTCCGTTGGGAACGATCCAAAGTCGATGAAGTGTTCCCGGGCGGTCAGCAGATCCACGATCTCGGAGACATCCTGTCGCTGGCGAGCCGCCAGAACTCTAATCTGAGGTTCGATCGAATTGGATTCGGTGCTGACCCACGGCCACGATTCGCCAACGTACTGCAGAAAGCTGCACGCCATCTGAATCAGTGTGTTGTTGAGAACGGCTTCATTATCCTGGCACGTCATAACCAAACCTGTTGTTGAACTGACTGTTTCGTGAATCCGCGGTGATCAAATCATATTCAAAACTAACGGTCGATCACTAACGGAAAATTGCCAGCGACTGAGCCGCGTCATTGGCGGTCTGGCTCATCATATGAGGCAGGATGCCGAGCAACAGAACAAAGACCGCCAGAGTAACCACGAATGCTGATTCCCAGGACGCGAGGCGAACCGGAACCGGGCGAGCATCTGCAGGGCGAGCTTCCATGAACATGGTTCGAAGAACGCGAATGTAGTACACCAGACTAAAGACCGTATTCAACGCACCAAACGCTACCACGACATACATGAACCAATGAATCTGTCCGGCTCGGAATGCTGATGCAAAGATGAATAGTTTCCCGACAAAGCCGCCAAACGGAGGCATCCCGACAAGACTGAACATGCAGATCAGCATGCCAATGCACAGCGTCGGAGACTGGCTGATCAGTCCGCGGAAGCTGTCCAGTTCTTCGCTGAACGTGTAGTTGCGAGCGATTGCGATAATTGCAAATGCTCCGAGATTCATGAACAGGTAAACCACAAGGTAATACAACAGGCCTTCGATGGACCGATTGATGTCGACCTGCAGGGAAGCTGCTTGCGGGCTGTTTGCCATCACCAGCATTGCAGCCACAGCCATCACCATGTAACCGGCGTGAGCAATTGTGGAGTATGCCAGAAGTCGCTTGAGATTCGTCTGCGTGTATGCGGCCAGATTTCCAAAGGTCGTCGTGATGCAGGCGATGAAACCCAGTCCCACGCCGAAGGAGGTCATTAATGATTCAGTACCGGGCGCTCCCGACAGAGACAGACAAAATCGCACCAGCAGTCCGAACGCTCCCGCCTTGGACGCGACTGAAAGAAATCCGGCCACTTCCGCTGAAGCGCCTTCAAAGGCATCAGGGCACCAGAAATGGAATGGTACTAATGACAACTTGAATGCCAGCCCAACCATGATGAGCATGATGCCCAAAGACGCCGTTCGAAGCTCGGGATCATTCAGACCGCCAGAACCTCCCGCGGCAGCTTCCGTCATCCGGGCCGCCAGCATTGACATATCAGTTGTGCCAAGGACGCCTGCGAGCAGACTGATCCCGTAGAGCATAACACCCGCCGCACCAGCACCGTAAACCACATACTTCAGAGCCGCTTCGCTGCTCGGCTTGCGTCCCTTCAGGAAACCTACCATTGCATAGCTGGGAACGCTGGTCATTTCGATGCCAATGAACAGCATCAGAAGATTGTTGGCGCTGGCCATCAGCATCATGCCGATCGTCGCTCCGAACAGCAGCGAATAAAAATCCGGGCTGTCGTCTTCGTCGGGAATTCCGGTCAGGCTTGTCAGAGCCACTGTCAGCAGCAGGAACAATGCCAGAAACCCGCGAAAATAGACTGAGAACAGGTCATGGACGAGCAGCCCCGTGAAGATCTTCACGGACGGCACTGCATTCAGATCGTGTAGCGCGTCAAACTGTTTGTAGGCCAGAAATGTGGCAACCAGCGCGCCGATTGTTGCTGTGAGACACGCCGGAATCAGGCGGTCAAGCCCCGTCAATCGCATCAGCAGGAACAACACGATGGTGGCACTCAGGCATAGTTCCACGCCAAAACGAGGCAGTGACTGAGTGGTATCAGTGATCAGAGAATTGATAAGTTCAGTGAACAGCATTGCGACACTTACCGACTATGGAGAAAACGAACAGCGGTCACGACCCCGTCAGGAACTATCTCTGTGCCTGCAACTCATTCACCTGACTTGCAGATTTCTGATACCCGGCCTGTGCAGCTTCCGCCATCGATTTGACTGATGGAGACATGATGTTAATCAGGATGGCCGGGAATATCCCGAACACAATTGCCAGAGCCAACAGCACGGACGCGATAGAAGTCTCGCGCGTGTTGATTGGTGTCAGATCTTCCGCATGCGGCCCCTTGTACTCCGCTCCGAGGTAGACTCGCTGCATTGCCCAAAGAATATAGCCGGCCGTCAGAATGACTCCCGATGCGGAAATGATCGCCAGCACAGGACTGTAGTTCCATGTGCTCAGGACCACGAAGACTTCACCAATGAATCCGCATAGGCCTGGCAGGCCGAGACCTGCGAAGAACAAACCGGCCGACAACCCGCTGTAAAGTGGCATACGGCCCATCAGACCACCGAATCGGTTGAGATCGCGATGATGAACGCGGTCGTAGATCACGCCCACCATAAAGAACATACCGGCCGACGAGATTCCGTGGGCAATCATCTGGAACATTGCGCCATTCAGGCCCATCTGCCAGTAATCGGAACCGATTGCTTCGCCAGTTGCCTCATTGATCTTCCAGACAGCCAGACCAAGGAGAACGTAACCCATGTGACTCACCGAGCTATACGCCACCATTCGCTTAAAGTCGGTCTGAGCCAGAGCCGCAAAGGCTCCGTAGATAATGCTGATCACACCAATCGCGACCATTGTGTAGGCCCAGTACTGCGCCCCATAAGGACACAGCGGGAACGCGATTCGAATGATGCCGTATCCGCCCATCTTCAACAGAACTCCCGCCAGAATCATACTGATCGGCGTTGGAGCCTCAACGTGTGCGTCAGGCAACCATGTGTGCACCGGGAACGCCGGTAGTTTGATTGCAAAACCGATGAACAACATCACGAAGGCCGTGATCTGCATCGACGGACTCAACAGAGTGCCGGCAGTGGCAGCTTCCGCCAGCTTGAGCAGATTGAAGCGACCGTCCGCCTCGGGAGCGTTGAAGTAAAACATCAGCATTGCGACCAGCATCAGCACGCTGCCCGCCAGCGTGTACAGGAAGAACTTGATCGCTGCATATTCTTTGCGAGGCCCGCCCCACACACCAATCAGAAAATACATCGGCAGCAGCATAACTTCCCAGAACACGTAGAACAGGAAGAAGTCCAGCGACAGAAACACGCCCATCATGCCGGTTTCAAGCAGCAGGAAGAGAACCAGATAGCCTTTAACATGCTTTGTAATGCTCCAACTGGCCCCCATGGCGAGCGCACTGACCAGGCCGGTCAGCAGTACCAGTGGAAGACTGATGCCGTCAACACCCAGCCGATAGTAAACGTTCCATGTTGGGATCCAGGGTTTTGCAACCTCAAACTGGATACCGCCGGCGCCTTCCTGGAAGTCACCCCACAGCATCAGTGTCAGCCCGAAGGTGACCAGCGTTGTTGCAAAGGCGAAGAGCCGCATTGCCTCACTGTTCTTGCTGTCGAAAAGTATCGCCAGCAACAACGCGCCGAGGGTAGGGACGAAAATGATTGCAGAGAGAAGAAATTCAGGATTCATCGTCTGATCGCAGTCTGCCTAACACCGCCTGAGGCCAGGCGAAGATCGAAAACATGCCGCATAACACAAAGAGTACAGGTCTGTGTCACTAGCCGGGAAAGGTTGTGAACAGAATTGCAAAAAGAGCAACTACACCAACCACAATAAACATTACGTACTGGCGAAGCCGGCCTGTCTGCACAACCCTCAGGGATCGTCCGACAGCGAATGTCGAAGTGCCCAATAAGTTCACAAATCCGTCAACCAGATTTTCATCAAAGAGTCGGTCCCATTTGGACACAAACAGCACCACTTTCGCAGAACCGTGAATGATGCCGTCGAACACCGTGCGATCAATCCATGAACAGAATTTTCCGACGATGTGAGCAGGCTGCATGAACAGTCCGTCATACAGTTCATCAAAATGCCACTTGTTCGCGAGGAACCCGTGCAAACCAGCCAGCTGTCGCTTCATTTCCGTGACGTTGACCATGTTTGTTCCATACAGAACCCACGCGATCAATGTGCCACTGACTGCAGCAATCAACGCGAGTGTTCCAGCTTGATTATGAACAGCGTGAATCGCGTCATGCCCGGGCAGAGTAATTCCGCCAGCAGTAGCGGCAACACCATGAGCAACGTGAGCCGGCTGATCGCCGGTGAGCATCAGATACAATTTACCCTGTTCACCGCCAATAGCACAAAACGCCGCCAGCACCGACAACACCATCAATGGAATTGTCATGATCAACGGTGATTCGTGGCAGTGATCATAAACATGATGATCGCGAGGCTGACCGGCGAAGGTATAGAACCACAGTCGGAACATGTAGAACGCTGTAATCCCGGCTGTCAGCAAAGGCATGAGGAACAATAGAAAGTGCGAAGGGTTCGCCTTCACAAACGCCAATGACGTGGCAACAACCGCGTCTTTCGAGAAAAAGCCCGAGAACGCAAAGATCGTTGACCACGATACAAGCCCAGGAATTGCCAGCCCGCTAATAGCAATCACGCCGATCAGCATCGTGAAAGCCGTAATCGGCATCTTGCGCCACAGGCCACCCATCTTTGGCATTTCCTGTTCGTGATGGCAGCCGTAAATAACGCTGCCGGAACAGAGGAACATCAGAGACTTGAAGAACGCGTGAGTCACCAGGTGAAATAGTCCGGCACCCCAACCAAACACTCCCAGCCCCAGCATCATATAACCCAGCTGGCTGATGGTTGAGTAGGCAAGAACCTTCTTGATATCGGTCGCAACCACAGCGATGGTGGCAGCCATAAACAAAGTGATGCAGCCGACATACGCAATCGTCAGCAGGACTTCCTGAACAAACATCGGATAGAAACGACCCACCAGATAAACACCCGCGGCAACCATCGTCGCCGAGTGCACGAGAGCACTTACAGGGGTTGGACCTTCCATCGCGTCCGGAAGCCATGTCTGCAAAGGAAACTGAGCACTCTTGCCCACGCAACCTGCGAACACTCCGAGCCCAGCCACAACCAACAAAGCATAGGGGATCGTCTTGCGATTATTGCCCGGAGTCAACGCGGCATCGTGAGCCCCAATGACAACCTCGCCCGACTCTGCGTCGCGAACGACATTGCCGGTTTCATCACGCTGAATCAACTGGAACAATCCGGCCTGAACCACCGTCCCTTTTTCGTCGACAGTCTCACCGAAGCGGAATGTCCCGAAGAAGGTCCAGACCACCATCAGGCCGATCAAAAAACCAAAGTCCCCAACCCGGTTCATGATGAACGCTTTATTCGCCGCGTTACTGGCAGATTTTCGTTCGGTATAGAAACCGATCAACAGAAAGCTGCAGATCCCCACAAGCTCCCAGAAGATGAAGACCTGAAAAATATTGCCCGCGAGAACCAGCCCGAGCATCGAAAAGCAGAACAACGACAGAAAGGCGAAGAACCTGTAGAACCGTCCGGGACGATGCACATGATGTCCGTTTGACAAATGAGCATTATGATCGACGTATTCCTCCGTCAGCTCTTCCGACATGTAGCCCATCGCGAACAAATGGATGCATGTCGCAATGAACGTCACCATCGTGAACATTACGAGCGTCAGACTGTCGATGTAGTAGTCCAGCGAGATATCCAGCGAACCAATACGAGCAAGGTAATACAGCGTTCCAGAATAAACCGTCGGCCCAGTTGGGTGAGACTCCGCCGCACGCTCTTCAACCGCCGCCGTCAACACATAGGGACCTTGTGCAGAGACTGATCCATGTCCGGCCTTTGGAGCCGGCTCTGCCGCATGCTCGTCTTTACCATGCTCGCCGTGGGCATCATGCTCACCGTGTTCTCCGGCCGAGTGGTGCGATTGCTTGTGAAGCACTGACCAATGATTCGCGTTGCCCCAGATTACAAGGGCACTGGCGCTGCAGAAAAATCCACTGGCGATACACCCAACCGCCAGCCACGCAGCCGCGCGGCTCTTCCGCGATCCCCAGAAGCCACCGAAGATCTCAACTGCAAAACCGACAAGCGGCAGCAGCCACGCGATCATCAACAGGTTTCTTAGTGTTTCGCCAACCATGTGTCTTCCAGGAAAATCAGCGTCGTATCCAGCCAACAAAAACACAATGAAAATCGATCCGGTCAGCCTTTGAGCTTGTTCGCACGATCGACGTCGATGGTCAAATGATTGTTATAAAAGTTCAAAGCAATCGCGAGCGCCACAGCAGCTTCAGCAGCAGCCAGAACAATCACAAACAGCGAGAACACCTGGCCATCCAGCCCAAGGTCTGTGTAACGAGAGAAGGCTACGAAATTCACATTCGCGCCATTCAAAACCAACTCCACGCCCATCAAGACCCCAATGCCGTTTCGTTTTGTGGCCATGCAAACCACGCCACACACGAACAGCACTGCTCCAACCAGAAGATAGGCATTCAGATCAGCAGCCATGAACAGTCACACCTCAGCTGGAGAAACACACTCGGGGCGAACAATTTCTTCGAAGCACAAACAGCTCAAACAACCTGATTCACAGGCACAGCACGGCGCTTCGCACGAGCCAGGTAGGACGCACCAACAAGAACAACCAACAGATGAACCGAAACTATCTCAAACGGAAGCAGGTAACCAGTTCCAGCCGCATCTTCCCCTGGCAAAACCCCGGATCCCGGACGTGCTCCAAGAAAGCTTAAGCCCAAAGGTCGCAGAGTATTCCCCACAGCCCCGGTAGCAACATTATCAGCAGACGCAGTAACCGGCTGGCGCCAATTCACACCACTGACCGATGCAAACACAACGAACAAAAACAACAGACCAATCAAACCAGCCACGACAGTTTCACCAGTCGATGTGCCAATCTTCATATACGGCCCGCTGGCAGTGAGCATGACACCAAACACCAAAAGCACCAAAGTGCCACCGACATAAATCAACAACTGAGCCGCGCCGACGAAGTCTGCATTGGCGAGAAAAAACAGGGCCGCAGTACTGCCGAGAGAAATCACAAGCCAGAACGCCATACGAACCACGGTCTGACTCACAACCACCGCAATCGCACTGAAACAAGTCATTGCCGCGAAGACCGTGAAAAGAAAGGCTTCACCACTCATCGAACCGACTCCTTCTCAACAACACCTTCAGCCGCCCGCACAGCAACGCCACCCACATCAGCCGCACTCAAGGACCGAGACACCTGATTCTCACGAACCTCTTCCGCAACCAGCTCACCGAGCGGCCCGGATGTCCAGGTGGTACGACCCAGCGTTGTCACCAAAGCCAATGGCCACAAAATGGCACCAAGGAACAGGAAGCAACTGATCGGCACGAGATACTTCAAACAGGTCGTCATCACCTGATCGATTCGAAGACGAGGCAGAGTCCACCGCAGCCACACCTGCACAAACACCCCGAAGCTGGCCTTAGACACAAACACGAACGCCCCGAGAACGTTAGCCAAATAACCCAGAGCCGGCGAACCCGTGCCATTAGCCCCCGCATTGCGTGCCGCATAAAGAGCGTCATCAATCGGACCGATGCCCGTATTCCAGCCACCCAGAAACAAAATCGAAGCAATGCCGCACACAGCAAACATGCTGGCGTACTCACCCATAAAAAAGTACGACCATCGCATGCCACTGTATTCAGTGTGAAACCCGCCAACCAACTCACTTTCGGCTTCTGCAAGGTCGAACGGTGCTCGCTTACAACTGGCCGTCGCAACAACAAAGTAGACAAAGAATGCCACGAACGTAAATGGGTCATGAAACAGAAACCAGTAACCAAACCAGCCCCGCTGCATGCCGCCAATTTCACCCAGATTCAGAGACCCGGCGGCCACGATCGGAACCAAAGCACAGATCGCGAGAGGAATTTCATAGCTGACCATCTGAGCAGCTTCACGCATTCCACCGAACAGCGACCACTTGGAGCCGCTGGAATAGCCGGCCATAATGATCCCAAACACTTCGAGCGACAGAATGGCAAGAATAATGAAAAGGCCACAATCGGCAGCAACAGCCACCCAACCATGACTGAACGGCAGAACCATAAACGCCGCAAAGGAAGCTACGCAAACCACATACGGAGCGGAGCGGAAGAGCATCGAGTCGGCTGCCGACGGGCAGAGATCCTCTTTCTGAACAAGCTTAATACCGTCAGCCAGAGACTGCAGCCAGCCAAAGAGACCGCCAACCCGCGTCGGACCAAGCCGGTCCTGAATTCGACCAGAGACTTTTCTCTCAAGCCAAATGAAAGCAAACGGAGAGAGGGCAAAGACATGAACCAGAAGCACCGCATGAATCACAGCGGCGACCACATATTGCCAGCCACCCAGAAAACTGAAGAACTCGGCAATGGATTGAGCGGCGAACATCATGGATCACACACCCGCAAACAGGTTTGAGCAGCAGCATCCCCAGCAAAGACTGCCACTAGGCAACTTAACCAGAGAAGAACTGCAATCTGAACGTCATCGCGACCCGGAATTTCAGCACAACATCCCGTCGATCACCGCTCCCACGGAGACGTGGCGAGACTATGACAAATCAGATATCTGTCTGCAACTAAGCGACTTATCCGTTTCCCTGGGACGCGCATCGTTCTGCTTCCTGAGACGCCTTGCTGGCACGTTTCTCGACCGTGGGAAGCAGCGTCTGTGTGCAGTTGGCAGCCTGGTGAGTCTTTGCGTTTCGCGAGTTCCGGGCGAACACTGACGGTCCCGGAGAATCGGAACAAACGGACCGGCAATAACTGCCAGATTTAAAGGCATGTTCAGATCATCCCGATCTCTTTCGAGAAGTCGCAACTTCCCGGCGCCGGCACTCGAAGAAAGGACGTCTTGGGTGACAGACCCATGTGCGCGCTCTGAACACGGAAACACGTGCGGTCCTGCGATTGACGATCACGGCCGGAAGAACAATGACTGAACATTAGTCCGGTTGGAAGAACTTCTTGACTCCCTCCTCCCAGCCTGTATGTTAGACATATGATTCTCGAATTTCGTAAACTGCGCAACCCGTAGACCTTGCGCCTTCGTCTGCCTTTACTTCAATTTTGACACCAGCACTGATTTATCAATTTCGACGGACCGTCGAAACAGAGGCAACTCATGGCTTCAAAAGACAACAACTCGCTCGTCATCTCCTTTTCGTTTTTCGTCTTGCTGTCGTTGGGCTTTGCGGTCGCATGGTATTTTTCGTGGGACTTCAGCAATGAGCTGAAGCAAAAGATTGCCGACGCCACCGCGGCCGAGGCCACGGCCAAGTCCGCGATCAAGAATTTGCAAAATGAAGTGGCGTCTCTGCAGGCACTGACCGGTCAGCCGGGCGGAACCGATGAAATTGTCGAAGGCACTCGTGCCCTTGTCGGAAAATATGCGGCCGATCCATCTCAGGCCTCAAGTGCCGCCGAACTGGCTTTGACGACCAACGCCCAGGGACGAGAACTCGCGTCTTTCGCGGCAACCGATCGACTGCTGCAAACCGGAGGCAAGATTGCCGAGCTGAACAAGCAGGTTGAGACGCACGAAGCCGATATGCGAAAAATGAAGGCCGACCTGGCTCAGAAAGAGCTGGACCTGCGAACTAAAGAAAAGCAGCATTCCGCCAAACTGGAGGAAGAAGAGGCCGGCATCGATTCGAAAAAGGCAGAACTGCGAGCCGAGCAGGATGCCTACACGCTGTTCATGAAAAACAGCGAGTTAGAAATTGATAAACTCAACAAAGAGATCGCTCGCCAGCGTCAGGCGTTAATTGTCCTGCGTCGCGAAAAACTGAAACTGCAAGGGGCAACGTTCGAGCGGGCTGACGGAACGGTCACGATGGTCGACCTTTCGGCTGGCACATGCTACATCGATCTGGGTATTCGCGACGAGCTTCGTCTGGGAACTGAGTTCTCGGTGTATTCTGTAGGCAGTATGGAGGTCGGTCAGGCACTGAACGCGAAAGCGAAGAAGGGCCGAATTGAAATCGTCGCCCTGCTGGAAGATCACCTCGCTGAAGCTCGCATTGTCTTTCAGGAGCCCTCGAAACCCATCGCACCTGGAGATTTCATTTTCTCTTCTCTGTTTGAACGAGGTCAGAAACTGCAAATTGCGGTGGTGGGGATGCTGGAATTCGATGGCAATCCCGGAAGTGACCGCGAAGAATTTAAACGAATTGCGTCCTCGGCCGGAATTGATGTCGTAGTCGAAGTGAACGACGATGCCAAAATTTTCGGCCGCGACGGTGATGAACTGACTATTGACGACATCTCGACGCGAATCACGGCCGACACGCGATTCCTTGTCATAGGTGGCTCCGGAGACATGACCACGGCCGACGAAACTCGTAAGCTCATCTACGAACAAATTGATGCATGCCAGAAAGAGATGGTCAAAGCTGCAGAGAACAATGGCGTTTACGTCTTAAGTTTGTCCAGCTTCCTCGATTTCGTAGGGTATTCCAGCAAGCGACTAGTGAATTCAGAATCTTCCAGCTCCCCGCGTTAACTGACGCTTATTTCCTTCGTACATTTTCGCAGGGACAGAGGCTCTCCAAATGGCATCTAAAGACAACAAAAGCCTGATCATCTGGCATGCAATCTTCGCTCTGCTGGCCGTTGGAATGGGTGTCGCATGGTACTTCACATGGAATCACACCGCAGACCTTCAGCAACGGCTTGATGCGTCCACAAAGGCGGACGCTGGAGCCAAATCGGCAATCCAGAATCTCCAGACAGAGGTGACCACTCTGAAAGAGCTGATCGGTCGCACCACCGGGACAACTGATGAGGTCGTCGCGGCAACTCGTGACATCATCACTCGAAATGCGGGCGATGGTTCTGCCTCTACGCTGGGTCTTGATGAAGGACTGGTCAAGGCAGCACTGGATCGCGATGCAAATTCCTCCACCAGTGCCGAACGACTGATTCATCTCAATACAAAAATCGCTGAACTCACAAAGCTGATCGAAGCACAAACGGGTGCCAGCAAAGCGGTGAAAGCGACCCTCGATCAGAAAGATCAGGAGCTTCGCGACAAAGAACGCCTGCACGGCGAACAACTCGCGCAGCGACGGATGCAGTTCGACGAGATCTCAACTCAGCTTGTGGACGTCCAGGCTCGCTTTTCCAATTCACGTGATGTGGTCGAACGTGAGAGGACGGCTTTAAACGACGAAATCTTTAATCAGCAGCTGTCGTTGAAGACACTGCGAAAAGAAAAAATGCTGGTGGAAGACCTGAAGTTCGAACGCCCCGATGGGTCTCTGCTGTTCGTAGATCAGAACGCTCAGCTTTGCACGATCGATCTTGGTGTACGTGACGACCTGCGGATCGGAACAACATTTTCCGTGTACGCCAGGAACAACAGCGGAGTAGGCCGACGTCAAAGCGACAAAGACATTAAGGGCAAAATAGAGATCGTGGAACTTCTCGGATCGCATCTCGCAAAGGCTCGCATCGTAGAAGAGAAGCAAAGCGACCCTATGGCATCTGGTGACCCCATCTATTCGCCATTGTTCTGGCCTGGACAAAGTCTGCAGATTGCCGTCGTGGGTATGCTGGAGTTCGACGGAAACCCAGGCAGTGACCGCGTCGAGTTCAACCAGATCGTTGAAATGGCGGGTGCAGAAATTGTGATTCAGGTGGACGATCAGGGCAAAGTGCAGGGAAAGAATGGCGAAGAACTGAGCGGCAATGATGTGCCATCGAAAGTCACCTCCGCCACACGATTCCTCATCGTCGGCGACCTTGGAAGTGAAACGACAGTCGATACCGCGCAGAAAGAAATCTACAATCGAATTCGCGCTCTCAAAGTTGATATGGAAGATGCGGCGAACAGCAACGGCGTTTACGTTCTGCCGCTGGACAGCTTTCTGGAGTACATTGGTTATTCCAGCAAGCGTCTCGTTTTCACTCCTACAAAGCCGTTCCCGGGCGTACTGACAAACGGAGCGAAAAGCCCACGAGTCAACGGTCGCATCGGAAGTCGAGAAAGTTCGGCATCCATCTCCGGAGCCTTCTCCGCTCGCCGCCAGAAGCCATCCGTTTCCATGGGCCACACAACCAAGCTTTACTCCGCGCCAAGACAAGAAGAGTAACCCAGGCCGCCTGGACCAGGCCACATTTCTGAAAAGCATGGCAACAGCCTCTGTTGCCATGCTTTTTTTACGCCCCAAACAGATCAACCAGTCCGATGATTCGGTCGGTCATTTGAGATACCGTCCGGCAACATGGCCAGACCGTGAAGTGGAAGACTGTCGATATACCACGCACCAGGCAGGTGATTGGCCAACTGTCGGCCTCCGCCACCAGTGACCAAAACCTGCGGTTGTCGACGCTCCTGATATCTTTGCGATGCTGCTGCCGTCAGCCGGGTGATCAGTTCGCGAACTGCTCCCAGCTGTCCGATAAACAGTCCTGCCCGCATCGCCGCTTCTGTGTTTCGTCCTGGCACTTCGGGTAATTCGCACTGATCCTGATCGACATTCAGCAGCGGTAGACGAGCCGTGTAGTCGTGCATTGCATGTGCCGAAAGACGCAGCCCGGGAAGAATACTGCCTCCGCGAAAAACACGATCCGCTGTCATCAAATCCACGGTTGTCGCAGTGCCGGAATCCACAACAATCGCCGACTGAGTTTTCGCCACGACGCGACTGGCAGCGAAGACATTCAGCAGGCGATCGATTCCGACTCTTTCAGGATAGTCCACATCTGCTACGACCGGAATTTGTTGACAGCCAGTGATCATTACGGGCACGCAGTCTTTCAATGGCCACTGCCGCAGCAGTTCATCTCGCGTTTCCGGCTGGCTGCCGGCAATCATCGTTCGTGCAGGCACAACGCAATTAAGGCGTTTCCACCATGCCTCAAGCTCGCCGGCGAGATTGTCGGTCTCGCCCAGAACGGTGGCAGAAATATCGACCGGGATCACGCGACCCAGCGGCTGCGTTTGGAACAGTCCGAACTTGGCGCGAGTGTTTCCGATATCAATGGCTAGCACAAACGACCCTGAATCCATTTCCGCTTACTTCTTTTCTTTCGCGGCTGCTCGCGCAATCCAGGTTTCCGGATCGTCTTCAAACGCCGCCTTGCATCCGCTGCAACAGACCCAGTATGAACGTCCTTTGTAGGTCAGTTCTGTGGTCCCAAGTCCTTCCGAGATGATGCAGGTTTTGTCCGCGTATCCGGAATCGCTGACAGCAAACGAGGTGCCTTCGCGCTGAGTCGACACGGTGTCATATCTGGCAAATGCCGCATTGCCGCGTCTTCGACCTATCTCCAGCAGATAGCGATTGTTCTCTTGCTGAGCGAATGCCATCTGCCATAGTTCGCTGCCAGCGGTTTCAGGCGTCTCGACCTGATTAAATTCCAGTCGAAACACCTTGTGCAGTTTGTCGTCGCTGCCGACGATTTCGTGAACAGGCTCTGAAAAATCGCCGACATACGAACGCTCCATTCCGGCCGCATCAACGGCCGTCAATGTGAAACGCTGTTCGGTTACGTCCCAGCTCAGCCGTCCTTTTTTCAGATAAGGACTCTTGTCAGACTCCAGCGTGAGAGCCGGCTGATCAGGTTTCGTGCGCAGATCCCAAACCCATTCATGGTTATCCACGGCCTTGAAATTTTCGAATTCGCGCCGTGTCGTTCCTCGCCACTGCCCCAGCAGAATCTGCAATGACTGCAGGTGACTGATCACCGACTGTATCTGCTTCTCGGAGTCCTGCTTGCTGCCGCCCGTTGACCCGCCAGCCGCAGCTCCGGAGTTTCCGGAAAGATTGTTGAGCGTCAACGGTTTCAGTTCAAAGGTCTCTTCCTTGCCGGGCGCCGCGGCCTTATCCGAAGAGCTCACACTTTTCGCGGAATTCCCCTCACTCGCAGGGGCTTGCGACAAACCAGCGGCCGTCGGCGAAACGGGAGCGGTCGGCTCTTCGGCACATCCACCGATCAACGAGAAGACGGCCAGGCCCGTCGCAAAGCGAGGGAACGAGATCAAGCGGGATAACGGAAATTTGCTCATAGATGTCAGTCCGCAGAAATCGATCGACAAAAACGGGAACTGCTGGTAGACGTGCTCTCAGACTCGCAACATTCTTTCAGGACCGTCGACGACTGTCTACTGGCTTTCGAAGAGTTGGCGCTCTCGGGTGCAGTGTCTGATCTCGGTGTTAGCGCATTGAAGGGCGAGCCTCGCCCTCCCATCTTCATTGTTAAACGCGACTGCCCCCGGCTTTCTCCGATGCAAGGCCGGCCGCAACGATCCGGCGGATCAGTAGCGGTTACGAGTTTGCAACAACGCATTGACGCAAAACGGGCGGCTGTCGGCCCTGTTGGCTTTCCATTTTGCGATCCTGTTCCCACGATACGCTGCAGACCTCAAATACAACACTCCATCCCGGGCGCCTGCCCGGGACTCTTCACCTGACCTCCTGAAAGGACCTTCTCACCATGTTGCGGATTTCTTTAACGGTATTCACGGCCCTTGTGCTGGCCGCCGCCTCTTCTGTTCATGCGGACGACAAAGACAGCAAATGGGTCAGTCTGTTTGATGGAAAAACGTTGAACGGCTGGAAGCCTGCTGAACACGGCAAAGCTTTGTATGAAGTGAAGGATGGCACGCTCCACGGCACGACGGTCGAAGGAAGCCCAAATTCCTTCCTTGCCAGCGAGAAGGAGTTTGGGGATTTTGAACTGGAATTCGAAGTGAAGGTTCACGACCAGCTGAACTCTGGCGTGCAGATCCGCTCACGAGGCAAGACAGAAGCTGATGTGGACGCGAACAAGCAGGGGCTTGGCGTCTTCCACGGGCCGCAGGTGGAAATCGAAGCAGGTCCAGGCCAGGCTGGCTACATCTACGGAGAATCCACAAAGTACGGCTGGTTGTCTCCAGAGCCAAAGGATGAAAAGCACACGCACGATTTCTTTAAGAACGGCGAGTGGAACCAATACCGCATTGTGGCCAGGGGGCCTCGTATTCAGACGTGGATCAACGGACATATGGTCGCCGATCTGACTCACGAAGAGATCTACAAGACGCATCCGAAAGGACATATCGGCCTGCAGGTTCACGGCATTGGGGCAGGCACCGGCCCATTCGATGTTTCCTGGCGCAACATCCGCATCATTGAACACTAATTTTCTTCGAATGAACTCATCGCATTCAAAGCCCGGCCATTAATTTTGGTCGGGCTTCTTTTTTCCAGCAACGATGCCTGGTTAGTCTTTTTCAAACTGCTGCAGATGGTGCTCGCGTTCAGCGACTGTCATCTGATGAGGCTGATCTTTCTTCAGCAACACGTGATGTCCCAACACCAGCACATCGATATCCGTCATGCCAAAGCAACGCCATGCATCTTCCGGCGTGCAGACTATGGGCTCGCTGCGAACGTTAAAGCTGGTGTTGATCAACACCGGGCACCCGGTCTTCTGGTGAAACTTTGACAGCAGATGATGTGTCATCGGATTCCGCTCAGCATCGATCGTCTGAATGCGGGCCGAGTAATCCACGTGAGTCACTGCCGGAATCTGCGAGCGACGGTAGTTCAGTTTTTCAATTCCGAAAGCAGCGGCTTCAGTCGCGTCCGGCTGAATCCTCAACCGTTCCTGAACACCGGCCACCAACAGCATATACGGGCTGTCACAACCGGGTTCCATCTGGAACCATTCGTGAACATGCTCCTTGAGCACGATCGGGGCGAACGGCCGAAAAGATTCTCGAAACTTGATCTTCAGGTTCATCACCGACTGCATTTGTGGGCTGCGTGCGTCGCCCAGAATGCTGCGAGCTCCCAGGGCGCGTGGTCCAAATTCCATGCGTCCCTGAAACCAGCCGATCACATTTTCATTGGCAATCAGTTCGGCCACGGCATCGCACAACGCGTCGTTTGATTCATAGGTGGTGAAGATCGCTTCCTGCTGTTTCAGAAAAGTGCCGATCTCGTCGTCAGAAAATGCCGGGCCGAGAAACGATCCCTGCTGTGCATCGGGCTGAACTGTCACCCGTTTCTTTTCCAGCAGCTGATGCCAGATAAACAGGGCCGTTCCCAGGGCGCCTCCCGCGTCTCCGGAAGCCGGCTGGATCCAGAGATTTTCGAACGGGCCTTCGCGAAGAATTCTGCCGTTCCCGACGCAGTTCAGCGCGACGCCACCAGCCAGTACTAAATTCTTTGAACTCGTTTGCTGATGGACATGGCGCGCCATTCTAAGCATGACCTCTTCAGTAACGTCCTGAATCGACGCTGCGATGTCCATTTCTCGTTGAGTCAGCAGTGACTCTGGCTTCCGCGGCGGGGCTCCAAACAGCCGATGCAGCTTCTCTGAAGTCATTGTCAGCCCCTGACAATAATTGAAGTAACTCATGTCCATCAGGAACGAGCCGTCTTCCTTCAGCGACAGCAGGTGATTCAGAATCAGCTCACGAAAACGGGGCTCACCATAAGGTGCCAGGCCCATGAGTTTGTACTCTCCACTATTCACCTTGAACCCTGTGTAGTAGGTCATGGCGGAATAGAGCAGTCCCAGCGAGTGGGGAAAACGAATCTCATGAGTCAGCTCAATCCGGTTCCCGCGACCCAGACCCATCGCCGTTGTTGACCATTCTCCCACACCGTCCATCGTCAGAATGGCGGCTTCTTCAAACGGAGAAGGAAAGAACGCACTGGCGGCATGAGATTCGTGATGTTCCGTGAAGACAAATCGCCCGGTGTACTGCCCTCGAAGGCCACTGCGTAGTTCTCGCGGCATGTACAACTTCTGCCGCAGCCAGACCGGCATGGCTTTGCGAAACGAGCGATAACCAAACGGCGCATACGAAAGATAGGTTTCCAGCAGTCGTTCAAACTTTCGCAGGGGCTTGTCGTAGAATCCGACATAGTCGAGCTGACTGGGTTTCAATCCGGCCTCGGCCAGACAGTAGTCCACCGCATGCTGAGGAAAACCGTCGTCATGTTTTCGACGTGTGAAGCGTTCTTCCTGCGCAGCGGCGACCAGCTTTCCATCGACCACCAGAGCAGCTGCAGAATCATGATAAAACGCGGAGATACCGAGGATTGCTGTCAGGGTACTGCTCTCGAAAAATGAAGGCTGGCCACTTTTTCTGCATCGATCCACATGAACGGCAGAATTCAACGCCCTTGATTAGTGTCCACCAAAAGCGAGTCCCAGGCAAGGCTCTGTTTCAGCAAGTCAGGCCAGTGTTTGGTCTGAATCAGGTATCAATGCGGTTTGTGACGATCGTCTCTGCCACTGCTGCGGAAGAACTGCTGCGAGCGGACTGGGGCAGGATCTCGGTATTGGAAAATCTTTGCCACCACTGAGCCGCATCGTTCGCCGTCCAGTCGGCCGCGATTACCAGTTCGTCGAGCGAATACTATCCAAGTTGCCGCAGTTCAAGTGCGGCCTTCTGCACCATCACCGTGTTGCGCTGCATCACCGTGTTGCGCTGCATCACAATCATGAAGGCAAAGATTGCGACTGCAGCCACACGCCTTTTGAAGTCACAGATCGCAGCAGACTTCGCGACCGACTTTGAATAGCGCTCGTTATTCGCGAGGTCGTGTTGCTGGAAAAATTGTTCACAAACCGGATCCTCGGTAATTTCCTGCGCCTGCAGGATTAAGAATGTGAATGGGCAGCGTCGGGGAACTCGCCGGCCTGAACTTCCTGAATGTAACTTTGGATCGCCACCTGAGCCGCATTTCGCAGGTCACCAAACTGCTTGAGAAACTTTGGCTTGAAGCCGGAATTCAAACCCAGCATGTCCGGCCCGACCAGAACCTGACCGCTGCAGCGAGGACCAGCGCCGATGCCGATTGTCGGAATGCTGAGTGCTTCGGTGATGCGTCCTGCGATGTCCTCGGGAACCAGTTCCAGCACGATGGAAAACGCTCCCGCATCTTCTGCCGCACGCGCATCATCCAGAAGTCGTTGCTCGTCCCTCTGAATTTTGCCCATGCCGCCCAGTTGGCGAACAGCCTGAGGTCGCATCCCAATATGGGCCATCACAGGGATTTCCGCACGACCGATCCCGCGAATTGTTTCTGACTGAATCGCACCGCCTTCCAGCTTAATGGCATCTGCGCCGGTTTCTTTCATGATGCGACCGGCGTTCTCTACCGCCTGTTGAGGACTCACGTGATACGACATGAATGGCATGTCGACGATCACCAGCGCCCGCTTGACGGCTCGCGCAACAAGTTCACCATGATAGATCATCTGGTCGAGCGTCACGGGCAGCGTTGTTGACTTGCCCTGCACAACCATCGCCAGGCTGTCACCGACCAGAATACTGTCAACGCCGGCTTCATCCATCAGACCGGCCCACAGATAATCGTAGGCCGTCAGCATCGTAAGCTTCTGCCCTCGCGCTGCGGTTTCACGAAACGCGGGGACAGTCATTTTGCGAGGAGGTTTTTGCATGGCGTTTCAAAAAACGAGTGGTTCTGCGCGGGAGGCTCAGAGTTGGAATCAGCGACAGACGGCAGGACGCACGACCTGCCGTTCCGCAGTCTTTTTACTTGCGATCTTTAACAATCGGATTGGTCAAAGTGCCAATGCCCGAAATGGTGATGGACACTTCGTCGCCCTGTTCAAGGGTAAAAGTATCATCAGGCACGACACCGGTTCCGGTCATCAGAAACGCGCCATTTGGCAGATCGTTTTCTCGAATCAGCCAACCCGCAAGTTCTTCGGGTGTTCGCTTCATCTGGCTGAGCTTTGTCGAGCCACCAAAGACGACTTTTCCGCCTCGGCGAATCTCGAGCTGAATATCGACAGCTTCCTGATCGAGCGGATTTTCTGCCAGCAGCACACACGGACCAAGACCGGCGCACTGGTTGTACATTTTAGCCTGAGGCAGATACAGCGGATTCTCGCCTTCGATGTCGCGGGCTGACATGTCATTGCCGATCGTGTATCCCACAATCCTGCCAGACGGATTGATCACCAGAGTAAACTCGGGTTCAGGCACGCTCCAGTTACTGTCATGGCGAACTCGCAATGGCAAACCGGGTCCGGAAACTCGATGAGCCGTCGCCTTGAAAAAGATTTCCGGACGATCGGCCGTGTAGACTTTGTCATAGTGGGACGCGGCAGCTTCGGATTCTTCCATGCGTGCGATCTGGCTGCGCTTGTACGTCACACCCGCCGCCCAGACTTCCTGCTGATCGATTGGTGCCAGCAGAGTCACTTCCGACATCGGCACAGGCTTGGTATCCGGCTTCAGCAGAAAGCGTGCGAGTCCCAGGGGATCTGCAGAATTCAGAATATCCATCAGCGAATGACACTGGTCAATCTGAGTCAGGTCGAGCGGCTGCACTGTCGTGTCATGGACCGCGGCGACTCGAAGAGAACCGTCATTCAGGCGAACGCGAGCAAGTTTCACAAAGAGATTCCTGTGGTGGATGAAAAGTGTTTGTTTCCAGGAGCGATAGTTTAAACAACCGAAAGTCGGAAGTCTTGACCACCGCGGTATGGATTTTCGCCGTTTCAATGCGCGCCGGATGCTCTGGACAGCAAAACAGGAATGATCGAGCCCGCCTGGCTCGACACGGCTTCGGGGCCTTTCCTGCGGACTGTTTTCCAGATTTTGCTCTTTTCGCACAATCAACCGGTGTTTCCGGGCCGCGCGAAGTTATCGGGCCGTCCAGCCGCCGTCGACGGTGATCAGGCTGCCGGTCATGTAGCTGGCGGCCGGGCTGCTTAGCAGAATCGCCGCTCCCTGAATTTCATCCAGAGTTCCCCAGCGTTCCATGGCCACGGCACCAATAATGTTTTTCCTGGCCTCTTCGGAATCCGCAATTGGAATGTTCATAGGAGTCAGGAATGGTCCCGGGCAAAGCGCATTGCAGGTGATCCCGGTGAAGGCCAGTTCCAGCCCGAGACCGCGTGTGAGTGTCACGACAGCGCCTTTGCTCGCGTTGTACGGCGTTCGATTGGCCAGACCGACAACGCCGAGCGTACTGGCGATATTCACGAGCCGTCCGTAGCCCGCCTTCTTCATATGCGGCAGCACGGCCTTACAGCAAAGCCACGTGCCGTCCACATTCGTCTTCTGAACCTGCTGAAACTGATCGTAGGTCAGATCTGCGATACTGCCACGAATATTAATGCCAGCACTGTTGACCAGAACGTCGATGCGACCAGTCTGCTCCATCACAGACGCAACCATCGCGTCAACACTTTCCGGACTTGTGACATCCAGTGAGACCGCGATGCTGCGCGTTCCAAAGCCGGCGGAAATCTCCGCCGCAATTTGCTCGGCCTCTGCCAGTCCTCGACTGGCGATCACTGTTGTTGCTCCGGCGGATGCAAGCCCGGCAGCGATGGCTGCTCCCAGCCCTTTCGAGCCCCCCGTGATGACAGCCGTCTGGCCGGTCAGATCGAACTGGCGAATTCCTGACAGAGACTTCAAAGCGACCGCGGGCAATGGAGATGAACTCATGAAAGCTTCCTGTGAATCAGGCAGCTTCCCGGAAACGGAGTGACGGCTTTTCGATCGTCACGATTGTGTTCGGCGGAATGCTGCGACTGAGTGTAACGCTGGAGCCGACGTGTGAGCCCGCTCCTATGACGGTCGTGCCGCCCAGGATTGTGGCATTGCTGTACACGGTGACTCGGTCTTCCAGTGTGGGATGACGTTTGGTACCTCGAATCAGGTTACCATCTTCGTCCCTCGGAAACGACCATGCGCCTAAAGTGACACCCTGATAAAGCGTGACACTCGAACCAATCTCGCATGTTTCTCCGATCACCACCCCAGTCCCATGGTCGATGAAAAACGCAGAGCCGATCCTTGCACCCGGATGAATGTCGATTCCGGTTTCGCGATGAGCCCACTCGGTCATGATCCGAGGCAGATAGGGAACGCCCAGCGTCAGCAGTTCGTGCGCGATTCGATAAATCGTAATGGCTTCAATTCCCGGATAGCACAGCACAATCTCATCACGAGTCTTGGCGGCCGGGTCACCATTGAATGCAGCGTCCACATCGCGGTTCAGCATCGCCTGCAGGGCAGGAAGGCGACTCAGAAAGCGGTCTGTCAGTGCCGAGGCGCTCGGAGCTAAAGAAACCGCATCGACACCATTGTGAAGACGCAACTGAATCTGGCGAGAATGCACGATCGCCCGACTGATCTCAATTCGGAGTCGTGACTGAATGCGGGTAAGGGAAGAAAGGTATTCGGTACCGGCAGAACCTGCCAGCAGCCTGCGATTGCCATGCACGCCAGGAAAAAGCAGTTCACGGATGTCGTGAACGACGGCCATCACACGGTCCACCGAAGGCAGCGGAGTCGTCTCCGGACACATGCCTCCGCAACATCCGAGCTGTTCCAGCAGGGTCGTTGCAACATGGTCCAGAGACTGCAACTCAGAAGCATCGTTGGACATTTGGATTCTCTGTGGATGGAAATGAATGGCCGCCGTAAGACATCTGCCCGATGCGCAGTCCAGTGAAACAGGCCAATGACCTCGTCCCAACCGCGCACTCGCTCGTTCCAATTCGTTATCCTCAAGATCGGCAGGTACACAACCGGTTCTGAACGTCCAGAACAATGCGTTCAGTCGGTTCCCGTGGCGCAGGTCATACTCAAGGCACAGCCGGCAGAGTCGCATCTATTCCTCCACGTCTACTTCTTCGGAAATCTTTGAAGCCGACCAAAGGACACAACCGAAAGCGGGATGTGGGAAAGGCGGCCCCTTTGCAGCAGTCGGTTGGACTCAGAAATCAGGATTCTGAGACCACTGATAACCATTCAATTGGGGGATGATGTGGTCGAGATCGCCGCCGCACGCTGGTCCGTGGAACATGATTACTTCGACGCGAAATCGTCCTCTCGTTCTCGTCGTCTCGAGCTTCTTCGCGAGCAACTGCTGCGAGAAAATCGACGTTCTGCCGGAACCTTCAGCCACCCGCTTGTCAGTCGCTTGTCAGTCGCGGATCGATGGCCCGACTCTCAGCCGGATGAGGACATGGATCAGGAAATGGCTCGCAGCATCTGCTCGGCCTTTGGACTTATTCCCCACGATGCGGATTCGAAACGTCCTGCCGCGACAAGTGAAAGTGAAGATGACAGCATCGTGCTGACTCAGCAAACTACGCTGGCATTCTGCCGAACAGCCGATGGCAGCGGATTCCGAAACTTCTCCAACTCTGCTTTCCGGAAAACGGATGCGTCGTCCGAAGTTCCTCAAGGCTGCAGGGCAATGGCGTGGACTTAGCGTAGTGGAACTCGCCAGGAGTTCCTGGCTTTCCTGGCAAATCACCGGAAGTCTACGCAACTTCCGCTACAAATTTCCCTTAAGTCCACGCCATTTGGGCTGCAGGGGACGGCCCCACCTTCTCTGTTTTTGCGGAATGACGTCGCTTGCGGAAAACAGCGGCCAACATTGCCGGTCTGGTGATTTTTCAAGGCTCCAACCGACGAACCTCTGCGGCCTGATTCCAGTCAACGGTCTGACGACATCCGATAGAAGGCTGTGGCACAGATCGTCGCTCGACGGATGCGGCCTGAAAATGACCAAACGATAAAGATGTGTCGAAATCCCGCGGGTATCGGTCTGTGACATCTCAATCTGACGATTCAATAAATGCCTGAAGAACCTGACAACCTGACGGGAGATTACTGGAGCGAAGCGAGGACGCCGCTTTCCAGTTTACTCTTTCTGATTCCGTGGATTGCAATCTACGAGTTCGGGGTTCTGGCGATTGGTCAGGACCAGCCGGATGCGGTTCGCAACGGCGCGGACTTCTGGATGCGTTCACTGCTGTCGCAAGCCGGTGTAGGACAGATTCTGCTCCCGCTGTTTGTGATTGGTATGCTGCTGGGATGGCATCTGGCTCGGCGAAACCCGTGGCGCGTTCGGTTGGAAACGCAGGTCGGAATGCTGGCAGAGAGCATTCTGCTGGCGATTGTGCTCGTCGCCGTCGGGCAATGTCATGATTTGCTATTCCGACAGATCACTTTGGATGATGCGCGAAATGAGGCGGTCCTGACTGCTGTCGGCGGTTCCGTCACGCAGGCCGTCTCGTTCATTGGAGCTGGCGTCTATGAAGAAGTGATGTTTCGACTGTTACTTGTGCCGGCCGCATTTCTTGGCTTTCGGATGTTTGAGTTTCCTCCGAAATGGGCAGCAGCTATGGCGGCTGTTTCAACCAGTTTCCTGTTCGCGATCGCCCATCATGTTGGCCCGTCAGCGGATGCGTTCAACCTCTTTGCATTTTCCTTTCGCGCAGCCGCAGGACTGTTTTTCGCGACCGTCTTTCTGTTGCGGGGCTTTGGAATTACGGTCGGCTGCCACGCCGCATACGACCTTCTGGTCGGAGTGCTTCTGGCAGTTCCTGCAGATTAAAGGAATGACCGTCGCCTAACCCGTGTTCAACGAACATCGATCCTGTGGGTTCCGATTGGCCTGGTAACGTCGTGCTACTTCGGCAAATGCTGACCAATTCGCCAGTTCGTCATCAGAATTTCGCCGAAGCGTTTATGCCGTCTGTCTGGAGTGGTCCGTTTGATCTTAAAAGATTCAACCGACCCGTCATGCGTCGGAAAGGACCGGTCGACAATAATTGTGTGCCAATATTGTTCTGACTCGATCTTCTCTCAATTCTCCTTTATGCCGGAGAACTCCTGATCCTACCAGGGGCAAGGCACACGCCGCGAGGGGACGCATCAAAGATCGAGTCAGAACAAAGCACTTCAGCCCGCGACTCGTCGCGGGCTTTTTTTATTGGCTATGAACGCCAATTCTCATCGTAGACAAACGAAAAAAGCGGACCGAAAGGGTCCGCTTCATGTCGTTTGATTCGCTCGCATCGCGAACGATGGAATTCCCGCAGTCTGCTTAGCGAGTGTTGAACGTACCACGAACATCGGCAGCAGTTCGGAAATCTTCTCTGTCGGTCAGCTGCACGACCATCTCAGACTTACCCCGACTTCGATGGACTTCGATTTTCACTGACGTCCCAATATCCGCGAGACTGACCAGGTTGATCAAATGGTTCTCATCAATCACGTCCACACCATTGAATGACAGAATCACATCATCAGGTCGCAACCCGGCGACGACGGCCGGACTCGACTGATGCGAGTAGACTCGCGTGATTCTGGCCCCTCTTGATCGAGGCAAACCCAGCCGCTGAGCGGTGGAATCATTGAAGCTGTTGTCCAGTTCTACGCCCAGATAAGCACGACGAACACGGCCGTAGGCGACCATCTGCTCGAAGACTCTGTGGACCAGATTGCTGGGAATGCTGAATCCGATGCCTTCGTTGCCGCCGCTGTTGGAAGCGATTGCTGTATTGATTCCGACAACTGTGCCACGCACATCGATGAGTGGACCACCGCTATTGCCAGGATTGATAGCCGCATCTGTCTGAATAAAGTCCTGATTGGTCACCGACTGATCTGCGGTGAGCGACAGGTCGCGTCGACCTTTCGCACTCACGATTCCCATGGTGATCGACTGACTGAGTCCAAACGGACTTCCAACGGCCAGCACGAAATGTCCAATTTCCACAGTGTTGCTGTCGCCCCAGCGAGCCGTCGGCTGACCTCCGTCCGGGATCTGCATGATGGCAATATCGCTCTCGATATCGCGATAAACTTTAGTCGGATGCACCGTGGCTCCATCCGCAAGAACCACGTCAATGGCCGGCATTTCTGCACCACGGACAACGTGATTATTGGTGATAACGAACAGACCTTTTACCGTCTGACTTCGCATCATGACGCCGGAACCAGTCTCCTCGACTTTTCGCTCATTCTCGACCCGCACGGCCTGAATGTGCACCGCGGACGGCATAACATCCGCAGCGATTCGGGAGATATGATTGCCACTGTCCACCAGCGCCATGGCTGACGCTGGAACAGGCGTATCACTTACGCCCTCAGCAGTCACGGCATTGGCCGCCGGGGTCAGCCGCAGTGATTCGAGATGCCCGCCGACCGCAAGTCCGATCGAGAGCATGGCTACTGAAGCCGCTATTGAGTTACGTCGCGCCATCAACGGACTCTCCGAAGGAAAGTTTCACATCCTGTGGCGCGGGTCCGTCCGCATTAGAAATTATTTAGATCGCTTGGTCAGGCAATTTGATTGGATCGCCCGACTTTGTCTTCTGAGCACACTCATCCGTCGAGTGGCTTTGGAATCATCCAGCTTTCGTATCGAACTGCGGATTCGGCAAAGGCAAATTCAATTCGGTGGTTTCTGCCGAAACGCTCCGACCGGTGCACGGCGAAGTCTCTAACCGTTAAAACTAATACACCTGACTGGAAATTGAGTCCCTGTCGATCAGCAATCATCATGCGAGACTCGCATGACTTCAGACCGAGCGAATCTCTGCGGCGTGACAGAACGAACGCGTTCAGCTGATGTCGTCAATCGTTCAGAACCTCACAAAGGGATTCCAGATGGATCGACAGCTGGTCCCACGGATTCGGATGGTCCGGATTATCAGGTTGATAAGTATCCTGCGTCACGTAAATCCATCGCGTGTATTGCGACACCATCCGAACTTTTTCAGAATCGCATTCCTTCTGGCCATACATCAGCGTGGCTCGAGTCTGAGGCGCGAAGTCGGAGTACCCGCCGAAATAATTACCGTGCAGCTTTTCTTCTGTCGGCCATTCACGGGCTTCGTGAATCACAATCACATCGGCCGCGTCGGCAGCGAAATAAATGCCTGGTGTGTCTGTGCCTGGATTTCCAACAGTGGGCCAGTATCCCATGTCGTGTGCCGCCTTGTTCAAGCGGACCTGGTGCGCGACCGCACGATCATTGGCCTCGTAGATCATCTCATCAAAAAACACGCCGTGAGTTCGCGGGTACATCCTCCGCCACGCCTGCAGATTTTTTTCCACCTGCTCAAATGGAGCTCTTCCATAGTCAGTGGGTACATACCCAAGAACAACACAGCCAGCGCCGATCAAACGGTCAATGGCTTTCGTATAGTTCGCATCAACCGCCTCACCGGGCCCTGAAGCGGGATTCACAATGACCCAAAATGGAACTTCCCGGTACATCCGCTTCAATTTTATCACGCGATTGAAATCATGATTGACGTGGATGTTCTCCGGATAAACGTACAGCGGGATCAGCAGCCCGGTCTTTGCAGTCGCTCGCTGGTGAAAACGCTCTGACGACTCAGTTGTTGTGCGGGCTCGCTGCCCGGCCTCCTGAGCGTTTGTCGGCTCCATCGCAAGAAGTACGCTCAGACCCGCGGCGGCAACGGTGATGTGAAGAATAATCCGGAACATCGTCGTCTTTCCCAAACAGAATGCGTGACTCGCAGAAACGGCAACTCTCGGAAATTTATCGCAACTGTCGCCTGCTACTTCGCTTCGAACAAAACGTCGGCTCCCATGCCGAATTTTGCGGGCAGAGGAATGTTGGACCATGCGGCGTTGTCGCCCAGTCGGAACTGCCATCTGCCCTTTAGATCAAGTGACCGTGTTCCACTGTGAATGGCCGAAGGTGCGGCCAACGCTTTTTGCGGGCGGCTGTATTCCGTGCGTACGACCAGCAGATTGATGTCATCGGGAATCATCAGCTCGAGCGGAATTGTCAGACCGTCGCCGTCTTCCGCTGAGACGAGGGGCGTACCATTGACCCAGGCCTGCGTTGATTCTGCATCCGCTGAATTCTCCAACAGCAGGCTGCCCTCGGTCAGCCACGAGGAGGGAAATCGAACACTGCAACGGCTCCAGACCGTGCCCTGAACGTGCTGCAGCGTGCCTCCTGAAAAATCTTCCCACGGCGTTCCGATACTGCCGGTCATCCACTGCTGTTTCAAATCACCCGATGTGGCGGCGGCCGGTACGTCCGTGACATCTCGCTGTGTTCGAGTGTCGTCCTTCGATACGAAAGCCTTCCCGCCCAGAATCTGATCACTGGAAATCGTGGGGCATACGAATCTTTCAACGTGCGAAACAATCAGGTCATTGCCGGTGAAGTGATCCACGTACGGCCATCGCTTCGGGTTGTACATGCAGTCCGTCAGGTCTCTCATCAGAACCACATTCTTGCTATTGCGTGCCATCTGACGCAGGCCGAACGGCCGTCCCAGCACACACATGTTGGTATGCACGCCAACCAGAATCACATTCTGAATACCGCGTGATTCCAGAATATTCCAGACCTCGTCGCCACGGTCGCTGATAAAGTCTACGGACTTGTCGATCTCGATCTTGTCCGACTGGCTCTTCCACGGCATTCCCGGGTTTCTGCCAAGCCCCTTCAATTCCTCTGCCCAGCGTGCATGTTCGACCGGATCATCGTCTTCCCCGCCATCCGACTGATCAATCGGGTACATGGCCTGTTCTTCCGCAGGAATGCTTGAGCACCAGAATGCAACGTCCTTCGGCGCGTTCGCGGCGGCAGGAGCCGCGATGGCTCGCAGTCGAGCCGGATGATTTTCGTAAGCAGGCATACAATCGCTGGGCGAATGAATGATCGTCGCACCTCGCTCGCGAGTGAACTTCAGAAGATCGTTCATCCGCGGCAGAAATTCATCCATGCGACGGACCGCGTTAATACAGTGGTGCTTATCCCAGACATCACACACGATCACTGCAGTTTCGGCAGCATTCCACGTCGCCGCGATGTTGCTTCGTTCAAAAGTGCTGCCTTCCGGTGACGCTTTCTGAGCCCTCAACTGAAGTTCAAATTCCTCCGCAGCGATCGCCGGGATCATGATGGCAAATCCAATCAGCAGGAGAAAAGGAAGCAATGGTTGTATCATTGACAATGTTTCCAAACGGAATGCCATCCGGGATGAATCAGCATCACAAAAATGGACGCTGCCAGAATTTCTGCGAAAAGCGAAATGGATTCAGAGCCAAAGCATAACGTTTGCCTCCGCTGTGCCAATTCAGGCGCGAACACCTTCAATAATCGTGCAGGGGCGAGATCGCTTGTGCGTGCCGAAGGTTAGCGATAGAACCGCCGTACGTGACGACGTCCACCTGCTGACTGGCTGACAATTCAGCATTTACCACATGGTCAAGATTCACAAGACTGTTGATTCATGAAGATCCTGCTCTGCGTCTGCATGTTTTTTATCTCAGGCATCTATGCCGCGGGCCTGCGCGGAGATGCTCTTGAAAAGCTTACTCCTGAACGCCTCGAAGCAGTGCAGCGGTCCGTAATGGCTCTGCAGAAACAGCGTGTCGAGATTCCTCGCACCGGCGTCTATCAGGAGCATCGCGTTAATCTCCATGTTCATTCACACTGGTCGCACGACAGCGAGGGCACGGTCGAAGAAATTGTTGCGGCAGCGCAGCGAGTTGGTACGACCGTGTTGATGTTTACCGAACATCCGGAAGCCACCTACGATTTTTTCATCGACGGAAACCAGGGAATGAAAGATGGAGTTCTGATGATTCCCGGGGCGGAGATGGAAGGCTTTCTTGTGTATCCCACAATGAGCCTCCGAGGTGTCACGCCAACGTCATCGCAGGAACTGGCCGATCTTGTCCGTGGTCGCAATGGCCAGTTGTTTGTGTCGCATTTGGAAGAGCGAATGGACTGGCAGATTGATGGCGTCACCGGCGTGGAGATGTACAACACACATGCCGATTTCAAGGAGGAGAAAGGCATGATCTCCGCGTTGAAAAATCCTTTCCGGATGATGAGTCTGGCGTCCATGATTCGACAGTATCCTCAGGAAAGTTTTGCGGCTCTGCAAAAGTACCCAGCCAGTTATCTCAAGCGATTCGATGAACTGTGCGCGATCGCACCGCACACAGGCGTCTCTGCGAACGACGCTCATCAGAACGTGGGCTTTGTAGTTCGCTGGATTGCGGACGACAAAGGCCAGTTGGAAGATGCGGTGGGTGAAAAGCTGCTGGAACTCAGCATTGGCGCACTGCCGAACAGCGAAGAACTACTGAAGAATAAAAAGCCGGGGGACGTTGTCTTTGATATGTTTCTGGATCGTTATGAAAACAGCCTGCGCCATGTGGGAACGCACCTGTTGCTGACGGAACACAGTGACGCGGCCGTGCGAGAATGTCTGGATGCGGGCCGCGCATTTGTGGCTTTCGACTGGATCGCCGACTCTCGAGGTTTTGATTTCGCGGCCACACACGGAACCGTTCGCCAGGAAATGGGTAGCCAGTTTCCTCTAGTCGATGGAACATCGTTGAAGGCCATCGCACCGTTGCCGGTCCACTGGCGTCTGGTGCGAAATGGCGAAGTTGTTGAGGAAGCCGACGGTCAGGAATTCACGACCTCCGTCGGTCAGCCGGGAAACTATCGCTGCGAGGCCTGGCTTGATGTGGCCGGCGAACGAATGATCTGGATTCTGTCCAACCCGATCTATATTCAGTCGCCTTAAACATGCTCCGTTGGTGCTTTGTCCTGGCGACTGCCGCTGATCAGTCCTCCATGCTCAAGATGTCTCGCGTCCCGCAATGAAAGAGTGCTTCATGAACCGACTGTGGCTGATTCCCGCGATCATTTTTCTATGGGCGTCGGAGGTCCATGCACGCCACTTCAAAGTGGGCTTTGCCAAACAGGATATCACGCCCGATCGCCCAACCCCCATGTGGGGTTACGGTGCGCGACATGCGGCATTGTCGACCGGTGTTCGAGACCCGCTGTATGTGAAAGCCGTCGTGATTGATGTTGAATCGGACCGGCTGGCGATTGTGGGGCTGGATCTGGGCCGATCGCCCACCGATGCCATGATGGTCCGCATTCGAGAAGCGATTCAATCCACGTCAAAGATTGACTTTCTCATGGTCTCAGGATCGCACACACACCACGGCCCCGTCATTGAACTGCTGGACGAATCGGGGAAAGGCCAGGGCACGTTCGATGATGCTGTGGCGTACTCCAAAGCACTGGAGCGTAAAATCATCGAGACTATACATGCGGCCGCGGCGGATGTCCGGCCGGCAAAAATGGGATGGGGCACCAAGCCGGTGTCGATGAATCGTAACCGTCATTCCAAACTGGAACCAAAGCCTCTCGACTCTGAACTGGGCGTCATCAGAATTGACGATCTGCAAGGCAAGCCGCTTGCAGTGGTTGTGAACTACGCGGCTCACCCGACGATGCTGGATGGTGCCGATCTGCGTTTTTCGGCCGACTGGCCTGGAGCCATGATGACGGCCGTTGAAGAAACTCTGCAGACCAACTGCGTGTTCATGCAGGGAGCCTGCGGCGATCTTTCCACGATGTCCTCCGAAAGCACTCGTGGTGTCGACGCTTTCGGAAAAGCGATGGCTGCTGAAGTGTCTGAGACAGCGTTGAAGATCGAGACCACTATCCCCGAACGACCGCGGATCAAGGGGATGGCAGATACCTTTGAGTTTCCGACACGCATGCAGTTCTCCAGTCCGCTGACACACGCCATGTTCGCCACTGCGTTCTTCCCCGAACTGGCGAACGCATCTATGACCGACGATCTCCTGAAAAACGTCATCCGGCCTCGAATCACGTCTGTCTTGATCAATCAGGAACTGGCACTCGTCGGAGGATCGGGTGAATTTTTCTGTGAACACGGGTTGCGACTGAAGGAGCGTTCCCGTGCCAGGGAGACCTTTTTCTTCGGCTACTGCAATGGTCATCATATGTACTTTCCCACGATCGAAGCCGCTGCCGAAGGTGGCTATGGCGCTGATCCGGCAGTGAGCTGGGTCGGTCTTGGAGCGGGCGAAGAAATGCTCGACCAGGCATTGATCAACATTTACACGATGCTCGGGAAATTTACTTTTGAACGCTCTGGTTCACCGTAGCGGAACCGCAACTGCGATTGCAGAATTCGAGGATGAAAAGGTGTTTAACGCTCTGTGCCTGCCATTGAATTCGCAGCAAGCTACACTTCGGACTACGAATTTTATGTCACTTTAAAAATAAAGAAAGAGGCCGATGTCTCAGCGAATTGTAATGCGAACCGGGGAAGCACTGGTTGAAGACGAAGCAGGCTGGTCAGCAGCCGAGCCTGAAGTTGTCATTGGCGAACTGGATGGCCCGGTTGGTCACGCGATTGCTCAACTGATGGGCGACCAGAGCAAAGGACATTCAAAAGTTTTCGCGATCCTGAACTGCGACGTGCAGGTCCGTCCGGTGACTGTCATGGTCAGCAAGGTGACCGTGAAAGATGAAAAGTACACCAACATTCTGATGGGCACTGTTCAGGCCGCCATCGCCAACGGTGTTCTGGACGCAGTCCGTGCCGGCGACATCCCAAAGGAAAAAGCCAACGACCTGGGAATCATCGTATCCGTCTGGCTGGATCCCGCCGTGACCAAAGAAGAGATCGACTACGAGATTCTTTTCAAGACACATCGCGCGGCCGTCAGCAAAGCCATCGGCAAAGCAATGCGGAATGAACCGTCCATCGATTGGCTACTGGAAAATCAGGACAAGATCACTCACTGCTTCCACCAGATGGCGCTCGACGGCCAGATCTAAAGTCGAGCCCCTGCAAAGAACTCCGCCGCCGGCCCTCACAAGTCCCGCGGCGGACTGCTCATCAGTGCGCTCAGAGAACTCTGGTGGCTTCGCAGTCAGGTGGCTTCGCAGTCAGGTGGCTTCGCAGTCAGGCGGCTTCGCAGTCAGGCGGCTTCGCAGTCAGGCGGCTTCGCAGTCAGGCGGCAGGCATCCGGGACGATCGTGAAAGATCGCCAGACGGCCAGAGGAAGGAGTTTGCCTCTGCCCATGATTTGCGGCGATCATTCGGCGAACGATGGGCAAAGCGAGTAGAGGCCCCGTTCCTGCAAAAGATGATGCGGCATTCTGCAATTACCACAACGTTGCGGTATTACTCGTCTAGGGATGCCGCCGATGCCGGGGCACATATCGACGCGGCTTTCCATCGATCGATGCCCGCCGCGGTGACACAAGGTGACGGCAACACCTTGAATTCATCGTCCGAGGTGACACTTTAGGTGACACCCGCCATTTTGAGGCTGATTGGACGACCGCAGGTTTTTCAAAAACCCAGTCTTTTTATTAGCCAGGACGGGAATCGAACCCGTACGACCCTTTACGGGTCCCGGGATTTTAAGTCCCGTGCGTCTGCCTGTTTCGCCACCTGGCCGTGGTTTAAATCTATTCCGCAGAGCCCATCGATGCTTGTCCGAAGAACTTTCACCGGAATATAGAGGCAGGTTACTGAACATCGCCGTGCGTGAAAACTGAGTCGCTCACATTCCTCATTTCAAGCGGCTTTATGAAAAATGCACGCCGAGCGGAAAATGCGGCCGACATCAATCGGCTCAATAAAAAGCCGCGGATGTTTTCTGGAGTCCAGAAGCATCCGCCGCTCTTTTTGTGTCCCTGAAACCAGTCCGCTCGGTTACGGAATGATCAGGATCAGGCCAGCAATCGTAGCGACTTCGACCAGTGTGGCTTCTTCGTTGAACGGAATTGCATAGTGCTTCTTCGGAGCACATTCACCCGGTCGGTAATAACCCAGTGCGTACTGTTTGGAGTGTACTGGGTGCAGAGCCATCTGGTAGGGCAGTCCCATTAGCTGGGTAGCGAACAGACCTGATGACGCAAACGGCTGCACGACCGGATGGTAAGTATGGCCATAACGTTCCAGTGACGGGTCCTGGAAGTACAGAGGATAATGCCAGAAGTTCGTTGGTGCCCACTGGTAGACAGTCGGGCTGGACTGTCGAGCCTGATACTCACCGTTGTTCGCACGAGTATCAAAGTCTTCCGGCAACTGATCCTTTTCAATGTTCTTCAACGCGTAACGAAGCGTTGGCTGAATATCTCGAATGTCAGTTCTTAATCGTGACGGAGCCGAACTGGATACGTCCGGATCCCTGGCTTCGTCCGATGACTCCTGCGCGCCGGCTTGCTCAATACCACCTGCGAAAACGGCAATCGCGCCGGGATCGTATTCGTCGGCTTCAGGTTCGGGTGGCAAAGTCACGTGATCAGCCATCTGACCGTTAGATCGGGCCAGCGACTTTAGAGGCTGACGGCGTTGTCCCGAGTGGCTCGATGACTTCGGGCTCATCATATTGTCGGTCCGTTCCTGCCACCATTGGCCCACGGATGATGAGGAATTGGCAATCCCACCCGACAATACATAATCCATTCGAGCCGAAAAGCCCTCGTCAGATTTTGGCACTCGGCTGTGCTGCGGGGCAGACTCTCCAGCAATGTGCTGTCGTGCCTGAGCGGCGATCTCGGGTGCGGAAACGGGCGGCATTTCCGGCCGCTGCGGAGTGGCAGACGGAGCCTCCGAACTTCCCGCAGATTCAGATCGGTCTGCTGTTGGCTCAAACACTAAATCGCTGCCGGGCACGTCTGAGGTGGCGGAAACGAGCCGGATGGTATTCACGCTCCGCAAAGGTGCTCGCGATGGCGTTTCGGTTGGGGCCGCAGCGGCCGTCCTGCCGGAGTAGGCCAGCCGCGACCGATTCGTTTTTTCCTGTCCGGCGGCGGATGAAACCAGCGTCAGTGCCGCAAGACCCACCAGGCCGAAGTCTCGCAGAATTTCTGCGAGACCGGCGCTGGCCGATATGCGTTCAGTCTTTGGGAGCATGCTCCACAGAGTAGTTTGGAGCTTCCTGAGTAATCGCGATGTCATGTGGATGGTTCTCCCTAACTGATGCCGCTGAAATCTCGATAAAACGAGCTTTCTCTCGCAGCTCCCGTGTGGTCCCGACTCCGACATAACCCATGCCGGAACGAAGACCACCTGTCAGCTGGAACATCAGCGGCTGCAAGGCTCCTTTGTAAGGAACACGACCTTCCACGCCTTCCGGAACCAGTTTGGACTGGTCGCCCGATGTGACATGGCCCTGCCGATAACGTTCACTACTTCCCTTTATCATTGCTCCCAGCGATCCCATTCCTCGGTAACGCTTGAAGCTCCTGCCCTGGTAAAGAATCATCTCACCAGGACTTTCATCGACACCTGCCAGTAGACCACCGATCATCACGGTCCATGCTCCGGCAGCAAGTGCCTTTGTCATGTCTCCGCTGAAGCGAATTCCGCCGTCAGCGATGATCGGAATCCCGGTGCCCTGAAGAGCACGAGCGGCATTCGCCACGGCGCTCAACTGAGGCACACCGATGCCAGAAATGATTCTAGTAGTACAGATCGACCCAGGACCTATCCCAACCTTAATCGCATCTGCACCAGCATCCGCCAAAGCCCGCGCGCCTTCTTCGGTTGCGATGTTTCCCGCAATCACATCGATCTGAAGCTGCTTCTTGATCGCCCGCACCGTCTCAATTACGTTGCGAGAATGACCATGTGCGCTATCAACAACCAGCACGTCTACACCCGATTCGACCAATTGGGCCGCTCGATCAAAATCAAAAACTCCGACCGCAGCGCCAACCCGCAAACGACCGCGTGAATCTTTCGATGCCCGCGGAAACTGCAGGTTCTTGTCGATGTCTCGAATTGTGATCAAGCCCTTCAGCTGATATTGATCGTCCACGAGCAAAAGTTTCTCGACTTTGTTTTGAAGGAGAATTCTTTCGGCTGCTTCCAGGGTCGTATCCTCCGGCGCGGTGACCAGGTTATCCCGCGTCATAACCTCGGAAACAGGCCGATCTTTAGACTCAAGAAATCTTAAATCGCGGCGAGTCAGAATGCCCACCAGTCGACCATTCACCGTAATCGGGACGCCGCCGATGTTTCGTTCGTCCATCAGTCGGACCGCTTCTCCGGCGGGTGTTTCCGGAGGCAGTGTGACCGGATCCACGATGACGCCATGCTCACTGCGTTTCACGCGATTAACCTGCATGGCCTGCTGTTCAATCGACATGTTCTTATGAATGATGCCGATGCCGCCCAGCTGCGCCATGGAAACGGCCATCTCGCTCTCGGTCACCGTGTCCATCGGACTGCTGACCAGAGGCACATTGAGGCTGATGTTCCGAGTCAGAAACGAGCTGATGTCGACTTCCGACGGGACCACTTCGCTGTAGCCGGGTTCCAGAAGAACGTCATCAAACGTCAATCCGCGGTAGGCGATGCGATCCTGCATGGTTGTTTCTCCATTCTTAAGATGGTGCGATATTCGGGGGTGGCGAAGTGCCGAGTGTGAGTAGTGAAATTTGAGATATCAGATTGGAAATTTGAAATGAGGAGTTCCCGATTTCAGATCTCAGTCGTCAGCGGTTCGTCGTCGGCTTCGATCTCGATGGGACTACCCTTCTTCTGAATCGTGGCGTGCAGATGATTCGACAGACGGATCAAAGTGGCCACGTCCATGTTTTCAGCACGGTCCTCTGCCGTATGCCCCAATTCTCCCAGCAGCACGTCGATCTCGGCCTTATCAAGTTCCTTGCGATACAGTGCCACAAGGACACTGCGTATGAACTTGCGGCGTAAAGTAAACGCTCGGCGAAGGAAGTCCTGAAAGAATCGGCGGTCGCAAATACGGTCGGCTTTCTCCTGATCACGCCAGATACTAATAATCGCGGAATCCACTTTGGGACGCGGCCAAAAAACGTTAGGACCCAGCCGACGAAGAATGCGTACCGTACCCTGCGACTGAATCCAGGCAGACATCGCGCTATACTTGGATGTACCAGGCTCGGCTTCCATTTTCTCCGCCAGTTCCCACTGAATGGTGCAGATCATCCGCTCCCACGGAAGATCCGACGCAATGATATTAGAGATCACCGGCGTGGCGACGCTGTATGGCAGATTGGAAACAAGCTTCAATCGTCCTCCGTGTATGGAAGCCACGTGATGACGAATCACTTCACAAATATGCGGGTCCAGTGTGTTCTTGTTTTTCAGGATGTCACTGTTGATCATCGTGACGTTGGGACAGTCCTGCACAGCTTCGCTCGCGAGCATCGACATGTTCTTGTCGATGTCCACCGAGATGACTCGCCCGGCCTGCTGAGCAAGAAACGCGGTCATCCCGCCTGTGCCCGATCCCACTTCAAGAGCCACATCGCGAGGATCCAGTTCGGCGGCTCGAACAGCGAACTCAATGAGATTCACATCAATCAGGAAATTCTGCCCAAGATCTCCGCGCGGGTTGATGCCGTGCTGCTGAAACAGCGACATCAGAAAGGACCGCGTTTGACGTTGTACGTCTCTCATTGTGGAGGAGGGCTTTCGTGGGTCAGTGGACTGGCTGAATTCTGAGATATTCCGGTAATGGCGGCCGTCACTCGCGCGACTGAAAATCCGTCGCCATCCGTGAGTGATGCCAGGCGGCGTGCAAGAAGCTGGTCGACGTATTTTCCGAGCACATCGTTTTCAATATTGACGGTGTCGCCTGCCGCGATGCTGCCGAGTGTTGTCACCTGCAGAGTGTGGGGAATCAAAGCCACCGAAAAACGCGTGTCGGTGACATTGACGACGGTCAGGCTGATTCCATCAACCGCGATCGATCCCCTGGTGACCATCAGCCGCAATTGCTCTGAGGGGGCCGAAAACCACATGTCGATCCATTCGCCGCTGCGAACAATTTCAGACACCATGGCAACTCCGTCGACATGCCCCTGAACAAAGTGACCGCCAAGTCTTGCGTTGGCAGCCAGAGATCGCTCAAGATTGACGCGGGTCGCGATCTGATACCGACCGAGACTGGTTTTCGAGAGCGTTTCGAGGCCCGCTTCGAAGTCCAGCGTGTCATCATGAATCGCGACGACAGTCAGGCAGCAACCGCAAATGGAGATGCTGTCCCCAATCGCAACTTCGGATGCCGCAAAACAGCCAGCGTCGGGTGCAATTGACAGGCGCAGCCCTACTGGAAGTGAGGCAATGTGCCTGACAGTCCCCTGTCCTTCCACGAGGCCGGTAAACATGGTAAGCCGACTAGAATGCAACGAGAATGCACTTTTTGAGTGCAGGAGATCACCTAGCAGCCTTGGGAAAACGCTGCCTTCGATCGTTGCATGCTGATTTTACCAGATCTCGCAGAGATTGCACCTTAGCTGTCCAAAGATTCCGAACAGCGGCGATTTCTCGATGCGCATCGCAGATTTCCGTCCGCCCCGCTCGAGGGCAAAGTCATACGTCACTGCTCCGCAGCTTGGTGTGTTTGGGGGCATGGTGACCTGTGGCTAAAGCCACAGGCTATCGATACGCCGCAGCTCCGCAGCGAATCGCAGGAGGCGACACGCGGGACGATGCAAAGCCGATGCGAGCCCAATGACGGATTGATGCCATGACGGGATGATGCCGGATAAATGCAGAGCCAATGACATCCGGCGACGACGCACATCCCAGCTCGATTGCGATTGGCCGCGGAGCTGCCGCGTCACGACAGCCTCGCGCTTCAGCCCGAGGTCCGCGATCACACACAAATCCAAAGCTCCGGAGGAGCGACGGAAAGATACGGCACCAATCGGTGTGCCTGCACTCGCTGTCGCTCGTTTGTCACACCCTACGAAACTGTCGCTTGCTGAATGTCGAGAAAGGAGCACCGACACACACTCATCGGATTGTTGCAATTGTTTTTCGATCCGAAACATTGCCGATGATCATGGACCGTACTCTCTGGATCCAAACCTCGCCGACCCACGACTCCGCACCGTAAGGGATCACTCTGTCGAACTGCCAGCGCGCTGTTGTGAATAGATCCTGCATCGCGCCTGCGGCTTGCTCATTGGTGGTGTGGATAATTACCGGCGGCGTATGTGCGATGTCTCCGAACCCATCACTGGCACGGTTGACCAGAAACCGCGCCACAGCCACTCCATCACCGGCATCGAGAACCCGCCCATTGACGACGATGGGATCCAGGTCATTGTCCAGTGAGATCAAAGCGACGTCCCGATAATCAACGCTCTTCAGAGCACTGATGATGGTGTCCGATGTTTCAAAAAACGAGACACCAAACATCGGCAGAGAATCGCTGATGTGGTCCAGCATCGCCGTTCCGCATTGTCTTCAAGGATGAGGATCGCATGAGAACTCCAAAAGCCAGGATCTAATCAAGATGATGTATGGACGACCGCCATCAAATGGAAAGAACCTGATTGAATTGTCAGTCCATCTCAAACCGAGTTGCATGAGCCATTCTGCCGTACCAACCAGAATTCCGTGTTTGGTCAAGCAGTGTAGTACGCATTGGCGATAGTCTCGTAGGGCGTGACAAGCAACGAGCAGGCACACCGGTCTTCGGATCCATTGTGACATGCAGGTCAGCCACCGGGCAAGCCCATGGCCACGCGGCGATGTTTTACGAGAGGGCGTCCAATGGTGTGCCCGCACTCGCATTCGCTCGTTTGTCACACCCGGCAAAAGTTCAGAACCAGCATGCTCGCTATTCGCGAACGACACAGCGGGTCGGCAATCTGAAAAACGTCAGTCTGATTCCAGCCAGGTACACAAAACACCAAAACACTGAGCCGACGATGAGAGGCCAGGCACCCGCAAAGGCGAAGCCAACGTTTAAAAAGACGTCAAACATTGCCAGGCAGCAAAGCGACGACAGCAAACACAGCCGCCGCCACAACGTCGGGTTCCCGGCGGTCACGACGTGAAGTTGTGTCATTGCCATCTCCATTCGAATCAGCACCACCACAGCCATACCAATAATACCGATAGTCTGCAGCAAGAGCATGAGCACGATTTGCCACGTTTCGATGCGTGCCCCCGGTGCGTCCTCGCCGTCTATCACGATTCGCACCAACTTGAAGCAGCCGGCTGGAATCGCACTCATCCCGAGCGGCAGGTAAATGTCCCAATACTTTGAGAAGCCTATTTGTGGATGATCTTTCACAAGTAGCTCCAATCGAAGTTCGCCGGGCAGCCACAGTTGCTTCTGTTGAACTGTTTCAAGCAAAGATTTTCTCCCCAATCCCGTTCATCCCGTGTGTTCATCGTCGAAGAGGTACTTTTCTTCGAACTGAATTTCGTGCCGAATCAGCAACTCGCGATATTCATCCACGAATGATCGTCGGCGATGGTGCTCTTCCTGGCGAGCGATATAGGCTCTCACGTCAGACATGCTCGACTTGCTGACAGAAAACGCGGCAAAACCTCTTTGCCAGTGAAATTCCGTCGTGCAGTGACGATTATCGTTGATCCATTTTGACGAGCTGGATTTGACGGCTCGCAGCATGTCAGACACAGCAATCCGCGGCGGAATGCCGCACAGAATGTGGACGTGATCGTCGATGCCACCAATTGCATCAGAATGGCCGCCTTCACCGTTAATGATGCCGCTGATGTAAGCATAAAGCTCCTGCCTGAATTTCACGTGAATCAACGGGCGACGATATTGGGTTCCGAAGACGATGTGATATTTCAGGAAGGTGTGCGTTGACATGCAGGGAGGCTCCAGTTTTACGGAACGATGTCATGAGAGTGCGAACGTAAACAATCGGAGGCACAAATGGCAAGTGATCGGGGCAGCAGCCAGAGGATCATTCTTCAACCCATTTGCGATTTGCTGCGGAGCTGCCGCGTTTTGATAGCCTCGGGCTTCAGCCCGAGGTTCGCGATCAAACACGAACCAAAGCTCCGGAGGAGCGACGTAAATCCGGGCCGAGATTTTGAACACGCCATTCAAATCGTGGCGAATTTTTTTCCCATCGCCGGCGAGATCGGGATCGTTCATGCGACATCACACGTTCGCCAAAAAACGTCGGTGCTCCGCAGCTTGGTGTGTTTGGGGGCATCGTGACCTGTGGCTAAAGCCACAGGCTATCGATACGCCGCTGCTCCGCAGCGAATCGCAGGTGCACCAATATGCGATTGGCTGCGTAGCTGCCGCGTCACGATAGCCTCGTGCTCGATAGCCCGAGGTTCGCGATCAAACACGCACTACTACCCCTTCGCCAGCTGCCTCAAGACGGTATGCAGAATCCCGCCGTTGCGGTAGTAGACCACTTCAACCGGCGTGTCGATGCGGCAGGTGGTGACGAAGAGGACCATTTCGCCGTTCGGTTTCCGTGCGATCACTTCAACCGCCTGACGCGGTTCCAGCTTGTCGCTCAGACGGATGTCGAACGTCTCGGTACCGTCCAGATCCAGTGACTCACGGCTTTCGCCTTCGCGGAACTGCAATGGCAACACGCCCATCCCAACCAGATTCGAACGATGAATACGCTCAAAGCTGGTGGCGATGACAGCTCGAATGCCGAGCAGGTACGTGCCCTTGGCCGCCCAGTCGCGAGATGAACCGGTGCCGTATTCCGCTCCGGCCAGAACGACCAGCGGAGTGCCGTCTTCCTTGTACTTCATCGCGGCATCGTAGATCGACGTCTGTTCGCCGCTTGGGAAGTGGATCGCCACGCTGCCTTCGGTGCCAGGGGCAATCAGGTTTTTCAGTCGTACGTTGGCGAACGTTCCGCGAGTCATCACGCGGTCGTTGCCTCGGCGAGCTCCGTACTGATTGAAGTCTTCCGGCTTCACGCCCTGAGCCTGCAGGTACTTGCCTGCCGGGCTGCTGGCTTTGATCGAACCGGCCGGGCTGATGTGGTCGGTGGTTGTCGAATCACCAACAGACACCAGACAGCGTGCTCCTTCGATCGACTGAATCGGCTCGGGTGTCAGCGGCATGTCGACGAAGAACGGTGGCTCCTGAACGTAGGTGCTCTTTTCGTCCCACTGGAAAATGTCGCCCGTGCTGCTTTGAATCTTCTGCCATTCTTCAGGGCCCAGAGTCGCCTTGCCGTATTGTTCGGTAAACATTTCCGGAGTCATCGACGAGGCAATGGTGTCCGCAATTTCTTTCTGAGTCGGCCAGATGTCCTTCAAGAAGACGTCCTTGCCCTGCTGATCTTTTCCGAGCGGCTGAGTCGCGAGGTCGATGTCAACGGTGCCTGCGATGGCATAGGCAACCACCAACGGTGGACTGGCCAGGTAGTTGGCTTTCACGAGCGGATTGACGCGACCTTCGAAGTTTCGATTGCCGGACAGTACTGCCGCCGCAACAAGGTCGCCAGAAGTGACCGCTTTGCCAACAGCATCCGGCAGAGGTCCGCTGTTTCCGATGCAGGTCGTGCAGCCGTAGCCGACGGTCTGAAATCCAAGTGCATCCAGAGCTTTGTCCAGACCCGACTTTTCGAAGTACTCAGTGACGACGCGGCTGCCAGGGGCCAGACTTGTCTTCACCCACGGCTTGCTGGTCAGACCCTTCGCGACGGCGTTACGAGCCAACAGTCCAGCTCCAATCATCACGCTTGGGTTGCTGGTGTTCGTGCAGCTGGTGATGGCCGCGATGACCACGGCGCCGTCAGTAATGCTGGCATTGCTGCCTTCCAATTTAACGGCCGGAGAAACAGCGGTCTTGCCGAATGTCGCACTGCGATCCTTTTCCCACGATGACAGCATGTTCTTCAACAGGATCCGATCCTGAGGACGCTTTGGACCGGCCATTGAAGGCACGACATCGGCCAGGTCAAGTGACAGTGAGCTGCTGAAACGTGGCTCGGGCGAATCCGCCGTGCGGAACAAGCCCTGAGCCTTGTAATAGCGTTCGACCAGGTCGATCAGACTCTTTGGTCGACCCGTGCGTTCAAGATATCGCAGAGTTTCATTGTCGACAGGGAAGAAGCCCATGGTGGCACCATATTCAGGTGCCATGTTGGCCAGAGTCGCTCGGTCGGCAAGGCTGAGTGCATCAATGCCCGGGCCGTAAAATTCTACAAACTTGCCCACGACCTTGTGAGCTCGCAGCATCTGAGTCACAGTCAACACAAGGTCGGTGGCGGTTGAGCCTTCCGGCAACTGGCCCGACAAACGGAAGCCGACGACTTCCGGTGTGAGCATGTAGATTGGCTGACCCAGCATGACCGCTTCGGCTTCAATCCCGCCGACACCCCAGCCGACGACGCCCAGTCCATTGATCATGGTTGTGTGACTGTCGGTGCCAACAAGGCTGTCCGGGTACGCAACGCCGTTGGTGGTCATCACGACGGTTGCGAGATATTCCAGATTGACCTGGTGAACGATGCCGGTCGCTGGCGGAACAACTCGGAAGTTGTTGAATGCCGTCTGGCCCCAGCGCAGGAACTGATATCGTTCCATGTTGCGTTCGAATTCAATTTCGACGTTTCGCTGCAGAGCGAACTTGTTGGCGAATTCGTCAACCTGCACACTATGGTCAACGACAAGGTCACAGGGTACCAGCGGATTGATCTTCTTTGGATCTCCGCCCATTCGCACCATTGCACTTCGCAGAGCCGCCAGGTCGACAACGGCCGGCACGCCGGTGAAGTCCTGCAGTACGACTCGACCTGGCTTGAACGGCACTTCCACTTCGGCTGGCTTCGCGGCGTTCCAGTTGGCCAGATTGTTTACGTCATCGGCGGTGACGATAAAGTTGTCGACGTTACGCAGGCAGGCTTCGAGCAAAACGCGGATTGAAAACGGGAGCGTGTTGATGTCACCAATGCCATCCTGAATCAGCTTTGGCAGACTGAAGTATTTGACGCTGCCGGCAGCGGTTGAAAGAGTGGCTTCGGCACCGAAAGGATTGGTGTTGCTCATGTGTGACTCGGAGGGTTCTCAAGAGAAGTGAAAATTCAGTGTATGCTGTTGCCGAAGCACGTGCAGTGATGTTGCAGCGGAATTTGAAGATCTGGTTTTCGCGGGCAGAAAAGTCCCGACACAAGATCGCAGCGTTAGCGAGTGAAGAACATGTTGGGACCACTCGCTGGCGCTTCGAGCTTGTATTGGTTCGCAGCTATGGAAAGCCTGACCGAAGTCGAACGTGCCGGAATTGTAGAGAAGTCGTGGGTTCTCGCAATTCCACGGAGCCGCCATGCGGCACGGGACAGAATTCTCGAGAATCCCGAATTTCCGCGAAGCCATCCCCAAACTCTGCCTGATCGTCTGCGACGGTGTCTCTGGTCTTCGGCCATGACTCAGGGAAATGCCGACCCGTTGCCCCTCACTTTACATAGAGAAACTCGTTCGAGTTCAGGAGGACGTGGCAAAGATCGGCTAAAGCGGCCTGTTCCGCAGAAATCGAAGCGGATTCGGTCCTCTGCAGAGACAGCCGTGCAGATTTTCCAGTCGAATCCTCCAGCAACCCGGGGACCGGTTCAAATCTCCAAAAAGCGACGGTGGCCGGCCCGGGCGATTCCGAATTCAAGAGCAGTTTGTCAACTGACAGGGCGGTTGCAGACAGACGTACATCATCAATCAGCCCATCAAACCCTGTCTCCCCGGAGCCTGCGCGGAACCCCAGCGTCAGAGGAAGCGAGTTGATCACAGGCTCGCTGATACTGTGAGTGACCGTGACTGTATTCAACGGCTCATCAGCATTTGCCAGATTCTTCAGATGAAAAGTGACGATCCCGGTATCGACCCCGGCACTGGCCGGTTGCACGGTGATGGCCGGTTGCACGGTGATGGCCGGTTGCACGGTGATGGCCGGTTGCACGGTGATGGCCGGTTGCACGGTGATGGCCGGTTGCACGGTGATGGCCAAATAGTACGGCGTATTGAGTTCCACCTGCTGATCAGAAAACAGAGCCGCTTCTTGTATTGAACCGTCGACTGACTTGCCAAACAACTGCATCACCAGCGTCTGTGGTTTTCGGCGTGATCCTTTGCCGGTAATCCCACAGGTCCAACCTACCGACTTGCCATCACCATTCCATTTGGCGGCGATCGTTCGCACGGCTCCGGTTTCCTGAATGGAACGAATTTGAAAGCACGCTTCAATCGTGAACTCGCTGGTGTTCATCGAGTCTGATGACTCCGCCACCAACCGCAACGGCTTATCGGTCGGATTCACAACGACTGCCTGGCCATCACGATACGGAAGTCTTCCAAGCGGCACAGAGGCCGTATCCATCTGGCCTCGCTCCAGCGTAATTCGTTCCTGCTGATCCTTTAGAAACTGCACGGCCGCACTTTCTTCGTCGTCGGTTGGCGGACGACAGAACGCTCGCTGCCACAACTCCCTGATTTCTGTGGTTGCTGTAGAGGCGCTTGAGGATTCCGTCAGCGATGCCGCAAAACGAGCCCCATGATTCATCATGATCTGGCTGTTAAACAGAAGCAGTGACTGCACAGGTGATGTTGTGGTGTCGCGCGACGCATTGCTCGAGAAGAACAGCGGCAGGTCGAAAACATCCAGCAGGGAGTCACGTTCATTCCGCATCACACGCATGTAGATCGATCGGCGAGGAACGTCGGACTGAACACCCGGCCCGCCCGCCGTCGGATCCAACTGTCCCGAAACTGCCAGGATCGCATCACGAATCTGTTCCGCATCCAGCCTGCGCGTATTGAATCGCCAGTAATCGCGATTGAGCGGATCCTGCTGCTGATAGTCGGCCAGCTGCGGATGTTCCGATGCCTGACGATAGGTCGCAGATGTCACGATGAGACGATGGAGGTCTTTGAACGTCCAGCCATTGCGTACGAATCGCAATGTCAGCCAATCGAGCAATTCCGGATGAGTCGGAGGTCCGCCGAGTGTCCCGAAGTCGCTGGCGTTTTGAGCCAGGCCACGTCCAAAATGGCCCTGCCAGATTCGATTCACAATCACTCGTGTGGACAACGGATTGTCGGGCTGCGTCAGCCATTGTGCCAAAGCCGATCTGCGGCCGGTTGTCTTTTGCAACGCCGCAACAGGGGCGATCTCCGCATCGGCAGAATCCAGAATGCTCAGAAAGCCAGGACCAACTTCCACCTTTCGCTTGGGGATCTTTGTGATCGGCGCCGCAGTTCCAATGTCCGTAACAACCAAAGCTGCTGGCAATGCTTTGGGTTGCAGTGCATCGTGAGCGGCAAGTTCACGGCGCAGTGCCAGCAGTTTTTCTTTGTCGTCGCCTTTGATGCGATTGTCGAGCCCCTCGTATTCGTAGTCGACCTGCCGCCATGCCAGCTCAAACAGCTGCTGTTCGTAAGGACCGCGGACGGCCTGTTCGTCCCGCAGAATCAGTTGAATGTCCATCGGGAATTTCTCAATGCCGCTCTCTTTCGCCTGAGCTCGAAATGGTTTTTCCATGTCAGCAATTTTCGTGCGAATATCCGCAGTGGCAGCTTCCCACGCTTTCAGTTGTTCGTCGTAACTCTGCTGTTCAGCAGTCGACGCAATGACGTGTTTGTCATCCGGCCTGATGGCTTCAAAAAACGCCCGCAATCGGAAATAGTCTTTTTGTAACAGCGGGTCATATTTGTGATCGTGACATTTTGCGCATTGAAGGCCAACACCTAAAAAGACGTCGCCCGTGGTGTCGGTGACTTCGTTCAGAATCAGATCCCACTGGCCTCTGACATCGCGATTGTTGTATTCGTAAATCCAGTGCCGAAGATATCCGGTGGCAATTAACGCGTCCGGATTGTCCGGGAACAATTCATCTCCGGCGAGCTGTTCCTGGACAAACCTGTCATAGGGCTTGTCGTTGTTCAGCGAGCGTATCACATAGTCACGGTATCGCCAGGAATCGGGACGGTAGTGATCGATACGATAACCGTCGGAGTCTGCATAACGAACTACATCCAGCCAGTGGCGGGCCCAACGTTCGCCATATTGAGGACTCTGCAAAAGCCGGTGGACCAGTTTCTCATAGGCCTGCGGATCGGAGTCATTTTCAAAGGCGACAACATCGGCTGGAGTTGGGGGCAGGCCAATCAGATCAAACGATAGTCGGCGAATCAGCGTCGCACGGTCCGCTTCAGCGGCCGGCGTGAGCCGACTGTGCGTCATCTGATGCAGAATGAAACGATCAACGTCATTCCGACTCCACGTATCGTTTTCCGTCATCGGTGGAGCATGATCCTTCAGCGGCTGCAAGGCCCACCACGCACGATCCTCTTCGGTGAAACCTTTGTCGCCTGAACGTGAAGCCACCGGTTTGCCATCGGAACCGGGCCATGGTGCCCCGCGACGAATCCATTCTTCGAAAATGGCAATAGCGGACTCCGGCAGTTTTCCGCTCGGAGGCATTTCGAAAGATGCATACCGAACCGCTTGCAGAAGCAAGCTCTCGTCTGGCTTCAGCGGGACAACCGCGGCGCCCGATTCACCGCCGGACAAAATGGATTCACGCGAATCCAGACGCAGATGGCCCTTCTGTTTTCCATCTCCGTGACATTCCAAGCAATGCTCGACAAGCAGTGGTCGTACTTTGGCTTCGAAGAATGTGAAATCTTCGGGAGTAAATTCCGGAAGAAGAATTTCAGCGACCGCTGCTTCGGAGTTCTCTGCACTTCCCGCATCCTGCGCCAACACGTTCGTGACTGACGTCAACCCGGCCGCAACGGACATCGCCAGTGCAACTACAAACCGGACGTCCAGGTGTCGTTGTTCGCTGCTCAAAACCATTGGCAAAAACCTCAGCCAAAGAACCCAGGTGATCGTGCCGCCCAATCTTGTTTGGACCCCGCGATTCTAAAGAAAAGTGGCCCATTTCCACAGCAATCTTTGCTCGTTTCCACCCGACATGGAAGAATTGCGTTGACCAGTCGTGGTCCGTGCCCGGATGGTGGCTTTCTCCACAACGATTGATCGACTGCAATGGCGATAGATTGAACCGGTTCGGCTTAACGATTCATAAATTGCGCCGAATCGAATTCGGGGAATATTCGCTGAAGACGGCCTGAACTGAAGCCATTCACGCGAATTTGCTGTCTGCACCGCTCCTCCGTTGCGAACTTCTTTTGTCGTTGAACAAAAAAGGGACAGTGAATCCTTTAAAAGGATAAATAGGTCTCACAGCTCTTTTCAATTGCCTTAGCGACAATAGCCAGGTCACCCAGTGCCACTGATGTTTATCAATCCCTGTTCCTGGCTTTTTTGTACGTCGCAGACAGCAAACGAACACTGACGCACATCTTCACGGTCGTGCCTCGAAACACCGGATTGCTACCCTCTGATCGTGATGATACCATCGACTTTGAATCCTTCACTGAGGACGCGATCCGAAATGTGAGCCGTGGAACGAGCTTAGATCGACGGAAGCGTTCAAGCATGTCGCGATTTCCGACTGCTGGTCGATCGTTTTTAGAGAGTCAAACCTTTGACGAACCGGATTAAATACATCGCTCGTGCTTTGGGTCTTTTAACTCTCATCGTGATGATCAGCGGTGTGTTGTTCGTGGTTTTGAGACCAGAAAACTCGCAGAAAAAATCCGTTTATCCGCCCCAGACGACGCGCAACGAAGTTGCTGATAATGCCTACATCGGGCACATGCGATGCGCGGAATGCCATGCTGATACTCATACGTCTCACCTCACCACTCCTCATTCACGCACTCTGACAACGGCCAAAGCGTCACAGACTGCGGCTTTATTCTGTGATACTAAACATTTTGGGGGCGAAGACTTCGGAACATTCGAATACATCTGCGATGACGAAGGGCTTGCCGTTTCGCTACCAGAGCGTTTCCCCGATCGTCTCTTTCCGCTCGACTACGCATTTGGATCGGGGGAACATGCCGTTACATTCCTGACGCTGCTTCAGGACAGTGGAGAAACAGTCGCGATCGAGCACAGAATGTCCTGGTTCAGGAATGGCTCAAAGGTTGAGATAACTCCGGGACAAGCAAAGGAAACTCCTGGCCGGGATATGGAATGTTTTGGAAAGGTTTTTCGAGGCAAGGACATGCACCGATGCTTCAATTGTCACATCACCACAGGCAAAATAGTCGATGGCCGCGTGGAGAATCTCACCGCAGGCGTTCATTGCGAAAAATGCCACGGGCCGGGGGCCGCTCATGTGTCAGCTGCTGAGAACGGCAATCTGGCTGAAGCCAAACAGTCCATCAGGCATGGTTGGACCGCAAGCGAAGAAATAACGATGTGCGGAGAGTGTCACCGGATGCCCCAGGAAATGACACCAGCGCGACTTAAGGATTATCCAAATTCCCTTGTCCGCTTTCAGCCGGTTGGATTGCTGCAGAGTCGCTGCTATCTCAACTCCAGCGATGTTATGAAGTGCACAACCTGCCATGATGCTCACGCGGACGTCCATTCCCGAACTGCTGAAGTCCAGGTCGAGAACTGCAGGAAATGCCATTCCACGAACTTTCAAAAGTCGTGCAGCGCGGGCGAAACGACAAATTGCATCGCCTGTCACATGCCGGCTGTGGAATTGATTCCAGGGGTGTCCTTTCACGATCATTGGATTCGCGTTCGCGACGCTATGCCCCCGGAAAATCAGGCTGAGGGCGAACATAGTCACTCCGAGCCTCACGAAAGTGACCGCTGAGGTCACCTGAAGTTCGCCATCGACACTGTTGAGAAATATGTTGGTGGCCGCATCATGGCGAGTGTGAAATCTACGGACCTCGACAAAACGCGATACCGTCGTTTCAGGAATCGGCGGGCGTTTCACTTTCTATTCATTATTCCCACATCGACAGAGTTTCCCTATTCAAATCATTGATCGACGGTTCGCGGAGGGGCTCACTGTTTTCCATCACCGCCTCAGTGAATTGTTTTGAAATCACTATCACGCACTGAAAACACAAATGCCAGAGACAGCAAGCCGTAAAGAAAAATCACAACAGCGAAAGCGACGAATCTGGCTGTTTCGGATCTCGGCAATTCTGTTGGGACTGTTTCTTCTGATAGTTCTCGAGGGCGCATTGCGTCTGTTTGGCATTGGTGTTGATACGTCGCTGGTGATCCCGATCAGCGCGGCAATGAAGTCTGATGCTCCGTCCTATTCGCACCAATTCAATGGGGCCGCTGATCTTGTTTATTACGGCCCAACTGACCTGTCCGGGCCAGAAATTCGCCCGTTCAATCTTCCGAAGCCAAAGGACACACTTCGCATCATAGTGCTGGGCGAATCGACCGTTATGGGGTTTCCGTATGCCTCGGAATTGTCGTTCCCGCGTCATGTTGAAATGCAGTTGCTCTGTCAACAACCGGAACGCCCGGTGGAAGTCCTGAATGCAGGTATCACCGGGATCAATAGTTTCGCCCTCGCAGATCTTGCAGAGCAATGCATGGAAGCTTCACCCGATCTCATTGTACTGCACATCGGTCACAATGAATTCTATGGAACTGGCGGCCCCGGATCATCGGCCTTCAACTTTCGTCCAGGCATCATTCGCGCGGCATTTGCTGTCCGTCACCTGCGTACGACTCAACTGCTGGCCGGCGGTTATGGAAAAGCAATCATGCGGGACGATCTGTTCAGCACACTGCCACGCCAGTTAGATATCCCACTCAGAAGTTCTATTTATGTTCAGGCGAAACAGAATTTTGAGACCAACCTGAATCGCATCGTCGCAACCTGTAACAAGGCGAAGGTGCCACTATTATTGGCCCCGGTCGCGTGTAATCTGCGGGACCAAAGCCCGATGTTGGCCATTTGGCCGGAGACCGCCAGGACTGGGCGAAACGAGTGGAAGGAACTGATGTGGCAGGCCGCCGACCTGATGTCGCAGGGCGAATATGCGAAGGCATTGCCGATTGTCCAGGAAGCGACAGATCTGATTCCTGAACATGCAGAATCTCAATACAGACTGGGACAATGCCTTCATGAAGTGAATCGACAGGACGAGGCGTGGCTGGCATTCTCTCGTGCACGAGATCTTGACGCCTGCCGATACCGCATGCCGTCGGAGTTTTATTCTGTCGCACAGAACGCCGTAACGCATCGCGATCAGTGCTACTATCTTGATGTCCAGCAGGGATTCAAAACCACTGGCATTTTGTCGGCCCCAGGCAATGACCTTTTCATAGAGCACGTTCATTACAACTTCAACGGACACTATGTCGTTGGGAAGTTGATGGCAGAGGCGATTCAGACACAATGCCTCAATCAACCGTGGGATGCCGGAAAAGTGCCAAACTTGCAACAAGCATCCGACCTCCTTGGGTTCCTGACGGAAGACGATCTAGCCGCCGCATCATTCGCCATTCAAATGATGGAAACCGGGCCATTCTTGAAATGCGTTGACCGAGAAGTCCAACTGGGGTCTCTGGTGAATCTCGCAAGAGAACTCTTCGAGTCGATGCCCGAGAATCGACAAAACGCCTTTGCCGATTTGCAACTCCCCCAGCTATCCAACGACATTCTTTTGCATCTACTGGCTGCACACGAACGGGATGGTGACGAGGAGTTCTGCAGAACCATCGCCAGATGTCGCGACCGCCGACAACCTTGGCTCGCTGCTGCGAACGCGCGTGTTATCAGCCCAAATCGGTAGAGTTTGGGAAAGCGCGCTTGTTAAATCACGAGCAGTGTTCAAGAGGATTCCGGCACCTCTGAAAGGGCCGGTAGAGTCCAAAACAAATGCCGGGCAATTGAAGTGAATCAGCACAACACACGCTGGAAGCCTGCCGGAAATTGACTCTGACGTTTCCGCCAACTGCTGATGACTCAAAAGTAAACATGCGATCAGTAATTCTTTGGTCGCCGAGCCGAGTTTTCTAATGCTTGTACACTTATGTGAGATGCGGTCACGAACGTCACAAGCTTCCAGAATGGTTTTGGTACGCTGCTTGTTCACTAAAGTTGCATCAAATGCTCGTAAGCAGGCTGTGTAGTCACAAAAAATGGCGTTTTATGCTCAATAACTGAAAGAATGTTCATTTTCGATGTTGAAAACGGCCCGTCTGTGTTATTAATTTTAGGAATGTTATGCCACGGTCCGGACTAGACATCGGGAGTGGTGCTTGTCTTCTATCTGTCTTCTTTGGGAGAATGTCATGGCCCCGTTGGTTAAAAGAAAAGCGTTTACGCTGATTGAGTTGCTGGTGGTGATCGCCATCATTGCAATTCTGATCGCGCTGCTCCTGCCGGCAGTGCAGCAGGCGCGTGAAGCGGCTCGTCGCACGCAGTGCAAGAACAACCTGAAGAACATTGGTCTTGCTGTTCACAACTACCATGACGTGTTCAATTCTCTGCCTCTGGCAGTAAGCGCGGGTACGACGGCCTATCCCACCTGTCCGGGCTGGATGCTGTCACGTGGCTGGAGCTGGCGAACAGCAATTCTGCCATACATTGAGCAAGCCCCGATGTACACTTCTATGACCATGGACGTTCTCGGTCATGGCGGTGGCTGTATGGGCGGAATTCCCGCAGGTTCTGGAGCTTTTGTAGCTCAGAGGACTGTGATTTCGGCTTATCAGTGCCCAAGTGATGATTCTGCACCCCGATTGGCGGACGGAATCGCTGGGACAAATTATCCGGAAGCGGTTCGGTCGCGAGGTGATGCAAATCATGGTGTTACAGCTCCAAACGCGACAACTCTGGACCACGGTGCGTTTTCGCGTTGGGGAATGTCTCTGAAGAATTTCAAAGACGGCACTTCCAATACGGTAATCGTCGGCGAAGTTTATCGAGGAAAGAAGTTCACACGTGTCGAAGGTGGCCCGGCGGCCGAAAATCTGCGACGCTGCCGCGACTGGACAGAAACAACCGGCTGGTGCCAATGCAATGCAGGTGTTCGTCGTGATGCGGCACTTGTCTCCACCACAAATCCCTTCGGATATGTTGGCTCAAACACAGACACTGGCGGTGGCACTTATCCTTCTCGCGTGATCAATGACAAGCGAGACGACCTGGTTTCCTGGACGGACGCTGTCGATGCAGGAAATCAGGGTGCACGTCCAATGTCAAGTGCCCATACAGGTGGTGCTCAGGCACTTTTGGGTGATGGCTCTGTCCGATTTGTTTCTGAAAACATCGACATGCTGACGCATGCCTACATCTTCGGTGTCGCCGAAGGTCAGGTCATTGGTGAGTTCTAACACTTGCTGTTAGGTCTCTCGAAATTCGAGGATCCCTTGCTGTAGTTTGGCTGCAACAGGGGATCTTTTTATTTGATGGAAGATTTTGGGAAGGGTTTGATATGTGGAAATTGATGGGACTGGCCTGTTTGACGTTGGTTATCGCTGGCTGCGGCAATAAGGCCGTCAAAGAAATGCGTGGTGAGGAAGTTGTTGAATGGCCTGAACTGACGGCTTTGGACGAGACGTTGCGTGGAATAGGCATGAACGCGGGCATGAAGCAATGGATGGCTTCACAGGCAGAAGTCAAGCCGGACACGATGGGTCCGGCGGTTGATGCCTTCGCTGCGTCCACGGCACCGTCTGGTTTCAACGCATCAAAGAAAGATGCCGTTGTAACAGCCTACAAGGATCTCATTGCGGCGGCAAAGGGCGATGCTAAAACATACGAAGCGAAGTATGAGGCGTTGATGGCATCTTTGAGAGAACTCCGGACTCCTCAGTAAGGCATTGACGAGATTCCGAGGATTCCCTGAGGGCGAGAATCTGTCGTGCTGTTAATGAACAGCACGACAGATATCTCGTCCTTTTTTTTGTTTCCTGAACGTGCCCACTCGATCGCAGTGTGGTAACGATGTGAGTAGATTCTTTCTTCCGGAAGGACCTGGCACCTTAATCCGCTCCGACTTCCCAGCAACCATTGGAGCTTGCTCTTGAAAACTACTTTCATGATCGTCCGGCGAAAACACCCTGATCACTTCCCGAATTTTGCCACCCTCGTGATCCTTTTGCTTCTGGGTTTACACGCCCGGGAAGCCGCCAGCGAGGAACAAAAAATCCAATTTGCCGATGTTTTCGCAGAAGCAGGTGGAACATTTTCACACAGTTCACCGCTGACCGAGGCACGCCATATTCACCTGACCATGGGCTCGGGAGTGGGTTGCATTGATTTTGACCACGACGGCTGGAGTGATTTCTGTTTTGGACAAGGGTGTTCCTGGGACGGAACGTTTTTGACGCCATCGAAGCCTTACGAAACTATGCTGCGTAATGTCCGAGGATCATTGAAGGATGTGTCCGTACTTATTGAACTGCGAATGCCTCATTACACGACAGGGATCGCATGTGGAGATTCAAACAATGATGGATTTGATGACCTCTACATAACAGGCGTCGGGCAGAATCGCCTCTTCACCAACAATGGTGACGGCACATTTTCAAGCGGAGTTTCTGTAACGCCTCAACCAAACGCTTACAGCGCAAGTTGTACGTGGACGGATGCAAACATGGATGGCACACTTGATTTGTTCATCGCACGCTACGTCTTCATTTCAGAAGCGGACTACCCGCTCTGCGTTGACGAGTCCACAAAACTAGGCGTACTCTGTCCACCGTGGAAGTTTAAGCCATTGTCGGATTTGCTGTTTCTGGGCAAAGGAGACGGTACATTCAACGACAATTCTCTGACGGCTGGATTGCAGGCTGTCGAACCGCAGCCGGGGCTCGCTGTCGCAACAGTGGATATTGACGATGATGGCGATCTGGATATCTACGTTGCGAACGATTCCGTGCCAAATCATTTGTGGATAAACGACGGAAGCGGACGATTCACCGAGGATGGATTTCTTGCCGGGGTTGCACTCAATGGCAACGGGGAGAGAGAAGCGGGAATGGGAATCGCCGTTGGCGACGCAACCGCTGATGGGCGACCTGATCTGCTCGTCACCAACTACTTTGAAGAAACCAATACCTTTTATCGAAACGAGGGAGCCGGATTTTTTCAGGATGTGACGGATGAAATTGGCATAGGAGCTCCCAGTCGGAGCAGGCTCGGTTTTGGCGTCAATTTCCTCGACGCTGATGGTGACTCGGACCTTGACGTATTCGTTGCTAACGGGCACGTTCACGATCGCCTGAAAGAACTGGGGCGTAACATTCCGTATGAGCAACCTGCTCAACTGCTGACCATGACCAACGGACGATTCAAAGATTCATCAGCAGACGCAGGAGCGATCTTCAGCAAGCCGTTGGTAGGAAGAAGCTCGGCAACAATCGACTTCAATCGTGATTTCCGCATGGATGTCGTAATGACAACTTTGGGCGGCTCGCCGCTGTTGCTGGAAAACAAAACAACGACCCACGGAAACGTTCTGAAGCTTCGATTGATCGGCCGAGACTGCGTTCGAAATGCTACAGGAGCCCGAATTACATTCCACAACGGCACGGGAAACGGGCTTGTTCGTTTTGTGGACGGAAGCACCAGCTACTTGTCAACGAGCGAACCTGTCGTCACTCTCGGTGTGGGGCCAATCACATTAATTGCGAATGTTGAGGTTCGTTGGCCGAACGGAATGAAGCAGGACTGGGCCAACTTGAAAACCAATGAAGAATGGGTACTTGTCGAAGGAATAAGCATTCCCTTCAGAATGCCGTAGAAACTGTTCAGAAATTCCTTACAGAATTTAAGGCCAATTGTCTCAGGGCTCATTGAGTAATGCAGAAAAGCGGGAAGACAATTCTACTTGTGTTATCCGTGGTCGCCGTTGGGATCACCGCAGGAATCGCAATGCGCTCAGGAACCAGAGATCTTCGGACGGAAGGACTAAAGCAACTCCGAAGCGGCGATACCGTAAAGGGAACAGAGCTTCTGGAACAACACTTGAAAACAGACCCCTCGGACCATCTCGTCCGAAAACAATTGGCTGAGAACTATGCCCGACAGAGAAAGACTCAACAGTCAGCCACCCATCTGCTATATCTGTCAAATGAAAAAGAGACTGCCGAAGAGGCCCTGCGATCGCTCGCTGCAATGGCGCTCAATACCGGAGACAACTTGCTTGCTGAGCAGGCTTTGAAAAAGCTGCTGGCGATCTTGCCAACCGACTTTGCCGCGAACCTTGCGTTGGGCGAACTTTACTTCAACTCGGGACGTGCCACCGACTCCATCCCATGGATTGAAGCATGTATCAAGTCGCAGCCGGAACGAGCCGCAAGTTACCTTCTGCTGGCGGATGCTCTGAGTGATGCAGGCAGAACTCAGGAAATGATCAGACCTTTGGAAACCTGCATCCAGCTAAAGCCAGACCAACTGGCGGCACATGCGAACCTGGCGTACGCCTACTACTCGGCGGGAAGATCGGATGAGGCGATTGCAGAAGCTCAATGGTGTTTGAAAGTCCAGCCAGACTTGCATCGCGTTCGACTGATTCTGGCTCAAGCTCAGCGAGACAAGGGCTTGTTCGATGAATCGTATGAAAATATTCAGACTGTCGTGCAGGCAGAACCATCCCACCTTGATGCCGTGTTACTGGAATCTGACCTGCTGTTTTACAGGGGTGAAGGAAAACTCGTTTACGACAAATTGCTGCCCTTCTTCGACGCCCATCCCAACGACCGACGGCTCGTAAGCCACTTAATGCGAGGGGCGGCATCGAATGGTGACCGCGAAGTCGCAAAAAAATGGCAAAAAATACTGGCTGACCTGATCCCCAAATAGTCACAAAATTATCGCGATTGGTACAGGGAAATGAAGGAGAGGGAGAGTTGCTCACGAATCCTTTACTGCGGTGACATTATCAAATCTGAGCGATTGATAAAGCTCATGGCGGCGAGCAAGCGAATAGTGCGTCTCCACTCAACAACATCAGCACAGGAACGTGCGGCATCGCACAAGGTGTGGGTCAAGATGCCGGACGCATTTTAGATGCCGTTCCTGGAGCGAAGAATGTGGAGCTGGTGGAATGGATGCGGTGTGATGCGGTGCTTGACAGAGCCGAAAGGCATGATCACTCTGTATGGAGGCAGGAGCCTCCGGTGCAGTGCGTTCCAGGGCTGGAGCCCTGGAACGAGTGACCCCACAACGAAATCCACTGGTCGACAGATATTTGTTTTCCACGCAACGATTGAGAGATCACTCATGGCCAGTCTTCGTCAATCCGCAGTCCTGCTGCTGGCGACCGCAGTTTGCTCCGCTGTCCAGGCGCAGGATTCGATTCAATACAACAGAGACATTCGCCCGATTCTGAATGATGCCTGTTTTGCCTGCCACGGGCCGGACAGTGCTTCTCGCAAGGGCGAACTGCGGCTGGATGTGCGCGACGCTGCTTTGGAAAAAGGCGCAATCGCTCCGGGGCATCCCGACGAAAGTGAAATGATCCGCCGCATTCTTTCGGACGATCCCGAAGAAGTGATGCCGCCGCCGGAATTGAAAAAAACGCTTAGCCCCGAGCAGAAAAAATTGCTAACCGACTGGATTCAGGACGGCGGCGAATATCAGCAGCACTGGTCTTACATCGCACCGACTCGACCAGCCGTGCCTGCGGTTCCCGAATCTGTCCGCGCGGCGTTCGAAAACTGGCCGAAGAACGCGGTCGATCATTTCATTCTGAAGCACCTTGCGGATTCAGGACTCACTCCTGCGGCTCCGGCCGATCGGCGCACGCTGGCGCGTCGAGCCAGTTTTGACATCACCGGCCTGCCGCCATCCCCTGAACGTGTGGACGTGTTTGTCAGTGATTCTTCCCCGGACGCTTACGAAAAATTTGTCGATCAACTTCTGCAGTCGCCTCAATGGGGCGAGCATCGTGGTCGTTACTGGCTGGACTATGCGCGCTACGCCGACACGCACGGCATTCACTTCGACAACTATCGTGAGATGTGGGCTTACCGTGACTGGGTCATCAAGGCCTTCAGCCAGAACATGCCGTATGATCAGTTCACGATTGAAAACCTGGCGGGCGATCTTCTTCCCAATGCCACGCTCGATCAGAAAATCGCGTCCGGTTTCAATCGCTGCAACATGACGACCAACGAAGGCGGAATCATCGACGAGGAATACGCGGTTCTCTACACGCGTGATCGAATAGAAACGGTTTCGGCCGTCTGGATGGGACTCACGGCGGGCTGTGCGACTTGCCACAGCCACAAGTTTGACCAGCTCAGCCAGAAAGAATTTTATGAGATGGCTGCGTTCTTTAACAACACGACGCAGGCCGTGCGAGACGGCAACATCAAAGACACACCGCCGATCATTGCTGTGCCGATGGAATCTGATCGGCTGCGGTTCGAAGCATTACCGCCGTTGATCATTTCCGCGAAGGCTGCGGTCGAAGAACGACGCACAACCGCTCGCGTAGAATTCGATACGTGGGCAGCGACTGCCAAACCGGAAGTCCTTGGAGAACCCGTTTCTCCGGAAGGGCTGCATCTGCAGGCCGGGCTGAATGAAGGTGACGGGAAACTCGTGCACCTGAATCTTGACGGTCAGGCCGTCGAAGTGTCGCTCAATGACTCCGCGAAGTGGCAGGATGGTCCCAATGGAAAAGCTCTGAACGTCCAGGGAGCTGCGTTTGATGTCGCTTCTGTCGGCGACTTCGAAAGTGATCAACCTTTCTCTAATGCTGCATGGATCAATGTTCCGGCCAACGACGGCAGTGGAGCCATCTGGGCTCGCATGGAACCCGCACCCGGACATCGTGGCTGGGATTTCTGGATGCAACAGCGTCGCGTGGGCATGCATATTGTTCACGGCTGGCCCGCGAAGGCCTTGAAGGTTGTCAGCAAGAATCAGGTTCCTGCCAATGAGTGGGTCCACGTTGCTGTGACCTACGACGGAAGCCGCAAGGCATCGGGCCTGCAGATCTACATCAATGGTGTCGTTCAGGAGAAGAACATTGAGAACGACACGCTGGATGACTCCACCATTCGCACGCAAACTGCCTGGCGTCTGGGTCAGCGTTCGGATGCGTCGCAGTTAACAGGGGCAGTGCAGGATCTGCGAATTCAGAAGCGAGTCTTCACGGCAGCGGAAGTGGATTCTCTGGCGCGACTCAGCCGATTCCAGGCCACACTTGTGAAAGCGGCCGATCAACGTGCGGAGAAAGAGGTCGCCGATTTGTATGGCTTCTGGTTGAAGAAGTTTGATGCGGCGTTTGTGGAAAGAACAACAGGCCTCGCCGCTCTGGAGAAAGAAGAAGCCGACATTCGCGCACGCGGCACGATCGCCCATGTGATGCATGAAAGAACCGAACCGGCGACTGCGTATGTTTTGTTTCGCGGTGAGTACGATCAGCGGCGTGAGCAGGTCTTCCCGGCGACTCCGAGTGCGTTTCCGTCCTTCCCGGAGACCGCTCCGAAGAATCGTCTGGGCTTCGCGCAGTGGCTGCTGCGTCCCGACCATCCACTGACGACTCGCGTGACGGTGAATCGTTTCTGGCAGGAAGTTTTCGGGACGGGAATCGTCCTGACGACGGGCGATCTGGGAGTCTCCGGCGAATTGCCATCGAATCAGGAATTACTGGACTGGCTGGCAGTGGAGTTTCGCGAAAGCGGCTGGGACGTCAAAAAACTGATCAAGCTGATGGTGATGTCGGCTGCGTACCAGCAAGGCACTGTGGTCACACCCGAAAAGCTGGAAAAGGATCCGGCCAATCGATTGCTGTCGCGTGGGCCGCGGTATCGCATGGATGCTGAGATGGTGCGTGACAACGCCCTGGCGGTCAGCGGTTTGCTGGCGGCGAAAATCGGTGGTCCGAGCGTGAGGCCTTATCAGCCGGATGGAGTCTGGGAAGCGATCGCCATGCTCGGCAGCACAACGCAGCGGTACACTCGTGATTCGGGAGAAAATCTCTATCGACGAAGTCTGTACACGTTCATCAAGCGGATGGCACCGCCCGCATCGCTTGATATCTTCAATTCACCGAACCGTGAAACCTGCCTTGTGCGCCGCGAACGAACCAATACGCCATTGCAGGCCCTTGTCACGATGAACGACGAACAATTTGTGGAGGCCGCTCGGCGGTTTGCAGAAAACATCCTGAAGACCGGCGGGGACTCTGACGACCAGCGCCTTCAATGGGCAGCGAAGCATTTGCTGTCACGTGAGTTTCGAGAGGACGAGCTGCAGATTCTGAAGGAATCACTGGGGCAGCTGATGGCGTTCTATCAGGCTCATCCACAGGACGCGGGCGAACTGATCGACACCGGAGAATCTGTTCCCGACGCCAGTCTCGACGCGAACACGCTGGCGGCCTGGACAATGTTGTGTAACGAGATGATGAATCTGGATGAAGTGCTGAACAAGTAAGCATCGAGCGGAAAATAAGTGTCGCCTTTCGCTCCGCGAAAGATGCGCAAATAAACGCTTCTTTCGCAGAGCGAAAGGCGACTCTAAAAAGCCGCACGACGCTTAATCAGAAGCCAACATGCGAACGTGGTCGCAATCGTCCACGAAGATTTGAACGTTAAAATCGCAATCAGACATTTGGGAGCAAACAATCATGAGTCTTTTTGATGAGCTGAAGCAGAATATGACTCGCCGGCATTTCTTCTCACAGGGATCCAACCTGATGGGAACAGCCGCGCTGGCGTCATTGATGGGCGGGTCCTCGCTGGCCAGCGACGGGACACTCGCGGGTGATGGGATCATGACGGCGCATGCAGGAGCAGTGCCGACCCACTTTCCGGCGAAAGCCAAACACGTCATCTATCTGCACATGGTCGGCGGACCATCACAGCTGGATCTGTATGACCACAAGCCGCAGATGGATGCCTGGTACGATAAAGACCTGCCGGAATCCATCCGCAACGGTCAGCGACTGACCACAATGACATCCGGCCAGGCTCGCTTTCCGATCGCCCCGTCGAAGTTCAAGTTTGAACAGGCCGGGCAATGTGGCATGTGGGTGACTGAGCTCCTGCCGTGGACGAAAAAAGTCGCCGACGATATGACATTCGTTCGGAGTATGTATACAGAAGCGATCAATCACGAACCGGCCGTGAGTCTGCTGCAAACAGGCAATCAGGTCACAGGTCGCCCGTGTCTGGGATCATGGATGTCGTATGGACTGGGTTCGCTGAATGAGAACCTGCCGACATTTGTGGTGATGGTGGCGCGTCCGACCAACACCGAACAGGTTCAGGCGATCTCAGCAAGACTGTGGTCATCCGGATATTTGCCTGGCGAGTATGCGGCCACGTCATTCCGCAGTGCAGGTGATCCGATCCTGTTCATCAACAATCCCAAAGGTGTTCCTGCTGATGTTCGCCGGACCACTTTGGACGGAATGAAACGGATGAATGAACTGAATTATCAGCAGCTGGGTGATCCAGAAATCCATACACGCATTCAGCAGTATGAATTGGCTTTCCGGATGCAGTCGAGCGTTCCGGAACTTACGGATCTGGCAACAGAGCCGCAGTCAACCTTTGAACTGTACGGGGAAGAGTCGAAGAAAGGCGGGACTCTGGCTAACACGATGCTGCTGGCTCGGCGGATGGTCGAACGCGGCGTTCGTTTCGTTCAGATCTACCACAACAACTGGGACACGCACGCCAACGCGGCTGGCCGATTGCCCGATCAATGTCGTGACCTTGACCAGGCAACGTATGGTCTGATCACCGACCTAAAGCAGCGCGGCTTGTTTGAAGACACGCTGATCATCTGGGGCGGTGAATTCGGGCGTACGATCTATTCTCAAGGTGGATTGTCGAAAGAAAATTACGGTCGCGACCATCATCCTCGCTGCTTCACCATGTGGATGGCAGGCGGTGGTTTCAAAGGCGGTACGATCTACGGCGAAACTGACGACTTCAGTTACAACATTGTTCGCGATCCGGTCCACATTCGCGACTTCCATGCCACCGTGCTGCATCAGCTGGGTTACGATCACCAGCGATTCAGTTTCAAATATCAGGGTCTCGACCAGCGTCTGACAGGCGTGCTTCCGGCGAAGGTGATCAACGAACTGATTACTTGATCGCGATTCATCTCGCCTCGGTTGACTCAGTTTTTTGTGCGGGACAACACAAAATCGGCACAGATGCGAGTCGGAGTGTGTAGACTCTCCGGCCCTGACGTTTATCTGTTTGTGTTTATTTTGTCTCACGGCATATTCTCTGGGTTCTCCATGAAAACTTCTGCGATTCGGACTCTCCGAAAAAAACTGGCCGGCAATGAAACGGTGTATGGATTGTGGGTCACTCTGGAAGCACCCAGCATCACGGAAATGGCCGTCGCTCTGGGCCTTGACTGGGTTGTCATTGACGCCGAACACGGGCACCTGGACTGGAAGGAAATTGTCGAACACATTCGCGCAGCCGTGCGAAGTGAGACGGTCGTTCTTGTTCGCATCGCAGAGCTGAATGGCGGTCTGATTAAAAGGGCTCTGGATATTGGTGCGGATGGAATTGTGATTCCGTGGATTGAAACGGCGGATCAGCTGAGACAGGCCGTGGCGTGGGCTCATTATCCGCCGGAAGGCCTGCGCGGGATTGGGGCCGAGCGAGCGACCGGCTGGGGCCATTGCATGCCCGAGCATACTTCGGAAGCGAACGAACATGTGCTCGTGGTTCCGATCCTCGAAACCGTTCGGTCTGCTGAGCATGTTTCGGAAATGTGCCAGGTTGATGGCGTAGAACTGATGTGGTTTGGTCCGGCCGACTATTCTTCCACAGCCGGGTATCGAGGCCAGTGGGAAGGTCCGGGAGTTGCCGATCAGATTCTGAAGATGAAAGATACGATCCGCGCGGCCGGCAGGCACTGCGGTGTAATCGCCACCAGTGTTGATAACATTCGTGAACGGCAGTCGCAGGATTTTCGTGCCATTGGTTTGGGAATGGACACTGGGCTGCTGCTGCGTTCATTAAAAGCAAGTCTCGCCGCTGTAGGGAAGGATCGTTCTTTGCGAGCGTCCCTGATTCCGGAGGAAACCGTCTTGAAACCAGCTCCCTTAGTTCGGCCTCCGGAAAGCATGCGACCGGATCGCGATGAGGTGCTCAGTCTGCATGAGACGCAGGCAAAGAAGGAGATCGTGCCGGGTGTGTTTTTTGAATGTCATGTGGGACGCCACAACAACGCGAAGCAGCTCACGACGGGACTCGTGACGTTTTCGCCTGGAGCCGAACTGCCTTATCATACGCATCATTTTGCAGAGTCAATCACGTTGCTCAGCGGAGCAGTGACGCTGCTGATTGAAGGTCGTCGCTACGAACTTGCAAAGCTGGATAATGTTGTCATTCCGCGAGGACTGGCTCACCTGTGTCGAAATGATTCGCTAGTGCCGGCGGTGGTGCACATTGCGATGGCCGTCGATGTTCCCGAACGAACTCTGGTGGAGCAATCATTTCCGGAAGTGCTTATGTCTGCTGATTCCACAGGCGTGATCGGTGCAGAACGAGTCAATCGATTTGCCACCGCCAGCCGCAGTGCCGCTGGTCCTAACACGGAATTTATCGATTGCTTCAACGCTCGCCTGATGCCAGGCCTGGAGATGAGCGGTGGGTATGGCCTGTTCTATCCGGGCGGTCGTCTGCCGGCTCATGTTCACGACTTTGACGAATCGATCTCCATCATTTCGGGAACGGCGACGTGCATCGTTGAGGGTCGACGGTATTCGATGAAGAACTCCACCGCCCTGCAGCCGCGCGGGCGCGTCCACTATTTCATCAATGAGTCGGATTCGCCGATGGAGATGCTGTGGGTCTATGCCGGTCCAATGCCTGAACGCATTCTGGTTGAAGAAAGCTGCGCAACGGTGGAAGGCAATCCGTGGCGTTAGCGTAGTGCGGGTTTCATCGTCGCCTTTCGCTCTGCGAAAGAAGCGGACATACGCTACTTTCGCAGAGCGAAAGGCGACTTTGGTCATCCTGCGTGAAGATGTCGACGGTCATCGATCATTCAAAGATCGTGGATGACGCGGATAGGGGGAGATGCGGGCAGTCCTGGATTCTTAATTGCTGCGACTGCGGCAGAGAACAATACCGTATTACTCTTTGAACAAATCCTTCAGCGAAAACTTTTCGAAGACCAGATGAGCCTGGCTGCCTTCGTACACGATTCCGACATGCTCGTCGTCCATTTGCGTGAGACTCGGATATCCGGCGCCGAGGCCTTCGTCGAGAAGCAGATGATGGGATTCCGGCCAGGTCATGCCGTCATCGAAGCTGACCTGAGTCATCATTGAGCAGCACGGCCTGGCATTCGTTGCCGCCGCTGTAAGCGGGATTACCGACGGACCACGATTGCCCATGGTCGCGGCTGATCATCACGGTTGCAAATGTGGCGAGCGGTTCGCGGCCGGTGCGACCCTGAACCGGCATGATCAGCGTTCCGTCGGCCATCTGAAAGCCTGACTGGGGCGATGGAGCAAACAACCACCACGATTCCTGTTTCAGGCTGCGAGTCAGATTCGTTGGCGTGGACCAGGTGAGTCCATCGTCGGTTGATTTCACCATCATGAATTGAGCGGTTTTGCCAACATCGAAGCCGGGTTCCGATCCATCGTCGACCCACTGATGCTTGCCCGCCTTTCCCTGCATCCAGAGTGCGAAGCAGAAGATCACCCCGGTTTGCTGATCAACGATCAGGCCTGGATCACTGCAGCCGTTGAGTTCCTGTGGCATCCCGGCGTTTTCGCCCATGTCCATGATGACTCGGACAGGTTCCCATGTTTGGCCGCCGTCTGTACTGCGGCTCAGTCCGATATCGATGTCTTCCTGCAGATCGCGGCCTTCTCGACGACGCATGTCATAAACCGCCAGCAGCGTACCTTTCGGTGAAGTGCTCAGCGCAGGAATGCGATAAGTATGAACTCCATCGTCCTGAGCTTTTCTGAGAGCGATGCCGATACGGTGACTGGCTGTCGCTGCGTTTGCGGCGGGTTTCAACAGGCCGCCGGTTGTTTCAATTTCGACGCAGGCGGCTGCGACACGATGCTGCAGGTTGGCCTCCGGTTTTAGAGTTGTGGACAGCCAGAAGACATTTTTCCCCGCGGCCAGTTTGAGCTGCCCGTGAAAAAACACCGATGCAGCCGGCGACGCGACTTCACCAAACAACGCAGCGGGCTTGAAGGATGCATCTGAGCCGCAGTGAAAGAGGCTGAGCGATTTCAGGTCATTCAGATCGTCGGTAGCGTCGAGTCGAAACACGAACTTGCTCACGCTGATGTCGGCGGTCTGGCTTACGTCGATCACAATTTGCAGCAGCGGTCCATGATCGTTCCGAATCAGAATGGGATGAATGGGACTGACGACCGTCAGCTGCACCGCGTTGACGTTTTTTGTTTCGTCCGCCGAGCTGTTGCCGATGGTGCTGATCAGCAGGACTGCCGTGAACAAACAGAGAATACGCATCCGGATGGCCTTTGACAGGAAGGAAGGCTGTATGTTGCAGCGTGTGTGTTCAGCGGGAGAACCGGAATCAGACTAGCCGAGGTATGGACGATTCGAGTTGCCATTCCGCACGATAGTGAATTATTGAACGACTGGAAACCGGGTCGGACTTGAAGTGCACTACCGAGTGTAGGTTGCGGATTTCGGTCGGCCCGGCCTGCCCTGTCTGGTAGGTTTTGCCTGCCGGGCAAGACTTCGCGGTTTGCCGCGACCGGTGTGCATGTGATGTTGCTGCGCAGACCTGCAATCCTCACCCACGATCCCACAAGGTTCGCCTTGCGGCGAAAATCCTTTCCGGCGGAAAGGACCTACTTTAGCAACCATCCACGACTACACCTTATGGAATGGGTCGGGTGAAAATTTGGAATTCGACATCAGGTCGATGCGGCGAAGAGGTCTGCGTCCAGTATTCTCTGCAGAGTGTTGGAACGCAGAACGGAACTGGGGACGCGTCGCAGAAAAATCCTGACCATGTTGATTCTCACTGACATTACCCTGCGTGGCAGCCATCGGCCTCGACTGGACAACCTTACGCTCAGCATTCCAGCCGGCCGAACGGCGCTCGTGGGATATTCGGGTGCCGGTAAAACGTCGCTGTTGAATGTGATTGCGGGATTTGAAAAACCAGACACCGGACGAGTGGTCTGGAATCCGTCGAGCGGCGAACCTGGCGAGCGTCTGCCGATGTACTGGGTGCCTCAAAATGGAGGACTTTGGCCACATCTGACGGCAGAACAGCATTTGAGCTGTGTGCAAAAACTTGCAAATTCTTCAGACGAAATTCTGACTGCTCTGCATCTGGAACATCGCCGGTCCGCGTTTCCCTCGGAAATGTCTCAAGGAGAACGTTCTCGGCTGGCATTGGCCCGTGCGTTAGCGTCGCGAGCCCATGTGTTGTTAATGGATGAACCGTTAAGTCACGTGGATCCGGTTCGAAAGCCTGGTTTCTGGAGAGCCGTGCAGGGACTTCTGGATCGGGATCGTATCTCCGTGGTTTTCTCTTCACACGAACCAGAAACTGTCCTGCGGCAATCCGAGCATGTGATCTGTATGGAAGATGGACGCGTGGTATTTCAGGGGACAACGCGGACGTTGTATGAATCGCCGCCCAGTCAGGAGCTGGGTGAGTTTCTGGGGCCGGTGAATTGGTTTGAAGCGTCTGATCGGGAGAGATTTTTGAATCATGTCGAGGGGCAATCAGGATGGATCACGGTTCGTCCCGAAAGGCTGGTCATGGTTGAGGATTCTTCGTCGTCGCTGGAACTGCAGTCGGTCCCTTTCTGCGGCGCGTACTATGAATCCATTGTGAAGAATCTGAAGACCGGGGAAGTTCGTGTCGTAGTGCATCAGGCGACTCGAAGCGTTCTGAAGTCGGGCGATCGGATTCGGCTGGTGGCGGAATGAAGGCGGGCAGAAGTTCAACAGGATCAATAGAACGTTGAATACATCCAACGGAAAATCAGTGTCGCCTTTTGCTCCGCAAAAGCAGCGTTGATATTCGCTTCTTTCGCAGAGCGAAAGGCGACTTTAACACGTCGCACGATGCTGACAGAATGACCGCGAGTATGGCTGTGATGAAATGTTCAAGATGATCGGAACGTGCAAAGTGAAGAAGTCAGCAACACCGGCAGCCGTTTTCTTCGCGGCAGCACTGCGCTGCGCTTTGCTGTGTTTTGTTGTGGGCTGCACCAGTGACAATGAGGAGCCGGAGTTCGTGGTGTCGCGTTTTGATTCGTGGAGGGTTCCAGCCTCCGGACGATTCCTGCCTGCTCCTCGAGGACTCTATTCTGACGCCTACGATAACGTGTTTGTTCTGGACGATGCTGGCAGAGTGCTCGTCTACAACAGCCAGGGCAAGTTGACTCAGCAGTGGGAGATGCCGGAGTTTGCAGTGGGAAAACCGGAGGGCATCTGGAAACTTTTGGATGGAAAGATCGCAGTCGCCGACACTCACTATCATCGCGTCGTGATCTTTAATTTGGACGGCACGGTCAGCCATATGTTCGGAACTCAGGGCAACGGTTCCGGACAGTTTGTCTTTCCAGTTTCGATCGCTCAGGATCCCCACGGTTTTTTGTACGTGGGTGAATATGGCGACAAGCAGCGAATTCAGAAGTTTACCGTGGCTGGTGAGTATGTGACGGAGTTTGGTCAGCATGGATCGGGCGAAGGCCAGTTTCAGCGACCGAGCGGCATGTCGTGGCAGAATGGCGAAGTTTACGTCGTTGACGCGTTTAATGATCGAATTCAGGTGTTCAGCGATGATGGAAAATTTGCCCGCGTGATCCGATTGCCAGAGAAATCCGAGCCGCTGCAGTATCCTTACGATTTGCGAGTCACCAAAGACAATCTGATTTATGTCATCGAAAACAAGTCGGCACGGCTGACGGTGATGCAGCTGGACGGCACAATTGTGGGACGGTTCGGAAAACCGGGGCGTGGCATGCATGAATTTTATCAGCCGTGGGACCTGGCAGTGCTAAGTGACGGCCGGGTTCTGGTGGCGGATACGGGAAATCATCGTCTGGTGGAACTGACTCCATGAACTGGCTGCGACAATTCTTCAGACAGATTTTCCCGCTGCCTCATCGGCCAGTGGGCTGGAAGTCGACGATTCCGCTCGTGGCTTTCGCCATTCTGTTTGCACTGATCTGCTTTTCGATTTTGCCCACCTTTGTCGTTACGGCCTCGCGAAAATCGTGGATGCTGCTGGGTCTCATTCGCGTGCCTCGCCCCGCGTTTGAAGTTGTGCGTGAGCTGGAGTTTGCTCGCCCGTGGGCGTTTGCACTTTTGATTGTGACGCCGTGGTTGTGGTGGATGCAGGCGGCCGGACATGCGGGCCTGCCTGTCAAACGTGGAGCGTGGGCCGCATTTATCCGGCTGATGATTTGCGGGTTGCTCATTCTGGTTTTGGCAGAACCGCGAGCCGTCAGAACCAGCGATGTCATCTCGGTCGTGTACAACGTCGACATTTCCGATTCCGTCAATGAGGCTCGAAATGACGCAATGACACTCGTGGCAGCGACGGCCGCTCAAAAGCCGACGACCGATCAGGCGGGGCTCGTCGTGTTTGGTCGAACGGCAGCCGTGGAGTATCCGCCTCGGGAAACGTTTCCATTCGAGAAATACATTAACTCGCAGGTCAGTCAGGATGCCACAAATCTTGAGCAGTCTTTGGCGCTGAGTGCGGCGATGTTGCCTGAGGAACATCTGGGCCGGATTGTGCTTGTCAGCGATGGTACAGAAACGGTCGGTCAGCTGAAAGACATCGTCGACGATCTGCAGGCACGCAGTATTCAGGTGGATGTCGTCCCGATTGAGTATGACTACAAGCACGAGGTCCTGCTGGAAAGACTCGATCTGCCACGCTTCGTCAAGCTGGGCGAAACCTACGAAGCCTCTGTGGTGCTCAGTTCGCTCACGGCTGGCAAGGGCACGCTGGTATTGCAGGAAGGTGAAAACACGATTGCTCGGCAGGAAGTGGAATTTCAGGCCGGCAAGAGTCGCTATGTTATTCCCATCAAGGTGGATCAGCCGGGCTATTATGAGTACTCCGCGAAGATTGAAGTGGCGCCGCAGACGGACAGTCGCAGCGAAAATAATCAGGTCCGCAACTATTTGTACATTGACGGTCCGGGTCGAATATTGCTGGTCATGGATCCGCAGAGTAATCCGGCCGAATGGAAGGCTCTGGAGACCGCGTTGCGACAGGGCGAGCGGCAGGTGGATGTGTTGAGTGCTCTGGAGTTTCCTCTGGACCCGCTCTCGCTGATGCCATACGACGCGGTGATTTTTGCGAATGTCGGAGCCGATTCTCTGCTGGCCAATCAGACTCAGGCGATGCACGATGCCATTCGCAATCTGGGCATCGGATTCATGATGGTTGGCGGTCCCAATAGTTTCGGTCCCGGCGGCTGGCAGGGATCTGTCATTGCAGATGCGTTGCCGGTGTCGATGGAAATCAGCAACAAGAAAATTCTGCCCAAAGGCGCGCTGGCCATCATTCTGCATACCTGCGAATTCCCTCAGGGCAACACCTGGGCCAAACGCATCACCAAAAAAGCGATTCAGGTTCTGAATTCAGAAGACCTCGTTGGCGCGCTCGCTCAGACGATGAATGGTGATGAATGGATCTTTGAACTGACGCCGGCGTCAAAGTACAGCGAGCTGGTTCCGATCATTAACAACGCGTCGATCGGCGACATGGGAACATTCGCCACGACCATGCAGCTCGGTCTGACCGCGTTGGTGAAGTCGGACGCATCCAGTCGTCACATGATTATCATTTCGGATGGCGATGCGTCTCCGCCAACGCCTCAGCTGCTGCAGCAATTTGTCGACAATCAGGTGTCGGTTTCCACCGTGGCCGTGTTTCCTCACAACAACGATGTGTCCATTCTGGAAAGCATTGCCGGCGCGACGGGCGGACGCTTCTATTATCCAACAGATCCCAATCAACTGCCTTCCATCTTTATTAAGGAAGCGAAAACTCTCCGCCGCAGTCAGCTGCAGCTGCGAGACTTTGTGCCAATGATGGTTAACGTGGATCCGATGCTGAAGGGGATTACGGAATCGCCGCCGCTGCACGGTTATGTGCTGACAACGCCGCGTGAAGATCCTCGAGCCACCATCATTCTGGCCGCACCACCTACCGAAAGCGAACAGGCCGCTGGTGAAACAGAACCGGATCCCGTCCTGGCTGTCTGGCGTTATGGGCTCGGTGTGACAGCCGCGTTTACGTCAGACTTTACCGAACGCTGGGGAAAAGACTGGGTTGCCTGGGATCAGTATCAGCAGCTGGTCAATCAAATTGTCACACGCATCGGCCGTGCTCGACGTGAACAATTTTTGCGAGTCTACACGTACGTCAATGGGAACGAAGGCGTCGTGGTTGTCGAAGACTTTCATCCGGAAGAAACACTGCTGGACATTAACGTTTCCGTCTCCGGTCCCAACAGCTTCGAACAGACTCAACCGGTGCGACAGATTGCTCCACGGCGTTATCAGGTCAGCATGCCGCTTAAAGGCGAAGGCCGTTATCAGGTGATGATCGGAGCCACAGACGGAGTGCGCAAAGAATCGGCATATGCGGGCTTCATCGTGTCCTATTCACCCGAGTACCTGCGGTTTCGGGCGAATCCGATTGTGTTGCGAGATATTGCCGAACGCACGGGCGGAAAAGAATTGCTGACGGATCAGACGCCCGAAGAGATGGCTCAGACGATCTATGGAAACCGTAAGCCCAAACGCAGCAGCCGTCCGATTTTTGATTGGTATCTGATGGGGCTGGCCTGCCTGCTGCCTCTGGATGTGGCCGTGCGACGCGTGCAGCTGGATTTTGCCTGGCTGAAGAAACTACTGCGTCGCGACCGGAAAGAATCCACGGCAACGATGGGTGCATTACTACAGCGAGCCGGTGAAGTGCGTTCGTCCCTGAATAGTCAGCGTGATGCGAACGCGGGTGCTCGTAAGGAAACGACAGTATCGCAACCAATGACAAGTCGACCGATGCTGCAAAAACCGGCTCTGTCGACCGGGACGAATCCCGAAACAAAGCCAACTCCGCCGGCGACACTCGCACCTCCGGGTGACGATGGCGGGACAACCTCAAGACTGCTGGCCATGAAAAAGAAACGCGAACAGGACGGGAGCGATGACAAGAAATAAGAGACACGCCCCCACCCGAAAACCATGACTCAAAAAAATCAACAACGGTCCGATTTGACAGGACCTGAACTGCCGGCGGCGAAACTTTATGGGCTGCCCGGATCTTGTAAAAGCTCAATTCCCTTCTTCGAGTAGAACCAATGACCGATGCACTTAGCCCTGCGGAACTTCAGGCGGAAGCCGATCAGTTTCGAAACGAATTTCAGTCTGTCCGCGATGCCGTCGGTAAGGTGATTGTGGGACAGCAGCGAGTGGTCGAAGCGACTTTGACTGCGCTGCTGTGTGGTGGCAATGTGCTGCTGGAAGGCGTGCCCGGACTGGGCAAGACCGAACTTGTCAAAGCGCTGTCACAGGTATTGAAGCTGGACTTCAAGCGAATTCAGTTTACGCCCGACCTGATGCCGGCGGACGTGATCGGGACGAATATTATGACCACTGACGATGCGGGCAAGTACCGCTTCGAATTTCGTCAGGGCCCGATTTTTACTCAGCTGCTGCTGGCGGATGAAATCAATCGCGCGACACCGAAAACGCAGTCGGCGCTGCTGGAAACCATGCAGGAAGGGACCGTCACCACCGGCGGAACTACTTACACGCTGCAGCCGCCGTTCTTCGTACTGGCCACGCAAAATCCGATTGAACAGGAAGGCACGTTTCCACTTCCGGAAGCTCAGCTCGACCGATTCATGTTCAAGGTGGTCGTGCCGTTTTTGTCTCGCGAAGAACTCAATGAAGTGGTCACTCGCACGATTCTGAGAAAGAAGATCGAGGTGGCTAAAGTGATCGATGGAGCTCGTATCCTGCACCTGCGAACGGTACTCGACCGCGTCGTGGTTGGTGATCCGATGCGTGACTATGCGTGCCGACTGGTGCTGGCCACGCATCCCGATTCTCCGTTTGCCCCGGAACGAGTGAAGAAGTTTCTGCGATGGGGCGCGAGTCCTCGTGCGGCTCAGGCATTAATTCGCGCGGGCCGAGTTCGTGCGCTCAGTCAGGGGCGGCCGCATGTGTCGTTCGATGATATTCGTTCGTTCGCTCACGAAGTGCTGCAGCATCGAGTGCTGTTGAATTATGACGGCCAGGCGGAGAACGTGTCGGTGAAAGAATTGATTGACGAATGCCTGGCGAAATTGCCCACGACAGTGTAGCGATGTGGAGAAGAGCGTGACGTTTATCCTGAAACCGTCCATGGAATCTGCCGCGTGACTGACGCTTCGTCGCAATTTACAAGCTTGTTCGACAACGCTCTGCTTAATCAGATCGAGCGGATGCGGTTGAAGCCCATTCGTCGACTCACCAATCGCAGTCGGGGAGAGCACTTGTCCGGCAAAGGCGGCAGCAGCACCGACTTCGCCGACTATCGGGACTACGCGGCCGGTGACGATCTGCGTTATGTGGACTGGAATATTTTCGCGCGCCTGCGCCGACCGTACATCAAGCAGTTCCAGCACGAAGAAGAAATGCATGTCGTGCTGTTGATCGATGCGTCCACGTCGATGCTGTTTGAAGACAAGCTGCTGCGAGCCCGGCAGATGGCCGCTGCGTTTGGCATCATGGGTCTGTTAAACGTGGAACGCGTCAGCGCGTATGCCATTCATTCGCACGCTGACCGACCGTGGATGTTGCCGCCCGGATCGGGCCGTACAAAAATCCGACCGCTGCTCGCTTTTCTGGAGCAGCTGGAAGGCGGCGGAAGTGTGCCGATCGAAAAGGCGGTCGAAACGATGTTGCGGTTTCACCGTGGTCGAGGAGTCGCGATACTCATCAGCGACTTTCTGACCTTTGGAGATCTGAATCGGCCGATGAACATGCTCTACAGTTCTGGTCTGGAAGTTTGGGGATTGCAGGTGTTGTCCGACTCGGAAATCCGACCGAACGTGCAGGGTGATCTGCGATTCGTCGACAGTGAGACTCAGGAGACGCTGGACATCACCAACGCCTCCGAATTATTGAACGTCTATCACGATCAGCGAATGTGGCTGCAGCAAAATCTGGATTCGATGTGCCGCAGTCGTCAGGGCCGTTTCATTTCGGTCAATTCCGCCTCCAGCCCGCAGGCGATCCTGTTTGACCAGCTGTGTCGACAAGGGTGGGTGCTGCGATGAAGTGGCCTGGCTTTGTCAATCTGATGGGAGCCTGGTTCTTTCTGGCCCTCATTCCGCTCATCATTCTGTACTTTCTGAAGCTGCGTCGGCCGCGGATGGAAGTGTCATCGCTGGCACTGTGGCAGAGCGTCGTGAATGATCAGCGAGTGAACTCACCGTTCCAGAAGTTTCGTCGCAATCTGCTGTTGCTGTTACAGATTCTGCTGCTGTGCCTGCTGGTTCTGGCGCTGATGCAGCCGTTCCTTTCGGCCGATGCTCAGATTGCCGAATACAAGCCGCTGTTGATCGATTGTTCGGCCAGTATGTCATCGCTGGATGAGGCTTCGAAAAAGACACGTCTGGAACTGGTGAAGGAACAGGTTCGCGAACAGATTGAAAACCTGTCGGGCGATCAGCGGATTGCTCTGTTTTCGTTTGCGTCCACGGGCCGGCGGCTGACGGAATTTACGAACGACCGGCGAATCCTGTTGAAGGCGCTGGAAGCGATTCAGCCCACCGATTTGCCAGGCCAGCTGGACGATGTGCTGCGAATGGCCGCGGCGTACACGCGGACGTTTCCGATCGAAACTGTCACCATAATCACGGACGGCAACCTGCCCGATGCGGTGGATTTTGAACTGCCATTTTCGCTGGAAGTAAAACGCGTCGCGCCGGGCGGTCCGAATGTTGGCATCACGGAAATGAGCGGTCGACGCAGTGGTCCGCAGGAATGGGAAGTGTTCGTGAGAGTGTCGGGATCGTCGGTTGATCTGCGCGGCGCGGAGCTGGAGTTCTATGAGAACAACGAGAAGACTCATACGCAGGCCATTGAAGTGTCCAGCGAAGAAGCTGAGCGACTTGTGTTTCCGGTGAGTTCCTCGCAGTTGCGGCTGATTGAAGCGAGGCTGGTGCCGACTGGTTTTGATTCGATGAAGATTGATAACAGCGTCTGGCTGACTCTGCCGGAGCCTCGACCATTGAAGATCTGGACATCGCCTAAACTGGCATCCTGGCGCCATGCGATCCGCGTCCTTCCGAATATCACTCTGGACGAGACCACGGAAGAGCAGCCGAAAGGTTCTGACTACGACCTGATTGTCAGCGACACGACGGAACTCGGTGGAGCGGTCGCTCCGGTGCAGGTCTTTGTCGGAGTCATTCCGCCCGATCTGCAGGCGATGATTGAGCTGAAAGAAGATGTTGCGTACGTCGTGGACTGGAACCGCACGGCGCCTTTGCTGCGACATGTGCAACTGGCGGATGTGCAATTGGGCGAGCAGCCAAAATTGGCTGCTGGGATTGGCGCGAAAGACCTGGAAGAACGAGGCTATGAAGTGCTGATCGATGGCAACGCAGGACCGTTGCTGCTGCAGCGACGTGAGGGGTTGAGTGTTTCGTTCTGGTTTACGTTTCATACGGACAAATCGACGTTTCCCTATCGCGTGGGTTTTCCGATTGTGGCGGCCAATGCTGTGGAGTCTGCGTTAAAGCAGGCGTCGTTGTCAGAAGTGCCGGCCGTCCCGACGGGTGTTTTGCCACCGGTGATGGTGGATGCGGATCGCAATTACAAGATTCGAACTCCGTCTGGTGAGGAGATTCCCGCGCAGTCCACAGGCGATGGCGCACTCACCGGGATTCCAGCGACGCAGGTGGGCCGCTACGACGTGATGGAAGACGGGAAGGTGATCACATCTGTGGGCACGGGGCTGTTGAATTCTACGGAGTCTTCGTTGAAGGCGGCGGATGAACTGAAATTTACCGAACTGACGGTCGCCGCCGAGCAGACAGAGAAGATCGATTCTGACCGTCCACTGTGGTGGATCCTTGCCGTGCTGGCTTTCTTCGTGATGCTTTTCGAGTGGTGGTATTTTCAGCGTGCGCGAGGAGCCGCAGTATGAGTGGCGGGCAATTCACTGCTCAACGCGATTGCGGTCTGGCACATCGGCCTTCGATCCTTCGCGCGGATCGGATGTTCATTCTGCTTCTGTTGCTGAGCGTATCATTTTCCGCATCCCGTGCCGACGCGAAAGACAAGCCTCGAGTGGGCTTGAAGATGGAGCTGATGTCCATCCGCAACCGGTCGTCGGGGCCACTGCCTGTGCGGGTGCGAGTGGAATACAACCAGCCGCAGATTTTGGAGGGAGATCTTGAGCTTAATATTTATGATGCCCAGGAGACTTACACGCGTGAAGATCTGATGGCCACGATTCGCCAGGAAGGCATTGTGCTTGCGGGGCGTGATTACGAATTTCAAATGATTCTTCCGCCTCTGAAGACGGCCGTGATTCAAAACTGGGCCGTGGAAGCGTGGTTCATTACCGGGGACGAGCGTATTCCGTTGAGTTCCATTCCTGACCGAATCAATCCGCCGGAAGCACACGATTTGCTGATCACCAGTCCGCTGGAACGAGGCGTTCTGATGTGTTCCTGTTCGAAAGATCCGTCCGGAACTCCCGCCAGTTCCAATCGAAAGTTTTTGGACGAGGCTTTATCGTTGGATAATTACAACCCGCTTTATGATGAGGTGGGCGATGGGATTGCGGCGGCAGGTTCACTGTCGACCGGTCGAACGCAGGTCGAAAAGATTGGCCGGACAGTGATCCATTTCGCCGGGCAGTGGACGGCACGCGAGATGCCCCTGGATCCATTGGCTTACTGTGTGTTTGATCTTGTCCTGCTTGCGGACGGAGCACTCTCGCAGTTAACCGCTGATCAAATGGCCGGACTGCGAAAGTGGGTGCAGGCGGGTGGAAGTATTTGCGTTCTGCCGGATGCCCCGATGAAGGGCGAGCATCTGGAATTTTTACGCACGATCCTACGCCAGGGGCTGGATGCATCCGCCGAACTGACGCTCGACAGTGACGGCCGACTGCAGGTTGTGTCGGATCAGCCTGAACCTGTGGTGATGGCTTACTGTGGCCTTGGGCGAGCCGTATTGTTGCCGAACGTGGACAGCGTGGAGCAGCGACTGAGCCGCGCAGAGTTGGGAGCGATCGTGGGGCATCTGTGGAAGGTGCGACATGATCAGCCGGTGCACAACGGAGAGCAATGGGGATCCATGCGACTGCTCGAGCTGGCGCGGGCTCATGGATTTGCAGCGGAACAGGATGAGAATGGTGTCTATCTGACGAATCCGCGCATGCGGCATATGGGACAGATGGCGGAGAACGGACGATCGTATGTGACTCGAAGTCGTTTGCAGGGCCTTCTGAATCTGGATTCGCTGCTCAGTCCCAAAACTGAGCCCCTTCTGCCCGAAGTCGAGTACGCTCTGCTGCCGTCAGACATCGCCATGGTTCCCTCGTGGGTCATCGCGCTGATTCTTTCAGGGTACGTTCTGACGATTGGTCCGGTGGATTATTTTCTGCTCGGCTGGCTGCGAATGCGGAAATATACGTGGGTCCTGTTTCCTGTCATCACGCTGTTGTTCACCTTGATGACAGTGGCCGTGGCCAACTCGTACATGAGCAGCACAAGTACGGGCGGAAAAATGGTCATCACGGACATTGTGGACGATGGTCAGATTGCTCGGCAGACCGTGATCGAAACTTTGTACTTTGGCGCGAAGGGTGAATCACGCACGAATCATGTGGCCCAGACAATTGTGCAGGCTCAGGACAATTTCAACGTTGCTGACTGGCAGAATATGTACAACGGCGGTCCCATGAAACAGGCGAATTCTCCGCTGACCTATGACGGACATTTTCCGCAAAACTACATGGTGACTCAGGAAGTGCAGCAGTGGTCGCCGGTGACGTTGCGGTCGTTGTCTCTGGAGGTGGAAAATGTGAAGTTGCCGTCCATCGACTGGAACGATGAAAAATTGGTGACGACTTCGACTGGGCAACTTCGACTGCGTCACGAATTGGAGCTTGAAGAAAAACGTTCCGGCCATCAGTACCTTGCGATTGCTCAGAATGGCTCGACCGTCACGCGATTGCATTGGGGAGACGGCCAGGCTCTGCTGACAATGGCTCAAACGTCCGCAGACCCCAACGACTATTACCGCGCGGGGCTGCTGCAGACTCGAGTGGATCTTGGTCGACGACTGATGGACTCCCTTTCCGTGAATGTCCAGAATCGGCAGAGTTTCTTTCAGGTGGTCAGTCAGGTGTCACCGTCCGGCGGTGCGTCTCTGGAAGATCTGACGTTTCTGGATTTTACTGACCCTGAACAATGGGCACTGCTGGTGATGCGAGTGGAAGACAATGACTTTCATGTGTTCCGAAAGTTGTATGTCGTGAAGAGCAGTCCATAGTGGCGATTCAATCGATCCCTCTTTGACGGCCTGCGTGATATGGCAGGACTCATTCAGTACGAAAACCAGGTGAAATTCGATGTCAATACCCGCAGTCGCCGCTTCTCCTTTCGTACCGCCTCCGATCAAACCGCTGGCGATTTGTATTCGAGATCTGCGAGTCAGCTATGGAAAGTTTGATGCGGTAAAGGGCATCTCGCTGGACATTCCGCAGGGAGAAGTCTTTGGCTTTATCGGCCCCAACGGCGCTGGTAAGTCATCGACCTTTCGAGTCCTTGCGACGCTGCAGCCGAAGTTTCGCGGGCTGGCGCTTGTCTGCGGACTGGACGTGCTCATCATGCCTCAGCAGGTTCGGGACGTGATGGGGTTTGTCCCCGATTTTTTTGGAGTTTACGAAGACCTGACGGCGCTGGAGTACCTGCATTTCTTTGCGGCGGCTTACAAAATTCCGATGTCCAAACGCAAAGGCACGATCGACGATGTTCTGACCCTGACCGACATGACTCACAAAGCCAATTCGCCGGTCGACAGTTTGTCGCGAGGGATGAAGCAGCGACTGGCGCTGGCTCGAGTTCTGATGCATGATCCGCAGGTGCTGTTGCTGGATGAGCCCACCAGCGGCCTGGATCCTCGGGCGAGAATTGAAATGCGCGAGCTGCTGAAGGCTCTGCGGGAAATGGGGAAAACCATTCTGATCAGCAGTCATATCCTGTCGGAACTCAGTCAGCTGTGCACTCGGATTGGAATTATTGAGCTCGGCAAGATGGTCGCACAGGGCTCGGTGGATGATATTTATCGCCAGTTGCAGCTGAAGCGAATTGTTCATGTGCGAGTCGAAAACCCGGCCGCCGATTTGCTCGAACGCGTGCTGAAAATCGGCGGCGTGGACTCTGTGGAAAAGCAGGTCGACCGGTGGGAAATTCGGTTGCATGAAGATCAGTTGTCGGTCGCCGATCTGCATCAGGCACTGGTGGAAGAAAAAGCCCGACTGACGATGTTTCAGCCGGAAGCAATGGACATGGAAACCGCCTTTATGAAACTGACGGAAGGCAAAACCGCGTGAGCCTTCTTCGACTGATCCCCGAACTGCCGTTGCTGAAACGCGAACTGATTGAACTGTCCAATCGGCGGCGAACGTACATCGTACGATTCTTCGGCGCCATCGTCTTGCTGACGATCGTGGTTCTGCGTTTTTATGAAACGATGAACACACTGACGGCTGCTCAGATGTATGTTCCGCCGGGAATGAGAGCTCCCAATCGCTATCTTGGGTCGGGCGGTCAGGTGTTTTTTGCTGTCGTCCCGATGCTGTTTTATTGTGTGCAGCTGCTGATGCCGGCACTGATCTGTGGTGCCATCACCATTGAAAAAGAACGTAACACACTTGGCACTCTGTTTGTGACACGCCTGTCGCCGATGACCATCGTTCTGGAAAAGCTGGCCAGTCGACTGGTGCCGATGCTCACATTTCTGCTGCTGTCGTTTCCCCTGCTGGCGTTTGTCTATTCGCTGGGCGGTGTGGATACGGTCGTCCTGTTAAGCAGTCTTTGGCTGTTGCTGTGTGAGTGTGTGTTTATCGCCAGTATTGGTCTGTTGTGCAGTTCGTGGTTTGCCACGACGGCCTCCGCATTTATCTGCTCGTACATCATCACCTTGTTGCTGGTGATTGCGTCCAATCTGCTTCGACTGGGGGCATCGATTCCGTTTATGACGCCGTTTTCGGTGTGGCAGCTGGCCTTTGCGCCTCATTCCGGCGGAGGCTTTTATCAACCCGGCTGGTTCGTCACTTGGTTACAGCAGGCATCGAGCGGGACAGGAGCTGCGGCAGGCGGCAGTGTGTGGCTGCGCGTATTTGCAATTGTCTTATCCTCGGCACCGTCGATGTTCGCGGCTGCGTTCTTTTTGCTGTTGGCACGAGTGTTCCTGATCCGCCGCGCGTTCGTGTCATCGTCGTCCGCGCTGTTGCGTGTGTTTAAAAGAGTCGACACGTTCTTTACGGCACTGAACGATCGCACGACCGGCGGCCGAGTGCTCATCAATGATCAAGAATCGCTGCCTTTGTTTGATCCGGTTGCATGGCGGGAGCGAGCGAAGAAGTCGTTGGGAAAAGCACGGTACCTGTTTCGTATTCTGGTTGTTCTGGAGGGCCCTGTTCTGTTTATCTGCGTGGGCACTGCCGCCTTTTCGGGATCGAGAGACTTCTCCGGTCTGCATGGGCTGCTGATGCTGATGTGGGGTGTGGCGGCCATGATTCTGGCCATGAAATCCGCCACGATGATTTCTTCTGAACGCACTCGGGAAACGCTGGAAGCACTGCTTTCAACGCCGTTGACCGCGCAGGAAATTGTCCAGCAGAAGATCGATGGCTTACGGCGGCTGATGATCGTTCTCTCCATCCCCATCTTCAGTATCCATCTTACGTTGCTGCTGATGCATGTGGATCCAGGCTCGGTACTCCGCACTCTGAACCCGGCCACTCTGTTCTTCATCGCGTTCTATGGCGTGATGATTGTCATGACCACCTCCACGGTCATGCATCTGATTGCGTGGCTGTCGGCTCTGGCGGGCCTGCGATCACCCACTCAGGCGCGGTCGGTGATGTCAGCGCTGACGGTGCTGGGCGTGTGGATGATGGTGGCCATATTCGTGACAGATCCGCGGAGCGGCATCTATCGCTCGGTCAGCATTGTTTTTGGAGCGGCAGGCGATTCGGGCAATTATTACTCGGGATTTTCGTACGGTCAGCGTTCGGTACCGGATGCACCGGCAGCAATTTTGGCGACGGTTGCGTGTATGTTCCGGCCGGATGGAAGCATTCAGGCGAACGAATCGATTCTGGTTCCAATTTCCGGCGCGTCGCTCCGCGGATGGGAAATTTTTGCACCGTTTAGTCAAACACAGGCGATGGCTTTTCTTGCCTCACTGGCGGTGTTTGCTGTTCATTTTCTGCTGACAGTTCTCACTCGTCGCGTCACACTTCGCCTGGCACCTCGCCTGCTGGGCCGAAACGAAAATGCTCACGTACCGAACCGGGACGACAATCGGCTGACAGCAGGTGTGACTGATGTGCGGGAGATGGCTGTATGAGGTTTTCTGAGCTAAAGTTTTTTGCAGTGCTGCTGGCAGTGCTGACGTGCAGTCAGTCCACAGCGATGGCTCAGAAAAATCAGCCGGTTCGCGTTGTGGAAACCGTCTGGGGATTTGATGGCCGCGTGGTCACCGGCCAGTTTACGCCGCTCTCCATTCTGATCGACAATCTCAGCGATCAGCCGATCGAAGCGGTTGCTCGACTGAGGCACATCGCAGGCATGGTGAATGCGGTCGGCGGCGAAATGACGCAGCCCGTTTTCCTTGGCCCGAACTCGCGGCGATGGCTTCAGTTTTATCCTTACATTTCGGGTCAATCGGCGTCGTGGCATCTGGATCTGATCACCGAAGATCGCACTTACACGTTTGATCCGATGGATCAGCCGCGATCGGTGTTTGAACGCAACTTCAGGAACGAGGAGAAAGATGCGGAGCAGTCCATGCCCGCCGTTATTCTGGATCCACCCGGCATGGTCAACCGGTTGCCGACCACGATAAAACACATGCCATCCGAGATCTTTCCGCCGTACTCCACCGCAACGGCCGGACTTTACGCGTTATTCCTGGACCATGTGCCTGACTGGGAAACGCCGCGACAGGAAGCGTTGCTGTCATGGCTGAAACTGGGCGGAAGACTGCATCTGCTGCTGGACGAGAATAATCAGACCCTTCAATTTTCCGGACCCCTGTCGCCGCTGAATGAGCCGTTCCCGGAATTTCAAGTGGGCAACGGTACGGTCACGCGCCATGACATGCAAAGAGCGGCGCTGACAATCCAGATTGTGACGCCGGTGGTGACACCGCCAGGACTGACAGAAGTCCTGAACGAGGAGACCGTTGAGACTCAGCCGGGCAGTTCAAATGCTCTGCAGACCAACAACCCGTTTGATGAGGGCCAGATTTTCGCATGGTTGCGAGAACTGACGCAGCCCGATCATTCCTGGGTGCTGATCTTTCTGCTCTCGATGTTTTACGTCGGGCTGATTTTTCCCGGCTGCTGGATCCTTTCGAAGCAGAGGAATCTCCATTTTCTGGTGACGTACGGAGCCATTGCCGGACTGGCCACGGTCTTTAGTCTGATCTTCCTTTTCATTGGCCAGCGAGGGTATGGCGAATCAACTTCATTGCACACGCTGGCGATTGCAAAAGCGGAAGACGAAACACACTGGAGCACTCTGCAGTACACCACCATCTTCGTGACGTCCGGCGATCGTTACACGCTTGAAGAGAAAGATCGGCAGACGCTGTTCGCTTCGGGGTCGGCAGATGAACGCATCGACGCGACCATGTCTTCCGGCAACACCGCACGCTACGACGGCAGTATTCCTCCCTTCAGCAGTCAGTCGGTGGTAAGCCGTCGTCGACTGGTCGCTGACAACTGGGGCCTGTCCATTGTGAGCTTTGTTCAGAACGGTGAAGATCTTTCTGAACTGACGATGTCTGTGAACAAAAACATTCCGTCAGGAAGCGACGTGAAATATTTTGCGATCCACGGAACTAAGATCTATTCGATGAGCATGGACGCCGCTAAAGGACAGCTCCGGTGCGCGAATGCATCCGGCAATCTGATAAATTTTTGTCAGCCGGTGCAGGAACAGGATCCACAGTACACAAACCGGCTTACTCCGGGCGGTTTCGCAGGCCCCGCTTATCAGGAGACGTTGGAAAGCCCGGCAGAAGAACGCTTCCGGATGGCGTTGCCTCGCATGGTAGAACGCAGCATCGAAGACGATTTTTTTGACGGTGTCCGACGGTTTCGAATGCCGGTGGGTAAAATTCGGCTGCTCGTGTACGCTCCCGTTCCCGCAGCTTTCGACCTGCCGTTTTCCGCCGAGGTCAAACGTGGCGGCCGCATCCTGTATGTGAAAGATCTCGGTCTGGAAACGGCCCGGGAATAGTGGAACAATTCGGAATTGATCGGAAAACATCAGTCACAGTGAGTCGTTCGTTATGAGTTCTCGTCCTGTCGTTGCGATCCCGGCCGACTCTCCTTCGATGGTCAGCCGATCGCCGCACCTGGAATTGTTGCACACATCAGACGCTGTTTCCCTGCACACGCGTTTGTCTGAAAAGACTCACAATCTCATCAGCGAGCGTGAACTGGCGATGATGAAGTCTTCGGCCGTGCTCATCAACACATCGCGAGGAGCGGTTGTGGATTCGGCAGCGTTGGTCGATGCGTTGAATCGCGGTGCGCTTTTTGGAGCCGGTCTGGACGTGTTCGATCATGAGCCGTTGCCCGCCGATCATCCGATCTTATCGTGCGAGCAGATCGTCCTGACACCTCATACCGCCGATCAGACACAGGAAGGAATCGATCAGCTGACGCTCGGATGCGTGGCCAATATTCGCGCCTTTCTGGACGGCAAACCGCAGAACGTTGTGAATCCGGAAGTGCTTCTTTCGAAGTCGCTCTAATCGCAGTGGCGAGGAGATGAATGGGATCTAAGACCCGCACGCGGGTGCCTTCGATTCGGCGGTCCCTGCCGGTTCGTGCTTTTACGATGTCACACGATTCACAAGGATAGGCAGTTTGGTGAGCGACACCGCGCGATGGCATTGGCAGTGCTATCGAAACAGCCTTGAGCCCGGATCGGTTCTCCGAGTAAAACTGCGTCCCCTTGAGCACTCGACAGCGGGCATTGAATACGCCCCGCAGGAAACGCGGGACAGTCGAGTTCAGTTTTTCACGGATGTGGATGAATTCAATGATGGATCAGAAAAAGCGGTCGGCTTCACGGAAATCGGTCATCGCAATATGCCTGGCGGCAGTGGGAATCGCAACTCCGGCTGTGATATTCATAGCGGGCTGCCAGCAGGTGCCTGTCACCCATCGAAAACAGCTGCTGGTCACATCGGTGGCATCCGAGAATGAAATGGGTCTGACAGCGTACCAGGAGATTCTTAAAGAAGAGCCTGTGACGAAGAACGAAAAGGCAATCGAAATGGTCCGCCGCGTCGGACAGCGAATTGCTGACGTCGCCAATCAGCCTGACTTCAAGTGGGAATTTAACGTCATCGAATCCGAGACGCAGAATGCGTTCTGTCTCCCGGGCGGAAAAGTGGCTGTCTATACGGGCATTCTGCCCGTTTGTGAAAGTGAAGCGGGACTTGCCGTGGTCATGTCTCACGAAGTGGCACACGCGATCGCTCGCCACGGTGGAGAACGCATGACTTACCAGACAGCTCAGAATATGGGCAAACAGGCTGTCGGCTATTTCACTCAAAAGCAGGAAGAGCAGAAGAAGCAAATCATTCTGACCGCTTACGGTGCGGCGTCTGAGTACGGCGTTATTCTACCCTACAGCCGAAAGCACGAACTGGAAGCAGACGAAATCGGCATTCTTCTGATGGCCAAAGCCGGCTACGACCCTTCCGAAGCGCCGGTGTTCTGGGAACGCTTTTCTGGAAGCAAACAAGGGGCCGCGCCGATGGAATGGATGTCAACTCATCCGGCCGACGCCACACGAGCCGCGGCCTTGCGATCGCAGCTTCCGCAGGCCATGAAGACCTACGAAGCCACTGCCACCAAATACGGTCTGGGCGACAAGATTGAGTAGACGGTCTTTAAACGACCGATCGCCGGAGTGGCTGTCGGTGCATTTCTGCGCATGAGCGAACCCGCTGTCCAACTGGCCGTGTGGCTGCGGCATCCACTCTCGCACGCGTGCTATGAGGGGGCCGACCGTGTAGGTAAAACGGGGGTTCGGTTCGAAAAGCGGTTGGACAGAATGATGTGCATTCCGGCGATGTTGCTGTCACGGATCAAATCGCATCATCATGCGAACATGGCGGTGTCCGCCAGATGCCGCAGCCCACTACCACCTGAATGGCGTGGACTTAGCGTGGCGGAACTCGCCAGGAGTTCCGGCTTTCCTGGCAAATCACCGGAAGTCTACGCGACTTCCACTACAAATTTCCCTTAAGTCCACGCCATTCCACTATCGCCTGGCGGCTTTCGGCTTTGGCCACAGGGATCGGATGCCTGCCGGCAGTTGCGGGAAGCGACTTGCCGGTGGCTTTGCAGGTGCTGCCATGGTCTCATCAGTTTCGGCGGCTGGCTGACCTTCCTGCTCGGACGGATGGTACTCTGACGGTGGCTGGAACAGTCCCTGTGTCTGCTGAAGAAACCCGTTGGTCTGTTGAATAAAGGTGTCGGTCTGCTGGAACACCTTATTCGTCTGCTGCATCGCATTGTCGGTTTCGTGCATGACAGTTTCAGTTTGGTGCATGACAGTGTCGGTCTGCGTATTCAGCTGCGTCGACTGAGGCAGGAAGCCGGGCGATTCCATCAGGATGTTTGTGGCCTGAGGAAAAAATCCCGTCGGCGAATGAAGCGTCGCAGGCAGTTCCAGGAAGCCGGGCGGCAGTTGAGAAATTTTCTCCTGCAGGCCCGCCGGCAGAGATCGTCCCTGCAGCGTGTTGTCGATTTCGTTCATCACGTTCAGGATCTTCTGCTGATCCTTCTGATGAATCAGTTTGGAATTGGCCACCTGACGAACGATCGTCGCGCGGTCGATCTTTCCTGACTGCAGAGATGCCACGATGGTTTGCACTTCGCTGATCTGTTCCAGCAGTTCTTTGTTGTCTTCCTTCAGTTTTTCATACTCGCCGGCAAATCGGCCTTTCAGCTTTTCAATCTGGTCATTCGCGTAATTGTTCACTTCACTGATCAGACGCAATTTGGCATTGTTCAGCTGATGCACAAACGCCTGCTGAACGCCTTCAGAAATCTGCTGGCCAACATCCGACTGAAGGTCAATCACGGGGTCTCGCAGAGTTCCGCCGAGCTGCACTGACGCGTTCAGAATTCGCACGGCTGCAAACGCTTCATTGGCCGCTTCGACGATCTCGGGGCGAATGTTATCCGCACCTTCAAAACTCAGATTTCCAACTTCCGACTGAAGCTGAATATGCCCGTCAATCTGATCGTCCATCAACGTCAGCTGTGTCGTCCAGCTCAGGTCATTCAAAGTGGCCGCGACACACGCTTTTTCCCGCTTGCCGGTGATGAGCATATGCGGATTGTGGTCGTGATAATTGGCCAGCATTTCAGAGATCGGAACGTCGCCTGTCGCGTCGTAGGTCACTCGCAATTGCAGCGGGCGACTGCCGTCTGCGGCCAGCGTCATCACGCAGGGCCGGCCCAGAAGTTTCGGATCCTCGGTAACATCTGTCAGCATCGCCTCAAACGGAACAGACTCGGCATTGACGGAAATCAGGCCGGTCAGTGACAGCTTCTTCAGCAGAAAATCGGGCCCCGGATTGCGAACGATAAATTCAAAGTCACGGCCTGCGCTGCGAGGCGGCTGGACTTGTTCCTTCAGATCTTCCTGATACCTGCGAATGGTCTCGACCCATGTCAACGCCTGCTGAATCTGGCTATACATCGTCTTGCCAAGCAGGGCCTGAGAGATTCGGCGAGGATCCGGCTTCAGCAGCGAAATCGTGTGCTTCACCTTTTCCTGGTCGCGTTCACGAGCGGCGTTCAGTGTCTGAAAGTCGTCACGCACTTCGGGCACAATGTCCTTCAGCTCGTCGCGAAAACCCTGCACTTCGATAATGATTTGTTCGGCTCGCTGGCTGACCTGCAGGTACTGTTCAATTTGCTGCAGAGTGTCGCCTTCTTTGGCCCGTTTGAACTGGTCGACCAGCCGATCAACTCTGGGCTTCATCGCTTTGGCACGGGACGCCATGTCGACAAAACGGACGTCCCATTTTTCGTACATCTCGGTGCCAGTGCGATACGTTTCGAGCGTATTTGGATCGAGTTGTGCTTTGACCTGTTCAGTCAGATTCGTCAGCCATTCGGTGCCGAGTTCTGTCAGCTTTTCTGTCATCCATGATGGTTCATCGTCGATCGGTTCGGGAACTTCTTCCAACTGGCCATCATCAATGCGTCGGGTATCAAAACGAAGTCCGTCGAGACGACCTTCTTCGACAACGAATCGTCGCTGAGATAGTGACGCTGCTTCCAGTTTGACATGCATTTCGTCAAACTCGACGAGATTCCAGCCCGGGCGTCGAGCACTGGCGAGTCCCAGGCCCCTGACAGTGACAGAGGGTGGAAAGAAGGTCGTAATGACTTCCCCAACATCCGCCTTTGCGCCGGTCACAGACTGCAGCGTCTGCACAGACGAGTATCTCAGCAAAGGATCCACGCCAAAGGCGATGAAGCCCCAAACAAGGGCCACGATCAGAATTCTCGACAGCAGATAAGTCCAGCGCATGCAGCCCTCACGTCTTCAATCGCAATACATGTTTTCTGAGTGATTTTCAGCAGAGCCCGGCTAGTCAACAGCCGCGATACGATTGGCCCACTCGGCGCCCAGAATGAGTCTTGCGTACTTCCACTGCCGTGCGTATGTGGCCAGTCGTTCGGAGTATTTTTCGAAGAATGGGCGGCTCGTGAAGTGCACCGGTGCCAGCAGCAGGAGCCCGCACACAAAGCTGCCCATCACGATAGAGTTATTGAAGTCAGTCCATGGCATGTAGGGAGTGTTGGCCATCTCAGTCCAAAGACTCTGAAGCGACGGATGAGACAGAACGAAGGTGCCGACCTGATCAAAGTATGTATCAAGGCTTCCTGAGACCAGCGCACACAGCACAATTGCGAGAGTGGCAATGGCCAGATTGACGCGAGTCGCGGCCAGCAGCGTGGCAAGGACAATTGCCAGCAGATTCCCTTTGGGAACCAGTCCGACCATTACGCCGAACGCAAGCCCCAGCGACATCTGTCGCGGAGTCGATTCCATCACGAACGCCTGTAACAGCAAACGCAGTGGGCGCAGAATAATGAACATGGCATCCTCCCTGACGCACAGGCTCGAACGGAAAGATCTCCGCCGAACAAACTTCGATTTCCCTCGGCGCAAACGTATCTCCGCCGAAGTTGCGGGAGAGAATGTCCTAAAGGGCCACAGAGTGTCAATGTGCAGATAGGCCCGCGCATGGTGAGTCCGCGAATGAGATGAAGGCGGGGCGAGACAACACGCAATGCGATGCGGCGATGTGGTGAGTTGCGGCAGAAATTGCCGAAGGACAAGCTGTTGTTTTCGGCGAGGAACAGAGGCTGCTGCTGTTCGACTCAGCTGCGGGGCACGAGGAGTAGTCTGCTGGCATGTTCACTCGGGACGTGGGTCTTGCCGACTGGATACCTGTTCGAAAGTCACTGCTCCTGATTCTCGCGTGCGAACTAAGTGACCCGCTCTTTGCGAGTTCAAGGCCGACTGAACGTTACTTGTTTAAAGTTGAATGATGGTTGTATCTATTCTGTGAATGCCGGCTACGATCGCGTGACGCGTATGCCTGAGATCGAAACGCGATAACTGAGTTCGACCAGGTACTGAAATTTAACGGCCTTTGCCGGGTGGGATTTTCTACTTCATAGTAACTCAGGACCGCTGGATGCTTTTGCAGGTTGATTTTGAAGTTTCATTCACATTTCTCGAACCAACACCTGTTGTGTTGATGACCTACCTGCATCCGTCCCGAGACGCCACAGTGCGAAGTCCGGAGCAGTTTTCAATTCAGCCGTCAGTGCCTGTTTCGAGATTCATGGATGGGTTTGGAAATCGCTGCGGACGAGCCGTAGTGCCCTCCGGAATGGTTGTGTTTCGCAATCACGCGATCGTAGAAGACAATGGCCTTCCGGATCTGCAGGTGTTGGACGCTCCCCAGTCTGCTGTTCAGGACCTTCCCGAGTTTGTGTTGCCGTTCCTGCTGCCGAGTCGTTATTGCGAAGTGGACAGTGAACTGAAAGAACTGGCATGGACGCTGTTCAAAAACAGTCCACCGGGATGGCCACGCGTGCAGGCGGTCTGCGATTTTGTGAACCGTCGGATTCGGTTCGACTACCAACAGGCTCGTCCGACTCGCACCGCATTGGAAGCGTATCGCGAGCGTGTCGGAGTGTGCCGCGACTATATGCATCTGGCGATTACGTTTTGCCGAAGCCTGAACATTCCGGCTCGATATTGTACCGGCTATCTCGGCGATATCGGCGTTCCTCCGCAGCCAAGCCCGATGGACTTCAGTGCGTGGTTCGAAGTCTTCCTCGGCGGCCAGTGGTATTCGTTTGACGCAAGAAACAATATTCCTCGCATTGGTCGAGTGCTCATGGCACGCGGGCGCGATGCGGCCGACGTGGCCATCACCACGACGTTCGGCCAGAGCCAGCTTCAGTTATTTAAGGTGGGCACCGACGTCGTTGGAAGCTGACACGATGCACGGCCAGCCGCGATTTGAGAGACCGTGTTTCGTAGGGACGATCCCACATGAACGAAAGCTCCGGAGGAGCGACGTAAACTCGCCCAAAAGTGTTCACATCCCACATGCATTTCGACGTTCCAATGCAATTCATGGATATCGCGGCGAGAGATATTGCCTTCCAGCATGCACAACTCGGGTTCAGCGTTTTGTCCGTCTCATTCAATCCCGTCTCATTCAATCCCGTCGCATTCCAGGCGTACTCCTTTCACCGCAGTTTTCAAATGCAGGTGAAAGTGAATCAGCGTGGATCGCGCATGACGGGCTCAATGTCCAACACCTGGACTTCGGGAAACAGCTCTCGAGCACGTGCGACCGCCTCGCGCACTTCCGGATAGTCCATTGGCTCATTTCCCCAGTCGCGTTCTGAATAAACGTTCATTTGCAGCGATAGAACATCTTTCTCTCCGAGCAGGCGAAGAAAAAGCGGAGCATCATCTGTGTCGCGATGTTTCCCTACCAGAGCTACCGGGTGGCTCGCCAAAAAGATGTGTCGTTGACGAATCCAGTAAGCGTGCCAGCCAATCCAACCGGCTGCTATCGTCACTAAAACGAGGATTATGTGAATCCGGAATCTGAGCAAGAATCGCCAGGAACTGTTGCGCATCGTAAATGGATCCACGCTGGAAGGATACTACGGATCACCCCGCCACGGCACTGCTGGACAGCAATCCTGCAGCAGCTTTAACTTACATAGACGAACGACCATGTTCACCTAGGCAGGCAGTAAGAGAAGTTCTACCCAGTTTTAGATTTGATTGTGAGGCTCCACTTGGGGAGTTTCTCTGACCTGAGGAGTCGTTCGGCGAACGGTCGGAATTCGATTTCTGTCAGTTTGACACCACATTCGTAGACAT
>CAMTWR010000035.1:0-73105 GCA_947085455.1 uncultured Planctomycetota bacterium | reverse complement strand
GCCGGAGTCGCCAGACTTCGGAATCGTAGAGACCGAAGAAGCAAAAGGCCCGCAGGGTCGACACAATTTGAATCAGCCAACTCCGAGAGAGAGCCCTCATGCATGCCACAAGTTTGTGTCGGCCTTTCAGGCCTTTCGAGTGATTCGCTCCAGGCGAACCGGGGCCTCACGGCTCCCGGCAGATGATGTGTCAGCCCTCTAGGCCTGAATCGCAATCCGACAAATTAACTGGGCATTGCCGTGTCAAAACACTCTTCAACATACCAACAATTCTTGAACCCGCCCTACGCACTTTGAAGTCGATCGCTCCGTTCCCACAAAGATGGAAGTGACTCCGACAGCTGGCGGCGAGCACGACGAACGCGCCGTGATGGATCGCATGATCGAATCCGATCGAACGTATGTGATGGATCGCGGAGTTCAGCGTGATGACATCCAAAGGAGAACATCTGCGGTTCTATCGCCTGGTTCCTTTGTTCACGGAAGAACGTGACCTCGAGATCCGGCAAGGACTGGCTCCGCTGATGAACGCCTTCGACAAAGAAAGCACTCCGTTCATTGTTGACGTTCATCGTAACAACGTGGCGGTAAAGTAGCACTCTGTCGTAGCCCGGGATAAGTGCATCTGCTGCATGCTTTAGAACAATCAGGGCCATCCAAACCACGAACAATAGTCGTTGTTTGCTCCGCAAACAAAACGGGTTGGACTTCGCAATCAACATGTGAGCGCACTCGTTGGCATGAAGGCTTTTGTTCTCGTCCCTGTGCCAGTGAAAAAAATGCTGCACTCCTGCATCCGTTTTGTTCGCGGAGCGAACAACGACTTTGCAGGAGCAAACACAGGTGTCATGCACTTGATTTCATAGGCTGCGATGACTGGGATGCTGTGACCTGCGACATCAGCGGGGACTCTTTGCGTTTGACGGGAGCGGCGGCTGTGCCACGAGTGAATCGGGTTACGGCAAATTCCCTGGGGCCAGCAGCCCATCGGGCTGAGGTCGCTCGTTCATTGCTGAATGAGCGTGTGGTCTTCACAATCTGCGAGAGCCGCAGCGAGATATTCGATGTATCGCCGGCGGAGTTCACCCTGGACCGATTGGTTTTTACTCGATGTGAGGAAGCGCTCTGATGATACGACCGTCGCTGCGACAACAGTCCGCTGTTTTTCTGGTCCTGCTGGTGCTTCAGTGCGTCGCACGCGGGGACTCGCCCGATGTTATTGTCCATCACGGTAAAGTGGTGACAGTGAACGAAGGCTTTGAAATCGTGGAAGCCATGGCTATCCGTGGTGATCGGATCCAGGCGGTTGGCACGAACGACGAGATTCTCAAACTGGCAGGGCCCGACACGAAACTGATTTCCCTTGAAGGACAAACGCTGCTGCCCGGTTTGATTGATTCTCACGTGCATGCCACGGGAGCAGCCGTCTATGAGTTCGATCATGAAATTCCGCCGATGGAGACCATTGATGATGTGCTCAAGTATGTTCAGCGGCGAGCGGACATTCTGGACGATGGTCAGTGGATCATCATGAATCAGGTGTTCATCACACGTCTGCGCGACCAGCGGTTTCCGAATCGGCATGAGCTGGATCTTGTTGCGCCCAATAATCCGGTCTACTTTCGAACGGGGCCTGATGCGGCATTGAATTCTATGGCTTTGAAGCTGAACGGGATCGACAAGGATTTCAAAATCACGGATGGCCTGCCGGGAAGGATTGAGACAGACCCGGCCACGGGCGAACCGACCGGCGTGATTCGCGCGGCCGGGCGATTTATCAAAACGGAATCGTCCGAAAAATCTCCGTCAGCGGAGGAGCGAAAAGCACAGCTGGAAAAACTGCTGAAGGATTACAACTCCGTTGGCATCACAAGCATCGTCCAGCGCAGTGCGGGTGAGCAGGATGTGAAGCTGTTCGATTCGCTTCGTCAGGAAGATAAGCTCACCTGCCGCACCTTTCTGTGCTGGGGCGTGAATCCTGACGGGGAGTGGGAAAAAGTGGCCGAACAAATTCGTCAGGCGGCCGAGCATCCGATGCACGAGTACAACAATTTGCTGTGGGTGCGCGGTGTTAAAGTGTTCCTTGATGGGGGCATGCTGACCGGCAGCGCGTGGATGCAGAAGCCGTGGGGAGTCAGCTCGATTTATTCCATCGCCGATCCCGAATACCGCGGCGTGCTCAACATTCAGCCTGATCGGATGTATGAGATTGCAAAGTACTGTCTGGAAAATGATCTTCAGGTGGCGGCACATTCGGTCGGCGATGGCGCGGTGCAGGCTTTGATCGCAGCGTACGAACGGGTGAATAGCGATTTTCCTGTGCGAGACAAACGGCCGTGCATCACGCACTGCAACTTCATGAGCCTGGAATCGATCCAGAAGATGCAGGCACTTGGAATCGTCGCCGACATTCAGCCCATCTGGCTGCATCTGGACGGTCGCACATTGCTGAAGCAGTTTGGTGAAGAGCGAACCAATTATTTTCAGCCGTATAAAACCATCTTCGAACATGGAGTCGTCGTGGGTGGTGGATCGGATCACATGCAAAGGATCGGCAGTCTTCGATCGGTCAATCCCTACAATCCGTTCCTGGGAATCTGGACCACGCTGACTCGTCAGCCACGCTGGGCGCACGCACCACTGCATCCGGAACAGCTGATTACTCGCGAACAGGCCCTGCGGTTTTATACGTTCAACAACGCGTTCCTGACCTTTGAAGAAAAGGAAAAGGGATCGCTGGAGGTCGGGAAACTGGCCGACTTTATTGTGCTCGATCGTGATATTTTGACCTGCCCTGTCGACGAGGTGAAAGACATCTCGGTGCTGCAGACATGGCTTGGCGGCAAGCAGGTCTATGCGCGACCGCAGCCCTGAATGGCGCACGGTCTGGCGGGAAGTAGGTTACTTTTTAGCCAGGCATTAAAATGCGATCAGTGACAGCTCCTGACTGGATCGCTCAAGTGTCTTCGTTGCTTTTATTCAGCTCGGCGTCCTTCTATCCTTTAGCGAGGCAGGATGGCGTTGATCGCAGTCTGCAGCCGCTGACTCACTTTCTGTCTCCAGAGGACGATCCATGAAGTTATTCGCAATCATTGTGATGTCAGCGCTGGCCACGTGGCTGGGGGCTTTTAATTTCGTTCGAGCCGATGACGAGTGGCCTCAGTTTCGCGGGCCGGGCGGTCAGGGGCATTCGGATGTTGCCGGATTGCCGCTCACCTGGAGCGAGACGGAGCATGTCAAATGGAAAACGGACATCCCGGGCGCAGGGCATTCCTCGCCGGTCATTTCCGGTGAGCAGCTTTGGATCACCACCGCGATTACTCGTGAGCTGACGGCTGACGAACAAAAGAAGCGGCTCGAAACACTGAAGAATTCGAATGGTTTGGACGTTGTTGGTGAGCTGACTCTACAGGCCCTGCAACTGAACTGTGAAACCGGAGCGATTGAACGGGCTGTGGATCTTTTCAAAATCTCGGAGCCAGAGCCCAAGCATGCATTGAACAGTTACGCGTCACCGACACCGGTCATTGCGGGCGGCCGAGTGTTCTTTCACTTTGGAACTTATGGCACAGCAGCCGTCGATCGAAATACGGGCGAGGTGCTCTGGCGAAATGCCGATCTGAAACTTGATCATCAGAATGGTCCGGGCAGTTCGCCAGTGGTCTGGGAAGATCGAGTGATCATTCATCTGGATGGCACGGACACTCAGTCCATTGTGGCTCTGGATGCTGCGACGGGAAAAGTGGCGTGGCAGACGAAGCGTTCCGGTGAGATGGATCCGACACCCGAGCTTCAGAAGGCGTACGGAACACCGCTCATCGTTGAAATCGACAATCGTCCGCTGGTGATTTCCCCGGCTGCGAATTGGGTCTACGGCTACGATGCCCGTGACGGCAGTGAGATCTGGAAAGCGTCTTACGGCCAGCTGGGATTTTCGACAGTGCCACGCCCGGTGATTTCCGGCGATACCGTTTACGTGGCCACAAGCTACATGCAGTCACGATTGGTCGCGGTCAAGTTTACAGGTGAAGGCGACGTGACAAGCAGCCATGTGAACTGGATCTCGGATAAGCAGATTCCGCAAAAGCCATCCCTGATTGCTCTCGATGGGCGACTTTATTTTGTGAGTGACAAAGGAATTGTGCGAAGCTTGAAAGCGGACACCGGCGAAGAGGTCTGGTTCGAACGATTGCCGGGCGACTATTCTGCATCACCGCTTGAAGTGGAAGGAAGAATCTACTTCTTTAATCAGGATGGAGTTTGTACCGTGCTGGAAGCTGGTGACACATTCAAACAGCTGGCACAGAATAAACTGGACAGCGGGTTTATGGCTTCACCGGCTGTAGCCGGGAAGGCGATATTTTTGCGAACTGGCACGAGTGTTTATCGAATCGAAAATTGAAGTTGAAATAGAACAGGTCAGGAGAAACAGGCGATGAAACGAGTATTAATGACCCTTGCGGCCGCTGCACTTATGAGCGGCGTTCAGGCTGATGACGACAACAAATGGGTGCGCATCAAACTGGATGAACGCTTTCGTTCAGAAGGTGTGGCTGCCGCTGACCTGAATGGCGACGGCGCTGTGGACGTGATTGCCGGCGATGTCTGGTATGAAGCTCCCAAACTGGGAACCGATCAGCATGCAGACGGCACTGCGTGGAAGCTGCATGAGATCCGTATGCCAGGCGAGTTCGTTGCGGGCGTCGGCTACAGTAACAGCTTTGCCAACTTTGCTCACGACATGGATGCGGACGGTCTTCCGGATGCTGTGATTATTGGTTTCCCGGGTGATCCGTACCATTGGTACAAGAATCCGGGTGCCGGCGAAGAGACTCATTGGAAGCAGTTCGAAATCTGGACCAGCGCTTGCAACGAATCGCCCGAATTTGAAGACCTGGACGGGGACGGGATTCGAGAATTCATTATGGGATCACAACCGGAAGCTCAGATGGGCTTCAACAAAATTCCGAAGCCCGACAAGGCCGGGGAGCGGTTTGCATTTCATGCGGTGAGTGAGCCGGGTGATCCTGACGCAAACGGCACTTTCAAGTACTACCATGGTCTTGGTGCGGGCGACATGAACGGAGACGGGCACAAGGACGTTCTGATTGCTCACGGCTGGTGGCAAAATCCTGGCGATATTACGACAGGCAAGGCATGGGCCTTTCATCCTGTGCGAGTCAAAACAGACAACGGCGATCAGCCGCTGCCAGGCTGCTCCAATCTTTATGCGGACGATCTGGACAGTGACGGGGATATGGACCTGTTTCTTTCTTCGGCTCACACCTTTGGCGTGTGGTGGGCAGAGAATACCGGCGAAGGCGCATGCACTCTGCACGAGATTGACAAATCTTTCTCGCAGACGCATGCGGTTGAGCAGGTCGACGTGAACGGCGACGGCCAGTTGGATTATGTGACTGGCAAGCGATTTTTTGCACACAACGGAGCCGATCCGGGTGCTCATGATCCCGTCGTCATGTACTGGTTTGAAGTGGTGCGAGAAAAAGGCAAGGCTCCAAAGATCACGCCGCATCAAATTGTGGCGGGATTGGGAACCGGCGTGGGGACTCAGTTTGAGATTTATGATATGAACAATGACAAGAAGCCGGACATTGTTCTGTCGAATAAAAAGGGTGTGAACGTGCTGCTGCAGAAATAGTGCGGCGTTGCTTCAGGCGTTGCCCAACATGGCAGGCGGAATGTCAGATCTGACACTTCCGCCTGCCTCTTTTTTGTCAGGCGTTCCTGGGCTTTTCCAGTAACGAGGACAAAATTGCCACGCCTTCCGAATTGCCGAAAGCAAACAGTTTGTCGCCAGGTTCGATGATCAGATTTCCGGGAGGCGGAAAGAATTTCTCACCCGACATGCGACAGACGCCCAGCAGCATGATGCCGGAATCTCGCAGTCCCGTTTCACTCAGCTTTTGTCCGACGAGCACCGATGTTTCGGGCACCTGCACGTCAGCAATTTCCCAGTCGACACCGTGTGATTCTGTCACTTCCACGAAGTTCTCGATACTCGGCGCAAGCATGAACCTGGCCATTCGGATCGCGCCGGAGGAAAATGGATTCATCACACGCGTTGCGCCGGCCTGCATCATCTTCTGGGCCGCTCGATCATCGCTGGCTCGGGCCACAATCGGAATCACTGTATTCAGAAGGCGTGCCGAGAGGACGACGTAGAGATTGTCGGCATCTGTCGGCAGAACCGTTGTCAAACCTCGGGCTCGGTGAATTCCTGCGCGTTTCAGAGTTTCATCCTGCGACGAATCGCCGAGAACGAACAGCCATTTTTGCTGACGAAAATTGTCGTCCAGCACTTTTTCATCCTGATCGATAACCACAAATGGCTGACGACGGGAATGCAGATATTCACAGAGCGTTGAACCCATGCGGCCGTATCCACAGACAATAAAATGTCGGGATGTTTTTTCGATCAGTGTATCCATGCGACGTCGCTCCCAATATTTTTGCAGATCAGCATTCACCAGAAGTTGGCCGAACTGAAACGCACTGTAGGTAAACAAGCCCAGTGCAAAGGCAAGGTAGGTCACGATAAACATTTTGACTTGGACCGTCAGCGGCGTGGGTTCGGAATATCCGACCGTCGTGAGCAGAATGACCGCGTGGTAGAACGAGTCAAACAGACTCATCTCGGTCAGCAGATGCAGACCCAGGGCGCCCAGCAGCAGCAGTGCGAAAATCAAAAGCGGTATCTGCAACAGACGTCGCATTCACAAACTTCCCTGTACATCGTAAACCGCAACGGCCAAATGCTGGACGTTGACGGCGAAGTGTGTCAACTCTGATCGCCTTTCGCCAGGCAAAGCTGCTGTGTCTCAGGCGGGGCAATGGCATGGTGTACTATCATAATCGCACGTCTGCTCGTCGAGCTTGTTAGCCGTGGCACTCGTGCCGTACAAAAGAGCTGTCGGTGTTTCAGGTTCGTGGCCGGGACGCGCGCTTTGTTGTTTCCTTCGCGCGATCCGCAGCGAATTCGTTCACCATATTGTCAAGTTCGGCCAGGCCCAGCGCGATCTTCTTGAAGAATGACGCGTCGTGGCGGACGAGAATAAAACGTGGATGGTGCATCCAGAGTTCTCGCAGGCGTGCATCCAGCGTGACGGCCTGCTGCAGAGATTCATTTCGAATCGGATTTCCGCCCTCGATTGTTAAGCCACCGACGGCTGCGCTTTCAAAAAAGATGACACCGTCGTACCGAGCCAGCTCAGCTTCGAAGGATGTGTTCAGCGACGAAAAGAACTTGTCGGGGCTGTCGGCGCAGTACGCGGCTCCATCAATTGTGCCGCGATCGCACAGCAGAATGCGATCGGGATAAAGAAACGACTGCACTTCTTCCAGTTGTCGCTGCACATGAAAAATTGCTTCCTGCGCGGCCGCTGCGGCCCTGGGCTGATCGCTCCGTGGAAAGCCACCGGAGAAGAGAAGCGTGGCGGACTCCGGGACAATCACGACTCGCTCACCAATCTCGCGTCGGAATAGATCGGCTGCCGTCGTCTTACCACCGCCCGGTCCGCCGGTCAGCGCAATGCGACATCGCCGTTTACGATTCTGCTTGAGTTGCCGGACCAGCCGGGCCGTTTTGGCCTTGGAAAGCAATGAGCGAAAACTGTCGATTGATGGTTCAGGTTTTTGAGCCGGTTCACTGGGCATCGAAGTTTTTCCTCGCGGACAGAACCTTGAAATGCGGAAACTCGCATCTTACGAAGTTTGATCATCAACAACTGTTTATGCGAGCCGTGCCGAGGAATCATTCTGCGATGGTTTAGAACAGAGACGCCTGGAGACGGTGTTTTAAAACCTGGTACCTTTGATTCCGCTTAATGTCGGCGATAGTGCAAAGTCGGTATGAACCCACGAGACGAGCTCGGGGGCGTTTTGGGCAGCCTTCTTTTACTTCGCACGCAGCTGCTGGGCCTGAACCGCAGCGCGTTGTTTCTCTACTGGTCTAATTTCTCTCGGCCGGAGAATCGGCCTCCTGTCTTCAAAATTCAACGCGACAGAATCCGTGAAGCGGCGTGAGAAAGCGTCTTCGGTTACCATGCGTGGATTCGACGGCTTTTTTGCGGTCAGCAGTGAGTAGAGGAATGAATATGGCAATGGGATCGGTCAACAAAGTGGTGATTGTCACTGGCGGTGGAACTGGTGTGGGACGCGAGACGTCCCTTGCGCTGGCCAGACTCGGCTATGACGTCATCGTGAACTACTCACGTTCGGCTGGCGAGGCTGAAGCCACGGTGAATGACATCATCGCACTTGGCCGTCGTGCCTATTCCGTTCAAGCTGATGTAGCCGACGACGCGGCGTGTCGTGCCATGGTGGGTTTTGCTGTGAAGGAACTTGGGCGAGTGGATGTGCTGGTGAACTGTGCGGGCACAACCGAGTTCATCCCGTTTCATGATCTCGACGCTGTTTCTGACGAGGCGTGGGAGCGGATGTATAAGGTCAACGTTGTCGGCGCGTTTCATTGTGCCCGGGCCGTGCGTGAACCCATGCTGGCCGCGGGTGGCGGGATGATCGTGAATGTTTCCAGCGTTGCCGCTCAACTGGGCCAGGGAAGTTCCATTCCCTACTGTTGTACCAAAGCGGCTCTGGACAATCTGACGGTTTCGCTGGCGAGAACTCTTGCGCCTCAGATCCGCGTCAATGGAGTGGCTCCCGGCTTTATTGAAGGCCGCTGGACTCAGGGAGGACTGGGGCCCAAATACGATGGCATCAAGGCCGCCTACGAGAAGACACTACCGCTGGGATGCGTGTGTCAGCCGGAAGACATCGCTGATGGCATCGTCAGCCTGATCACCGGCAGCAAACTGGTCACGGGGCAAACTCTCACCGTCGACGCCGGAATGATGATCTCCGGGTTTCAGGTGAAGTTCGATTGATCAGAAACAGTCTTCGGTGATTCAACCGTTTAACCCGACTCGAAGAGGAAGCGCGGCATGATTCGCCTCCTCTTCAGAGTCGGGTTAAACGTCGGCGACCGTTTGGTCGGCGTATGTTAAGGCGTTGGCGACGGAACGTATTCGTATCCGCCCTGAATGCCGAGCGGCAGGCCGAGCTGCCAGTAGAGGAACAGGAAGGCGGACCACAGCACCAGAAAGCTGATCGAATACGGCAGCATGATGGATGTGACCGTTCCAACGCCCGTGCTTTTCACGTAACGCTGGCAGAACACGACCACGAGCGGGAAGTAGGGCATCATTGGAGTGATGATGTTGGTTGTCGAATCGCCCACGCGATAAGCGGCCTGAGTGAACTCGGGGGAAATCCCCAGCAGCATCAGCATCGGGACGAAGATAGGTGCCAGCATCGCCCATTTAGCGGAAGCCGAACCGACCAGCAGATTGACTGTCGCCGTCAGCAGAATGATGCCCGCAATCGTCACCGAAGGAGAAGCGTTCATGCTCTTCAGAAAATTGTCCCTTCACAGCGAGCAGTGCGCAGTGCGCCGAAGCCGGAGTCTGAGAATGCCGTAATAAAAAGTGCGGCAAAGAAAACGAGTACCAGGTAATAGCCCATCGATTCCATTGCGCGGCTCATGCCCTTGATGGCATCCCGATGAGTCTTGAAAGTGCCTGAGATAAATCCGTGGACGAGTCCCGGAATGAGAAAGAAGATAAAGATCAGAGGAACGATCGATCCTATCAGTCTCGCGGCTGGCGGGCGCAGACTCGTGAGTCGTCGGTACAGTTCCCACGTTTCGCCTTCCGGTGGAACAGCCTGGAGTGATGAGCCTGGCATCAGCGCCCACAGAGTCAGCAGGGTGGCGCAGATTGCGATCGAAGCCAGGCCGCAGACCATTCCGATGATATCGCGGTTACTCAGTTCCGGCAGTTTTGGCATTTCATTGGGATCACCATCGACAACCGATGAACGAAGATCACCATCGGAGTCAGCAGGAATCTGGGAGTTACCTTCAGCATTGATTTCAGGACAGCGTTAATAAACCCGGAATGATCGGCGACACCCACACCAAGCATGGCGACCAGGACAACTCCCAGCGGATGAAAACCGACAAACTGCTCAGTCATCTTCGACAGGAAGTCGGCCAGCTTATCGAGCGACAACATATTGACGATGCGAAGGGGTTCCGTCTTGCCCGGCAGTGTTTCGGTAAACGCGATGGACGAGCAAATCCATGACATGCCCCAGACGGTCAGGATTCCGACGACAAACAGGACGGCCGGATCCGGCAATTTGTTTCCCAGCCATTCGATCGTGTCCAGAAACGCCACGACAGCTCCACGTTTTTCCTCGGGGACGGCGGTGCTGGGTGAGTTTCCGTCGGGCGTGGTTGCCATCGCTTTTTATCCTGGCTGATAGTCGTTCGGACTGACAAAGACCGGCGCACTGTAGCGTGGCCCAACATGCTTCGCCCAGTGAGTTGATTCCTTTGCTGCGCGTCGCTTGCAACATCTTCTGTGAATGCCGTCGTTCAAGGTTCTTCGTTCGGATCGCATCGGAAATCACAGCACCCTGGCGGCTTCAGATGGACGGTTGGGGGTGTGGCAGAAAGCTGGAATCATTTTATTGCGTGAAAAACGTCCAGACACCACCGTAAGTTTCTCGCAGAAGGGGGCTCGACTTGTTGCAATTCGGCGACCATTCTTGAATGGTACTCACACCGTGAACCACAGGCGGGCATTGTTGCAGCAGCCTGGTTTATTAAACGGGTCGCCCGCCGACCTGTTGTTCACATGCAAATTGAATTTTGTTGCAGGGGTTTGTCTCGATGTCCCTTCGTGATCTCGAAGAATCGATTGGTTTTGTTTCTCATCAGTCCAGTGAAGAACTTGCAGAATCCCGAGCAAGCATCACTCGCTATATCGTGCTGAAGCTCCTGGCGAACGGTCTTCCGATTCCAAAACGTTTTGAAGACCATGATCGGCTCGGCGCACCTCGCCTGCTCAGCACATACCATCATCGACTGAAGCGGCTCGATTCCATCCACTGCCCTGCCGATGTTCGAATCGAAGGATTTCTGCGCCGTTATTTTGACCGAGTCAAAGGTTGCAGCGCGCTGCGACTGCCTGATCTTTCCATCCTTCTCGATCGGCACAGCATCGCCCGTGAGTTATCGCTGCCTCACGACGGCGATCAATACAATAACCGTTACGGCGCTTCATACCGTGTTCGCAATGGAGTCCTCCACAATCCGGCCAACGATCGACGCACAACGGTTGGCACATTTCATGTGACGGATGGGGGACTGCCAATTCCGCGCGACAAGAAAGTCGTGCCGAAAGTGACCTTTGCGGCTCTGTTCCGCCATGCGATGAATCCGCCGGCCGAATTATTGCAGCTGCCGTTTACCGATCATGATCCGAATCCGGCCAGTGCTTTTGTATCGCTGCTGATTCGGCCGGTTCTGTGTCCGGAAGTGGACGGATTCTGCAGTGAACAGTCCATGGAAATCCGGTTCTTTGCCCCGGGGGCGCTGGTCAGTAATCTGGATTTTGTGGAATCGATTTTTGGCAATGCCGGCGATCCGTTTCTGCCTGTCAATGATGCCGCGCTGGATTGCGAACACTGGAGCGGCCATACGGGCTGCGTGATTCTGGCTCCGCATCTTGTTGACGTGCTTAAGAAGGATGTCGGTTTGCCGCACTACGATGACGCGACTGAGCGGCAGCGTGAAGACGGGATGTGCTGGAAGTCGGAAGACGAAAAGTACAACGATGGAGTTCCGTTTAAGATCACCTGCCGCGACGAAGAAGGCGTCATTGTGACTGTGATTGCTGACAACTATTACGGTTACTGCAAAAAGGAAGTGAAGACACAGCTGAGCTATGCGGCCAATCTGTCAGGCCAGGTCGAAGAAGAACATGCGGGCGGGGCCATGGCCTTTGCCAGTTTCAATCTGGGCGAAGAGTTCAACGCCGACAGCAAGAAGTACAACAATCGCACGTTTGCGGATGTTGTGCGGGACTTTGGCGCTCTGATGGATATTCAGCTGGAAGGATACGCGATCGACAGGCAGCATCCGACCGTGGTCTACGTTTCTGAAACGGCTCGTTTCACGGTCAACGATCAGCGTGTTTCCTGGCACTACAACAGTCAGCCTCATCATATCCCGTTGCGCCCGGGCCACGTTTACGTGACTCCGTCCGGCTACAAGGTGCGACTTGAAAAGCATCCGGCCGCGCCTTCATGGCGGTTGATCGGGACACTGTTCGAAGGTGCGTTCTGCCATAAGCCGTGCACGGTCAGCGGAGGTGGAAAAAGCGAAATCAGCAAATCCATCGCCGACTATTTGCTGCATGGGCCGATTTTCATTTCGGATGCGGAACATGATCTGGATCTGGTCCAGCAGATCTTCGATCGAAATTACACTGATCGCTGGCGTGTAGATGGCAGCGTGCATCCGGACTATGCTCGAGTCCCCAGCCGCAAAATTATGGACAAGGGACGTTCGCTGGGCAGCGTCATCAAGCTGCTGACTCCGTCCCCGGACTACACCGACGCTTACAATGAATGGCTGGAAGAGATTCCCGACCATATTTATGCGGTGGTCTTCATTATCAAACGCATGCATGCGGGTGATCCGGCCGAATGGCGAAAGTTTTTCTCCGTGGATATCGTCAACGGACATCCAGGCCATGAACTGAAGTATGGTGACCGCAAGCTGGTGGGAACTTATCTGCGGGTCGGTCTGCTGGGCGAAAATACATGGCGAACGTACAAACTGCGGCAGGACTTTGCGCCGGCTCAGAAGGTTCAGACGGAAGACGACATCAGTGTCTCTGTGATTGTGCCTCGCCGCGCGTTGCAGCATCTGGGCAATGTTCTGACCGAAGAAGTCAGTTACAAGTTTGTCCGCAACTGTGAGTTTCGATTGTTTCAGCGGCCGGACGACGCGATTCACCGAGGGCTCGATAAGCAAACAGAAGCCGACCTGGCTCGGTCGGATAATTTCATTGTGAACTTCGAGCCTCTGGCACGGAAGCAGGTCAATGAAATCTGTGACCGGCCTGTAGACCTCAGTCAGTTTACGTTGCCGATGCAGCGCCTGCTGCACGAAATGCAGAAAGCTGACGACAGCTTTGTGGTGTGTTCCAACACGCCTCGCATGGTCAATGGAGTCCCCAGCAAGAATCCGCGATATCTGCAGCCGCGACCTGATTTGATTGACCCGGTGAATCGGTATGTGGCCGAAATGGGCATTCGCCTGTCTCGCGCTGTGCCACTCGACAAGCCAGTGCACTCGCCAGTCCAGGCCGTGCTCATCGGCCGGCGCAATAACCCGGCAGAACCTGCGAAAGGGATTCGCCCTCTGGCTGTGTACAACCCGGTGCATTACCAGGAACTGCCTGAACTGTTCATGGATTGTATCAGTGCGCTTTCGGGCAAAAGTCCGTCAACGACCGGCGCTGGAAGTGAAGGCGCACTCACGAAGGGGCCGTTCAACTGCCTTCGTCCGATCACCGATCTGAACAACGCTTTGGTGAGCTACCTGCTGACCGGGCTTGGCGGATTTTCCACACCGGCCGGACACATTGGCAGCACTGTTCGTGTGGATCATGACGTCAGCTTGCTCATCCCGGAGATCTGGTGTCGCATGAGTCCTCAGGAGCGTGAGCCGAAGTTTCTGATCGCAGAGCAGCTGCTGGACAAGCTGGAAGATTTCACATCCAACGGCAAACTGATTCCTGCCAGTCGGCTGGGCTGGCGAATCAACGGTCGATTTATTCGACGGTTTGCCGGACGTGTGTTTGATAATCCGAACAAGGTTTTTGACAATTCGATCCTGAAGCCAGAGACTCAGGATGAGGCCGCCTTTGCGGACGGCATTCTGTTTATCGCTGAGGCACAGGAGCGGATTGCGCGGACGTACTTTGAAGATGGGTCGATTGAGTTGGCGTGTCCTCCATTGAAGGCCCTGCTGCACATCATGGTGGAAGGGAAATACGAAGGAAAAACGATCAGCGATCCGACAATTCGCCAGTTGTTCACTCAGGAATCGATGCTGTCATCGGAGTGGTATGCCGATCGGCTTCGACTGCGTCAGTTGCGTGAGCAGCAGCTGTGGCAGCGTCACGTGGAGGCACTGGATATGTTCCAGAACAGTACCGAGTATGAGGAAGAAAAGATCGCACTCGGTATCTCGGCTCGGCTCGACAACGCGCGTCAGCGTTTGAGTCATGTGCTCAGCCCCGAGTATCTTTCGGAACTTCAGGGAACACTGGGTGCGGATCGGCTTTGAGATCTGCTGCCGATCATCGCGTTTGGTGGCGCCGATCGAGAACGCCTATGGCAGCCACTTTCCTTGAAAGTAGCATGCACACTCCGTGTGCCGTTCGCTTTTTCGTTCAATTCTGAAGGCTACGGCATTTGGAAAATGCCTGCTACTTTTCAGTGTGACAGCCACTGGCCGTACGCTCCAGAGTTCATCTTTTAAAGTTGCGGACTTAGGGCCTGCGGTCGATCAAGCGTTCGAAAACAGTGAGATTTATCATAACCCGAAGCGTCAGCGAGGGATTCCACGGAACACTGGCGAAACACCAAAATCGCAATCCCTCGCTGACGCGTCGGGTTGGGATGCTTGCAAACACGCAACTTCAAAAAGTTCATCCTGGGTCTATCCCGCCTTTGCATCATTTTCTGGTGACGCGTCCCCCTGCTCTATTCCACAGTCACGCTCTTCGCCAGATTTCGAGGCCTGTCGACATTGCAGCCTCGCAGCAGCGCAACGTGATAAGCCAGCAGCTGCAGCGGAATGGCGCAGACAAGCGGCTGCAGATATTCTTCAACGTCCGGTACGTAGATCACATCGTCGGCAATTCGGGCGATATCTTTGTCCCCTTCGCAGGCGATGGCGATGATCGGTCCTTTGCGAGCACGGATCTCTTCCATGTTGCTGACGACTTTAGGATAAATGCCGCCGCGAGGAATCACGAAGACACTTGGAGTCTGCTGGTCCACCAACGCGATCGGCCCATGTTTCATTTCGGCGGCCGGGTATCCTTCGGCGTGGATGTAACTGATTTCCTTCAGCCACCACTTCGGAATCTGTCTGAGACCGAAAGACGTAGCCCAGAGTCTGGAGTTGACCGCGCAGAATGTCGTAGTTTTCTATGACGCCGTTATGCACGATCACGACTTCACCGTTTCCGCCGACGTGCGGATGGGAATTCTGATCGGTCGTTGCTCCGTGAGTTGCCCATCGCGTGTGGCCGATGCCAATGTTGCCGGTCAATGGCTGAGCTTTCAGCAGCCCGCCCAGTTCGGAGACTCGCCCCGCTTTCTTGCGGATTTCGATCGCGTGCGTTCCGAGCACTGCGATTCCCGCACTGTCGTAGCCTCGATACTCCAGCCGATGCAGGCCCTCCAGAAGAAGATCTGCAACCGGCCGATATCCGACGTATCCAACAATGCGGCACATGGTTTTATCCTTCACACTCGTCCGGGTGCCGCCCAAAAAATACGGCAGCACTTAACCTCAATCTCTATCGGCACTGCAGAATGAGGTGAATATGAAGACAGCATGACGGACCTGGAGTATCTCCCCCATTCGGCAATTATTGCAGGCGCTGCGAAGCAGCGCCAGGCAATGCGGTTCGTGCGGACTTGTTCATGCCGGTCAGCGGCTGGGGAAATTCGCGGGCAGCGTCAGTGACCAGACTTCACTGCTCAGGGGTTGTGCGTGTCCGCCGGCGATCCAGATCTTGTCCTGAAAGACGTAGGAAGAATGTTCGTGACGTTCTTTCCATTTGACCTCAGACTTCAACTGGGTCCATGAGGCACCATCCTTTGAATACCACACGTCACCCCAGTTGCGTGACGGGTTGTTGGACCATCCGCCAATCACCCACATATGGTCTCGATAAGTCACCGCCGAAAACCACAAGCGCGGCGACCATGGTGCATTCTCTGTCACCAGATCCCAATGCACACCGTCTTCCGAACACCAGACGTCGTTCTTCGCATGGTATTCGGGAACATAGTTGCCCCCGCCCATCACCCAGATCTTTTCGTCCAGCACCACAGCCTGAAAATAAGAACGAGCTGACCATGGTGCATGGTCGGTCTCCAGTTTCCACGTCTTCCCGTCGGCTGACGACCAGACGTCATTCTTCAAACTGGACTGATCGCCGAAGTAGTAGTTTTCGGTGCCGCCAAGCACCCACATCTTTCCTTTGAATTCGACCAGCCCCGCCGCAATTCGGGGGCTCCATCCGGCGGCGGGAGTTTCCAGATCCCATTGCTCACCGTTAGTCGACGACCAGACTTCGTTCGTTGCACCGTGCCTTTCCAGGCGGCCGTTGTACCATCCGCCCATCAGCCACATTTTGTCATTGAAGCTGACGGTCATGGGCAGGTCGCTGAACTTCCATGGCGCCGTTTCAGTCACTTTGCCCCATGACTTGCCGTCGCCGGAGCTCCAGACATCTCGCGGTGGAGCGGCGAAGGAATCAAACCAGCCGCCCAGGATCCAGAGCTTGTCCTTATAAACAAGTTCACCGCTGGAATCGCGAGCCTGCCATTCGGCTTTGTCGGCGACTCGAACCCAGTCAAACGATTTTGATGCGTCGTCCGTTTGAACCGTCGGCCTGGATTCGTCTGTCGCAGTTTGCGATTTGGAATTTGGCTCCTCGGCCGGCGATCTGAAGGAAACAGCCGTTGCGATCGTCAGAGCAATGGCGAACAGTGAAAGGCGTCGACGGGTGTGCATGGAATCGTCCTCCGAATGAAACAGAAGTTCGCGGTGTCAGCGCATGTGGGACTGCACTGCCTCCGGAATCTCATCCATCTGGCGGAAGACGTCAAGGTACTCAGTGTTCAGCGGAGCCGTTGCCTCGACGGTTTTTCTTATTCCATCACGGAGAAGTAGTTCAGGACGGCTGCATCGAACGCTTCCGGGCTGAGCTGCAGCGCAACCGAATGATACTGGCAGTAGTTACGGACCTGAAGCAGCAGGTCGCGAGGCTGGCAAAGCCGGTACGGGCGAGTTTTTGCCTTGTAGTGCGTCTTGATCAGATAATCGATTGCTGCGGCGTCGTATGGGAAACTGAGTTTTTCGCACATGATCCGAAACAGATCACGGAATTCGGCTTCGGACGGGTCCGGCACTTCAATCTTGTAGGGAATTCGACGCAGGAAGGCCCCGTCGACCAGATCCTTCGGTTCAAGGTTTGTGGAGAATATGATCAACTGGTCAAACGGAATCTGGATTTTCTTCCCGTTCGGCATATTCAGAAAGTCGTACCGTTTTTCCAGCGGCACGATCCAGCGGTTCAGCAACATATCGACAGGCATTTTCTGGCGCCCGAAATCGTCGATCACCAAAGTGCCACAGTTGCTTTTGACCTGCAGTGGGGATTCGCAGATCCTGGATGTCGGGTTGAGCGAAATCTCCAGTTCGTTCATCGTCAATTCACCGCCCGCGATCACGGTCGGACGTTTGACCTGAACCCAGCGACGGTCGATGTCCTGAGAATCCATCAGGCTGGAAGCGGACGTCTGATCTTCTATAGCTTGATGAACAGCCGGGTCATAGATTCGCATGATGTCGCCTTCGATGGCGATCGCACGGGGAATCCAGACTGTTGTGCCGAAGGCTTCGGTGACGCGTTCGGCAATGCTTGTTTTACCGTTGCCCGGTTCGCCGAACAGAAACATCCCGCGGCCCGAGTTAATCGCCGGACCGAGTCGGTTCATCATGGCTTCGTTAATGATCAGGCCCTTGAAAGCGCGACGCAGATCGTCCTTCGTGACAATCTGACCGGCGATCGTCTGAGCACTCACGGAAGCGACATAGTCTTCGAGAGAGATCGGTACTGCTCCGAAGTATGTGCATTCTTCTGCATAGCGTTTGGCACGGTCGCGACCCGCTTCAGTGATGACAAATTCTGAATCGCCGGTGGAAGTGGTTCCGGCCAGGTCAATATGTTTGTCCTGCCGGAGCTGCCGCAGCATTGGTTCGATGACTTTGAACGGAAGCTTGGTTTGAGTGGCAATCTTGCGACTGGTCTCGAGGCCTACCTGAAACAGGTACCGCATAATGATCTTTTCGATCATCACAGGCGGCACGCCGGTTTCTCGCATTGTGCGCGGCTGGCGGGGAACGAAGCCTTCCGTCGATTTTGCGGATTCGCGGCGTTCGGATGTTGGTTCTCCGAGCAGCATGTTGACACGATTGAACAGCTCATCAAGGCCGTCGTTCGACGAATCTCTTCGAACAGATGGATTGATTGACACGCGACAGACCCCTTCAACGTATTCCAGTTGCGCTGGAGCAGACATGATTTCGGGCCGTCAGTTCAGTCGCCGTGCAGTTGTGGCAGATTTGAATGACATTCCGATGTACTAAGCATCTAGGTCATAAGAAACACGTCGTCAAACCGTGTTGCAAGTCATCCACATTTGGACAGAATGCAGTATCGTCCGCGGTGTGGTTGTGCGATTTTTGAGTCTTCAGGATGACGAATCGACACAATCGGGACAGTGATCAAAATCCAGAATATCAATGCAGTACGAAATTCAAAAACGAAGAAACAATGAGGGAATAGGATGCGATTTAAAGGCAAAGTGGTCATCGTCACCGGCGGAAGCAAAGGAATTGGGGAAGGCTGTGCGCGAGTATTTTGCCGTGAAGGTGGCCTCGTCAGTATTCTTGCCCGAGGCCCCGAGGCGGGGAAGAAGCTGGCCGAGGAGCTGACCGCACAGGGACCGGGCAAGGCCATTTTTATTCCATGCGACGTCGGTCAGCATCTCCAGCTGAAAGAGGCGATCGAGAAGACCGTACAGGCTTTCGGGCGACTCGACTGCATCATCAACAATGCCGGACAACATCCGCCAGCCATGACAATTGATGAGACATCGATTGAGTTCATGGAAGAGCTGATGCGTCTCAACTACATCAGCACGTTCGCAGGATCTCGTTACGCAGTTCCGCATTTGCGAAAGACACGAGGCACGATCGTGAACATTTCTTCCATGACTGCGGTGCTCGGTCAGGAGCATTCGACGGCCTACTGCGCGACCAAGGGGGCGCAGGTGAGCCTTACAAAGTCACTTGCCATCGAGCTGGGACGCGAGGGGATTCGAGTGAACGCGATCCTGCCAAGCAACATTGATACTCCTTTAATGCGCGACTGGGCCGCCACACTGCCCGATCCGGTCTCTGCACTGGACCGAGTCTCTGCGATGCAGGTGTTTGGTCGCATGGGAACTATTGAGGAGATGGGAGAGGTTGCTCTGTTTCTGGCAAGCGATGAATCCAGTTTCATCACGGGCCAGGCGATCGAAGCGGAAGGCGGAGCCAGCCTGGACTATTGATGGACCATGAACATCATGCGGTGTCGCTGCCGCCGGACGTATTTACCGACGCATCTGATTTGTGAACCGGCTGAAATTGCCGAAACGTCGATTTGTACGACGCGTTATTTCTAATTCGATTCCTGCCGGCTGGCAATCGATTTTCAGCTGGCTCTTCGATCCTGTTTTTGATTGGACGCTGATAATGAAATTTGCTCTGTGTCACGAACTGTACGAACAAACAGACTGGGCGACTCAATGCAGGCTGATGGCCGAAGCAGGCTACACCGGCATTGAGGTGGCTCCGTTCACGATCTCTTCAGATCTTGCTTCAGTGCCAGCCTCAGTCTTTAAAGAGATGAAAGAAGTGGCGGCACAGAACGGGCTGGAAATTATTGGCCTGCACTGGATGCTCGCGAAGACCACAGGGCTTTATCTCACGAGCCCCGACGAAGCCGTTCGGCTAAAAACCACTGATTATTTGAAGCTTTTGGCTCGCGTATGCCGTCATCTTGGCGGCGAGGTCATGGTGTTCGGCTCGCCGATGCAACGCAATTTGCTGCCCGGAGTGACGCGTGAGCAAGCGGCAGATTTTGCCGTTCAGGTCTTCAAAGATGCCGTCGATGAATTCGCCGATCAGGAGGTGACGCTTTGTCTGGAACCTTTGACGCCGAAAGAGACGGACTTCATCAACACTTGTGATGACGCGATGGAGATCATTCAAAGAGTCGATCATCCAACCATGATGCTGCATCAGGATGTCAAGGCGATGTTGGGCGCAGAGACGGAGTCGGTGCCCTCATTGATCCATCGACACAAAAATTTTTGTAAACATTTTCATGTCAACGATACCAACTTGCTTGGTCCCGGCATGGGTGAAACCGACTACAAGCCGATCTTGAAGGCGCTGATTGAGTCACAATACAAGGGTTGGGTTTCGGTTGAAGTGTTCGACTACAAGCCCGGCGCGCAGCACATTGCGGTAGAGAGTATTGAGTACATGAAGCAAGTGCTTGCGGACCTTCGTCGTGAAGGAGTTGAAGGATGAGTCGATGCCGTTGTTGGCAATCGATGAATAGAAAAACGCGATAGAATACAGTGTTTTTGAAACGAAGGTTGGTTGCTGTCGTTGTCGTTGCTGCTTCACAACATCGATTGTGTGAGTTGAAGCAGTGACCATTCAACGTCGACTTGTGATGTCGGAAAAGTGTTAGAGTGATCGTGCAGATGATCATCATTGTGTCTCAGAAATCATTCGCGACGACGCTTCATGACGACGTGAATCGAGACACTGAGAGAGCCTCACAAAGTATGATGTTGCGGGGTAAAAAAAATGTTTGCACGAGCATGGGAAACACGCGGAACAGTCTTGCGTTATTCATGCGATCACCTACGATTCCGAACACCAACAGCAGATTCTTGTTGTTTGTAAATCGGATGCACGTCGCGAAGAAAACGCCTAGCAGCGGACTTCAAGACGGACATCAGCAAAGAATGGAATCTGTGTCATCTTTGTCATGGGGACATTGATGAACTGATGTTTTGGTCTGTGGTTCCTCCTGCTTGTTTTTAAGCCCGGTAAGCTGCGGCAGGATGGCCACTCAAGTTCAAATTTTTTTGGAGGAACGTACTATGGCTAAGAAAGCTGCTAAGAAAGCCGCGAAGAAAGTTGCAACCGCTAAGCCAGTTGCCAAGAAGGCTGCTAAGAAGGCTGCTAAGAAGAAGTAGTCTTCTGACTTCTTCGGAAATCTTGCGGCGGCTGGTAGTGTAAACTACCAGCCGTTTGCATTGCGCTGACGAGAAAAGTTGTTCGTCGTTTTAGTCGAATTCACAGGTCGGATTGAGTTTTCTGCTCTCCTGCCCGCTTTGCATTCGGTGCTTCCCGCCACTTGCTGCTGATGTGAATGCCGATGGCCGTATGCTGTTGCCCGCACTCGCTCGTAGTCCCAATTTCAACTTCGTCCGCTAACGCACCGACGAAGTTAGTACTGGTCGCTCTTCATCGCGCGCGGTTCACGCATTGATCCATTTGATCAATGGGAAACGTTTTGAAACTGAAGGCTGAAGAGATCGCCATTTATCATCTCAAGCCGCAGGCGAATTGTTGTTCCTGTCAGATCCGAAATATCGGATTGGTTCTTCCATTGGACCGTCATCGGTGATTTGTCTGAACGAACAATTTCGCAATCGGACAGTGCTCGCCCGGGAATGGGTTTTCCAGAGTTATCCAGCAGTCTGACACGCACATAACCCCCTTCCGCGATATCCGCCGTGATCGTGAGAGCGTTGCCAGTAACTTGCAGTGACGACGTTTCAAAAGTGCCTCGGACTGAACCTGCAGACGCCGACACCAGATGGTCACGCTTCGCCACTGCTCGACTGTACACGCGGCGATTGGAAGCAACCGAAAGCGTGTCGAGATTGGTCTCTTCATGCTTCAATGGCGACGCTGTGGATTCCATGAGGCCGAGTACTGACTGTCTGCGAACACCTGACAGATGGGTTGTTCCAGACGCGTCCAGTGCAGACCATCGGCCGACGAAATGCCGGCCACGTAATGCGGTCGATCGCCGATTCCCTGAAAGAGTCCCTGAGAAACACATTTGTATCTGGACTCGGGCGGCGCATCAGGGTCGATGAAACACATGATCCGTGGACTCGGGATCGTGATTGAGCTGTTCCGATTTGGCGGAACAGGATGTTGTTGTTTTTGCTGCCGTTGTATTCAAACAGCCCGAGATTTGGCCTCGTCCAATTGATGCCGTCTTCTGATTCGGCTTAGCAGAATGATGTGTCATCTGCCGTGGGCCAGCCTTCCCTGTCATAGCATTCATACCACATTCGGAGCTTGCCCTGATCCTGCAGCACACTGAACCAGTTCAGCGTTGCCTCCTCCCACGGCTTTTCTGATTCCAGCAGCCGTTCACCAGTCTTCTTTGGCGGGTGCAATTTTGTTCGAATATGAACTGGCTTCACAATCATTAAGGGTTCTTTGCAAATCCGCAGGTTAGCGTCCGTGCAATCCGATGCGAATCATTGGAGGCTTTCGGATTCCAGTGAACTCGATGGTCATTTGGCTATGGTTTCGCTCAACAATGTTTAGCATGCGTCGGCTCGCCCTGTTCACAGCAAGATTTTATATCCCGCCTCATGAGCTCTCCCGTATGACTCGAAAAACAGATCCGCTCGTACATTCGTCTTTTCGCGAGGCGCTACTTGTGACCGGCATTTGGCTGGCTGCTGCCATCTGGTCTATTTCTGTCTGTTATACGATGGGGTATCACCGATCGGCGGCCGACTTGAAATTGGTATTTGGGTTTCCCGACTGGGTCTTCTGGGGAATCGTGACTCCCTGGGCAACGAGCACAGTCGTGTCCATTGTGTTTGGACTCATCTTCGTCCATGACGGAGATCTGGGCAAAGACATTGAAGATGCTGACGACCTTGGACTGGGAGGCTGAACATGTTTGATACCGCAATTTCGATGTTGGATCTGCCACTGTTACTTGCCGCCGATGCTGCAGCAATCCCCAGCGTCGGTTACGGCGCGATGACGATGCTGATTCTGTTTATCATCGGTTCCATGTGGATCGGTGTTATTGCGAATCGGTCGACCGAGAAAGGCGGATTCATGAAAGGCTTCTTCCTCGGTAATCGAGGACTGGGAGCCTGGGCGCTGGCGCTCACTGCGACGATTCAAAGTGGCGGCACTTTTATGGGTTTTCCGTCCATGGTCTATTCCCATGGCTGGATCGTCGCGCTCTGGATCGGCAGCTACATGGTCGTTCCAGTCACGGGCTTCGGAATTTTGGGCAAGCGTTTGGCACAGCTGAGTCGGCGGACGGGCGCGATCACTGTGCCCGATCTCTTTAGAACTCGCTTTCACAGCCCTGCCCTTGGACTAACCTGCACGATTTTCATTCTGCTTTATCTGTCGTTCATGATGTTCGCTCAGTTCAAGGCGGGAGCGATTGTGATTCAACTGGCGTGGCCCGGTGCCGGAGAACTGTCGCTGTCGGAAGACACCATCGCCGTTTCGGAGACTCGCTATCACATCGGACTGCTCGTCTTTGCTGTCACTGTTGTTGGTTACACGCTCATGGGCGGTTTTTTGGCCGCGGTCTGGACCGACCTCTTCCAGAGCCTGCTGATGTTTGTCGGTGTTGTCATTCTGCTTGTGGCCTCTCTGAACGCTGCGGGCGGATTGGAGAATGCCACAAAGGCATCACTCGCGAACACCGGACCGGGGTTCGTGTTTGGGCCCGGTTACATGGCGGATGGTTCAACTCAGGAATTTCTGCCCCTGTCATTGGCCATTTCCTTTTTCATCGTCTGGATCTGGGGCGGTGTGGGAGCTCCGGCCGGCCTTGTGCGTCTGATGGCCAGTCAAAATACCAACGTGATCCGTCGTTCGATTTACCTGCTCAGCATCTACAACATAGGAATTTATCTGCCGCTGATCGTGATCTGCATCTGCGGCCGTGCGTTGATTCCATCGCTTGAAAGCACGGACCAGATCATTCCTCGAATGGCCATCATGACAACCAGCGAATGGCCTGGTGGATCGTTTGTGGCCGGACTGATTCTGGCGGCTCCTTTTGGAGCGGTGATGGCGACAGTCAGTTCGTATCTGGTTGTGTTGTCATCCGGTGTCGTGCGTGACATCTACCAAAGATTCATAAGTCCAACGGCCGATCGCGATCATCTTCGCCGCGCTGCCTGGGGAACCATGATTGTTGCCGGCATCATTTCCGTTGCTGTCAGCTGGTATCCGGTGGCTTACCTGCAGGCCTTCATTATCTTCAGCACTTCTGGCGCGGCCGCAACATTTCTGGTTCCGGCGCTGATGGCCTGTTACTGGCGTCGAGCCACCACGGCGGGCGTATTTGCCGCCATGATCAGCGGTGCGGTGATTGTTCTTGCTTTGTATCTGACCGGTATCTTTTCACTGCTGCCACAACAGGCGATCGGTGCAGCCACGAAATTTCGGCCTTACTATCTGATGGGCTTCGACCCTCTGATTTGGGGCATTCTGGTCTCGGCCATTTGTGGTGTGACTGGCAGTCTGTTGAGCAAACCGATGGATGAGGAACTGGTTTCCCGAATGTTTGATCAACAGGAACCTACTGTTGGCGGTGAATCGTAGGTATCAGTGCCGGGTCAAGTTTCACATGCGATGGATATGATTCGTGCGGCAGGCAAAGTTCATGAAAGCATGTGTCCATTTCATTTAAGAGCCGTGAGACGTTGATACCGCCCAGCTCGGGCTGAAATGAACTCATATAGCCGCGAGACGATATGCTCATGCGTCGAGCTCCGCCAAGGTTGCCCTCTTCAAAATGAAAGAGGGCCACCGCGGCTTGAATCAGTCCCTGAAAAAATGGCTTCTCCGGGCAAATCTGCTCGCCCCAGAAGTCCTCGAGCACATCATGGCAGGCAAAGAATTCGCGTTCATTGAACAGGCGAATGCCTTCATGAATACGTGGGTCAGAGAAGTCGCAGGTAGCCATTGTCAGGAGTCTGCTGTCGAAGCGGGATGATGCAGCAAGGGAATAAAATTTTGACTGCAGTCGTCACTGGCGAGTGTCCGGAACGATCTGATGCAGCCACGCTCGCAGTTGTTCACGAGCCGGGCATGGACGCAGAATCCACTGGTCACTGTGGTTACGGAATCCCGTGGATGCAAATGTCTGATTCGTTTGTTTCAACGGCAACAGATAATTGCGAGTCTCGTCGGTCTGATTTCGTTCGCCAATAATGAACTGTGGACGTCCCTGAAGACGGGCCAGTCGGATGGCGGCCGACTTTGCGTCACTGTCCGGATAAGGCCAGCGGCGAACTCCGTCATAGTGGCTGCAGACGACGAATGCTTTCCAAAGTTTTGCAATCTGGTCATCGTAAAGACCCAGATAGTTGCATGCGATGGCTCCGCGTGAGAAGCCGCAGAGAATGATGCGTTCTCGATCGCCGCCGAAGTTTTCGCAGGTATCTTCAATGGCCGCTTTACAATAGTCCAAAGTGGGTTGAGGTGCATACTCGGGAGCGTCTCCCCACCAGGTGATCGCCAGGTCGTCGCGAGTGTTATTGAGATAAGGCAGACAGATCCAGATAAAACCGTGGCCTTCGGACAAGCCGTATCCAAGATTGCAGTCTTCCGGACGGCCCGTGCATTCATCGCCCAGTGGATCACGGTAGCCACCGTTGCCCGCGTATTCGATGATAATCGGGAACGACTTTCCTGGCGCCCAGTCGTCTGGAAGAAACAACGTGTGGTAAACGTCATCTGTCGAAAAATTGTCGACTGTGCGACGCACCCGCCGTCCGGAGTCGGGCATCAGTTTAGAGCACACTGGAACTCTCAGGTCCGGTTCGACCGAACGTATGTCGGGCCATTCCGTTGTCTGGCCAAAAGTTGTCTGGCCAAAAGTCGTCTGGCCAAAAGTCGTCGGAAGGGGCAGGCAAAGAGCGGCCCACAGAATTGTCAGCCAGGCACAGGCTCCAGAAAGACGACAACCACAACAGCTGCGGGCCCGTTGGTTTCTGCGGTAATCATCAGCAACTCCACGTAGCCCTGCATTCATGGCTGAGCGCCCGCCACTCTTCGAGCCACCACGATGGCCCCACGTCCCGACACACGCACAAACAGAATGACTCGCGGAGGTTCACTGCCCGTAGGAAGTTGCCGACGGACGACATCGGACTCAGTTGGAATCCTTCGGCACTTCACTTCGTAATACAGTGACGCCTTGTCACGGAGATATTTTTTCAGATCCTTCAGACTGTTCGGCAACACCGCTTCCACTTGAAAGCCGGTAACGAAATTGGTGACGGGAAGCTGATCGCTCGTCAGGTATTCTTCTTCAGCGTCCAGTCTGAGCAACTGCTGCTGCCCGGCCATCACGTCCAAAAGGCCAGAGCGCACAATCGCCGGATCGGGATCGAAAATGAATCCGCCCACGGCAGGAGTTACATTCGTCCAGGCCGAAAGTGGGTCGGCACAGATCGATTCGCCAGTGGGAAGCACGGTCGCGCGGAAAGTATGTTCCCCCGCAAGCGAACCGAACCAAACTGTGGCTTCGCGACATTCGCCATGAAGGCTGATCAGCTCAATTTCGCAGCCCGGGAATTTCTGCAGGAAATTGCTGGCAGGCCCGATCTTGATGCCGCCGCCCGTCGCAGCGCGCGTCAGTTTCTGCATCCATTCAAGATTTGGCTGATACTGTTCCAGTCGCTTGGTGGGTCGATCGGTGTCCGCCCGGCGATCCGGATCGACGTGCACAATTTTGTCGGCCCAGTCTGATTCAGCCACATCACCACACAATGCTTCAAATCGATTCGCGTGCCCCCACGCTTCGGCATTCCATGCTGCACGCACGCACATGGCCGGCGAATTGTCGACGGCAAGAACGGTGGTATGTGCCGCTATGTTGCCGGCATCCACACCGACTCCGCAGCACAGATCGAGTACCAAAGGGGAATTGCTGAACCGCAAAGCTTTGTGTTGTGCGACCGGCCATGCGGTGGATTGTTCCAGACCAACTCGAGTCAGCCACAGCTTTTCTGCATCAGGAAGTGCGCCCTTCGCTTTGGTTCGAGCCTCGTGAATCACGAGCGCGGCGCGCACGAGATCTGTATCGTAGAGCTCACGCAGCTTCTTCTGGCCGGCAAGTTCCGTCGGCGTGCATTGAGAAATCAGTTCAAAGATTTCCGGCGTATCCCGAAGTTGCAGCAGGATTTCAGTTTCGAGATCATTTGAGTTCGGAGACACAGGAGTTTTCAATGGAAAGCGTTCGTTTTAGGACTTCGTGGGAAAGCGTGCGAGGATTGCAGGTCAGTGTCCTGTCGCTCTTCCTGACTTGTACCACTGACCGGCTGTTGGCGTGATGTCACGATTGCAGGTTCTCGTGGATTAACTGGACTTCTTCTTCATGCGCACGATGCCGTCCCAGTCGGATGGTGCCTTGCGATCCTGCTGAGTGATCATCATCGACAGATAATCCTGAGCTCTGTCTTCGGCCGGCATTCGATGCAGATATGTCCACGCATCTGACCATTGTCCAGCGATAAATGAAGACACACCCTTTTCAAAATCTGCCAGATGTTGATCCGTCAGAAGGGGCAATCGCTGCTCGGACGGCACCAGTTCGCTCACCCACAGTGGCCGGTCCATTCCATAGGGAAGCACCTGCAGCAAACGCCGAACTCTGCCTTCCGCAGGCGACATCTTTTCGCGGATTTGCCGATCCAAATACGGGTCAATCAGAACGGATACGTGCAGTTCGCGAGTCATGCTTTCCAGCCGGCTTGCAAGATTGACCACCGGTCCGAAGACTGTCACCTTCACTTGCTCACGAGTGCCGATCTTGCCGGCGACCGCTCGCCCGTGGGCGATTCCGATACTGGTTTCGAAATCTTTCAGCGGATGATTTGGATCGGCCTGAGCCTTCGCAAACTCTTCCCGAATGGCCAGCGCTGCTCGGCAGGCATTCAACGGCGACTCGTCGGAATTTATCGGCCAGCCCCAGAATCCCAGCGCTGCGTCTCCTTGAAAATCGCCGGTCACGCCGCCGAAGCGAAGGATCTGACTGGTCATTACTTCCAGCGCCAGACTCACACGTTCGAGCAGGCCCGTGAGATTTTCGGATTCTTCTTCTGCTCGATGACTGAAGCCTCGCAGGTCGCAAAACAGCACTGTCACATCACATTCCCGAGGTTCAAGAAGTGACGTGTCCAGATCTCGCCCCAGTGCTTCAAGGATAGGCGGCGAGAAGAACTGACGCAGGCCGGATTGTTGCCTTTCAAGGCGACGTTGTCGTTGAAGTGATCCCACAATATCAGCAATGAACTCGGTGAACTTTATATCCGCGTGAAGTCGACGTTCACCGGCATCATGGCTGTCAGGTTCACTGCGACCGGTGATATACAAAGCTCGGTCCGTGCTCAGATCTGCAAAGGGAGTGCAGAACGCCCAGCCAAAACCGGCCACCTGAGTGTATTCGCTGTTCGCCGTCTGTGCCTTGTCCCAGACATGCAGAATTGTTGTCTGTTGTTCCATTGCGTTGGAAATCAGACGCACGCTCGGCTGCATCGACACGCCGGTCTCGAATCGTTGTTCCTGATGAAAGACTCGCGGACGAAGATGATCAGACAGCCCGACAATTGCAACGCCATCTGCATTCTGGATACCTGCCAGAAGCAAGCTGGCGAGCCGAACATGCAGGTCTCGTTCAATTCCGGATTCGCGAATGACGGCCGGAAGGCTGGTCAATACTTCAATGCGTTTAGCAGCATCGTCATAACGAACTCGCTGCAACTGCTGGCGGTCGATCGCCATTTGCTGTCCAGCATCATTCCCCGGCGAATCCGTTTGTGTGACCTGCTGGAGTTCGAATCGTGATGAGCCAATGACGAACGACTGACCTGTGGACAGCGATGCGCTGGTGACTTCGGAGCCATCGAAATACACGGGATTTGATGCATCAGTGAGCCGGCGAATCTCGACCCCTTCGCCGCTGGCCTGGATCTCCACGTGCCTGCGCGAAATGCGTTCGTCCCACGTCGTTTGCAGGCCCGCATCTTCCGCGCGGCCAAGGACGTAAGTTGTATTGGCGATCAAAAGAAATTCGCGGTCGAGTCTGCGTCCGTCAAAAAAGGCAAGAAGGCGAAACATAACACGTAGACTTCGATTGAAGGAGGTTCTGCATCCGGGACGGTTTTGCTCCCGTCACTCGCGTGACCGAGAACGTGCATGGTCCTCGAACGCAGACAGGTCGACAAGCCTTCGGATCAACATCCCTGATAACCGGTGCATGTCAGCTTTTGTAGAGCCGATGCCAGGTTGAAAAAGGTCAGTCGAGCAAGCAATCGGGGAAATGGTAGAAACTGGTTTAGAACAGGCGATGTGGAGTGTGTTCCCATCTGGACACGCTCAATGCATCCAAAGCAGCGAGGTTGCCTCCTGGACTTGAATCCACGACCCGACCCACGGGACAACCAACGACCGTCGCTGACCCAATTCTGCGGCGCAAAGGCCCCCAGCTGGCTCGTCCAGCAGGAGCCAAAGTTTTAACGTTAACACGCCCGGTCTTACCACGACGTCCCCGGTTGGCTTGCCCAACCGGAGCGAAAGTTTTGCGTGACCCGTAGAATGATCTAAGGGGTTGAGATCGACGGCACATCGCGGCGGTTGAAACTTCGCTTCCTGCCGGACGAGCCGGCATGGGGAGCCGGTTTTGTTGTGTTCGTTTGCTAACTGCAAAACTTGCGCTCATGCCGGGCAAGCCAATACGGGGCGAGAAGTGATTTGGCTCGTGGAACCAGCCCAGCGCGTAGCCCCATGCTTCAGCGTGGGGCCAACTGCCGCTGGTTCAGAATCCTTCAGCCTTTGGCCACATCACTGATAAAATCAAACAGCATCTGCAGCGAATGGTGAGCGTCTTCGTCGGTCATGCACATTGGCGGACTGATGCGAATGACGCAGTTGGCCAGCGGGCCCAGCAGATGGATTCCATCGTTGCTGTCGTTGCCTCGGTAACAACGTTCGACGATCGCATTGGCCACCTGATTGGGAGTCTTGTCTCCGTGCGGGCCACATTCAATTCCGAAGACCATGCCTTCGCCGCGCACGTTGACAATGAGTCCGGTCTGCTTCAGACGTCGCAGGCCTGCCAGAAAAATTGTGCTGAGGTGCTGAGTCCTCGCGATGATGTCGGTCGTTTCAAACTCGTCCAGTGTCGCAAGCACAGCAGCAGATGACAGCGGGTTCGCACTCCATGTGTCCGAGGTGGCGCCGTAGCCCATCCGCTCACACACATCGCGCCGTCCGACAGCCGCACTAACCGGTACGCCGTTTCCAAGTCCCTTGCCCAGGCAGACAAAGTCGGGTTCGATGCCATAGGCTTCGAAGGCGTACATCTTTCCGGTTCGTCCGAAGTTGGCCTGGACTTCGTCAAGAATGAACAGGATGTCATGTTCACGGCAGAACTGCTGCAGCATCGGCAGGTATTCTTTTGGCGGATGATAGCTGCCGCCGCCGCCGAGATACGGTTCCGTAATCAGGCAGCCAATCGTGCCGTTGGATTTTTTCCAGATCTGGTCGAGTTCTGCGCGGTACGGTGCTGGATCGAAGGCTTTCTTTGGATGATCCACATCAGAGCATTCTTCCCGAGGGAAGCTGATGAAGTGGACGCGTGAATCACGTTCCGTGTCGCTTTCGGAACCGGTTACAGCTCCGCTGAGACCCTTCTTTCCGTGGAAACCAAAGCGAGTTGCAATGATGCCTTCGCGATTTGGGTCGCGTTTTATGCAGGCCCAAAGCGCTTTCTGAACAGCTTCAGATCCGGAGGCGGCCCAGATCACTGTGTCCAGCTGGCTGCCGCCTTTGCTGGCCTGCAGATTGGCTACCAGTCGGCGGCTGGCTTCTGCCTCCAATTCGGTAATGGCGTTGTAGGCGGTTAATGAAACCGCCTGAAAGAAACCGTCTTCGCTGGAATTGAAGTGCGATGGATTCCAGCCGAGATAGTTGGTGAAACGCTTCATCCAGCGTTTTGGATTGTGGCCGAGGTTGGCAACAAGCACACCGGAAGTGAAGTCGAACAGACGCCGACCTTCAGGCGTCCAGTGAAATACGCCAGCCGACTTTGCGAGAACAGCCTGACTTGGCGTAAACGTTCGCAGTGAATGCGGTTCATTGCCGGCGATCATATCGCGAACCGCATTGGACTGATCTTCATGATCAAAGTGAATGGCAAACGTGGCTGCGGTTTGTTGCATGGCTTAATTCGCTGTGGCAGAGTGAAGGTTGGATGAACCAGAAGGCGGGCGTGTGAAATCGAGGAGCAGTATGAAGGGATTTAGCTTTGAAGCCCGAATCATGACGGACTTTGCTGTGGAGTGGAATCAATTTCCAGACCGCTTTCCTTCCAGCCGCGAAATCCGCCATCCATGGAAATCACGTTGGTGTAGCCCATCAGCTGCAAATTATGCGCTGCCAGCGCGGATCGATAACCACCGCCGCAGTACAGCACCAGCGGAGTCGCAGGATCGGGAATTTGTTCTTCGATATCCCGCTCAATCACGCCTTTGCCAAGATGCCGCGAGCCTGGAATTCGGGCACTGTTAAATTCGCTCTCCTCACGAACGTCCACCAGAACAAACGAATCCCCCATCGCCTGTCTGCGGACGACGTCCTGGATTGTGCATTCCTTGATTCCCGGTCGAACAGTGTCCACCAGTTTCTCAAACTGAATCCCATGCTTCTTTGCCATATTGACTCGTCACATCATAAATGTCATCGACCCGAAACATCATTCAGGAGTTCGCTCCCGGTTGATCTGAATTTTCCACAAGAATCGTAACTTAGCCTGTCTGTAAGTCCAAACAACTCCAGAATAGTCCCATGCCCGCTGAATGGAAGTTCGCGGCACCCCAAAAATCGTCGCGCGAACGTGACCACGATTCTGCTTACACCAAGGAATCCAAAATGCATCCTCCCGTTCGACATCTTCTGACCCTGACGATTGTGCTTCTCCTGCTGCCAAAAGGCCGAAAGACGGTAGCACAATCTCCGCCCCCACAAGGTCTATCCGGAGTCTGGACAGATGGAGACAGTGCAAAAACACTGCTAACAAACCACGTTCTTGGTGCAGCGGCTCCATTGCCCAACGGAGGCGTTATCGCGGCCGGCGGTCTTGCTCCAGGACTTCAGGGGGCCGCTGCTGTGGCGCTGGCGGAGATCTACGACCCGGTTGACGCCAAATGGAAAGTGGTCACTCCAATGTCCATTGGACGATGGTCTTTGGATGCGATCGCAATGCAGAATAACAAGGTGCTCTTTGCCGGTGGCGCGAGCGCGTTCAGCGAATCCGCCGTTCTGGATTCTGCAGAGCTGTTTGACTCGGCATCAATGTCATTCATTCCCGTGGAAAACAAGATGTCCGAAGCGCGCCACAGCTACGGAATCTCAATGCTGACAGATGGACGAGTTCTGCTTACAGGCGGCTGTACTAAGGGAAACTCGCTGAATGGTTCAGGAACGACCAGCACCGATCTCTATGATCCTGAAACCAACCGGTTTTCCCCAGCCGCTCCTTTGAGAGACGGACGAGCGCTGCATGCCCAGGTCACGCTCAAAGATGGACGCGTCGTCGTCATCGGTGGCGCACAGAGGAACGCAGAAATCTATGATCCTGCGTCCAATCGATGGACAACTTTTCCGGGTCTGCTGCCCACGACACTGAAGGATATGAAGGCGTTTGAAACCTTTGATCACCGCATTTTCGTCGCCGGCGGGCAGAACACTCAGGACGGACTGACAACCGATGATACATGGTTCCTGGATATCGAATCAGGACAATTCACGCCCGGGCCGACGATGCAGGGATTCAACTACTCTCCGGACGGACCGCAGAAGGGATCCAGTGATTATTCTGCTTTCGACCTGTTTCCTTCGGACCACAAATTCTCAGGTCGCTATTTCTTTTTCGCCGGTGGAGAAAACGACCCGCCCACCGGCGCTGATGTCGAACTCAATTCTTCCTGTCTCTTTGACGTAGCCAACAATAAGTTTGTAGACCTGGGGCCAATGCCATTCATTCACGATGACCATACTGAAGCGATGACGGGACTCAACGGGAAAGGACATCCTGAAGTTTTGCTGTTCGGCGGCAACAGTTCCAGTGGTACGAGTCGCTTTGAATTCCTGACAGAATCCATTTCATCCCCCGTCACTTCTGAATGAACGAAAATGCGGCGAGCGTATGCATCAGCGGGAGTTGAGCATCTTTACCGCGAACACCCAGATCAGTGAATCATTGGCCGACTCGAAATCGTTGTCGGTGCTGACAAGCAGACTGCGACGGCCATCGTTCAACATCGGCCCGAAAGTCAGCCCTTCGATCTTTTCCGGCATCGTTGCACCCGCCAACTTCCATTGTGGATCGAGGAAATCCAGGAACACGGTGCGGTTCAACGGCGAGATTTCCTGAGGCAGATTTCCTGAGGGAAGCTTTTTCATTCCCGCAATATCTGTCGCTCCCGCCAGTGTCACGTGAACAAGTTTACGATAGGCGGCTTTTTTACCTGCAAGACTGTCTCGTTCAAGTACCAGATATTCTTCTGGCCCATATGCAAGAATCTCGCTGTTACCATGTTCGACACTATCCATCTGGTAGACGAACTCACGCAGTTGACCGGTTGAGATTTCGATTTCAACCAGCCTGCAGTTTCGCCCGTGGATAACGCCGTCCTTGGTTCGTTCACCGTCTTGAATCAGGGCACTCTGCATCAATCCAACGAGCTTGGTGCCATCTGCAGACATCGCAAGGCATTCCATGCCCCGGTTCGATGCGCGTCCGGAAGTGTTCGCAAGGTTTTCCTTTTTCTTGTCGGCATCAGGATTCGCAACAACAAGATGGTCTGGCAGTTCAAATCGCTTCAGTTCTTTGCCTTCCGCGGAAAACTGAATCAGCACGGGGCCATATTCGTCGGCGACAAACATCGACTTGTCGGGACCGAATCGAAAGCCTTCCGGGTCAAACCGGTGCGAAACAGTATTCGTTGCTGCAATCATTGCGGACGAGCCCGTGAATCGAAGCCCGTGACTGTCACTGAAGAAAACGGTTCTGGTATTCGTCGCTTCGACCGGAACGGCATTGCCTGGTCGAATTGCAATCTCAAACAATTGAACTCGGCAGGGATACCCAACGGCACCATCGTCGGGCCCTCGATCTGACATGGCCGCGAAAACGTGTTGAGAATCCGAGTAGTCCAGTGCCGAAAAACCACCGAGGCGATTTCGAGGTTCGCCATTCTCCAGCAGAGCCGCATCACCTGAAAGGTCTCGAGCATCCCCTGGAATGCGGGCCGTCCCGACAAATTCAATTTCCAGGTTTTCGGACGCCAGCAGAGCGGGGGAATCTGCAAAAAGTAAAGCCCACGATACAACCAAAAAAGCAGGCGAGTTCTTCAGCACCGGAGTCGACCCTTCAACATTTTTTCCACTCATCACATGAAACGCAGTGTCTGACTTCCGCGTTCAGAATCGTGAAGCCATAGTCGCCTTTTGCTCCGCAAAAGCAGCGAACACAAACGCTACTCTTGCGGAGCAAAAGCCGACCTCTTGGATTTTCGTAGATCGTGTTAAGGAATTATGAAGACTTCAGAATCCTCTGAAGTGGAAGTGCCCGCGCGCTTAGCCAGCGTTTATCAATCGACATGCGAATGTCCGTCGAGAGTTTCACGTCTGAAGGATTTGTCGCGCGGATTCGATTCCGGTTAAGCTGTTCCATGCGAGCGAAAGCTGAAGAAAGATGCTTTTCGAATCTCGCGTTCCGATTTGTCGACCATTGATGTGACTGACAGGCAAAAGCCCTACAGGCGTCGACGACACAAAAGCTTCGTCCGCGGTTTCAAGTTCTGCGGCAGGGATCGGGCGACGCTCAAAGGGAATCTTCAGAGCCGCCGCCAGCTCTTCGACGATTTCACCGCTGAGACTTTTCAAAACACCGCGGCTGGAAGTGGCCACCTTCCCATCATGAACGACAAAAAAACACGACGTGCTCGTCTCTGTCACAAACCCATCAGAATCCAGCAGCAGTGCTCTGCTGCCGGGTTCAATCCGGCTGGCTTCCTGATCCGCCAGTATCCAATGCAGCCTGTTTCGAACCTTGTGAGTTACGGGAAAGCATTCGGCAGGTATCTGTCGCATCGAAGGAGTTTGAAGCCGGACTCCATTTTCAAAACTGGATTTCCAAAGGTGAAATGGCAGTTCAAAGGTATGAATGACAGTTGTCGTGCGACTGCTGTCGCCACCAAGATAAGTCGGATTTGATCCGGCGGTAGAAAACAGGACGATGCCAAGTTCTTTGTCTTTGGGCAGCCGTCGAACGTTCTGAGCGACGATCTCCGTGGCGGCGACTGTCAGCTCGTTCGCTGAAAACGGTTGGGGAAAATTCAGTTCCCGAAGTGAGTTCACAAGTCGCTGAACATGTTTTTCAAGTCGAAACGGACGATGTCGATAAGTCCGTGCCATCTCGGTCACCGCGGCGCCGGCGACAACGCCCATGTCCCAGACCGGAACGGCGGCCTGAGAAAATGGACAATGCACACCGTTAATCCACGCAATCGGTTCCGTCATACAATGCTGACACTGCAAGGAAGTGGAATGAACCAAACCGTATCTTGACTCGTGAGAGTTCAGAATCACTGAACTCTCACGAATCCGACCATGCCCATCTACAGGCTGGCGGCCAGCGTTCGCTTCTTCGCCATGCGAGAAGAAATCGCAAAGCCGACAACGAGGGCAAACTGGACAGCGGCAAAGATTCCCAGTGCAAGCAGTCGACCTTCGGTAAATCCATAGGTATGCAAGCCGGCCTTGAGTTCATTCACTCCGAACCATGACCAGGCGGTTACGATGTTGCCAAGCATGGCCAGGACGGAGGTTCCATAATCGTCGACCATTTTGGCCCAGCGAGCGTGCAGAATCAGTGCATTCCACAGCACGATCAGCATTGCCCCGTTCTCTTTTGGATCCCAGCCCCAGAAGCGGCCCCAGGAATCGTCCGCCCACAGTCCACCGAGCACCGTTCCCACGAGACTGAAGAACAGTGCAAAGCACAGTGTTCCATACACCAGTTTCCCGCACTGTTTGATGGCGGCGGAGAAGTCCGTCCTGGTCTGCTCCGACGACAATGAACGACCCATGATTGATTGCAGGCAGTAGAAGAACCCGATGATTCCCGCCAGGAAGGTCGCCGCGTATCCCAGTGTGATACAAACGACATGCGTGGCCAGCCAGAAGGTCGTATCCAGAACGGCCTGCATCACTCCCAATGTGTCGCCTTCATCACGAGCCAGATAGTGAGCGATCACAAGTGTGCCCGCGCCCACAGACGCTCCAAGGATGTTGCCGATTCCGTTCTTTAGCAGTACTTCCACAATAAACGAAGCAACCACAACGGCCCAGCCAATGAAGATCGCCGATGAATAGAGGTTCGTCACTGGCGGCCGTCCAGAAATCTGCATTCGCATAATAAGCGCGAACGACTGCACTGCGAACGCCAGAATCAGCAGGAACAGCGATGTCCGTCGCAGTACGTTGCCAAAGAACAGCCAGCCGAGAAACGACAGGATGATCACTGGCAGATAAATAGAGATGGCCTTCATGAACGGTTCGAAATAATTGAACCAGGCCTCTTTCTTAACGGTTGCGATATCCACATGAGGAATCGCGCCCGAATCAAGAAACTCACGGTATCCGGCAAGGCTGGTATTGAAGCCCTTCACATCCCCTGTTTGCCACGCTGTCAGCAAAGCGGCCATCGACGCGGATGTCCGGTCGAATGTCTCCGAACATTCGCCCTCTGGCAAAAGATGCCCGGCTCGCTTATGGATATCGTCCCACACAAGTTTCGAAAGTTCTTCATTCATCGCAGTCGCGAGCACCGAAGCCTCCTCAGTGCCCATCTGCTGCAGCTTCGTGCGGATCTCCATCAAGCGTTGATCCTGAGGACTGCTTTCAGAGATCGTGGAGAACACCGTAAACATCTCCGATGAGATTCGTTCGGCTGCAATCTCGCGAGCCTTATCGACAGGAACTTCGGCGGCGATCTGCTCGGCCGTTTTCTCTGGTGCAGCGGCGGCAATCAGGGCCAGAATTTGGCGCAGGAACACGTCGTCGACTCGTGAAATAGAAGCCGTCGCCCGTCGTTGAACTTCCGCGGTATCGCTGGTTGATTTCTCCGCATCAGCAGAGCCGCGAGCCAGAATCTGATAGCTTCCAAGAACCGACTTCGTGACCAGTTCCTGCGGCAGCTTATCTCGCACGTAAGCTGAAAATTGCTCGTAGGTTGCGATGTTGTTCTTCTTCAATTGTTCGTTCAACTGATGAACAGCGTTTGCACCTACCATGGTTTCCCACGATCGCTGTTCGTCAACGGAACCTGTCGGCACCGCCATCACTGCCGGATCATTTCCCAGCAGTCGCAGGATACGCCAGCAGTCCGTGTAGGCGCCAAGCAGGCTGTCAGATTCTCGCATGAGAAACATCTGTGACAGCTGATCGACTCGACTGACAGATTCAGACAACGCAGCAACACGACGCTCCATCGTGGACATGGAATTTTCCTGTTTGTCGCGCTGCTTTTGGCGAGCCTTCTTCAGGATAGAATCCAGCTCCTTCAGATTCTTCTGAATCTCTACCAGCGAGTACGTCATTCCGCCTCGCTTCTCAAGACCCAGCAGCGAAAGGACCTGGTCGTCTTCAATTTTGATGACTCGATGTCGAGCAGCAACTTCCGGACGACTCACCACATCCAGAAACCAATGAACCGCCGGCATCCTGCGAATCATCAGCGGTCGCATGCGTTCTTCTACCGACTCTGCGCCGGAAGATGTGATCGACGAAATCTTTTCAATCCACTCCGGATAGGTTCCGTTAAATGCTTCGAGATCCTTCGCCGGGGCGGACGGCCACGCTTTAGAATATTCTTTCAGCAACTTTTCTCGTCGTTTCGGACTGCTCAGTTCCGCAGCATCCAGTTCACCTTCAAATGTGGATTTGTGCGACGTCACAAGCAACTGAGTTCGGGCCACCGAGTCGATCGGCTGAGCTCGACCACTCCAGGCAATTGGCAACTGCGCGAAGCCAAAAAGGTCCATGGCTTCCGGGTCTGCCTTCGGCGGACGCATGCCGCTGCCCAGCCATGCGGCAAACAGCAATGCCACCAGCAGAGGAATTCCCCAGCTGACAGACCACGGCAGACGCGCAACTTCGGATGCAGGGACGGACGATATCGGTTGAGCCGGACCGAACCCTGGTCGCTCTGCGATGCCAAATGCACTTGATGGTGCGGCCGACTTTTTCGACGAACGTTCGGTTCGGTCGAGGAATCGGAACAACGTCTGTCCAAACTGAGCAAACATACCGAACGACACAATCATGCAGGCGATGTACGGCAGCATCCATCCCGTATTGTTAACCACAGAAATCGTCGTCGCTTCTTTGCCATCTTCCAGGGACTGAAATCCGGACTGATAGAATGTTTCGCCCTTGTATCGCAATGGATTGTTCATCCAGAGTGTGAACTTGTCCTTCGTTCCGTCGTTCGGATCGGTGATCTCGATCTCTGATCGATAGTCGCGCGGAGTTGCCGATCCGACATAATTGGTGCGGCTGACATCCAGCAGCTTCACTTCATAGTCGCGGTAATTTCTTTGGAACCTCAGATAGAAATAATAATCCTTGCCATCGACCGTTACCTTTTCGGCAAGCGGAGCGCCGCGAAGTTCGCTGACATTCTGAGCGACCAGCAGGGACTGAGCCACCTTTCCTGATTCGCGATTGACGACGTCAAGATACAATGCACTTTGATCGTGAGTGTCATCCATGCCGGTGACAGGTTCGAGCGACTCCGGGGCCGCAAACGATCCCAGCCCTTCAGTCGTGCGCATGGCGTCATCCGGCAACAGACCACGCAGGCGGCTGTTTCGATAGAAGCGGCGAACAGTCACGTCAAATGGCAGCAATGGCAGACTGATCGTCTGTGCCGCATTCGGTTTTTCGCTGGCTGCATCCTGAATTTTTTTCCCGTCGGAACTGGTAGCCGCATTTTTCGCCGCTGCCATCAACCGGACTTCCGGGACGACCACCACCTGATCTTTTCCATCGGCCTTTTGACTGATCACCGCAAGCTCTCGCTCGCGAATGTCACGCACAAAAACAGACGATTCGCCTTCTGTGAGCGACAGCATATTTTCTTTGGCAAGCAGTCCCACCTGCAACTCGCTGATCATCAGCATCGCGACACCAAAGTGCAGCAAGGCGATGCCCCCACGTTTATCAAACAGCAGGTTGGAACCCAGCAGCAGAACCATCGAACACGCGGCTCCCTTGAGCAGCTGCCAGAGGATTCGCATTGATGACAAGTTGAGCTTGGCTTCTTCACCACCGATCAGAAAATACAGCAGAACTCCCATCAGGATGGCGGAAATTGCGATCAAAACGCCGCGTGAAAGCATCGAACTGGACTTTGCCATTAAGGCCGTTACCAGAGACGCGACGCCTGAAATACACATGACGCCCAAAAGCAGGTACCAGATTTGATTCGCATTAAGCAGCGTGTTTCCATACTCCACACCCGTTTGCATGTTGCCCGTAACTACAACTCCATAAGTCATCGCAAGGCCGATAACGATAAGTGCAATGCCGGCGATCAGTCGTGAACCTTCCGCCCGTACTTTGAACTTCAAAGAGTGCGCGGAAATCAAATTGGCCAGCATGATCCAGCCGATGGTCCAGCCACCCGGGAAAGGAATGCGCTGGAAGACACCCAGCCGCGTTGCAAGGCGGTCACCGAAGTCTTCAAACATGGAAGGAGGGAACAGATCGCGAATCTGGATCCACGCAACATACGTTCGGAAGTATTCTTCCATCACCTGCCAAACGTCGCGTCGGCTTTGAGCCAGACTGCCGATGAAGACAATGACCATCGCCAGCACAAACAGCACGCATGTCAGTTTCAGCGAGGCCAATGTGCGAACGGCCTTCAGCAGACCACTTTCCACGTTTCCGGACAACGCTTTGACGTCTTCCTGAACGGACGACATTCCACCGGGCATTGATGTGGATGACATTTCAAAAGCTCCTTACGAGGCCGTTGATAAACGTGACTGGAACTTCGGGGGCGGCAGTAGAACCTTAAGATTTTAGTTCCGCCGGAAAGTTTCAGACACCCTGTTTCAACATGCTGTTAGATTTCTCAGACCACTATTCGGCTGTCAATGATTCGCAGAATGCACGGAATGAAACGCGTTGAGCGTCTGCCGTGGAGTTCGCGCTGCGATACTTGAGTACCCAAAGTTTATCTTTGTAGGCTGCAATCATTCCCATGATGGATTCTGATTCGCCTTTGATCTCGATGAACTGTCCCGAAAATCCCTTTAGCGGAACAGTCTCTACTGTCTTCATCAGCTCGGCCGGATCGATTTCCGGCAGCTGCAGTTGTCCTCGCCATCGCACAAACTGAGGTTCAACACCGGCCGTATCGGGCAGGTCGCTGACCGTAATTCTTGCCGAAGCGTCAGAAGGCCCCGTTGTCCATGCAAACGCACTGAACTGATCGTTCTCTGCAGTCTGCCAGTCTTTGGGGACGCTCCAGCGAAACGGAACGGCTTCAAACTGATCGCGAAGCAGGTCGGAAGTCAGCACCTTCTCTGATTCCCGTTCGACTTCGTATTCACGAATGGCAGAATTTTGCCCGCATCCACAAAGCAGAGGCAGCAACAAAAATGGAAGGTGTTTCAGAGCGTTCATGAAGGAAATGGTATCAGGTGGGAAGGAAAAAGCGGGCTTGATTGAGGTGGCAACAACGATCAACAGCAAACTGCTTTGAAAAGCTGCCGGTCGGTTCTGTTCACGATTGATGAGAACCGGTTGCGATATTCTACGCAAGCAGCAGACGGATTTCACGAAGGTCGCACGATCTTCCAAAATCAGCCACCGACCCGATGACAATCGCGGCACATGTCGAATCGGCGATCATTGACGTGGTTGACGACATTGAAGATTTGGCCGGTTTGTTGCTCCCACGCAACAGCGGCTGCCGTGGGTGACATCCAAAAAGATTCCACGATCTGAGAACTTTCGGACGACCGCTCACGACCCTGAAAGGCAACAGGGATGGTTCCCGAGGCCTGGTCATTCGTTACCGTGTCCTGCCCCGATTGAGTCTGTTCGCCTGCTGTGACCGCTGATGAAGCCATGCGGTTCCCAGACTGTTGATCAAATTTACTGAATGGCAGCCAACGACCGACAACAGTTCCAATCAGTAACGAAGCACAGACGGGCAGCCATCGAGAGCCCGTCCATGCTGACGTTTTGGAACTCTGCGATAGCCGGCTGTGTGCCGCGGCGTCCATTTCCTGCAGCGATCCTGCCGCAGGAGAAGTCAGGCTCGGTTCCTCTGTTGAAGAAAACATGGCGGTGATGCGGGCGTCGAGCGATTCGCCGGGAGGACGGAGTGACAGATTTCGGATGCGGGATTCCAGGCGGCTCATAGATTGCTCCTCAATTGTTCTTCCAGCTTAATGAGTGCTCTGCGATACCGAGTCGCAGCGGTCGCGGCAGGCACAGTCAGCACCTCCCCGATTTCCTCAAAGGTGAGTTCCGCAAAAATCTTCAGCAGGACGATCTGACGAGTCGATTCCTCCAGACGTTCCAGTGCTGCTTTCAGTTGTTCGTTCTCGAGGATGTTGTCGGAGTTCGCCGAAGTTGCATCAGACACTGTTGATGATTTTGATTCGTGTTGGCGAAACAGCGATTCCGCCAAAACTCTTTCCTGCTGTTGCCTTCGTCGACAGTCGATCGCCGCATTTCTGACGGCTGCAAATACATACGCGACAAAGCTTCCCTGAGTCCGATCGGTTTTCTTGCACAGGCGTGCAAAGGCTTCGTGGACTGCGTCTTCAGCAAGACCCGAGCAACCCGTTACGGTCAGGGCCAGTGAAAAAAGCGTCCCTCGATGCTGGAGATAAACCTGTTCCAGTTCGGCTCGCAAAAGGTTGTCCGATCGTCCGATGAAACCGGGTGAATCAGAATTCTAGAGAGCATTGCAGACTGAACGATCCAGCGTGCGTTGTTAACACGCGCAGCTGCGTTCGATTTATTCAAAAATCCGGTCCGTTCGAGAATTTCGTTCAAATGTCCTGTCGTTCGTCAAAACTTCCGCAGCGTTGTTCGTGCTGATTTTTGTGTTTGGCGTTCCATGTCCATCCGTGTGATCTTCCAGTCGCCTTGCCGGGGCTCAATGGTAAAGATGGCCTCAAACTGGTTTTGGCGCTCATGGACATGGCCCCAGTGTTCGACGGTGCCTGCGACTGTCCATGTGGATCGATACTGAAACGCGGGCCACGCCGTAGATATCTTTCCTCGTACTACGGCTTCGCCATTGTCGTAGGTGATCTCTCGGATTCTCGCAACCGCACCACCCTGCTCTCGCAGTTCCAGACTCTGCCGAAGTTGAAGATACAACTGCTCCAGCAGATTGCCATCGACTGACTTGGCGAGCACATCGTAAATGCGTTCCTCGCTGCCGAAATCCAGAGACCGATAAATGCCCTGATGTAACGCGGTGAACACTGCGGCGGCCTCCTGTGCCGGTAATTCATCGGGCGATTTCCAGGGGTGCTCGATCGAGAAACTCGCTGGCATCCAGACGATAGCGGCGATCGCGAGCTGCGATAGTAAAATGATCGAGCGTCTCTTGCTCGACCTCATCCGAGTCGCCAGTAACATCGACATCAGTACAAGAATGCTGCCGACAGGAATACTTAGCATGGGGCGTGCGGCGATCCTCGCTTTCACAGCCGCGACAGGTGACGGCAGGTCGTCGGGCCGGCACTTCCATGTGAGTGTGTTATTGTCAGCGGTGTTGAATCGCGAGAATTCAAAGCGATCCATGTGGTCCGGATAAGCAATCACCACGGCCGGGATTTTCGTCATCGTGGAATAGAACTGATTCCAGCTCATGGACACATCTTTAACCGCGTCGGTGGGACTTCGATAGGACATGATGATTCCCACACGACCGCTGGCAAGACTCACTCTTTGCTCGGCCGCCTGAGTCGCAAAATCGGAGAGATTCAGCGAATAGAAGTCGATGCGACTGAACTCGGGCAGCACACGAACGCCATTAATGATCATCGGATTTTCGTGCGTCAGCCACTTCCGGATACCGTCACGGATCGCAGTCTGCTCGTGGACTTCCACAAACGCCGTGTCCTGATGCTGGATGGGCAGGATGGTTGCCAGAGTCGCCAGCGGAATCAGAATTTCATGCCGTACCTCGGCGGGCTCGATATAGATGAACGAATACACGCTGCTGTAACTGGTGATTCCCAGAGTGGCTTCACGCTGCTTCTCGAACCACGAATCCCATTCCTCTTCCGAAGCATCTTCCGAAAGGGTCTGTTCCCAGTCAAAGCGGATGGTCGTAGAGCCACCCGGCTGCAATCGTTCCGTATAGTTTAGACCAGTTCCCGCCTGATGCACATTCAGACTCATCTCGCTCGGAACGATAAAATTGGCATCGCTGATATCCTGTTGAATCGTGAGAAACTCTGGCGGAACGGCAAACGGATACTCAATTTCATAGGTCGCTGTATGTTGCATCATTTCTGTTGTTGGGATGCCATCCGCAGGAATTTCGAAAGGCTTCACATCTGTAATTTGACCCTGCACGAGGTTTCCATCCACATCTCGCACAGAGAATTTTTCCAGCAGAAAAGCTTTGTGCTGTTCGAGGCCTCGCTTCAGGTCATCCGGGACAATTCGATCCTGATCGTTGGGCTCAAGGCCCTGGAAAAGAATCAGATCTTCGGCAAACATCTGAATTCGCACGATCGCCCTGGTTCGAGTCACGAACATGCTGGCTTCGGTGATCGAAATCGGGTGCCGTCCCCAGGCATGCGCCGGGCTGCATGCGAACAGAAGAACAGCTGTCACAAGGAGGGTCAGTCGAGAGCCGGGCGTCGCAAAACGATCATCGCGCCTGTGCCCGGCGGACATTTGAAGTCGCGGACGAGTCACAATGTCTTTGGAGCGTGGGGCAGGTGGAGTCATGGATTCAAATGGTACCGCGTGTCCGTAGGGAATGAGGCGGAAAATGGGCTCATTGATATCCAACGGCCATCCATTTCACCAGCGGCACGGCCAAAGTCTGGGATTCGGGGAACTGCTGTGACGTGCGCCCGACGGTATCGTGACGCGACCGCCTGTCGGCCGCTTGTCATCCTGAGTAAAGCAACGTGCCCCGAAGGATCTCGCGTTCCGCGGCAATGGAGGGGAGGTCCTTTGGTAGTCGCTCAGATTGACAAAACGAAACGCTCGGAGTGACAAACCAATCAAGCCTTTCCGCGTGAAGGATAAGGATGACGGACAAGCGTTGTCTTTTCGTTCCGGCTAACGCCTTACCTTAATGCGCCATCGGGTTGGCAGTTTTTGCCGCAACTCGTTGTCTTGTCGAATTCTTTGAAATCCCTGTTGACGCTTTTTCGTTCGAGGGTACTCTTCCGCCTGCCGTCATCTCGATGGCGCATGGCTGGTCTGTTTGAACACAAAGCGGCGGCGACAGGAAGTTTCGTACGTCGTGTTGATCGTAAACATGGCTGGCTCGGAATCGGTTGAATAACGTCCACTGGACAAGGAATCAGTTTGTGGCAACGGATTGGAAGACGATTCATCAGGTTTCCATGCTTTCTCCGGCAAGCGCCTGTGGCACGGTGATGCAGCTGAGCGGCAAACTGTTGTCCGACGTCGTGAAGGCCGTGGAGTTTGAACCATTTATTCGTGCGAGTCTGTCCGAGATCGCGACTGAGCTCTCCGTTCAGTGGATCGCCCTTGTGCAGCGAATTCCAGGGCCTGCCTGGGCCGTTGTTGCGGAGCATGGTCAGCAGGGTTTGGCCAGTCGTCCGATTTCGCTTTGGGACGATGCGCTGGACCGAGATGCGGCGGGCGTAACAAAAAATGATCAGGGCAGAATCCTGGCCGCCTTTCCTCTGACCTCGGGAACTCCTTTCGCGCATTTGATTGTGACAGTCGGTCGTCATGCGGATGAAAGTTTGGCTGAGTCCGGGCTGATGATGGCGCGGACCATGTCGATGGCGCTGACATTGCTGGAAAGAGAACTCCAGAATCGCCGTCAGGTGGAGCGACTCCGCTCAACCTTGAACATTGCTTCGCGGCTATCGATTGCCGAAGACGCGGCGCCGTTGCTGGAGCAGATTGCGCACGAGGCGACGCGCCTGCTCAACTGTGATCGCAGCAGTATCTTCTTGTGGGACAAGGATCGAAATGAAGTCGAAGCGCGGCCTGCCCTCGGCGTCAAAGGATCTTCGCTGCGCATTCCCGCCGGTGAAGGGATCGTCGGAGAAACTCTGAAGACAGGCAAAGCCATCTGTGTGGAGAACGCGTACGACGATCCTCGATTCAATCAGGAAGTCGATCGCAAAAGCGGATACAGGACTCGTAATCTGATCTGTGTTCCGCTGCGAGATGCTCAGAACAACGTGGTGGGTGCGTTTGAAGGAATCAACCAGAAAGAGAACCGCCCGTTTTCGGAAGACGACATTGAATGTCTGACGCAGCTGGGGACTCAGGCCGCGGTTGCTCTTCGCAATCTTCAGGAACGCAACCTGCTGCACCGCAGTAACAGCCAGCTGGCCGAGCAGGTCACAAAGGGAGTGTCGCTCGTCGGTGAGAGCGCAGCAATTTCGGCGTTGCGGGACACAGTTCGACGTCTGGCGTCCACGGATCTGCCTGTCCTGGTACTGGGTGAAAGCGGGACCGGGAAAGAAGTGGTGGCTCAGTCGCTGCATTATGCCGGCAACCGGGCCAGCTGTCCGTTCGTTGCTGTGAACTGCGCGGCGCTGACCGAGTCGCTGCTGGAAAGCGAACTGTTTGGGCACGAGCGAGGGGCTTTCACGGACGCTCGCGATATGCGTCAGGGAAAGTTTGAACTGGCTGACGGTGGGACTCTCTTCCTGGATGAAATTGGCGACATGAGCCCCGGCGGGCAGGCCAAGTTGCTGCGTGTTCTTGAGCAGAAAGTGATCACTCGTGTTGGCGGGTCACAGGCGATTCCGATCAACGTTCGGATCGTGGCAGCAACAAATGCGAATCTGAGCGAAGCGGTGCGAGCGCGGCGATTTCGCGAAGACCTGTACTATCGGCTGGGCGTCGTGACGCTCGATCTTCCGCCCTTGCGCGAGCGGCCGGAAGACATCCTGCCACTGGCCGAGTTTTTCCTGCGACGCTTTGCCGTTCAGGCTCGGCGACCTCAGTTGCAATTGTCTTCCGAAGCGCGACGTCGCCTGCAGTCACACGCATGGCCGGGCAATGTGCGTGAGCTTCGCAATCTGATGGAACGGATTGCATTTTTATCGCCGAATGACCGCGTGGAAGCGGAAGATCTGGCCTTCATTCTGAACCCGGATGCGGACTCCTCAAGGCTGCCGTCACTGGAGCTTGGTCTGGATGAAGCGACTCGCGAATTTCAGCGGGACTTCATCCGCAGAAGCATTCGGCAGGTGAGCGACAATATGACCGACGCGGCGCGCCTGCTTGGGCTGCACCGTTCGAATCTTTATCGCAAGATGAAACAGCTGGAAATGAAAGAAGTGGGCGGCGGCGAGTAACTCGGTCGTGCGGTTCATTCGCCGAATGACGGAGGCTTCATCACGCGGATTCGGACTCTATCTTCCGGACTGATTCGGGTTGAGGTCGTGCGGGCAGCAGAATCAGAGCCAGCAGGATGCCGCTCAGGATAAACGTGGCGCACACGGTGAAACTGAGTCGAAATCCAAAGACAGTGCTGTTCATTCCCAGCACTGACCAGCCGGCCTCTTTGGCTTTATCGACGAGCGCTCCGTAGAGATAACCGGCCGGCGCTGCGGGCACCATGAGCATCGTCATAAAGGCCATATTGCGGCGCATCTGATCGCGTCGTGAAGCCGATAAGAGGTAGTTGGGCGCATAAACGCCCACCAGTTCGCCGGCCCCGTGAATCCCGAATGCAACAAGATACCACGGGCCCGTGACGAAAATGGCCCAGAGCTGAGCTACCAGAAAAATGCTCGCCGTGGCCAGCAGTCCCGCGCGTGGATTTGTGCGAGTCAACAGCCAGCCGAGAAGACTTCCGGCAATCACCTTGAAACCGAATCGCAGCATGTTTTGCACACCCGCATATTTCTCCGGGATGTTGCCCAGGACCTGTTCGGAGTAAAGGTTCATGTTGGACGGAATCACATTTCCGGCGTAAACCAGAATGGTGACAATCGTGGCCAGCAACAAAATGCGTTGCCGCAGGATCGATCGGAAATGATAGATAAAGCCGAACGCGGCACCGCACGCACACAGGCCGCCGCAGATCTGCAGAAGCGATCTGGTTGCTTCTGAAAAGCTCTGAATAGTGGAATCCCCGGATGCTGCAGAAAAATGCATGAAGGCCACTGAGGCAAACATCAACGGTAAGCCGACAAGAAGTCCGATCACTTCGGAAACAGGCTCACGCGATGATTCCTGCTGAGGTGGGACGATGATAAAAAACTGTGCGAACACGGCAGCCAGCAACATGACCGGCACACCCGCCGCGAACAGGATGATGAAGTTTGCGGGATAGGCGAAACCGTCGAAGTGCCAGCCGAAAAGGTCACCGCCCAGCAATGCCGTTTGTCCGAATGATCCGAGCACAGCCAGAAGCGGTCCGGCTCCGAAGGCGAGACTGAGCGCAAGCCCGCGCCGCGATTCATCAGATCCGCGTCCGATCACTTCCCACAGGAATGCAATGGCGGCCGGCATGACAGCTCCGGAAACCCCGCCCTGCAATACGATCATGGCCAGTTTAAACGGGACGGGGGCAGAAGACGCCAGAGTGATGGCCAGGGCCGTGAGCATCAGGGCTGAAGTGGTGTAGCAGAGGCTGAGGTTTCTTTTAAGGGACGAGACCTTTGGGGAGAGCCATGCAATGAGCGCGGGCATGGCGGTCATCGCGAAGAAAAGTGTCCCCGGAAGGTTGCCGGTTTTCGCATCGGCACCCAGTCGATCGCACAGCGAAGCCTGAGTAATCCCGACATAAAGGACAGGGGCGGCGAAATATTGCGTGCCGGTGCAAACGGCAAACAGGATCAGATTCCAGCGTTGTTCGGGCCATGACAGCGGACATCGATTTGCTAGATCAGCTGTCTCCGGATTGTTCATGTGGGACCTCGCAGCGGCAAAGTGACGGCTTCTCCGGTGCGAGCGGAGATCAGACAAGCTTCACAGAGTTCCACAGCTGCGCGGCCTTCCTTCGCGCCAACATGGGGAGGTCGCTGTTCGCGAATGCTGTCGATGAAATCCTGGATCACCCCGATATGCGGATAGAGTCGAATGGGTGATTTTGGTTCTTTCAGGTAATCAAAACGTTCGGGCGTATAGATTCGTTCCCATTTGTCGCCCTGCCCTACATCAAGGTACTCGAAGTTTTCCAGATCGAACATCGCATCGCGACCAAATGCCTGAAATCGAACTTCGCTGCTGGGAAGGCTGGGATTCGGCAGTTCTCCGGTGATCCACATCTGGGCCATGATGTTGTCTTCAAAGACAATCTGAGCCATCACAGAAAGTGGCGGGCCGGAAATGTCGCTGTACGTTGTGGCGTGAGCAAACACTTTCACGGCATCTCGGCCGGTGAGCCATCGCAGGAAGTCGGTATTGTGGGACGCCATGCCCATGAACAGACCGCCGCTGCGAGGATCGGACATCCAGAGCCGATCCTGAAAAAGCTCCTTCGACAGTGGCAGCGGGAATGCAGAAACGGTTCTTAACATCTGCAACGGCCCGAGCGTTCCGTTGTCGATCAGTTCCTTCGCTTTCTTCGTGATCTTGCGATATCGCTCTGTCTTTACGACACCCAGGTTGACGTTGGCCGAAGCACATGCGGCAATCATCTGATCGCACTCCGCGATTGTTGGTGCCATCGGTTTTTCGGCAAGCACATGCTTGCCAGCCGCGGCCGCCATGAGCGTGAGTTCCAGACGATTCACATCCGGCGTCGCAAGAACCACCGCGTGAATATCGTCCCGCTTGAGGAGCGATTCGATTGAGGCTTCGGCCGAAACGTCATAGTCCCGAGCCAGTTCGGGTGCTCGCCGGCCACCGGTCACCGCGACAAGCCGACATCCGACGGCATGTTTGGCAACGACCTCGCTATACGTCAGCCCCATGAATCCACTGCCAATCATTCCCACACCGATTGTCTGCATCATGTCTCCAGTGAATGAGGTTTGTTGCTGCGTCTGTTGAAGTCTGCTCTTAGCAATCGCTGATCATTGCATGATCGTTGTGCGGACGGTGTTCACTTTTGTGGAATGATGGGCTGAACCCACGCACGTTCGAACTCGCCCGCTTCGGAAGGATTGGGATGCAGGCGGGAGGAAGTGACAACCGCTCGAACGTAGAGCTCGGATCCATCAAACTTGTATTCTGCCGTTGGTCCGTCGACGGACTTCAGCACCATGCCAATCTCATCCGAGTACTTGCGAGTCAGATCGTCAGCCTTTATTGGATCGTCGCTGGCTGGCGAGGATTGATCATTGAATGAGCGGCGAGTTCCGATGAAATCGATTCGATACGTGACACCTTCGGCCGGAGCTGTTACGACCTTCATCTGCCCATCGTGAGTGGTTACGGATTCCAATGTGACTCCGGAAGATGAATAGAACTGACCGGCTTCCAGAGATTCAACCAGAGCATCCGGATCCAGTTTATTGGTCAGCACCATCACCCAGCCGCGCCCGGGCTGAGCACCTTTGCCGGGCTGCGTTTCGAAGTAGTTATGACCGTCATCCGTTGCGAGTCCGAACATCACAGGGAGGTTCAGTTTGCTCAGGCGAAACGTGTTGATGATGTCCCATATGCGTTCTGTGGAAGCATGAGTTGCATCGCCCGTATTGTAGACCGTGGGATGTCCGTTATAGACCTCAAAAAAATTCTCACCGACGACCTGCATCAGTTGTTCGGCTGTGATCGCATAACCGAAGTTGGGATGATTCAGATGCACAAGAGTTTTGACTCCCGTGCGTTCGCGGCGGGAGACAGCCGAATCAATATTTCGCTGCATGACATCCACAACGCTGTCACCACCAGTGGGAGGCAGCAGTTCCTGGGTATTGGTGGCGCACATGTGGATGGGTTTTGACTTGAACTTGTCGGAGATTTCTTCGCCCTGGATCAGCAAATATTCCTGAGGTACCGCCAGCTTTGCAAAGATCTCATCAAACGTTTTCAGACGCACTTCATCTTTGTCATTCTGCTTGCGAGTCTCGACCCAGTCGCTCGGAAAGGCTGCATTTAAAGCATCAAAAGCCGGCTGGCCGCCTTTGGTCTTGTCGATCTCAACCCAGCGTTCGTTCTTCAGCAGAGTGTTATGGTCTGTGAAGACAAGGAACTGATAGCCGCGTTCCTTGTACCACGCCGCGATCATTTCCGGATAATTGTCGCCATCACTCCATAATGAGTGCGTATGCATGTTGCCGCGTCGCCAGGCCAGTTCGTCCGTCGCAGTCAGGTCAGTCTGCGGCAGTTCGACGGCATGCTGCGCGATAGCGGATGGTGTGTGCAGCAGAACGCAGCCGACCGAACACAAAAGTGCGTTCAAAATAAAACGGGCGAGGCGATGGGCAGGCATGAGGGAGCTCTCGAGCGTTCGGTGCAGTGGGTCCGTGATCAGCGGACGCCCGAAGAAAGGCGAATCCGCAGCAATGAAACGCTAACAGACGTGCCGCGAGGAGACAACCACCAGAGCGAGTTATGGGATGAGACGGAGATTGTCTAAATGAAAGACAGCGTCTTCAGTCGGCGCCAGTTGAAAGAAGTTCAACATCGTGATCTCTGTCATGGACAGAGAACGTTCCGCGGGCCCCGCTTCAATATCTCGCAGATCGATTGAAACTGTTTCTATACCATGTGGATCAACTGTGACCGAAGTGCTGAAACGTTCCGCCGGGTCAGACTTTGAGCTCTGATGAATAAGATCTCCAATGGTTATCCCCAGATTCAAATTAGAATCCGTTGGGTTAAAGACATCGACCTGCAGTTGCGAATAACCGGTCCAGTCCTGGATGGGCCAGTACATCGTGAAACGCACAGTCTTCGTGCTTTGGGCCCGAAGTTTTATTGAGTATTTTCCAGCAGTGGCCCAGGTTGTGTCTCTGGTCGCCGTTGCGCCACGTGCCCTCCATGCCGCGAGTTCTGCGGGTCGTTCGAAAGACGCCATTAATGGAAATTCATGGCTCTGCCGATAGCATTCGATCAATTCAGTAAACGGTTGAGCACTCGGCAGAATTAAGAAGAAGACAATTAAGGGTGGAAATACAAACCATCGCCATACTCCAGAGATCCGGAACAGGCCGCAGTACAGAACTGCCGCAAGAATTCCGCCGGCATTCGCTGTTGCATCTGTCAGAGAACTTTGTCGCTCGACAAACCTTTGAGCGATCTCACACGCAACGCCACCGACAAGGAGTATCGCGGCCAGCAACAAGATTCGCCGGAGATTAAGCGTTACGACGGGGACTGAGCGAGTCGTTAGGCCGACACAGGAGGCATCAAGGATCGCAGCGATAAGCAGAAATGTGCAGAAAAACGTTGGGGCATGAGCAAAATTAAACAATGCGCCCCATGCTCGTCCGTCGATCGAAAACGGATAGACGAGCAGGAAGACAACGCCCAGGCCGACACCAGAAAGCAGCCACCATCTCACGCGTGAATCGGCGTAACCGACGGATGCCCGCTTCGGTTCGTGAGTGACGTCGAAATTTGCAGTCGGCTGCATAATTGAGTGGTCTGATAAGACGCGGAGCGTGTCTCTGAGGATGCCGAACAAAACTCTCGCAAGCAGCCGGATTCGTGAGAATTCGGACGGGTTTCTGAACACTTACGAGTCCAGTTGGGGGTTTGTCAGGGGTTCTCGGATGCTTCTACAACATACCTTGCGGTTCACGAAATGCTTTCCTGGAAGAGTCTGGAATCCGGGGATCCGGGAATGTGGTGGGATACCTTTGAGGGTTCATTACACCAGATGTTGTGTTACAAGGGGAACTTGAACACAAAATCGGCAATCTGATTTACAGCTCAACAGGACTTGACTAATCTTCCGCCCGTCGCTGCAGCCGGAACAGAGGATTGTTCAGACTGCCGACTCCGGAAGGGGGGCCTTTCTGGAAGTCTTCAGAGCTCGATGTGTCAGATTTGAGGCACGAGTTCTGAGTAAGCCGAAATGAGTTCGGTTTTTAGCGCGGAATGGAATCTGCCATGCTTGTCACTCTTCCCGTTGTTGCTCAACGGATGATGCCGGCGTTGCTGATGCTGTATCCACGCTCAGCCGTCCCATTCCGACTCAGTTGTTAAGACACCGTTGCATTCGCCGGTGTCTGTTCAAGCTCAACCTGGGAGGGAACCTTAATCATGAGCAAGCAAAAGCCAGTCATCGCGATCACAGGGGATTTTCGTCCGGAACGGTATAACGGAGCAGCGCTAAGCTGGTTCAACACCGGATATTACGACAGCGTCAGCGCCGCGGGGGGCCTGCCAATGCTGTTGGCACCGGTGGAAAATGACGACGACCTGCACCGGATGCTCGAGAATGTGACCGGCGTTGTGCTGTCCGGATGCAATCTGGACCTCGATCCGACTCGCATGAAAATGCATACGCATCCGTCTGTAAAGGTCATGCCCAAGCGAAGAGAAGATTTTGATCGTCGAGTCGCTGAATATGCGATTCAGAAACGTATTCCGATTCTGGCTATCGGCTCCGGAATGCAGCTTGTGAACTTCCTGTGCGGCGGAACTTTGTACCAGCACATTCCGGAAGATGTGCAACGAGCCATTCATCACCGAGATCCAGTCGAGCAGAACCTGCGTCATGTTCTTGAGATCGTTCCTGGAACTCGCCTCGATTCCATTTATGGTCCTGGAGAAGTCCGCGTCAACAGCTCGCATCACATGGCAGTGCGAGATCTCTCGGGGCGTTTCCGTGTCAGCGCAACCTGCCCGGATGGCGTCATCGAAGCGTACGAGTCAATTGAAGAAGACTGGTTCTGCCTCGGCGTTCAGTGGCATCCGGAAAGCAACACAGCTTCCGCGTTGGACCTGCAGATTTTTGAAGCGTTCACCGACGCTGCCGCTCGCGAAGCTCAGCCAGTGGATGTGATTCCAATGAACGAAATGATGCGACGCGCTGCGTAATTCGATGCCATAGACGTCTGGTCGTCATACAGAAAATGACGTCTTCACATCACAGGCTTAGAACGGCTAACAAAACCAGGAATGGCTTCCGGTCCACTTCGGGCATATCGCGAAAACAATTGCTCGGACGGTGCCATTACCTTTTCTGTTAGAGTGTCTTAAAATGAAAACGAGCCCGTTGGAAGATTCCAGCGGGCTTGTTGCATTTCAGAGCGACCAGGTCTGTCCTGGCTGCGATGGCACGCACTACCGATGAGGTCGAGGAATGATCTGTAGCGGTCCGCACTCAGTTGCAGGCGATGGACCTGACACCGGCGCAGATGCCGAATTCGGTTTGGCTGGAGTTAGCGGACGGATCCCGCGAGAAACACTTTGCGAGATGGAGCGAATCTCTGTACGTTCCTCGAGCCTAGGCCACAACTGCGGTTCAATCAGGCCCGTAGGTGCGGGGCTCAGAACTTCGTCCGCTGGCGCTTCGGGAACTGGGAATGTTGGTCCTGCGGGTTCAGGGGACGGACTTGTCATGTTCAGCTCCGGCAGTTCAGGGACCGGTTCAAAGGAATGCTCCGGTTCCGGCGGGATCTTGTCACTCGGCGTGATCAGGCCTGGGTCGGTTGGATCAAAGACGGATTCCACGAGCGGTTCTGCGAGACCTTCTTTCCGGCAATCCGGATGCAGAGTATGTACACGGCAGGGAGTTTCAGGCATCGTGTTGGATTTGACTGTCTCTGCCGAGTGGCGTTCCGGAATCTCGTACGCTCCCGAACTATTTCCAACGGATCGTTGTTCGGGGATGTCTGCTGTTGTACATGATCCGGATGCAGAAAACTCGCTGCACTTCGGTGTGGTAGCCAATGTCGATTTTCTGCCGAGCAGGCGCGACATTGATTTCTTCATACGACCCAGCGGACTGGTATGTTTTAGCGGGCCAGAGGACAAGGCACGCGGTGGCTGTGCGCCACATTCCGAGTCTGGTACGCAAGGTTCGATCGGGCTGCATTTGCCAATCAGTGTTTCGTCAGTGCAGCTGATATCTGGTGCAGGAACCGGACGTTTTTTTGCTCCGAAATCCTTCAGCCAGCTCACGCTTTTTACTCGTGATATACCTAGAGCGGGAGGTGCGGGCACTGGCTCTCTGACGGGCGGTTCAACGAAACCGTCGTCGTCCGGTGTCAGGGACGGAAAATATTCATGATCGTGGCGAGGCGGTTCGTTAACACGCTCAGGTTCGCCTCGAAGTGACGTGGCTGTATTTCGATTAGCGCTGCAGCCGCCGGCGACCACCAACGACATCAGGGCCAACAGAGAAATCCGTTTAAGTCGCATGCGACTTCCTTCCAGCGAGACGTTCGCTGGGGCAGCTTCTGCCTCTTGAGCGAACGCGTTATCCGTGAACAATCCGTCTGTTCTGTGACTTCGGCAGGTATTGCAGAAGTGCAAACTGATTGGTGGACGGTTTTGTGATTTCGCTGGAAGTGGAAGAACAATGTAATTGTTCTGCAGAGAAAACCATTGAGTGACATCACGCGGATTACATCATTGCGCGGTGCCGCGGAAGGCTGTTGAAACTCTAGCGATTATCTGGCCTGAGGATCTACCCTCACGCGGGCGGCAAGCGGGCGATTATTTCTGCTGATGCAGCGACTGCGTGATTCAGGACTGAATCACGAGTCGCGTTTTACATCGCAAGCAGCACTGCTTCCGGAAGGCGTTTGACTACAGCAACTCGGAAGGAACTTCCCCGCCGGGGACGAGATGTGTGGGTCGTCCTGAGAGATCGACGATGGTGTCATCAACCTTCAGTCCCATGGCGTGATAGATGATGGCACAGAAGTCCTCGACACCAATCTTTCGAGTTGTCGGATACTCGGCCTTGTCGTTTGTGCTGCCGATCACCTGACCGTGCCGATAGCCACCGCCCGCCAGCAGGATACTTTGCGCCTGAGGCCAGTGGTCGCGTCCGCCGTTTTCGTTGATACGAGGCGTGTGGCCGAACTCGCCAGCCACGACCACGAGTGTGTCGTCCAGCATGCCGCGTTCTGCAAGGTCCTGAATCAAAACTCCCACGGCCTTGTCATGGCGTGGCAATTTGTTTTTCAGCGCCGGTTCAATATTGGAATGGTCGTCAAAATAGCCTGTATTCAACGACACATAGCGCACACCGGCCTCGATAAGTCGACGCGACAGCAAAGCCTGCTCACCCCAGCCAGTACCATAACGCTCACGCAACGCCGGATCCTCTGCGGAGATATCGAATGCCTTTCGGACTCGGCCTGACAGGACCAAATCCATGGCCTGGTGATCCACCGAATCCATCTGCTCAAAGAGTCGGTTTCGGTCCAGATTTTTCTTCAGGCTGTCCAGCTGCGTTCGCAATGAAACACGATCGATCACGCGATTTTCTGACAAACCATCAACCAGCGAGAAGCTCTTGAAATCGCCCGTCGGCAACTGACCGGCCTCGTTGCCATAGCTGAAGTCGCCGTATCGAAATGGATTGTAATTCACGCCCAGCCAGGCACCTCCGTGAAATCCAAAACCGCCATCGTTGATATTGACGTTGGTCAGTGAACCCGACTGAGTCGGACCGAGCAGATGAGCGGCGACGGAGCCCATGGACGGGTATCTTGGCATCCTGTCACTGCCATTTGCCCCCATGCGGCCAGTCAGCATCCAGTGCGCCGCGGCCCAATGATCTCCATTGCCATGCGAGAAGCTGCGAATGACCGTGCACTTATCCATCACTTTGGCATGTTCGGGCAGCAGCTCGCAAACGTCCAGGCCCGGGAGGCTGGACGCAACAGGAGCAAACGCCCCGCGATATTCGGCCGGCGCTGATGGCTTCATGTCGAATGTATCGAGCTGCGAAGGTCCGCCGTGCATCCAGACGAGGATCACCGATTTTTTCGATCTGGACGCGGCATGGGCCGGCGCATTCTGCTCGGCACGCAACAGGTCCGGCAGGCTTAGCCCAAACGTGCTCAAGCCGCCGATCTGCAGCATTTTCCTGCGCGAGACACCATCGCAAAACTGACGTCGTTGTGACGCCTGGCTGACAATATTGAGCACGGTGAGATCCTGAGCGGAAGTTCATGGGGCGGGAGGTCGGCGGGAATGCACCTGGTTGTACGCTGTTTACTTTACTCTACCGCCCACCAAAGGCAAATCCTGTCTGAACTCCTCAGGACTTGATCAAGTGACGGTTAGCGTTCATGAACGCTCCGAAAAACGCTTTAATCCCGTTACAGACTCAGCAAATACGCATAGAGGTGTGCCAGGTCTTCGGCCTGAGCTTCCTTGAGAAGTCCAGCCGGCATTAAAGAGTTGCGCTGCAGGTGTTTAGATTCGATATCAGTCGCTTCAATTCGATACGTCTGATGGTCCGCATCTCGCAGCAGCAGCCCGTCCACGGACTCATAGACAATCAGGCCCGTGAAAACCTTCCCGGATTTAGTTTCGATAGACGTCGTCTGATATCGCGGGGAAATATCTCGATTGGGCTCAATGATCGCCGCAAACAAATCGTCTCGGGAGAATCGTTTGGCCACGCCTTTCAGATCCGGACCCAGCGCACGTCGTCCTCCGTGGCATTTCGCACAGGCGAATCTTTCGAACAGTTTTTGACCGCGCTGAGCGTCGCCGGAATCCCACGGAACTTCATTCAGCCTAGCGAGCATGTTGCGACCGGCTTCGCTGCTGTCCACCGGATGAAAATCGGGGTACCGCTTTTCCAGCCATTGTTGCCAGGCCTGCATGGATTCGGGCTGAAGCTTGTAGCCTTCTTCTCCAAACACGAATTGCAGGGTTTGCGAGGTGTTATTCTGCAGCAGACGCATAACCGTCTCGCGAATCTTGAGTTCTCGCGGATCGTTCACGAGTCGCCTGGCTGCGCTCAGAAGTTGATACTGTTCGGCAGCATCGTTTGCTCGGGGCAGTTTCGTCAAAGCATTTGCGCAGGCTTCCACGGCGTTGAGCTGCGCAGAGTCCAGCCCGGAAAGGTACAGCGGCCGGTCCTCTTTGGCAGGTTTCTCGGCCAGCACAATCAAAACAGCATCTCGCACGGACAGATTCTGCAGCTGTGCTTTCAGTAATGCCTGATGTTCGGTTTTTTCAGATTCGCTGATGGCGAAAACGACTTCATTCGTCCATACGAAATCAGGATCCGCTGCAATCGTCGCGACAAAGCCGTCGATCGCTTTTGCGACCGTTCCCTGCGGAACCTGACTGAGAAACAGCACATGCCCCGGCTGACCAAAACCGGGCTGTTCGGTGATAACTGTTGGCATTGCCGGATCGGCTTTGCGTAGAGCTGCATAAAGCTCGCCGATGCGATCGTCCCAGTTTGTGTCCTGCTTCAGTCCCAGCTTGCGAATTTTGACGTCGATTCCCAGCAGAGCCTTTGCGGTGGCAACACTTTCTTCATACGACCGCTCAATGCTGATGCGACTGATCGCCGCCAGTCGGTGAATATCATCAGCCGGTAAAGTCAGATCGGTGATGCCGGCCATCAATCGAGTAAACAGGTCTCGATTCAGCGGAGCGGTCATCGCGAAGACTCGAATCAATTCGTGATCCATTGCAGAATCGCCGGATGGAAACGCATTAGCAACTTTCGTCATCAACGGATTCAGCTCCCGTTCGATGCTGTCCAGCTCCGCTCGTGGCGCGTAGCCCTCAAACATCGGCGGTCGGTCTTTTCCCGGCCCCACATCGCTGAGCGCCATTTGCAGGACTCGCACGGCATCGCGCCGCAGCTGAACAGGGCTTTGAGGTGACGTGATCACGTTGACAGCCGCTTCTGCAGAGGCAATGCTCAGCGTTGTGGAACGCATCATCCGTCCCATGGAAAACCAAAGCAGCCCCTGCGGATGCTTTGCCAACGCGGTGCGCATCGAGTCCAGCTGTTCGTTACTAAGACGACTGAGCAGTAACGCGGCAGAGAGGCGAACAAGCCTGTCATCCCCGGCCAGTGACTGAGCCATCTCGTTCAGGATTTTGTTGTACGCCGCCACCGGTGTTGCGCAGGTCATAGCTTCCAGCGAAAAGCGACGCACCATCGGGTCTCGATCGACCAACAGCTTCTTGAGAAGTTCCGTATCCGGGCTCTCTGGTTTTGTGCGTCCTATCGCCCACGCAGTTCTCGCACGAACGAGAGGCGGGCCGGCCATCGTCAGTTTGGTCGCCGTTGCAGAATCGAGACCGCTGAACATCTCCACAAGAATCTCGATGGCACGGATACGCTCGGGAGTTCGCCGAGCTTCATCCAGCGCCGCGTTGCGGAAAGCATCCGCGCCCAGCAATTTTGCAGCTGGCAACCACTGCGATCTCGACCAGCTCGTGTTGGGCTGATTTGCCTTCAGAACCTGATCCAGACGCTGTGCAGGAGTTGCGTCTGCGGTCAGAGCAGGACGCAGGCCAGTACCGGATTCATGGAAAATTCGAAACACGCTGCCACGTGTGCCGCGGCCGCCCACGCTGACGAACAAGCTTCCGTCCGGGCCGATCTCCATATCGGTCGGGGCAAAGCCAAACTGATTTTTTCCCTGAGCAAAATCTATGGGCTGACTTTTCCAGCCGGAACCGTCTGCCGTAAGAGTGACGACGAGAATTCGTCCCAGAGTCCAGTCCTGAACAAACAGTGCACCTCGATACGGTTCCGGGAACTGCTCATGCTGATAGCAGACAACTCCAGTCGGAGACCCGCGGCCGAAGGTGGCCAGCACAGGCGGCATGTCGGGGCAGGATCCAGGCCGCTTGAGTCCCGGAGTCACGTAGCCGGCATTGGAAAGAGGCAGCATGTGAAACACTTGTGTCGGGAGATACCAGGGCAGCGAGATGTCGCGTTCGTCATCACTGTCGAAAGTGAAGAAATCACCTGCACCGTTGAACGCAAAGTCATACGCGTTACGAAAACCGTCCGAAACAATTTCGCCGCCTGAGAGATCAGGAGCGAGACGAAGCAAAGTTCCTGACACGGGATTTTTGATCGGTGAAGTTGGCACCGTCGCATACGCAGTTGTCACGCCCGAAAAATTTCCGGCGATGATATACCACCAGCCGTCAGGGCCCTTTTGGATAGAATGGACGTGATGTTCGCCCCCGGCGGAAATTTTCATGAAGACCTGCGGAGGACCATCGGCGACATCATCTCGATTGTCGTCGCGGAAGATCTGCAAACCTTCATCGCCGGAGCACATCAGGCTGGACCCCAGGAAAAACATTCCCTGAGAACCAGTCGCTGGCAGATCGGCAAACTGCTTGAAGGAGTCTGCTTTGCCATCCTGGTCTGAGTCTATCAGGATTCGCACATAGCCTGGTCCGGAAACCACCACCCTGCCCTGCGCATCGAGCGTCATAGAATGAATGTCGTGAGCGAGCTCATCATCGGCAAACAGCTCGACGCGAAAACCTTCAGGCACCTGAATACCCGGCTCCTGCGCGGGCAAAAAGTCGGCTGTCAGTATTATCAGCCCCACACTTGTCATCAAGAAGTAACACGCGGCGCGAGCAAGATGGGAAAAACCACGCTTTGACTGACGCATTCAAGGAAGTCCTTTTCGTGGGCCTGTGAAGCCCAGTGTGCCGCTTGCGAACATGTTGTTTTATAGTCAGGCGGAGGAACTGTAGCGAATTCGGGTCGGTCAGGTGCAGAGCAAACGGGTGGGACGCGTCACAGTTTTTTTGGTGCTGAATTGACGACAATTGTCAGCATTTTCGCGAGCGTTGGCGAGCGGGCATCCTGTCAGTAAGATGTATCTGCTTCCGGCGATCGATGAGGATCGTCCGAAGTTGTTTTTGGAAGCCCTCCTTTTGAAATTTTCATTCGCGGGAAGTGTGAAGGTATGTCGTCCAGTCTGATTCAGGAAGTTCTTGAACCGCTGCAGTCAATGAGACTGATTGATCCGCACACTCACATCAATCCGCATCAGGCCGCCTCTCAGACGCTGGCCGATATCCTGGGGTATCATTACTACACCGAGCTCGCTCATTCATCAGGAATGCCGCGGCAGCAGATGGAGGAGCCGGGACTCGCCCCGAAAGAAAAGGTGGGACGTCTGGTCCCCTGGCTGCGAGCAATCGAGAACACGGCCCAGTACAGCTGGCTGGTGGAAATGTGTCAGGTCTTTTTCGAATTCGACGATGAGCGCATCACGGTTGAGAACTGGGAAAGCCTGTACGACCGTTCGTTGAAAAAGATGCAGTCGCCCGGGTGGGAGCAAACGGTTCTGGATCGTTCCGGGCTGGATCAGGTTTATCTGACGAATGATTTCGATGACCCACTGGAAGGTTTTGATACGAAGATGTACGTGCCCTGCCTGCGCACGGATGATCTGGTGTTTCATCTCGGTAAAGCGGCAGTGCGAGAACGTCTACAGAAGGCTGCTTCGATGGTTCCCGCCGGGGCCTCGCAGCTGAAGGATGCGATCGGAAAGCTGTTCGCTCACTTTCAGAAAAACGGTGTACGGGCTTGTGCCATTTCTCTGCCTCCCGATTTTCATCCGGCCCCGGTCTCGAATGCAGTTGCTGAAGTGATTGTGGCGAAAGTCTTTAGCGGACAGGAATTGACCGCTTGTGAGTCCGCGACGCTCGCTCAATTTGTCTTCTGGACTCTGGCCGAATATTGTGTGGAGTTTCGACTGCCATTTGACCTGATGATCGGAGTGAATCGTCGCGTCTACGAAAATGGCGTGTTCCAGGGACAGGATTTGTTTGATACCCGGGTTTCCCTCATTCAGTACAAAGCGCTTTTCAATGCGTTCCCAACCGTTACTTTTCCGGTCTCAGTCCTGGCAGAGACCAGCAATCAGGAACTGGTAAGTTACTCATGGATTTTCCCCAATGTCGTCACAAGCGGTCATTGGTGGTACTCCAATATTCCCGTTTACATCGAAAGCGACACGCGAGGAAGGCTCCAGGCTGTACCGTCGACCAAGCAAATTGGCTACTACAGTGACATGTACAAACTTGAATTTGCGTTGCCGAAATTTGCTATGTATCGTCGAATTCTGGCGAAGGTTTTGGCGGAAGACTTCGTTATTGGCAAACGGTGGTCAGTGAACAGAGCCGTGGATCTTGGTAAACAAATTCTGCGGGGAAATGTGGAAGCTGTCTTTGGTAAGAATTGAGTAGTCGGAATCTCGGCCGGTGCACCTGGGTTGTCAGATGGGTATTTGTTTGTAGGGGATAAGCCTCCTGACGGAATGGGCTTTTATCCACGTGGTCACTGCAACTGGCTTCGCGGGGTTATGGCCGACGTCTGAGTTTTGGTGTGCTGAGATTTCGTGGTTTGGTGCTTTGGTTCTGGTGTTATTGTTCGAGTGTTATTTGTTCTTGTGCTTTCGGGAATGGCGATTTCATGTCACGCATTGTTCTTCTAAAGGACGGTCAGTCGTTACCTTACGAGCTGAACAGCTTTCCCGCTCGCATGGGCCGTCACCCCGACTGCAATGTGCAGGTGGATTCGAACATGGTTTCGCGATTTCACGCGCAGTTGGTTGAGGTTGACGGCAGCATCATGCTGGAAGACCTGGCCAGCGGAAATGGAACATTCCTGAATGGAAAGATGCTGGAGAAGCACCAGCCTCAGCCCTTGCGGCATAACGATCGAATCAAGCTGGGGCCCATCAAGTTTCGATTTGAAGATGAGAACGAGGACTCTTCTTCTCAGGAAATGATTGCCGGTCTGGATCTGAACGATGGAGCCACTTCGACCATTATGGGCTCAGCGTCCGCTCGCGGCTTCGGGGTCTTCGAAGTTCGTCCGGAAGACAAGCTTCGTGGCATTCTGAAAATCAACCAGAGCCTTGCTGGTTTGATCGAAGTTGGCATCATTGCCCCAAAGATTCTGGACACGCTGTTCGAGATTTTTCCTCAGGCCGATCGTGGAAGCATCTTGCTGAAGGAAGACAAGAATCCGAAGGCCCCGAAGGAGCAACCTTGGCGATTCGTGCCCGCCGCACAAAAGCGTCGACAGGAAGGTGACGACGAATCTGTTCGCCTGAGCCGCACAATTCTGGACAGAGTCCTGAATGACAAGGCCGGTATTCTTTCGGCTGATGCCGCGAATGATTCGCGATTTAGTGCCAGCGAGTCTATCTCGGGCCTGACGATCCATTCGATGATGTGCGTCCCACTGCTTAGCATCGAAGGTGAGCCGTTTGGGATCATCAACCTTGATACTCAGAATCCGATGAAACGATTCACGGACGAAGATCTGGAACTGTTGCTCGCCGTGGCCAATCAGGCGGCGCATTCCTACGAGAATGCTCGTCTGATGCAGAGCTATATGGACAAGCAGAAGCAGGACAAAGAAATGAAAATTGCCAAAGGAGTGCAGCGTGCGCTCCTGCCGGAGACGCTTCCCAATGTTGCCGGTTACCGCTTTTTTGCGTCTTACGATGCGGCCCAGGCTGTTGGCGGAGATTACTTCGACTGCTTCATGATTGGAGAACGCAAAGTTTGTGTTTCTTTTGGTGACGTGGCAGGTAAAGGGGTTCCCGGCGCACTCATCATGTCCAGAATCGCAAGCGTTGTTCAAAATACGATGAGCTTTACAGACGACGTTGCTGTGGCCATTCAACGCATCAATTCTCATATGTGTCACAACATGGTTGAAGGCCGTTTTGTGACTTACATTCTGGGTGTCATTGATCTGGATACCAATCGAATTACGCTGGCCAACGCCGGACACATGTCCCCCTTGATTCGCCGCGTTAATGGTGAGGTGGATGAGGTCGATGATTCCACAATCGGAATTCCGATTGGAATCATGGATGACTATCCGTACGAAGTCATCGAACGCGAAATTGGCGCCGAAGAAATGTTCGTGCTGATTACCGATGGCGTGGATGAAGCCATGGATCCGAACGGCGATCTGTATACAAAAGAACGCGTCAGGGAGTTTGTTCGCACCGGGTCCTCGAACCCGGATGAACTTGGGCGAGCGTTGTTGTCGGATGTTCGTCGGCACGCCAACGGTCGCGAACAGAACGACGACATTACCATCATGACGTTCGGCCGCTTTTCCGAAGGTGGAGCTCCTGCTTGATAAGCACGACTAAACTGCCGAATTTGCATGAGCATAAGCGGCGTTAAACAGCTGAGCCTCGCAGCCCACAACGCAAAACGTTTCAGCCGCCTTTTGAAGCAGTCTGCATTCGCGTGTCGGCTAACACAAACGGGTTGTGAGACGTTTGTCTTTTTGATTGCATAATTTCACGAGTCAGCAACTCCACCGACGTCATCGTATGTTTGGATTTTTCCAGTTTGGATGGGGAGTATCCGTGTGTGTGTCATCGTCGGGCCTTGCTGGCTTCGCTGGATGATGATTTCATGGTGGCTCGCTGCATCGCCGCTGCATCGCCGCTGCAGAGTCACGGGCGAACTTCTTCTGGAGTTTTCGGACCATGGGATACCCAATCCGGGCAAACAAATGATGAGGACGCGAGAAGGCAAGGATGTCGTACCACACCGTATCGTCGCTGTGATTCCATTCCACCTGAAACCGTTCTTCACCAGATTCTACATGGCCCGGCAATGTGCCATACACGAATCCGTAGCGACGGATTGGTCCAGCTTCATCAACAACGGCCACAATTCGGCAAGCATTCAAGCACCATAATCCGAAGACTCGTGCCAGGATGCCTACGACCTCTCCCTTTTCAATCGGAGTGTCTCTGGAGCTGGTTTCTACCCAACCCAGTTGAAAGTGCTCCCAGCACTGGATCGCATACTTTGCTGCTTCGAACGTCTGTTCGCCCTTGCCGAGCATAATGCGAGTGTGATCGACGACAAAACCGGCTGGCGGTGTTCCCGCCGTGGCGCCGACCGCCGAATACGTGAAGTCGCGATTCTTCTGATCGAACAGAAATGTACGGACAGATTCGGTTGCGGGTTTTCGGAAGGAAAACATTTTGAAGTTCAATTCTGATCTGTAGCCAACTTGTCGCGATGCACTCGAGTGTAATATCCGCAGATCAACTCGTCTCGCAACTGGCAATAGACTGAGGTGTATCCAGTTTCAGGGACAACTCATTCTCTAATTGAAATGTCAGAGCACATGGCACAACTTGTGAAACGAATGTGACAATGTTGAAGAATGGAGTTTCCGTGACAGCTCGTGACGCCTGTCAATAACTGGTTGAGACCCAGAATCAATTTCAATCGGGCTCACTGTGCTTAACTCACCACTGACGATCATTGCCGCATTGCGGTCTCTGAACACCAACAATTCTGTCGGATCTTCGAAGAAAGGACTTACCATGGTACGCATCTTCCTGGCAATCGTTGGAGCCGCCTATCTCATCCTCGCCGGATGGTGTGCCCTGATGCCGGACAAAACTTCCAGGGCCGTTGGATTCACACTCCAGACTGGCTCCGGGCAATCAGAATTCCTGACTGTCTACGGAGGCTTGCAGTTTGCACTCGGCATGGCCTTTCTGTGGCCCATGTTTCGACCTTCAGAGGTTGCGTTGCCGCTGCTCCTGTGTCTGCTGATCCATGGCTGGAGACAATCTCTTTGTGGATCTGGATCTCAGTCGAAAAAATCTTCAGGCAGGCCAATTGCTGAGCATCGGCGAATGCCTCATTCAGATCACCGAACAGTCCCACAACGGCTGTTCCAAGTTCAGCCAACGCTTCGGCGCCGCAGCTCTCAAAGTTGTCAATTCTCCGACCGGGAAAGATCTTCGGCTCCGTGGGGTCTATGCCAAAGTCATCAACGCCGGCGACGTACGTGTGGGAGATCTGATAACAAAGATCCGATCGTTGAGCCGCCGAGTAACCAAGTCTGCGTCAGTTTCTCGTGTGGGGACTTGAAGAAGTGAAATCGGTGGCGCGGTGGCATGGGATCGAATTCAACCGTGGCCGCATGCTGCACCTGCAGGCGTATTTTTTCACGCGATGCTCAAGTGAATCACACACGGAGAGCCTAAGGCCCAGCCGCTCGCGGGGACTGGCTTCTTGATTGAGTCGCAAGCTCGCAACTTCAAAGGGCGCTAGTCGTGGTTGTTTCTCCATTGTTTTTTTTGACACTCACACGCAGCTAACGCTTTGCGGCGCATTAAATCAACGAACCGCTTGCGACAGGGTCGAAAAAAGAGGTATGCTTAGCTGCCCTCCTGAAGACTTCTGGTCTGGATGCCTCGCAATTCAGTGATGCCGATGAAAACTCGGCCGACCTGAATGGTCAATCCGCCAGCCTGGTCTGCTGATCCTGCCCCACACTTTCCCGCCATGCCTCCATCCTGGAGCCGTCTATGTCTTTTACCCATCCAAATACTCATCGAGCCTCCGTGCTTTGCCGTCGGCGGCTGTTGCAGGCCGGATATTCGGCTGCATTGGGACTTGGGCTCTCGGGTGTTCTGGAAGGAAGAAAGGCGAGCGCGGCGAATATTTCGACGCCTCTGTTTGGCCGGGCGAAAAGTGTCATTTTTATCTTCCTGACCGGTGCTCCTTCGCATCAGGATATCTGGGACCTGAAGCCCGACGCCCCGGCCGAGGTGCGTGGCGAATTTCGGCCCATCGATACAAATGTGCCGGGTGTTCAGATTGGTCCGCATGTTCCTCGCCTGGCTGCGGTCGCTGATAAGTTTGCCATCGTGCGATCGATGACTCACAGCCTGCCCAGTCATGAACACGCAACACATTTTGTGCTCACCGGCGTCAATCAGGTGCCCCCCGGATCAACTCACATGGCAAGTCGCAGTGACTGGCCGTGCTATTCGGCGACAATGCAGGCCTTTCGTCCGCGTGAGGATGGCGTGCCGTCCGGCGTGATGTTGCCAACCTACATTCATAACGGCTACGGATTTTCCGGACAGACCGGCGGCTTCATGGGAAGTCAGTTTGATCCATGGCATGTGACCAAAGACCCGGCAGCTGCGGATTTCAACATTGAAGAGCTCACATTGCTGCAGGGGCTGGATGATCGGCGAGTCCAGAGTCGACGGGGCTTGCTGTCGGCACTGGATGATCAGCATCGACATCTGCAGGTGCCATCTGCCTCTCAGTCATTGAGTCGCTCAGTGGAGAAGGCGCATCAGCTGCTCGGAGCGGCCGGTCAGTTTCGTGATGTGTTTGACATGGAGCGTGAACCGGCAGAAGTACGCGATCGCTATGGGCGTCATTCTTTTGGGCAGTCGCTGCTGCTGGCACGGCGTTTGGTGGAAGCCGGAATGCCGATCGTTCAGGCGAACATGGGGACCATGAACAACTGGGACACGCATGGGGATAATTTCGGCCAGCTGAAGAATCGATTGCTGCCGCCGTTTGATCAGGGCCTGGCTGCGCTACTCTCTGATCTGGACGAACGCGGACTGCTCGACCAGACGCTGGTTGTCGCGGTCGGGGAATTCGGCCGCACGCCTCAAATCAATCCGGGGGGCGGGCGCGATCACTGGTCAGGAGTGTTCTCGGCCGTGTTCGCAGGAGCTGGCGTCCAGGGCGGACAGGTCATTGGAGCCAGCGATGATCAGGCAGCCTACCCGGCGACTCGCGGCTGGTATCCGGCCGACCTTGGTGCCACGATCTTCACGGCACTCGGGATCGATCCGGAAAGCACAATGGTCGATCGACAGGATCGTCCACATCGTGTGAACACCGGGGAAGTGATCGCTCCATTATTTTCCTGAGGGAACTGCTGATGAATCTGGCATCGCGCATCTTCCTCCGTGTTCAGACGATCGTGCTCGTCGCGGGCATGCTCGGTCTGGTGGCTGAAGGTGCATTCGCGGCGTCGCCGAGTCCCCTGCTGACCAGTGTGTTTCCTGCTGGCTGTCAGGTTGGAACAACCGTTGATCTGACGCTCACCGGCACCGCCCTGGATGGCCTTCGCTCGGTTGAATGCAACGCATCTGGTGTTCACAGTGAAGTGATTGACGGCGGGCGAGTGCGGCTGAGCGTGCCCGCGGACACGATGCCAGGATGTTACGAACTCTGGGCCGTGGGCTCGAACGGAGTCAGCTCACCTCGCTCATTTATTATCAGCAGCCGGCCAGAGTTCTCTGAAACAGAACCGAACAACTCACGCATGGAGGCTCAGAGCGTTCCGCTGGACAGCATCTTCAACGGACGGATGGATTCCGCAAGTGATCTGGATGACTATCGCTTTCAGGCGCAGGCCGGTCAGCGAGTGATCCTCGAATGTGTGGCTCAACGAATGGATTCGTCCCTGCGAGCTGTGCTGACGATTCTGAATGATGACGGACGTGAGCTGGCAGTGAGTCGCGGCTATTTTGGTGTGGATCCACTGATCAGTTTTGACGTTCCTGAAGAGGGTTCGTATGTGGTGCAGGTAGCGCCTCTGACACCGACATCCGCGACCAATCAAACTTATCGGCTTGAGATTGATACGCAGCCGCGTGTTGTGTTCGCCCGGCCCGACGTCCTCCAGCAGGGAACCACGACGCAGGTGGAATTGTTTGGATGGAATCTGAATCCGCAGCAGAGCACGCCAGCAACTGGGCCATCTAATGAGCCGGTTCGATTTGATCGAATCGTCGTGGATGTGACGGCACCGATCGACAGTGAAGAAAATCGCGGCTCAATGCAGATTGCATTTAACTCGTCCCTTCCTCGACCGATGCAGAGACATGCGGCGGAGGCCGTGATTGATTCGTTTCCTTTTTATCTGCCACGAAGTCAGGCTGCCATTTTCCTGGGTCTTACGGATCTCCCTGTTTGGACCGATGTCGACGACAATCATGCTCCGTCGACCGCGGAGCCGCTGGATCATCCGTGTCTTGTGGCCGGGCAACTCACTGGACGCACTGAGCAGGACTGGTATGCCCTTCAGGCTCGTCGCGGTGAAGTTTTTTATCTGGAGGCTTTCGGGCAGCGGATCCAGTCGCCGGTTGACCTTGAGATCAGCGTGTTCGACGCCACCGGCCAGAAGGAACTTGTCCAGTTTGGCGATCAGTCCAGCAGCGTGGGCGGTCGGATGCTGGACACAAGTCATTCTGATCCGGTCGGTCGCTGGGTGGCCCCGGAAGACGGCCGGTTTCTGTTGAACGTGCGAAATATTGGCGGCGGTGTTTCTCGCGACGAACGACGCATTTATCGTTTGAGTGTGCGGCGAGAAGACGCGGATCTGCATCTGCTGGCGATGCCTGCGAATGATTCTGCCGGGCGACTGAATCTTCGTCGAGGTGGTCGGGAAGTTGTGAATGTTTTTGCTCTGCGACATCGCGGCCTGAATGAATCGATCCGCATTTCCGCACGCAACCTTCCAGCGGGCGTTGAGTGCCCGGATGTGTGGCTGGGCCCGGCCGTGACTAACGCCGTGATCGTGGTCTCAGCAGATCAGGGCGCTGCCGAGTCGCTGAGTGAATTGCAGCTTGTCGGCAGTGTGGAAGGTATCGATCGTTTGCAGAATATCCCGGTCCAGTTCGGCACCAGCGTGCCTTCAGGAACACCGCTCACCCGCAGTCGTCTGATTTCCCGCCTGCCTCTGGCCGTGACCGGGGAAGCTCCCATCCGCATCATCGCAGACGGCCATGAAACGCTGCAGCACCCGCTGTATGGAACCATTCAGTTGCAGCACTCGCCCGGCGGAGTTCTGGATGTGGCCGTTCAGATTGATCGACGTGATGCAGGACATGGTGCTCCCGTGCGACTTACCGGCGTCGGCTTGCCACAGGCAATCGTGAACGAGACCAGTGTCATCCCGGCAGCCCAGGCCAAAGGTTATCTGAGCTTTCGACTCCCTGCGACTCTTCCGCCGGGTCAATATTCCGTGGCCGTTCAGGCGGAGACTACGATTGCAGCTCCCGATCAAAAGACGGAATCTGTAATGGTCGTCAGCAATCCAGTCACGTTTGAGATTCAGCCGGCGGCGTTTGCTGTTGAGGTGGACCCATTTGCGCAGAAACGAGTTCGCCGGGGTGAAACGATTCAAGTGAGTTATACGTCTCGTCGGCAGAACGGTTTCATCGGCAAGATGCATACGGAGCTGGCCATCGCGGGGATCATCACAGACATTCCCGGCATTCTCGGTCGTGGCGAGACATTTACGGGGCAGACCGAACAGGGTTCTTTGCAGATTCTGGTCAATGAAGATGCGGTGCCTGGTCCGCAACCGTTTTTGCGGTTGTTCACCGTTGGCGTTGTGGAAGATCAGCCAGTGTTTTTCGGCAGTGCACTTTTGCCGCTGGAGGTTATGGAATGATGACCCGATCAGACATTCCAGTGAGATCCGTGAGGTCTCGAATTCCGGTCGTGTTGGGAATACTTTTCCTTTCAGCGTCGTCCGCAATCGCAGAAGAACTGCCTCCAGTGCGGTTCGGCACGGAGGTCGTTCCTGTTCTGACGCGGCTTGGCTGCAACAGCGGCGGCTGTCATGGGAAGGCGACAGGGCAGAATGGATTTCGCCTTTCACTGCTCGGCTTTGAACCCGAGTTTGATTACGAAGCGATTGTCCGCGAAAGCCGCGGACGCCGCCTGTTTCCGGCGGCGGCTGAGCAGAGTCTGCTGCTGCTGAAAGGCACCGCACAGATGCCTCACGGTGGCGGAAAGCGACTGGACGCCGAGAGTGAGGATTATCAAATTCTGCTGCAATGGATTCGCGAGGGAGCGAGTCCTCCGCGGTCTGACGATCCACAGCTGGAACGAATCGCACTCACGCCTGCGGAACAGATTCTGAGCCCCGATACAAAACTTCAGCTCACAGTACGAGCATGGTTTTCGGATGGAACGTCGCGGGATGTGACTCGGCAGTCGGTGTACCAGACCAATGAGCCTGACATTGCGACCGTGGACCTGAACGGATGTGTGACCACCGGATCGAAGCCCGGACTTGTGGCTGTGATGGCCCGGTTTGGTGAGAAGATCGAAACCTTTCAGGCGGCGCTGCCATTTGTTCGCGACACTGAGCACGCTCTGGTAGTTGCGGAAAAACTGAATGCTCTGGAACAGACTCTCGGCGATGCTGCGATTGATCGACTGCTGCTTCAGCAATGGAGACGCCTGGGAATTGTGCCATCCGGACTGGCTGACGACACGGCCTTTCTGCGTCGAGTGTCTATCGATATCTGCGGAACTCTTCCGACCGTCGATGAAATCAATGCGTACGTTTCTGATAGCCGACCCGACAAGCGGCAGAGGCTGATCGATCGGCTTCTGGATCGCTCAGAATATGCCAGCTATTTTAGTTTGAAGTGGGGCGATATCCTGCAGAATCGAGGAGCCGGTTATTCGACCAGCCAGCAACGCGCTGGCACGACGTTGTTCTCTGCCTGGATCCGCGATTCAATTGCCAACAACAAGCCGTACGACCAGTTCGTCTCAGAAATCCTGACGGCAAGCGGCAGTCAGAGTGAAAATCCTCCGACGCTGTGGTACCGCACGGTTCGGAAGTCGCCTGAATATGTCGAATCGGTCGCTCAGGCATTTCTTGGCGTGCGCATTCAGTGTGCTCAGTGCCATCATCATCCTTCAGAGCGTTGGAGTCAGACCGATTATTACAGACTGGCTGCTGTGTTTGCGCGAGTGGGACGCAAGGGTGGATTTGCGGATGCGGAAGTGCCGACGGACGAAGTGATCTTTGTCAGTGACAAAGGCAGCGTCGTGCATCCGAGGACCGGTGAAGTGCTTGCTCCAGCGGCGTTGGGGAGTGATGTGTTTCGCCTCGATCATCATGTCGATCCACGCGAGCAATTGGCAGAATGGATGACGCAGCCGGACAATCCATTTTTTGCCCGCACGATGGTCAATCGGATGTGGGCTCATTTTATGGGTCGTGGAATCATTCATCCGATTGACGATGCTCGCAGCACGAACCCGCCGAGCAACCCCGAACTGCTGGATGCTCTGGCTGCCCATTTTGTGGCCAGCGGATATGACATCAAACAGCTGATTCGCAGCATGACGAACAGCTACGCCTATCGGCTGGACTCAGTACCAACGGATGGCAATGCTGAGGACACTCAATCGTTTGCTCGATTTTATCCGCGACGCATGTCCGCAGAAGTGCTGCTGGATGGAATCAGTCAGGTGCTCGACGTGCCCACTCAGTTCGCTTCCGGGGCAGGCATGTTTCCAACAGGCACACGGGCCATTGATCTGCCCGATGAAAATGTCCCGGCCGCGTTTCTGGACATCTTCGGACGCCCGGGCCGTATGTCTGCGTGTGAATGTGAACGAGTCGACGCGCCGGCTCTGACCCAGGCTCTTGAACTTGTGAACTCTGCTGAAATTCAGCGAAAGCTGACGGAAGCAACGGGCTTCGCTCACCAGATTGCACTCACGGAGACTTCCAATTCGGATCGCGCGACACGCATCTTTCTGCGCACGCTGGGACGAGCACCGCGGACTGAAGAGTTGAAGATTTCGGTGGACTATCTGGATGGTCAGTCCGATCCTCAGGAAGCCTGTCGATCTCTGCTGTGGTCACTGCTGGCGACCAATGAATTTCTGTTCAATCACTGACGTCGCGCCGTCTGAAACGATTTCCTGTGTTTCTGGAGTCTTCAATATGTTGCAACTGACGAATCAGACATCCCGGCAGAACGGGGGAATGAGTCGACGCAGTCTGCTGCAGATTGGCGTGCCGATGCTGGGGCTCGGTCTTGCCGACATGCTGCGTCTGGATGCGCAGGCTGCAGAAAGTGGCCAGCCGGGACGGTCAAAGTCCATCATCGTGTTCTGGACGGATGGTGGTTTGAGTCAGCAGGATACCTATGATGTAAAGCCTGAGGCACCGGCCGAATACCGTGGCATGTATTCCGCGATTGAAACAACCGTCCCCGGCATGGTTTTCAGTGATCATCTGCCGCTGCAGGCAAAGCTTGCACACCGCCTCTCGGTGATCCGTTCGGTGCACCACGAAAATGGCATCCACGCTCCATCGTCGCACTGGATGCAGACCGGCTACTTCGGTCCGACGCTTGCTCGCAATGCACCGCAGAAGCCGTCGTTTGGCTCAGTCATCGCACGGACTCTGGGAAGTCGCCAGCCACCGATGCCGCCGTATATCACGATGCCAAAATCTGAAGCCTTCGGTTATCAGGGCGCTGTGTACCTGGGGAAGGCGTTTAATCCGTTCGAAGTGATGGCTGATCCCAATGCGGCCGAGTTTAAGATCCCCAACCTGTCGTTGCCCCAGGGCCTGGCTCTCAGCAGTGTGGATTCACGACGATCGCTCCTGCAACAGTTCGATACCCTGCGTCGTGAGATTGATCAGACGGGTGTGATGGAGGGACTTGATACCTTCAAGGCTCAGGCACTGACGATGGTGTCCGATGACAAAATGCGAGCGGCATTTGATCTGAATTCGGAAGACACGGCGCTGCGGGATGAATACGGCCGACACCGGTACGGTCAGAGTGCGCTGCTGGCACGTCGTCTGGTGGAGTCCGGAGCCCGGTGCGTTAACATTAATACCGGAAACTGGGACCATCACAATGATATTGAGAAGGGTCTGGAAGACCATCTGCCGCCTTTGGACCGCGCGATCGCCGCATTGATTCAGGATCTGGACACGCGTGGAATGCTCGACGATGTGCTTGTCTACTGCGTCGGTGAATTCGGGCGAACACCGCGTATGAATGGTCACGCGGGCCGCGACCATTGGGCCGACTGTTTCAGCGTGATGCTCGCCGGGGGCGGTATCCACGGCGGCCGTGTCATCGGTGCCAGTGAAAAATGGGGCGGTGGCGTTCAGGAACGAATGGTGACACCTCTGGATCTGCTGGCCACGATCTATAGAGTTCTCGGCGTGCCGCTGGAAACGCATTATGACGACGCCAGCGGCCGCCCCACCAGTATCATCGGCGGCGGGAAGCCCGTTTACGAATTGCTCTGAGCAGCGTGTTGGAAAGGTGTCTGTAACGAATGGCACTGTGGCTTACGGCGTAAGGAGTTACGTTCACGAGTTCGGCGTGGTATTTGAGTCGCGGCTTTGTCATCAATGCCAGGACTTTCGGGCGGCGTTTGTTGACGCGTGGTTCAACGCGATCGGGGCGATGACCAACGACCTCGCTGCTGGAAGCCTCCTGCCCCAATTGTGCGAGTTCAGACGTCACGCCGATCACTGCGCACAGCAACCAGTTC
>CAMTWR010000034.1:0-64764 GCA_947085455.1 uncultured Planctomycetota bacterium | reverse complement strand
CCGCTGAACACAGCGATTCTATCGTTTCACGACAAATTGATGATTGCATGAATCTCTTCCCTGAGATTGTTCGTCTATCCAATCACACACTATCTCACATTCACTCGTTTCAAGGGAGATCATTTCTTGCTCGCTGCCTAAGCTCCGGCCCGACGACGTTGTCGACTGGCCGCAGCGGTTCCCAGCCGTTTGAGAGCAGCTTGTCTTCCCGCCCGAGACAATAAGAAAATCGAACATTCTCCTGCCGCTGTTCCAGCCCGGCAAACGGAGGGAAGCGAGCGATGTCCTCTATCTTCGAATCCGAGCCGACCATATTCGACTGCCCGGCAAAGATGAAGACTCGTACGGTTGTCTGGTCCTCATCGGCTTTCGCAAGGCCACAATATCCAAAGAGACAAACAAAGAGAAACAGAAGATGAATTCGTTGCATGGAAAGTCTCGACAGCGGAGGTCACAGAATGATCACTGGGAGGGCAAGCCGACATCGGGCGGAGGATGATACCCGCAAACTTATATGAGTCGAAGAGGCTGAACTTTAGCATGCGTCCGACTGGCCCCCTGCTGGCTGATCCAGTCGGAAGGAAAATTCTGCATGACGGGCCTACCTTAAAAACCAATTTTGCAAAGTGGTACAGATTGTTGCGCCAGTGAGTCGCGTCGTGGCCGTGAGAATCGACATTCCATAGATGCGGAATGCCCTGCTCTTTCAGATAACGCTGAGTCCTCTGGCTGATGTTGATCAGTCCGTCCTTGTTGCCGCAGGACAGCCACAGCAGCTTCAATTGCTCTTTGGCTTTGTCTGAGTCCGGAACCAACTCTTCCGGCTTCTTGGTGTTGGGGGCGGAGGAAAAGCCGCCGACCCAGGCGAATTGATCGAGGTGGCCCAGTCCAAAGTTGAGCGACTGACCACCCCCCATCGAAAGTCCCGCGAGTGCTCGATGTTCGCGATCGGCCTGAACGGAGTAACGTGCTTCGATTGCAGGAATGACGTCGTCCAGCAGGTCTCGTTCAAACACCGCAAACGCCGGTGCTGATTCGAAGACATTCCCCTCAGCACGATCGTTCTTCTGAGCGCGGCCATTGGGCATGACGACAATCATCGGCACAGCTTTTTCGTCAGCAATGAGGTTGTCGAACAGCATGTCAGGCGTGGCGAAGCGTTGCCATTCGGTTTCATCGCCGCCAATCCCATGGAGCAGATACAACACCGGGTATTTTTTGTCGGCTGAATATCCCGGAGGTGTGTAAACATTCAACTTGCGAGTCGCTCCGACCGTCTTTGAGTCATACTCGATCATCTCCAGTTTGCCGTGAGCAATGTCGTCACGGTTGGCAACAATGCTGTCGTCTGGATCAGGATAGATCTGCTTATCATCCGGACCCAGTTCGATCGGGCCACCAAATCCACCCGGGCCGCGTCCCTGCTGAGGACGATTCTGCGCTGGCACGCTATTGGGACGAGCCGACTCCTGCGCCGGCTTCTCTCCGACCGCTTTTTCTGCGTCCTGAGCCAGGCTGAATGAGGGTGCGAGAAGGATGGTTGCGATGATCATGCGAAACGGCATAAAGGACTCCTGCGTATCAGAAATTTGTTTCGACGATATCTACAACCGATCCGTCACCAGTTCTGGGGCACGCTCTCCCAGTGATTCTGCAACCCGCTGCAGCAGCGAAAGTAGCGTGCGAGTTTCGCTGGCGTTGAGTGAATTGACCATCTGATCTCTTACCGACTGACCAGCTTCCCACACCTGCTGAAATTTTCGAAGACCCAATCGCGTCAGAGTCGCTGTTCGTGCTCGTCCATCGGTCGGATGTGATTCGCGAGCCACGAGTCTCTGTTTTTCCAGCAAAACCAGCATCGCGCGGACGGTACTTGGGTCAGACGGCATTCGAGCCGCCAGTTCACGCTGAGTCATCGCGTCGCCGCGCGACAGTGTGGCCAGCAGCACAAATTGATCGGCCGTAATGTCGTATTGCGCAAATTCAGTGTCCGACCTCCGATGAAGCGTCAGGTAAGCCGTCCGAAGTGCGAGTGGAAGTTCATCTTTCGGATTCATGAACCTTTGAGCCTTTGTGAAACGTCGTGCGTATACGCACGAAAATATAAAGATGCCGATGGAGTGTCAAGCATTGATCAGGGGCCGTGTGAAATGCAGGGTCGCTGCTTTTGAAAATTCCCGATGGAACTGCCATAATCGTCGGAATGAATCCCGAATACTTTCAGGCGCAGTTAGACCCTGCCGGATATGAGGGTCCCTGGCCACAGCAGTTTGCGATCATCACCGCCTACGCGACGACCGGTGAGCAATGGTCGTTAGAAGCCAATCAAAAGGCGGATCTTGAACTGAAGGCCGAACTGTTGCGCAGAGGAGTCTGGATTCAACGGCTGAAAGGATTCTCGCCGCAGACTGGACATTCAGAACCAGGCTGGGCTGCTGAATTGACGTTCTCAGAAGCGTGCGATCTCGGGCTAAGCTTTCTTCAGGACGCTGTCTATTTTGTGCGATCGGATGTGCTCTTCGTTTCGTACTGCGATTCGCGGCGTGGGGAAGTACTTGTGGGGCCATTTCGCGAACGACTGCGGACTTGAACAAGCCTCTGCACGAAGTAATCAATGTGCGTCTTGTGTCTCTCCGGCCCCGTCCGTTATCGGCTTTGGCTCGCCAAACATCAACGTCCCGAGCCGCTCCAGCACAAAGTAGAATACCGGGGTCAGAAAGATGCCGAAGACCGTGACACCCAGCATCCCGGAGAACACCGCGATGCCCAGTGTTCTTCGCATCTCGGCCCCTGCCCCGTGAGCGATGGCCAAAGGCACAACGCCCAGAATGAACGCGAAGGACGTCATCAGAATCGGACGGAGTCGCATCCGACAGGCCTCCACGGTCGCATCAAAAGCTGTCGCGCCCGCAGTGCGTTTCTCCTTGGCAAATTCCACGATCAGAATCGCGTTTTTGCTGGCGAGCCCTACCAGAACCACCAGTCCGGTCTGCACAAAGATATTGATATCCAGCTTGGCCCAGGCAACCCCAATAACCGAACACAGCAGACACATCGGAACCACCAGAATCACCGCAAACGGAAGCCGAAGACTTTCATACTGTGCCGCCAGCAGCAGATAAACCAGGACCACAGCGAGTGCAAACACGACCATCGCCGTATTGCCCGCTCGAATCTGCAGCAGCGTCAGCTCAGTCCACAACGACGTCATCCCGGCCGGCAGTTCCTTCGTCGCCAGATTGTCGACAGTGGAAATCATCTGCCCGGAACTCACACCCGGCAACGTGCCTCCATTAATCGTGGCGGCGACGACCCCGTTGTAGCGCGTGATCAGCCCCGGTCCGGCGATATCCTTCACATCAGCGATGCTGCCGAGCGGAACCATGTCTCGAGTAAAATTTCGCACTTTCAGGCTGCGAATATCATCGGCCGTCAGTCGAAACGCGGGATCTGCCTGAAGATTGACCTGCCATGTGCGGCCGAACTGATTGAAGTCGTTCGTGTAAAATCCACCCAGATAAACCTGCAGTGTCTGGAAGACATCGTTCAAAGCCACGCCCATGGATTTGCATTTCTCGCGATCAATTTCCACAAACATCTGCGGCGTGTTGGCGCGAAAGGCATTAAACAAACCCGTCAGGCCAGGTCGCTGATTTCCCTGAGCCGCAAAGTTGTCGGCCGCCTGCTGAAGACCGCCAAAACCAGCGCCCGATCGATCCTGAATCATGACTTTGAAACCACCCGCATTTCCCAGTCCATCCACGGCTGGTGGCCCGAAGACAGCGACGGCCGCTTCCTGAATGTGACGAAACGTGGCAGCACGCAGTTGCTGAGCGATCACGTCCGAATTCAGCTCCGGACCGCGTTCTTCGAATTCTTCCAGAATGATAAACATCGAACCAAAGTTGGAGCCCGTGGCGTTCTGCACGATCGACTGGCCTGGTATCGAAATCACATGAGCGATACCTTTTATTCCAGGCGATTTCTCCCGATCGTTCTCATCACCACGCGCGATTTGATCAATCTGCTTCATTACGGCGTTCGTGCGTTCCAGCGAAGCCGCATCCGGCAGCTGCACGTTGACCAGCAGATAGCCCTTGTCCTGCGCCGGAACAAAACCCGTTGGCACATGCGTGAAGCTGAAATATGTCGCATACAGCAGTCCTGCGTAAACACACAGGACAATCACCGACAGCCGCAGCAGCCAGCCCACTGACCAGGCATAACCACCGGAAGCTTTGTCAAAGAACGCGTTGAACAGTTTGAAGAACCAGCCAAGGACGCCATTCAGTACACGAGTGAGAATATCCTTCTGCTCGGCTTTGGGTCGCAGCAACAAGGCTGCAAGAGCCGGGCTGAGCGTTAGAGAATTCACAGCCGAAAAGAATGTCGATACGGCAATCGTGACCGCAAACTGGCGAAAGAACTGCCCGGTAATCCCGGTAATAAACGCACACGGAATAAACACGGCCATCAGGACGAGCGAAATGGCGATGACAGGAACCGCGACTTCGTCCATGGCTTTGCGAGCCGCATCACGCGGCGACATGCCATGCTCCAGATGATGCTCGACCGCTTCCACCACAACGATCGCATCATCCACAACAATCCCAATCGCCAGAACCAGCCCCAGCAGGGACAGATTGTTCAGACTGAATCCGAAACCGGCCATCAGAGCAAACGTGCCAACAATCGCCACCGGAACAGCGATCAGCGGAATCAGTGTCGCTCGCCAGGACTGCAGGAACACCAGAACGACGATGCCCACCAGCACAATCGCATCTCGCAGAGCTTTGAAGACTTCATGGATGGATTCGTCAATGAACGGAGTCGTGTCGTAGACAATGCCATAGTCAACTCCATCAGGGAACGACAGCTTCAGTTCCTCCATGCGTTCACGAATTCTGTCCGCCGTTGCCAGAGCATTCGAGCCGGGCTGCTGATAGATGGATAGTCCGACGGATGGCTTCCCATCCAGATAACACAGTGTGTCCTGATTCTTTGCGCCCAGATCAATGCCGCCCAGCTGGACACCAGAAGTGTCCATGCGCTGTTCGCTGATCAGATCACGCAGGCGGACAATTTCGCCTTCCATGCCCGAACGAACGATGATCTCACCGAACTGCTTCTGATCCTGAAGTCGCCCCAGCGTACTGAGCGTGTACTGAAAGGCCTGGCCAGTCGGAACCGGCGGACGACCAAGCGACCCGGCCGCGACCTGCACGTTCTGCTCTCGCAGAGAATTCACGACATCACCGGCCGTCAGCCCTCGTGCCGCAATCTTCTCTGGATCCAGCCAGACTCGCATGCTGTAGTCCTGTTGACCAAACATGCTGATATCACCCACGCCCGACAGCTGAGCCAGTTCATCACGAAGGTTGATCGTCGCATAGTTACTCAGCTTGAGCTGATCGTAAGAGTTGTCAGGTGAAAACAGGTTGACCACCAGCAGAATACTGGGCGAGCGTTTCTTGACGCTCACGCCCGTCTGCTTAACAACATCCGGCAACGAAGGCAGTGCCAGATTGACTCGGTTCTGCACGAGTACCTGAGCCATATCCAGATTCACACCGACGTCGAAGGTCACCGTCAGACTGTACTGACCATCGTTAGTACATTGCGACGACATGTAGAGCATGTTTTCGACACCCGTCACCTGCTGTTCAATGGGCGACGCCACCGTATCGGCCACGACGCTGGCGTTGGCGCCCGGATAAGCACAGGAGACCTGCACAGTAGGCGGCGCAATGTCCGGATACTGAGCAATGGGCAACGTTGTCACGGCAATCGCACCGGCGATCACAATCACAACGGAAAGGACCGCGGCAAAAATCGGACGATCAATGAAGAATTTGGAGAGCGCTGACACAGAGGGCCTCGAGTAAGAATTGATGATCCGTGAAGCGACCGCGAAATCGTGAAACAATTGGCTGGAAGGCAGAGCTTCGTTGCAGGCGAATGACCTTTGTCGCCCTTGATGAAACACTCAGGGCCGCCTGCGGTTTGCCGCTGAACGATTTAGTGATCTGCCGCATTGGCTGTGACTTCGATTCCTGAACGAACTCGTTGAATCCCTCGCACGATCACCTGTTCGTCTGCATTCAGAGGACGTGATGCAGACTCACCAGCAGCTTTCACCGCGACGATTTCCCGCAGATCGCCGTCCAGCAGCCCGACTTCAGCACTCAGTCGCATCGCTTTGTTTTCTGCATTCACAATAAACAGGTAGCGGCTTCCCTGATCGGAGCCCAATGCAGATTCCGGAACCATCAGGGCCGTGCGAGGCCGACCAATCGGAATTCGAATTCGAGCGAACATACCCGGCGTCAGCACACGCCCACCGGTGTCTGGTTTCGGATTCGGGACGTCGGCCTTGATGATGATCGTGCCTGTCTTTGAATCCACCTGATTGTTGATGAACTGGACCAGGCCCTTCAGAGGATAGTCCTGCTTATGGATCGGCAGACCGACTTCCACAGGGATCATGTTCTCTGCCGGAGACTCCAGCTTGCCATCTCGAATCGCTTGTTGCAGCCGCAGCAGCGTGTTCTCATCCATATCAAAGGCCGCCGATACCGGATCGACCGACACGATTGTGGACAGCAGGGTAGAATTGAAGGCCCCGGATGGTCCGCCTGTGACAAAGTTCCCTTCGTCCATCAGACGATCGCCAATCCTGCCCGAGATCGGGGCTCGCAGCTGACAATAACCGAGATTGATTTCGGCCGCTTGCTGATTGGCTTTCGCAACATCCAGCAATGCAGCTGCTTCTGCCGTTTCACCGGCCGCAGTCTGCAGTTCCTCTTCCGATGAGGCCCCTTTTGCCCGGGCGGCTGCGATGCGTTTGAACGTGCTGTCCAGGCGAGTCAGCTTTGCCTGCGCCTGAGCAACAGCCGCCGTCGCGCGACTCAGATCCGTCTCAAACGGGACCGGATCGATTTCCACCAGCAGATCGTCCTTGGCGACTTCTGTGCCCGGCTGGAAGTGAACCTTCACAAGGTATCCACTGACCCGAGCACGCACGTCAATCTGTTCTTTGGGATTGATTCGACCAGTGAAATTTTCGTAGTCCACAAGGTCTCGACTGACCGGAGCCGCAACAGTCACCTCCGGAACCAATTGCCCCGGAGCCACCATTTCGGTTGGCTGACATCCCGGCTGAATCAGAACCAGTGCGGACAAGAACGGAATGAACCAGCCGGATTTGCGCGTACTCATCAACTCTGATCCCAATGATGCCTGAAAAATCAACTGGAGCGTTGCTGCGTCGGATGAGTGCTCCATACATCGTCGAACGTGCGGGAAATCCCACTCCCGGAGCTGAGCCTTACCCGCTGGTGATCGTACCGAAGTTCCGTGAGAGAACGAATCGATAGCCGACGCTGATGCAACAGATTTTTATCCTCAACAAAGCATCCGCGACCTCAAAGCCCCGGGACAAATTGCGGCAAGTCGGGAAGAGTTGCGCAGGCCACGGACTGGAGGCTGGCAGACTCCGGCAGGAGGATTCGGTTACGGAGTGACCGACCTGCGCAGGCGAGTCATTCAATGACTCGATCCTGATGTTCGACGATCTTCACTACCGTCTGACAGAAACGTCGACGATAGCCGGGAATCCGATGTCATTTGCCATTCCTCTGGCGTCACTCCAAATCGAAGGAGAATCATCATCTGGATGCACACAAGAACGAAAAACGCTCCGGGAGTCAGTGACAACCTGAAAACGGCCGCCAGCGACCAGATAATTCCCATCAGCAAGGTAGGCAAGAAAAATCGATCCCAAGACGAAAGGCGGAGACTGAAAATTCGAGAAGTGGCATATAAACGCGGAGCCCAGACAAATGGCTCAAACTGCCCCAGCGTCCGAAGAATCCCAAAGATCTGGATCCCTGCCATTGTTCCGAGACCAACGATCCCATGGCATGAAAACTCAACCCCAGCATTATTCGTAAAGCTACCGAGGTCAGCCATCCGCGACGTGATGCAAAATGTTACCCAGGCAGTGACAGCAGCAGTCCAGCTCGAAATGCCCCATGATGGTTTTCCGGCAATGACGTGCGGATTGAGTTGAGCAAACGGATAGAGCCGCAGCGCCAACCGATTGATAGCCCTCGTGTGATCATTCGATGAGGAACGCGAACGACCAAAGGGTGTTTGCTTATTGACTATTCGGATATCGCAGCTCATCAAGTCCGCGGATGTTCGTCGCAGTGTCAGCAGCAGCAATGATTCTGTCAGAGTAATCGCAGCCAACTCGACGAAGACCCCAATTAGAACTGACTTGGACCATAATATCGCTCCTCCATGCAGCACATACACTGCCCCAAAGAGGTACGGGCGAAGCAAAGCGGCCTGCCGCCAACAGGAAAACAGCCTCGCCAGAGACCAGCACAAAGGCAGAAAGATCATCGCGGACAGATCCAGCAAGGAGCAAATTCCCGTTACCATGATCAGGCCCAGAATCTCTGCAATCGGCAGCAGTCCCCGTTGAGGAAGCTTCTCAACTTCACCTTCCCAGCCATGCAGGGACAACCATCCTGCCCCGCCATCATCATTCCATAGACTGCGAGACATCATTTGCCACGTTGCAAACACCGCCAATGAAGAGGCTACGATCGCCACCATAAACCCGGAAAGCACTGTGCGATCGAAACGAAGCAGTTCTGCGAACTGAACAGGATCGTAGCCTGAGTACCGATCCGAGGGCAGAATCATTACGAGCACGATTGCTGGCACAAGACAGATTGCAAGCCGGCAGACTGTGCGTTTCGCATCAGGCAACCGTTCCAGAGGAAAGTTCTTCATGTCTTTTCTTCCGGAAGTTTAGTGACTCGTTCAGAAGGGACTTGATCCAGATAGCGTTGAATTCGCTCTTCTGCATCCGGGAATATCAACGCATTCAATGCATCAGCTGACGAAGCACCATTCGTCATTTCTTTCCGCAACGTATTCTGATCCAGATCATGAACAAGAGTCCCGTCTCGCAGTATCAGTAGTCGATCAGCGAGTCCGGCGATAATTTCCGCAACAGGGGTAGTTAAGATCACTGTTTGATTTCTCTGGCTCTTGCGACTCAAAAGAACTCGACGCAGCGCAGCGATTCCCGCTGGGTCAAGGCCACCAGAGAACGGTTCATCCAGCAGCAGCAGATCGCGATCTGCCAACAATGCAGAACAGAGCCCGACTTTTTTTCGTTGTCCGGTCGAAAGACTTCGTAGCGTCTGCGATTCAGCTTCCGTCAGCGAAAACAGTTCCAGCAGCGAGTCAATGCGGTCGATTGCCTCGGCCGTCGCAATGTCAAACAGCGCCGCAGCCGCACCCAGGTACTCCCGAATTGTCATCGCTCTGGGTAACCATGCCTCATCTGGCAAATAGACAACCATTCGTCGAGCCGCACGTTCGGACTCCACCGAGGTGCGGCGAGGATAACCAAATACGCTGACCGTTCCACGTGCGGCGGAAGCCGCACCAGCGACTACGGCGAGCAGAGTAGACTTGCCAACTCCATTGACACCGGCAATGACAGCAATCTCTGCTCGATTGACTGAAAAACTCACGTCGCGAAGAATGAACTTTGAATTATACGCACACCACAACTGCTCTGCGCGGACCGCGATATCTCTGGCCATTTGCGTTGCCTTTCAAAACGTCAGGAATATGCTCTCGGCGCCACGAGTTTGTGGGCTATCTGGATCAAATCAAATCAAATCTCGAAAAACTACTCTGACTCGCCAACTCCAGGCGAATCGCACTTTGCTCTCCAATTCACTAAATCCTGCGAATCCACGGAAGATTCCAGCTGCCTGCGAAAGTAGCCCATCATGAAGAGCAATGGATACTTTTGAACTACGAGGCTAAAGAATTCATGGAAACTGAAGCAATTTGGTGATGTTCAATGTGAGTGAATTTGGAAATGTGGCCAGCCAGATCACGGGGAGGTTGAGCTCGTGAGCTGACGGACAGGAGTCGCAAGGATTCGGTTACGGAGTGACCGACCTGCGCAGGCGAGTCATTCAATGACTCGATCCTGAACTATTTCGAATTCAGTGCTCGGGCAATGACGTTGCGGGAAACGCGAGGACGCGGGACTTTGCCTTTGAACCAGCTGCGGACGTCTTCTTCAAGCCCGATGCCGTGCATGAAGTTGTACAAGGCCTTGTTCAACGCCTTGCCGAGAGTATCGTGGTCCACGCCTGTCGGATCAATAAAGCCGATGTCGTTTTTTGCAAACGTCACCGGCGGAAGCGGGATCAGTTTGACGCCGTACTCCTCGGGATTTTTTCCGACCGGTGAATGAACTGTGCACGCAAAGCGATGAAAGAAACCGCTCTGAATGCAACCTTCTTCAAACAGCTGCCGAACGTATTCCAAAGCGTCGACAGTGTCCTGAACGGTCTGAGTCGGAAAGCCATACATCAGATACGCATGGACCAGAATTCCAGCGTCGCTGAAGCCGCGAGTGACTCGGGCCACCTGTTCCACCGAAACGCCTTTTTTCATCAGTGTCAGAAGACGATCCGACGCAACTTCCAGTCCTCCGGAAATCGCAATGCAACCGCTGGCGGCCAGCAGCTGACAGAGATCCGGAGTAAATGACTTTTCAAACCGAATGTTGCCCCACCAGGAAATTTCAACCTGCCGTCGCAGCAGTTCATCAGCTAACGCCTTCAGACCTTTGGGGGGTGCCGCTTCGTCGACAAAATGGAATCCGGTCTGGCCCGTTTCCTCAACAATGGTTTCAATCCGGTCAACCAGCGTCTCGGCGGCCACAGTGTCGTAGCGCGAGATGTAATCGAGTGTCACGTCGCAGAAGCTGCACTTTTTCCAGTAGCACCCATGGGCCACGGTCAGCTTATTCCAACGCCCGTCGGACCACAGACGATGCATCGGGTTCAGCATATCGAGCGTCGATAAATACTGATTCAGCGGCAGCCCATCCCATGTAGGCGTCCCGACTTCCGCGAACGCCACATCGGGTTCCGAGTGATTCATGTACTGTACGGATGCGGGCTCACCGGTTCGCACAAACGTCCGCACGAGGTTGCTCTGTGGGCGGCCCCCGCGCAGATGTTCCAGCAAGGCCAGCAGCGGACGTTCCCCGTCGTCGAGAGTCACATAGTCGAAGTAATCAAACACGCGTGCGTCTGACAACTCACGCAGCTCCGTGTTTGCGAAACCACCGCCCAGGCAGGTAATGATCGCTGGATGATGCTGCTTGATGGCCTGCGCAATTCTAAACGCGGCGTAAACAGTTCCAGGAAATGGAACTGTCAGCAGTACCATTCCGGGCGCATGCCGGTCGATGGCCTGCAGCGTGAGATCTCTCAGGATTTCATCGACAAGATTCTGGGGGGCGGCCAGCGCTTCGGCGAGCGGATCGAAGGTCGGCTGACTCTGAGCCAGAGATTCGGCATACCGCACGAATTCAAACCGCGGATCAATGGCATCCCGCAACACATCCGCAATGTCGGTCAGATACAGGGTCGTAAAGTGACGGGCTCGATCATGAATGCCCAGCATCCCGAAGGCCCAGCCCAGAGCATCACCGCCCTGCTCTTCATCGGCTTCGTAAACATCCAGTGACTTGAATCGTGAGCCTTCGGGCAGAAAATTGCGGCTTCCGATTCGATGAGCCAGCGTGGAATCACGCCCCTGCAGGAATGCGATGGCCCGATCAATCGTGGAGTGGTATTTATCAAAATTCGAAACGAAGAATCGAACGTTGATCGTCCGTTTGTTTTCCGGCAGCAGTTCAATTCGTTCGCGAACAGCCGTGAGACCTTCACGAGACAGTAGTCTCAACACCAGAGCCAGAGCCAGGTCTTCCTGCACAGCATCCACACCGACGGAACGCAGGAATCCGGTCAGATAGGCCGTCGACGGATAAGGCGTGTTGAGCTGCGTCATCGGCGGAATGATGGACAGCACTCGCACGGACGAGCCATCCACCATTTAAATCATGTCCAGCTTGCGGTGCCGACGAGATGGCGGTTTGGCACACTCAGCACAAATGCCGTGGACTTCCAGACGATGACCGCTCATGCGAAACCCATGATCGGCCGCGACGCGTTCGAGCACCGCGGAGATTTCTTCGTTACGAAATTCCACCAGCTGCTGACACTTTTCACAGATGAAGTGGTCGTGCTGCGGATAGCCGTAATCGTGTTCGTAAACTTCGCGATCATTCGAACGCGCGACCTTGCGAATGAGGCCTGCTTCTTCAAGGGAACTGATCGTACGATAAATCGTGGCCCGGCTGACTCGGCCACCGTCTCGACGAGTCTGTGTCAGACGGGCGACGATCTGATCGGAGTCGAAGTGTTCGTGTTCCGCAAAGATTTCCCGGACGATTGTTTCGCGTTCCTGGGTGAGCCGTTTGCCGCGCGTCGCCAAGTACTCGCGAAATTTCTCCACGGGAGAAACTGCGACTTCCTGACGCTCAAAATCGTTAACGGCCAGATCACTCACAACAGACCTCGGGGTCAAGGACACAGACTGACGCACAGACACTTTATCTTAGACGCCACAGTGTGCCCAACAATCGGCCAAATGTCACGAAACAGACGGAAGAGACGATGTTTTCTCGGTTTTCTGTTCGTTCGCTGCGTCACAGTTGGCGATAAATGCCGCTTTTCTACTGCTCACGGTTCCGGGAATCCTCATCATTTTCAAACCTCTGAAGCATTCGTGCCAGAGATTTTTCCAGCAATTCATCTGAATCATAGTGGCCCGCGTCAATCGCGGCACGAATTCGTGCCAGTTTTTCGAGGCGAGACTCGCTCAAATTAGCGGCTTCCGAGCCCGTGCAGGCAGGTGTGGATTCGCAGGAAGTTGCAGGAAGCGGTGGACTGTCATTTTTCTCAGAGGTGTCAGACTTGTCAGAGATCGGTCTCATAAACACTCCCAAGCCAGTAAAACAGCCTCGCTAAAGTGTCAATGCCGGGGATTTGCGTTGACAGGGTTTAATCGTGGCGTTGCTGACGATGATCATCGTATTCCTCGCAGTGACGATGGTCCAGTGGCTTACGTCCGACGCTCCGAAATTTGCCTTTGCCTGCGATGGTAAGGATTTTCATCACGCTCCGACGAAATGACTGGGGCCTCGCGAAAAGCTGTGTCAAAAAAAAGCCCGAGTCTCTATGCGAAACTCGGGCCGGGGGGAGGTCAGTTCAAAAGAAACATCAATTATTTGCGTGCGGACGTCATGCTGTTTACCAGTTCGAGATAGTCGGCAGTGATGTTTACCAGTTCCTTATTGTAGAAATCGTTCGGGAAGATATCTGCCTTGGCATCTCCGAGACCCTGGTTGATGGCTTCTTCTTCCTCTTTCTTTTCCTGCTTCATCTCTTCTTCTTCCGCGCGAAGCACACCTTCATTCAGCGAGATAGTTTTGTCATTTTGACGCTGCAGATACTTTTCAATCAGCTTGTTGATTTGACTGAAATCTTTGTCACCAGCGACGCGAGTTTCGCTGCGTGTTTTCAGCTGTGAAACGATGGCATCTGTTACGCTCGCAGAAAATGGAACGTAATCAGCGCGTGTGATTCGATCAAATGCCAAAGCGTTATCCAGCGAGTCTTCACCAATCTCACGGTGATTGAGCAATGATGGCAGAACAACATCGGATGTCACGCCTTTCGTTTGAGTGCTGTCACCGTTCACTCGGTAGAACTTGCTGATGGTCAATTTTAGTGCGCCACGGTCGACGGATCGGAATGACAATCGGCTGGCAACTGGAACAACGTTCTGAACGGTTCCTTTGCCGTGGGTCGTCCGATCGCCCACCACGATGCCTCGACGGTAGTCTTTGATGGCTCCGGCAAAGATTTCAGAAGCGGAGGCAGAAAATCGATTGCAGACCACAATCATAGGCTTCCGCCAATGAACTTCCGGGTCTTCGTCTTCGAAGGCCTGAACGCTGTCACCCGGTTCTTTCACCTGTACGACGGAGCCTTTAGGAATAAAGAGCCCGGAGACTTCGATCGCTTCCTGCAAGGCACCGCCCCCGTTCCAGCGAAGGTCGACGATGAGTACATCTACGCCAGCCTTTTTGAAATCATTCAGGACCAGCTTCACGTCACGGGACGTGCTCTTAAATTCGCCACCGAGGGATGCTCCCTGAAAGTCGCGATAGAAAGACGGAATTCGCAGAACTCCGATTTTCGCCTGACGGCCATCGATCCATTCTGAGGATTCGATAACTTTGCCTTTCACTTCGTCTTCTGTAATCTTAACCTCTGTTCGGGTCAGCTCATACTCCTCGATACCACCGGCTTCTTTGAGGACCTGCAGTTTTACCTTAGTGGCCTTCTTGCCGCGGATCATCTCGACGACTTTGGTTAGTTTCATCTCAACGACGTCAACGTAGTCTTTGACAGCATCAGACGAAACGCCGATGATTTTATCACCTTTTGTCAGGCGACCGTCTGCGTGAGCAGCACCGCCTTCGATGACTTCTTCCACTTTGGTGTAGCCGTCTTCATATTTCAGGCGAGCACCGATACCTTCGAGCTTCAGCTTCATGTCGATTTCGAAATCGGCGAGCGTCTGCGGAGACATATAGCTGGAATGAGGATCAAGGCAATGTGTCATGGAGGACAGGTAAAGCTCCAGCACTTCATGAGCTTCTGTCTGATTAATAAAGATCTGATTGGTGTGATACCGCGTGTGAAGTCGTTTGCGAGCTTCCGTCAGATCGGTGTCATCCATCTTGAGCATCAGCAGGTCAAACTTCACTCGCTTGCGCCAGCGTTCGTCCAATTCAGTTTCGTCGGCAGCCCAGGCCAGATCATCCGGATCTTTCACCATGTCTTCTTCGACAGCAAAATCATGCTCCATGTCGATGGCCGTACCGATCTTTGGCGCTCGTTCGCCCATTCGGAGTCGAAACCGTTCGAAGACCGTGGAGGCAAACGAGACATCGCCCTGAAGAATTTTGTCGTCAAGCGTTGTCTTCTCGGTAGAAAAGCCATCAATGTCGGACTGGAGAAAATACAGCTTCTGAGGATCCCAGATCTGGATGTAACGTTCCATCAGCTTTGCGGACAGATCGTCGTCAATGGCTGGATGGTTGATGTGCCGTGACGAAACCATCGAAGCGACCATTTTCGCTGTCGTGCCGTCTTCGGGAGTGAGCACGATCTTTTCTGCAGCTGATGCAGAGCCACAAAGCAGTGTGAATGCAGCCGCCACAGAGAAAAAACGTTTGGCGGAAGACAGCGTTGTCATGTCAATTTTCCTTAGACAAACGCACGTTCGAAGCGGACTAAACTGCGAACGCGAAACCACTTAATCGGGAGAATGATCACAAGGCCAGACGACAGGATTATGGATCACCCCGATCGCTCAGACAAACTCATGGTAGACCACGAGCCAAATTCTGGGCAAGATCGTATCCGGCGTCAGGCACTGGATTTAAGAACACGTTCGTCAGTTTTAGACGCTCGTTTTCTGTAATTTGCTGAAGGGAAGGTTGCCGCAGGGCTTCGTTCCCCGGAATGTCTGTCACAAATCTTATGGCCCCGGGGGGATTTTTACCGAGGCAATGGGACCTTTGGCCGGCTGGAACGGATTGTCAGTGAACGAACCATTTGCAGGGCTCCGTCTCCAAAAACGGCGTCATCTTCTTCCGCATGCGAAAATACGAGAGAAAGTTGTTCGCCTGATTTGGTTGTACACAGGAAGTAATCCCAGACGAGGTTTTTTTTGTTCGCTTCTCCGGACGCTGTGACGTGGTGAATTCGCCACCCATTCTGGTCCGGAAGTACTTCGGATGCCGTGATTGTTCCTGCGCGTTTCTTCAGCGCTTTGTCAACGTCCGCCAGATATTCAGATTCCGACGTGAACTTCCCGGCTGCCATCAAAGGTGCCGATGCAATATTGCATTGGGCCAGCAACGTGCCATTGTGCAACATGCGAAGCATCACAAGTTCAGACGTTTCATGGAAGATGTGCCAGTTTCGATCATGCAGCAAGAGAACTCGCCAAGGCGTCACGAGGGTCAACAGCAACTGCCGGTCTTCAGGCAGCGTGTCCGGCATCGTGTCCGGCAAAGAGGACTGTTCCTTGACTATCTGCTGAGTCCAGCGAATTTCGGCCGTCACGTTCAGGCCGGGGCTGACAGTGCCGGCACCACGTTTCTCCGTCATTGTGGCTTTCAGTTGTGAAACAAGCGACGCCTTCCGGTCGACGATCATCTCTCCCTTGAGGCTGACTTCTGTGGGAGATCCCGTGATCGCTCCGGTCCCATTACACTGAAAAAGTATGACAGCCTCCTGCTCGTTCAGCGATTTGATCTCGCAGGTCGCTGACTGCGTGACGGCCGCGTCGATGCCCACCAACATGGGGACGACCCAGTCATCAGCATTCCACTTTTCTGATTTGCTCTTCAAGCTGCGGCCCGGGAGCAACCCCGTTACCGCCAATGGATCACAGGGAAACTGCAACAGATCCAGCTGCGGCCGCGTGAGACGCACATCAGGGCTCAGCTGTACCAGTTGCATTTCACCGCCATAAATGTGAACTAGACGCGACTGCAGTGGAAGAATCACTGCGTTCTTATGATCTTTCCCAACGACCGAGGAAGTTCGGGCTTCCTGAAAGTATCGAGTCGCTCGAATGGCAAGCGGTCCAGGGGCATCAGAAGGGAATCTGCGTTGATCAAATTCAAACGTCGCCGCGCTGTTCAAATCCCAGTCGGTATTGCCGCTGAAGGATGGTGTGGACAGTGTGCCCTTGATTTGCAGCGAATAGTTGACGTGTGTCGCTCGGCCGGAATCAGCCGCTTCAACCAGCAGAATTCCTGCGTCTTCGTCTGTAACGACGGTCGCTTCGTCAGCGATGGCGGTAGTCGTCCCTATCAACGCCATCAAGGTTGCAAAAATCACCGTTCGGTGAGAGTTCGCGTTCCACCGGAACGAAATTATCCAATCCATGAGCCCGCAACTCCCTGTCGCATCTCTGTTCATTGCGGAACTGCATTCCATGTGTTCCACCGCATTACGTTCAATTACGTCCCATGACTCGGCAACGCCGCATCTTTTCGGGATTTTCAGTTCCTGGCAAGTGCGAAATCATCTCCCCGGTCGTGTGGGTGCAGTCTCGGAATTCGTTGTTACCGAATTGAAGAATGATTTACTGCGTTTTCACAACCAGACACGTCAGTGAGGGATAAAGTGGCCGCGTTTTTTACCCACAATCCTTCGCTGACGCAGCAGGTCAGGAAAAAATCGACAGGCCGTCAGCACAGGTCCAAAAATCAGCCCTGAACCGCCGCAGCAGCAGGAATAGCCATGTGCTTTGCTGCACGAACGAGCCCATTAGCGTCGAGACCGAGGTCTGCCAGCAGTTCATCGCGATCGCCGTGCTCAACAAACTCGTCCGGTATCGCCAGAATTCGAAACCGGTCTGTTGTTACACCTCGACGATTGGCTGCTTCCAGAACAGCGCTGCCGAATCCGCCCATGAGAGCGTTCTCTTCAACGGTGATCACAAAGCCTGCCCCGGCAGCTTTGACAATCATGTCTTCATCCACCGGTTTTACGAAGCGAGCGTTGATCACTCCAACGCTTAAACCGTCAGCCTTTAAACGCTCAGCAGCAGCAAACGCCTGAGGCAGCATGGTTCCGCAGGCAATGATATTGCCGTCCAGACCCCAGGAAAGCACTTCTGACTTGCCCAACTGGATCGGAGCGACCGAGCGCGCAACCTGCTCCACCTTCGTCTTTGGATAACGAATGGAAACCGGCGACGCACTTTGCAGAGCGAACTCCAGCATCGGCTGGATTTCCTGTTCATCGCCTGGTGCCGTGACAACCATGTTCGGAAAAATTCGCATGTAGCTGTTGTCAAAGACACCATGGTGAGTGGGTCCGTCCGGACCGCACAACCCCGCTCGATCCAGACAAAAGATGACCGGCAGATTCTGAAGGGCCACTTCCTGAAAGATCTGGTCAAAGCTGCGTTGCAGAAACGTACTGTAAATATCGACGATCGGTTTCATGCCGGACTTCGCCATCCCGCCTGCAAACGCAACAGCGTGACTTTCGCAAATGCCCGTATCAAAAAAGCGGTCTGGAAACTCATCACGAATTCGCTCGAGCTTGTTTCCCGCGCACATGGCTGCAGTCAGCACGCAGACTCGTTCGTCCTCGCTCATCGCTTCGTGAATGGCATCCGACATGACCTCGGTGTAAGAGACCTCGGCAGACTTCTTAACCGGAACTATCTCCTTGTCCGAATCACGCTGGAACGGGGATGGAGTATGGAACTTCACCGGATCCTTGCAGGCCGGCTCGAAGCCATGACCCTTCTCTGTGAAGACATGCAGAAGCACAGGCCCCTTTGTGTCCCGGACCATTTCCAGATAGCGGCGCAAAGATTTAATGTCATGTCCGTCAACTGGCCCGATATAACGGAAGCCCATCTCTTCGAACAACATCCCGCCGTGCAGAAAGGATTTGATCGCGTCCTTAAATCCTCCCAGCATTTTTTCCGTGGGTTCACCGACGATTGGCAGTTTATTCAGCAGCCAGGATACGTCACGCTTCAGCCCGTTGTAAAACGGTGCGACTCGCGCTTTGTCAAGATAGCTGGCGAGACCGCCCACGCGAGGACAAATCCCCATCTTGTTGTCATTCAGAATGACGAGCAAATCTTTATTCAGCCCGGCAGCGTTGTTCATGGCCTCGAACACGATGCCTGAAGGCAAAGCGCCGTCGCCAATTACGGCCACGGACTTGCGACCGTCCTTGAACAGCAGATCGTCTGCGGCCTTCATTCCCAGCACGGTAGAAACGCTGCTGCCGGCGTGACCAGTGACAAACAGGTCATATTCGCTTTCCGCTGGATTCGGATATCCCATCAGACCGCCACGACGACGGATTGTAGAAAACTGGTCGAATCGACCGGTGATCAGTTTGTGGGGATAGATTTGATGGCCTGTGTCCCAGATCAGGCGATCTTTCGAAAAGTCGAACGTCAGATGCAGCGCAATGCAAAGTTCGACCACACCGAGATTGCTGGCAAAATGCGCGGCACGGTCCGATACGATCGAGAGCAGCGCTTCACGAATCTCGTCCGACAAGTCCACCAGGTCGTTGTCGCTGAGCCCGTTCAGATCCTGCGGGGATCGGATGCCGCTTAGAATTTCAAATGACATCTCAATGATCTCTTTCCACGATAAATCGGGCCAAGTCCTTTAGCCACACACTGCGTTCGCCAAAAACGTCGACCGCGTCACATGCTTCCTGCACCAGTTGTTGAGCCTTCAAGCGGCTGCTATCAATTCCGAGTAATCCCGGATACGTAAGTTTTCCAAGGTCGGCATCCCGCCCAGGTTTCTTTCCCAGTTTGTTTTGATCGCCCGTCACATCCAGCAAATCGTCCGCGATCTGAAACGCGAGACCAATACAAAGTCCATAGTGACGAAGGTGGCTTCGGTGATTCAAATCGGAGGCCGCAGAAACCGCTCCGAGTTCCAATGCCGCGGCGATCAAGGCGCCAGTCTTCATTTTATGAATCTGGCTCAGTTCTCCTACGCGATTATCTGCAGTTCGGTTGGGTTCGTTCTGGCGAAATTCCAGACTTGTTGACTGTACCGTGTCCCCCGCGACTTGAGAATCTCCAGCATTTAGATCTGGTTTAACCGCATTTTCGACGGAGTTCCAACTCGGATCTTCCACTGATTTCTGTTCGGGGCGGGCCGATGACGCCTTACAAAAGGAACCGCGTTCCGCTTCCATATCCAGAACCTGGCCGCCCACCATGCCAGTTCCTCCGGCGGCAGTGGACAGAATCTGCAGCATCTGAGCCGTGCGGCTGGCGTCAAGATTGGCGGCCGCGATCGTTTCAAAGGCGAATGTCAGCAGACAGTCACCCGCCAGAATGGCCAGGGCTTCGCCAAAAACCTTGTGAGATGTGGGGTGCCCCCGCCGAAAATCGTCGTCATCCATCGCCGGCAGGTCGTCATGGATCAGTGAATAAGTGTGTATCATTTCGATTGCACACGCTGCAGCGAGCGAATCTTCAGTTCGGCCGCCACAGACTTCATTTGCCAGTAGCACCAGGATGGGTCGCAACCGCTTCCCACCGGCCATCAGGCTATATTCTACGGCGGCTTTGAGGCTTGGTGGCCACGGAGCGCGGGCAAGGCAGTCAACCAGCGCGCCGTCCACGATTTCTCGCAGTCGGCTTAAATGCTCGCTGAAGGCCAAATGTGTCATGAAAGGCTCAGAGTCTGGAGGTTTTTTCGCTTCGAGACATTCGCAGCGAGCAGATCAGGAACAAATGATAGTCGCTGGGGCCGCCGTGCGGAAAGCGATCCAATTCGCCGAGAAATAAGAGCACTTTACTCTGGCCGTTGGGAGTCGCGGTGGGCCGACAACTCCTGTTGATGCGAAATACGGCCAGTTTGAATCCTTCTTTCCGTAATTAGGAGTGCCTGGTATTACGCCGGATGTGCCAGTTCTTCTTCGGCAGTCTGAATCGGGCGGAAAAGCAGATCGCATTATGGGGCCCAAATCAGGCTCCAGTGGCCAGTTTGAGTCCCACTTTGCAGGCTGCAAGGTATTCGGGAATACACAGACGTTCCTTCACGGTGTGGATTTCATGCTGACCGCAGCCCATTGTGACCGCCGGATACCCATGGACTGCGAGCCAATTTGCATCGAGACCGCCATCACAAATCTGCGCGATGGGCTTCAAACCTACTTCTTCGGAAGCAGTTTTGGCGGCCAATACGCACGGGCTATTGTCATCGATTCGGAATGCGTCGTAGCGGACATCTTCCACGAACTTCAGAGAACCGTATTGCCCACCGGCATTCGTCACGCTGTCGGTAGCCGTTTCAAATGCATCACGCCATGCAGCAACGATCTGCTGTCGAAAAGTACTGTCGTGACTGCGTGCTTCTGCCTGTAAAGTGACCAGCGGCATCACCACGTTTGTTGCATCGCCACCGTGGATAATTCCCAGGTTGCTGGATCCGCGGTTCTTCCCTTTACGCACAAGTCCGTGCCATCCGGTTTTCTGAAGCTGGGCCATCGCGATCGATGCAATCACAGCAGCGTTGACACCGTCCTGAGGATGAGCGCCCGCGTGACTGGCGATGCCTTCAATCCGAATGGACAGGTTATTAGCTCCGACGGCACCTGTGATCAGACTGTTGGGATCACGCCCGTCCCAGTTGAAACACAGCTCCGGTTTTCCAAGCTTGCCGGCATTCAGAAAACGAGCACCCCGCAGACCGGTCTCTTCCTGCACAGTAAACAGCAGCGTCAATGGTGGATAATCGAGTCCCTGGCTGATGGCTTCCAGGATGGCCGTCAGCACAACCGCGCAGCCGCCGCGATTGTCGCCACCCAGAGCTGTCTCTTTGGACTTCGGACGAATCCAGTCACCTTCCCGAACCGGCTGGCAGCCCACGCACAAAGGAACGGTGTCCATGTGAGCCATGAGCAGTCGTCTGGGTCCTTTGCGAGTTCCTTTCAGCTTGATGATGAGATTTCCGGTCGTCCCGCCTGCCGGGCTTTTCTTATGAGCGTTATCGATTGAAATTGCGGCAGCCGGAACTCCCACATCCGTCAGCGCCTTTTGAATCCATGCGGAAACGTCCTGCTCCTGACCACTGCCACCGGAAATTGAAATCAGATCCATCACCCGTCGGATGGCTTTGTCTTCGTTCACTCGAATCACAATGGTGTCCTGTTTGTCGCCTTGAAGTCGGGGGTCACGAGTCTCCTGACTCGCGTCGGCGGATTGTTGCAGAGTTCCCGCGATTGTCACTCCATCGCCCCTTCCAGACGTTCAATTGTGGATAAGAAGAACGCAGTATTGGCTATCGCACCTGTTTCACCAGCCGATGAACACCGGCCGCAATCCTGTCTTCAATATCGCCGGCCCAGCGAAACGCCGGCCGACCATATTCGTACAGATTCGCGCCGCCTTCGTAACCGCCTTCTTCCCAGACTCGCCGTGAAGGGATGTACGAAATCATGTCGTCCGCATAACCCAGCACCCAGGTGCCCTCGCCGAACTCTGCCTTGAACCGCAGGGCATAGTCGACGACAGACTCTGCACCCATCCCGATCAGCAGCATTTCTTTGCCCAGTTGCCATGCGTGAACAGGATAAGGATACGACGAAGAAAACTCTTCACCCCTGTCCAGCTTCGCCAGCAAACGCCTGGCCCACCGAGCTTTCAACTCATTCGCATCGGTGCTCAATGTCGTCAGCTCCTCACGCGACACGACGTTCAGGTACTCCAGATCGATCATCTCGAATGCTGTCCTGATCCCCGATGAAACCGGCTTGAGCGGCTGCTTGAGCACCTCTTCGACGCCCACCGCCAGCATGTGACCATACTTCTGGCACAGTTCAACGGTTCTTCGCGGCAGAGGATTCTGGTCGCCGCCGCAGGTGTTCACAAACATCGCTGTCGTGCCCGGATGACTGGCCTCCAACTCGACCTGAGCAAAGCCGGGATAGTCACCGCACCATGTCATGAAGCTCAGTGTGGTCGGGTGACACGCATAGCCGAACAGGATGGCGTCCAGCTTGCCGTCCGGGCGAGTCACCGTCATGACGGGAACGGTGTGATCGACTGGTCCAACCAACGGAATGCCTTTCGCAAGCAGGTCAGGAATATCGGCTTCTCGATTGTTACGGCGATTCACGGCAAACGTCGCCGTGCCGTCTCCAAACTGCAAACTTGCGGGCGCCAGCTTCGCAAGTGCCTCACCGATCACCTCCACCGTGCGAACAACCATCAGGTCGGTGTATTCTTCGACGAGCTTCTCCTGCTCCGGATCAACAAGATAGTAGTCGATCAGATCGTCACCCAGACGCGGGCCGCAGTGATTGTGTGAGAACGTGAACATGATCTGTGAGCGATCCAGTTGATACTTCTCCTTGGCCTGAATGAAGACTCGGTCGCTCATCATCTTCGGCACACCCTGGAAGTCACTGGTGATCAGGACAACGCGATTCCCGTCACCATCTTCCAGTGCCACAGCCTTCATCCAAAGATCATGCAGCTTTCCATCTGGTGCTCGTTTGGAGCCATAGCCAGCCAGCCAGACAGAGGTCTCCGGCGTGATCACGGCTTTGGAGATCCCAGCCTTCCAGACGTACTGATCATTCTTCTGCTCATCCGCTCCCGCAATATCAGTCAGACTGGAACTCGCAAATCCAGTCGCTGCGATCGAGGCCGCTGCTACAGCGTGAGAAAGAAAGTTGCGTCGTCCAATTTGGCGGTGCATCATCGGTCGCCCATTCATGTTCTGTGATTGCCTGGAAAGAGTGGTGCTGAAGGATACCTTTCGATGAACTCCAGTGTCACCCAATGACTCTGAATCGTCTGGCAAATTGAAGGCTGACCGAATAGCATGGGGAGTCGGACGTCCGCCCGAATCCTGGATTGATCGTCATTCCCGCTCAAGCGGGAATCCAGTTTTCGACGCTCTGGATTCCCGCCTGCGCGGGAATGACGAATCCGTGTTCATCGCACTAACAAGCGACCAGTAAGACCGTCACAATTTTGCAGCCCGCTTCCGTTTTCACGAAAGCCAACCATGATCACCGCTCGAACATTGAATGAATCCAGTCACCTTGACGATCCTGGAACTCGACCGGTCCGCGTTCGCCTGAGCCAACCGTTTGAAGAGATCGTGGCCAATAATCCCGAATGGAAAATGGAGCGGACTTCTGAAGGAGAGATTGTCTTTATGTCACCAACCGGCGGCGAAAGCGGCATTCGAAACTCGGAGATTGGTTTTCAACTGACAGCATGGGCACGAGAAACCGGAGGCTACGCATTCGACTCGTCAACACTCTTCCGCCTTGCCAACGGAGCCCTTCGTTCACCGGACGCGTCATGGATTGCTGCCGACCGATGGCAGCAACTTTCCGTCGACGATCGAGAATCGTATCCCCCGATCACGCCCGACTTTGTCATCGAGCTGCGATCTAGAACAGATCGGCTGGTTGATCTGCAGGACAAGATGAACGAATACTTTGGCTGCGGTGTTCGGCTGGGATGGCTTATTGATCCACTGCGTAAGCAGGTTCACGTTTACCGGTCAGGTGAGGCTCCTGTGATTCTGGAAAACCCAAAAAGCGTTGCAGGCGAAACCGTGTTGCCGGGGTTTGTTCTGGACCTGAGCCGAATCTTCAGCTGAGCAACGCATCTTTGGCTATCGTTTGCTGCGAATTGCTCGAGGCGATTCGACCCCGCTGCCGGGATTCGATGAACACTTTTTCGCGGAAGCTTCTGAGGAATACCCTGCTCCGCTTGCAGACATCATGGCATCATTCGAAACACTCCGGCGTGCAAATATTCTGCTGATCCGAAACCTGCCCGAATCCGCCAGGAACCGCGCAGGCACAATGAGCGATTCGCCCAGCACCGTCCACGCCCTCGCCTATATCCTCGCCGACCACATCCGCCACCATGATGCAATATTGCGTCAACGCCTGCCCGATCTCGCTGAGTCCGCGTAGTTGAAGTATGGTGATTCGATTGATACTGCCGAATACGTACTTCCGGCTTAAAACGATTGCACAGACTGCCTTCAACTCATTGCGGCCGCAGGATCGGACCAAACGATCGTCACACGTTTCAGCAATAACGAGCCCAGTTGTTTCAACTGACACGAGCAATCTCCCTTGACGCAATATGCTAACAGGTTAGCATGTGCTGCTCAGTTAGCACATCAGGAGTACACACGATGCCGGATTTGGAACTTGGAAAACGCGAGCGACAGATTACTGAGGCCGTGTTTCGGCTGGGGGAAGCGTCCGTTGCTGGCGTCCTTAAGGAACTCAACGATCCGCCAACCTATTCATCCGTAAGAGCGATGCTGGGCTTGCTGGTGCAGAAAAAGGTGCTCAAGCAGCGGCAGGATGGCAAACGGTATCTGTATCGCCCCGCAGCATCGCCGGAGAAAACGAGCCGGTCAGTGCTTAAGAATGTGCTGGCCACTTTCTTTGGCGGACAGCCAGACACTGTGGTGGCGGCTCTGCTGGATGTGTCCGAAGATCTGGACCCCGCGACGCTTGCGAGAATGAAAAAGATGATCGATCAGGCGATGAAGGAGGCTCAGTAATGACAAACTTTTCTGCAGAGACATGGCTGACGATCACGAATGCTCTGGTGGCGCTAACGATTTGCTCGTCGGTGGTATCCCTTACGGTCCTCGGTCTTTGTTCACTGGTTCAGATCACCCCCGCAGTTCGATGCAGTCTGTTTCGGATTGCTGCGGTTGCTGCAGTGATCCCGCTTGTTTTCCTGCTTCAGCCAGCACCCATTACTTTGCCTGCGGCTGACCGAACGGATCGTGCAATATCACCAGCTCAACCTGCGACTTTGGCGGATGACGAAGAAGCAACGAAAATCGTTGCTCCCGAGGTCGGACAGTTGGCTGATGGCATACATTCATTACCGCAGCCTGGGCCGACGGACTCTGAATCACGCGATGCCATCCCTGCGCAACCAGCGACTGTTATTGCGGATCGAGCTGATAATCTGCCAACGACTTCTGCCGCTGCGAAAGTGATTGCGCCCACGCCCCCAGCTTCACTCGACAGGCCGATTCGCAGCTCATGGCAACTAAGCCCTGCGAGTGGTCGAGCTATCGTGGTGACGTGGATGAGCGTGGCCGCATTTCTGTGCCTCAAACAGCTATTCGGCATCGTTGCCGGGATCCTGCATTGGCAACGGCAACTGACGCATGTGGAGCGATTGATCGTCTCTGACAAATCGGCCACTCAATCAGTCAAAATGGCCTTCACCGAGAGTATTGCAGTGCCCATCGTTGTCGGAATTCTGCGTCCGATCATTGTCATTCCCGCTGAGCTTAAAAACTCGTCGCCTGAAAGTCTGCAGATGGTGATGCAGCATGAGCTCAATCATATTCGACGGCACGATATTCTTTGGAACAATCTCATCAACTTCATTGCCGCGATTGTCTGGTTTCAGCCGCTGGCGTGGGTCGTTCGACGTCGACATCGCATGGAACAGGAAAATGCCTGCGATGACGCGGTGCTGAATAACGGGCATCGTCCCCACGAGTATGCACTGCTTCTCACGGAGCTGGCTCAGGCAGCCCGGACGAGAATCAATGCTGGCTACTCCTTCGTTTCGATGGCAAGCAGCAGGCCAATCGAGCAACGCATTCGTCTGATTTTGGATTCGGGCCGACGGCGAGCGACTTCGAGCAAGGAACGTTTCCTGTGGACTGGTAGTTACGGTGCTGCCGCAATTCTGCTTTCCATTTTCACATATAGTTTCGCTCCGGATGTGCAAGCGGCAGCGGGATTCGACGATGCGTCGAAAAAGACGAACAGCCAAAACGCCAGTCAGGCTCGTGAAGGGGATGTGGAGTCAGAAGAGTTAACAGCAAAACCAGAAGTGGTGCGAGAAGTCCCAGATGGCTTCAGAGTATTTCGTGGTCGAGTTGTTGATGAATCGGATGCTGGTGTCGAGGGGGCGAACGTCCATCTTGAAGGACGAAACCAGAAAGTTCCCAGGGCGATCTCCGGCCAGGACGGCTCGTTTGAGATGTTTGTCCCACTGCAGCCCGACGTTCGAAGGGAACTGGTTTTCGTTCGCGCAGAGCACACACCAACACGGCGAATTGGCATTTACCGTTTCCAAATGGCAGATGACGAGATTCCCCTCCTACCACCTCGACCACGAGGGATAACGCTCGAGCCAGTGACCGTCCGCCTGGTGAAGACTCACCTGCAGCCTGTGAAGGTGGTCGATAAACAAGGTATGCCTGTCGGCAATGCATTCGTGGGGCTCAGCAGTGGAACGATGATCATCAGTGCAACACGAACTGATCAGGACGGCCTTGCTCTGCTTCCGGTGATTTCAGATTTGAGTCGAGGTACCGGCAAAGTCTTTGCACTCACGGAATCTCATGGACTGGAGTTCCAGACGTACGAACCGGATAGCAATACCCCGATTGAACTCGTCCTCGACGTTTCCAAGCCCTTTACCATGCGGTTTCTATGTCCAAAACTTCCCAAACCTGAAGATCAAATTCGATCCGATTTCGCTGAATCCGAAGAGCCGATTTCGACGGAACCTCTTGTAAAAATTCCGATCCTGCCATGGGGACTGCGAGGGGGAGATGCTCAATGGTTTTACTGCGAACCATTTCTTTGTTCTCAGTTGTGTGAGCCACTTTGCCCGCGGACGGATGAGTCAGGGAACTTGACAATTTCGTGGATGCCCAAATGGGCGTGGACAGCAATGATGGATTATTGCGTTGCGGACCAACACTTCTGGTCGCAACGATCAATGAACAAAACCATTGAAGCCAACGAAGTCATCATTGACCGGCTTGTCGAAATGAAAGGAAAAGTCATTGGAGCAGACCAAAAACCAGCTGCCGGAGTAAGTGTCACCCTTCAGGGACACTCCTTACTGCAATACCATTTTCCTTCATTTGAACGAGTTCGAATGACTGATGACGCGGGACTGTTTTCGTTTCTGGCTCCTACACGACACCACTACATGGTGCACGCTGAAATACCTGGCCACTTTAGCACCGCATTCGAGACCAATCTTCTGGCAGGGGCTCAGCTTGATTTCTATTCGCTTTTCGAAGCCACGCGAATTGAGCTGAGTTTCTCAGGCACCAACCAGATTCGCGGTTGCGTAACATCTGGGAACGATCGAACCCCTCTGCGAAATCGAACATTGATGACTATCACACGAAGAGCCGACCCGAACAACAAATCGCTTTTCGACGAACCTCGTGTTTACTCGCGATCGAACTTTACGTATCGAGTTGGAACAGCAGTGCACACGGACGAGAACGGTTGTTTCTCCCTCCTGGCCGCCGATGGATCCTGGGTTATTGAGGATCCTTTTACCGGGATTCCTCTTCAGTTTTCCGCCTCAGATGGCTTTACCATCGAGCGAGATTTTCATTCGGACACGAAGACTCTTTTGAAGATCAACACTATTGATAAGGCTTCGGGGCAACCTGTTTCTGCCGGCGTTGAAATCTGGGGCAATCGTCCAGGCTCATCTGACTCAGCTCATTTAGTCTCCCTCAGTCCTCATGCCATTCAGGCATCGACAGCGGAAGGAACGGGCTTCATTTTCTGGGACGGGAAGTCGCACGAGATCACAATGCCGTTGGCACCGCGAGTCTCGCTGCGAGGGCGACTTGTGGACGGTTCAGGAAAACCGGCACCCGATCGGAGCGTTCGCTATATAATCTATCCTTCCGTTCCCAAAGGATCGGAAGTGCCAGCAGATTTCTCTTCCTTCATGAGCGGATCAATTTCGTGTAACGAAGATGGCTCGTTCGAACTGAAGGATGTCATTCAAAACTGCAAATGCGAAATTCTGCTGACGCCTGACGAAGGGAAAGAATGGGCAAAACAGCAGTGGGATGTGGCGGCGTCGGTTTGTCCGGATGTCTCTGACGCTATTGATCTGGGAGACTTGAAGGTCCCCGAGATCCGCTGATCCTTGCCTGATTTCTGGTCTACGAATGAATTGCTCGCTTATCGACAGCCATGGCCGCCTCTTTGACCGCTTCTGAGAGCGTTGGGTGCGCATGGCAGCAGCGGGCGATGTCTTCGGCGCTGGCTCCGAATTCCATGGCGACGGCGGCTTCGTGGATGAGTTCACCTGCGTGAGCGCCGATGATGTGGACTCCAAGGACTCGATCGGTCGCTTCATCAGCGAGAACTTTGACGAAGCCATCGGTCTGACCTGCGGCACGCGCTCGTCCGTTCGCGGCAAAACTGAAACGGCCGGCTTTGTATTTGATTCCAGCAGCTTTCAAAGCGTCTTCGTTGGCTCCCGTAGAAGCGATTTCCGGTGACGTGTAGATCACGGCTGGAATGGTGCCGTAGTTGATATGACCGTGGCCAGTCGCCATTTTTTCGACGCAGGTGATGCCTTCTTCTTCGGCTTTGTGAGCCAGCATGGCTCCGCCGATCACGTCGCCGACGGCATACACACCAGCGGCTGTTGTCTGATATCCGGCATTCACCTGGACAAAGCCGCGTTTGTCGGTCTGCACGCCGGCTTCTTCAAGCCCCAGATTGTCAGTACACGGCTTGCGTCCGACAGCCACTAGCACTCGATCACAGGTGATCGGCTCAGCCCCTTCCATTGTGATGGTGCAGGTTTTTCCGGCGGCTGTGACCGATGTGACTTTAGTGCCCAATTTGAAGGTCAGGCCCTGCTTTTCGAAAATCTTCTTTGCTTCGTTGGCGACCTGTTCGTCAACGCCCGGCAGAATGCGAGGCAGATATTCCAGCACCGTGACTTTTGAGCCCAGTCGACGCCAGACGGTACCAAGCTCCAGGCCGATCACGCCGGCACCGATTACAACAAGGTGCTCAGGGACTTCCGGCCACGCGATGGCTTCGGTGCTGGTGCCGATGCGGTCTCCATCCGGCTGAATGCCCGGAAGAGACGATGACACGCTGCCAGTCGCGATCAGAATCTTCTTGCCCGTGATTGTCGCAGGCGCGTTGCCGGTGACTTCGATGACACCGTTACCCTTGAGCTTGCCGTGGCCAAAGAAACGTTCGATCTTGTTTTTCTTCAAAAGCCCCTGAATGCCGCCATCGAGCGTCGCGACGACGGAGTCCTTGTGGCTCATCATTTTCGGAATATCAAGCGTCACGCCCTGAACCATCAGTCCGCGTTCGGCAAAGTGCTTTTGCGACTGCTCGTAAAGTTCGCTGGTTTCCAGCAGTGCCTTGCTGGGAATACAACCCACTCGAAGACAGGTCCCGCCGAGCTTTTGTTCTCGTTCAATAACGGCGACCTTCATGCCCAGTTGAGCGCCACGAATGGCAGCGACGTATCCGCCAGGACCAGCACCAACCACAATCAGATCGAATGATTCGGACATGACATTACCTGCAAGAGCGTGAATGCAAAACCGCCGGAAGACGCATGTTCCTCCAGCGGTGTGTTTGGTTCAAGTTATCACGGTTTAAACCGTGTGAATCGGTGAAGACCGACCGCAACTCCATTTTGAAGTGGAGGCGGGAGCCTCCGGGCAGTGCATTCCAGGGCTGGAGCTCTGGAACGAGAGGAGATCAGACTTCCAGGATCAGGCGTGTGGGATCTTCGATGAGGTCCTTCACGAGCTTCAGGAAGGAAACGGCTTCGCGTCCGTCGACGACTCGGTGGTCGTAGGTCAGAGCGACATACATCATCGGGCGGATCACCACTTCGCCGTTGACAGCGATCGGGCGATCGAAGATGCCATGCATTCCCAGAACGCCGCTTTGCGGAGGATTGACGATCGGTGTCGACAGCAGGGACCCGTAAACTCCGCCGTTGGTGATTGTGAAAGTGCCACCGTCAAGTTCTTCCAGCGTGATCTGATTGTTCTTTGCCTTCACTGCGTATTGAACGATCGCAAGCTCAATATCGGAGAAGCTCATGTTCTCGGCATTTCGCAGCACGGGCACTACCAGCCCTTTGCCGCCACCGATTGCAATTCCGATGTCGCAGTAATTGAAGTGCGTGAGCTGCTTGCCGTTCATCTGAGCATTCAGTGCCGGGAACTGCTGAAGACCAGCGACAACAGCCCGCACGAAGAATGACATGAAGCCCAGCTTGACGCCGTACTTCTTTTCGAACACGTCCTTGTAGGATTCTCGCAGCTTCTTCACGGCCGACATGTCGACTTCGTTGAATGTCGTCAGAAGAGCTGCAGTCTGTTGAGCTTCAACCAGGCGACGGGCGATCGTCTGACGAATCGGGCTAAGCGGAACATTTCTAGTTTCGCGACTGCCACCGACGTGAACAGGCCCGGCCTGCACTGTGCGAATGACGTCTTCCTTCAGAACGCGACCACCGGGACCTGTCCCCTGAACGGAACCGGATGGAAGATTGTTTTTTGCCATTTCTGCAGCGGCGGCCGGCATGACATGGCCACTCGATTTTGCAGGAGCTGGCGCGGAGGCAGACGGTGCCGCTGCAGCCGGGGCTGGAGTGTTTCCGGCAGGCGCTTCTGCTGGTTGCAGATAGCCGATGACTTCACCCACAGCCGCTGACTCACCCGCCTTCTTAAGAATGCGAGTAATAATTCCGCTCACAGGAGATGGGATTTCAAAAGTCGCTTTGTCTGTTTCCAGACCTACGACGTTCTTATCCGCAGCAACGAACTTTCCTTCCACGGCGTACCACTCTCCAATGAACACTTCGGAGATGGATTCACCAACGGCCGGAACCTTGATTTCAATTTCCTTAGTGCTCATTCGAGTTCAAACGCCTGTTTAAGAATGGTCTGTTGTTCAATTTTATGACTGGTCGCAGATCCGGTCGCAGGGCTGGCGGATTCAGGACGACATACTCCTCGGAACGGATATCGGTCCAGCAAACGTTCGCCATATTTCATTCTGAGGAAGCCCCATGCACCCATGTTGCGAGCTTCTTCCTGAACCCAGAACAGCGATAGCTTCTCCGGGTATTGCGTCAGAATGTCATTCAGAGCTTTGGCTGGAAATGGGTACAGCTGTTCGATTCGGATGATAGCAACGTCCGTGATTTTATTGTCTTCTCGGTACTTCGCTAAATCGTAATAAATTTTTCCAGAACACAGCAGCACTCGACGCACTGCTTCAGCCGGAATTGTCGTGTCCGGGATTACTTCCTGAAATTGCCCATTCACAAGATCAGACAGCGGCGATGTGGCGTCCTTTGATCGCAACAGACTTTTGGGGGTCATCACAATCAGCGGCTTCTTCCAGCGACGCAGGGCGTGTCGCCGCAGCATATGGAAGTAATTCGCCGGAGTTGTGGGATTGGTCACCTGAATGTTGTCATCGGCACCCATCGCCAAAAATCGCTCCAGGCGAGCACTTGAATGCTCAGGCCCCTGCCCTTCCATGCCGTGCGGCAGGAGCAGCACCAGTCCGCTCAGGCGTTTCCATTTGTCTTCTGCACTGGCAATGAACTGATCGATGATCACCTGGGCGACGTTCACGAAGTCGCCGAACTGAGCTTCCCACATCACAAGGCCGTCTGGGCAATCCAGACTGTAGCCGTATTCAAATCCCAGTACGCCAACTTCAGAAAGCGGGCTGTTGTAAACTTCCACATGCTCCGGGCGAGTGGCAATATCCTGCAGACCAATCCAGGATTGCCCGTCGTTGAAATCATAAAGACCCAGATGACGATGGCTGAACGTGCCGCGACGCACGTCCTGCCCACTGAACCTGAATCGAGTGCCGTCACTGACAAGCGTCCCGAAGGCCGCCATCTCAGCTCCGCCCCAGTCGAACAGGAGTTCACCTGCAGCCATTTTGCGGCGTGATTCAAGTACGTTTTCAATCTTCGGATGTGGTTTGAAACCAGCTGGCGGAGATGTCAGCGCGTGCATGGTTTTCTGAATGGCTTCCGCCGGAACGCCGGTGATCGGGTGGTCTGCCTTGGAGGATAAACCCCCAAAGTAGCCGTTCCACATCCCGCCGCCGCCGTCTTCCAGATACTTAAAGCCTTCCTTGCGGGCTTCCAGCAGTTCGGCTTCCAGAACCTGGCCACGTCGAGCCACAATTTCCATGCCCTCTTCTTTCGTCACTTCGCGTAGGCTCACGAGCGACTCAAGGAAGCTGTTGAAAACGGTCTGGCGACTGCGAATGACCTGATACATCGTTGGTTGAGTGAACGCGGGCTCATCGGCTTCGTTATGGCCTCTGCGACGGAAGCAGTACATGTCGATGATGACATCGCGATGGAATTTCGCACGGAAATCCATCGCCAGCTGAACAACCTGCGCCACGGCTTCCGGATCTTCGCCATTCACATGGAAAATCGGAACCTGCAGCATGCGAGCCACATCGGTGGCATATGTGCAGGATCTGGCCTCTGACGGTGAAGTCGTGAAGCCAACCTGATTGTTCACAATAATGTGAACGGTTCCGCCGGTCTGATAGCCTGGCAGTTCACTGAGATTCAGGGTCTCCTGAATCACGCCTTCGCCGGCAAATGCCGCATCGCCGTGAACCAGAATCACGAGGCTTTTTCGGCGATCAAAATCACCATTGCGATCCTGCTTGGCTCGCAGACGACCTTGAGCAACGGGGTTCACAAACTCCAGATGGCTCGGATTGAAGCATAGCGTCAGGTGGACATTCTGGCCTGACGATGTCATTCGATCGGAGCTGTAGCCCAGATGGTACTTCACATCGCCGCGGCCCATTTTCAGCTGTGGATCCACGTCATCAAATTCACGGAAGATCTTTGAGGGACTCTTCCCCATGATATTGGCCAGCACGTTCAGGCGACCGCGATGAGCCATCGCCAGAACGATCAAATCCGTGCCTTGGCTGCCTGCCCGCTCAATGGCCATGTCGAGCAGCGGGATGAGACTTTCTGCGCCTTCCAATGAGAAGCTTTTTGCTCCCACATACTTCTTCTGTACAAACTCTTCGAACACAACCGCATCGCTGAGTCGCTCGAGGATCCTGAGTTGCTCTGAACGTGAAAGCTTCAGCCGATTGGCTGTGCGTTCCATGCGGTCCTGCAACCACTGGCGGACCTGCATGCTGTCGATGTGCATAAACTGCACGCCGATGGAGCGGCAGTAGGTGGTCTGCAACCATGCCAGCATTTCGCGTAACGTTCGAGTGTCCGGACCTCCGGCCCATTGAGTCGAAAATTTGCGACTCATGTGCTCTTCGGTGAACCCGTAGAACGCAGGATCCAGTTCCGCTGGCTTGGGACGTTCAGCATTTAGCGGGTCAATCTTTGCGACAATGTGGCCACGCACGCGGTAGCTGCGAATCAGCTGATCCAGACGTTCCTGAAGAATGACGGCATCAGATGTCGTCGGGTCGACTCGAACTTCGGAGGACCTGTGAAAAATGCTTTCAGCCTGAAACGGTGCCTGCAGGCTTTCTGGCGTCAGCCCTGAGTCTACGACCTGAAGTTCGTCAAAGTAGTCGCGCCAGTCAGGCGAGACGGAACTCCTGTCGCGCAGGTAACTCTCCAGCTGGGATTCCGCAAATTCCAGGTTCTGAGTCCCTACGTCAACTCTCGGCTTCGCTGCGATGATGTTGCCGGCCCCTTGCCTGGAACCAGGATCGGGGGCAGATTCCGGGGTGTCCAAAAAGGAAGGAGCACCAGACGGGAGTGAAGTTGTATTTGACATTTTTCAGATAGCTCTGCAATCACCATCGCCGAATTGTGTGGGCAAGTCAGCGCGCGTGGAGGGGAACATGAATGTTTTCAAGTGCCGATGCGGTTGCCGCATCATAGACAGACTGTCATGATTGGGAAGCTTTTGACCGCATGCTGGTCAGGAATTTCGTTACGCATCTCGTATCATTGAACAGTTCGAAGCGGCCTTTGTATACCTTTGTGCGTTGTCGTAATGCTTTTGTTTACCTGTGAGAAGCGCTCAAATGACCGTGGTCAGCAGGTAACTCTGGTCGGTTTGACTCTGAAAACGCGATGTTTTTCTCGAAAAATGCGCATTTGAGAGTCTTGAGCCCCTGATCGTTTTACCTCAGACAGACGGAATCAGATTTCAAGTCATGCAAACATCCGCAAAAATCGGAGTGCTTACCGTATCAGACCGAGCCAGTCGGGGTGAATACGAAGATCTGGGTGGGCCGGCGATCTGTGCGTACCTGCAGGAGGTTCTGGTTTCGCCTTGGTCACCCGTATGTTCAATTGTCTCAGACGATCGGCAATTGATAGCAGGTGAACTTCAACGAATGGCTGACGAATTAAAGTGCTGCCTCATCATTACGACGGGGGGCACCGGACCTGCCGTTCGCGATGTCACTCCGGAGGCAACCGAGGATGTTTGCCAGAAAATGATGCCGGGCTTTGGGGAACTTATGAGGAGCGTGTCGCTGCTAAAGGTTCCTACAGCAATTCTGAGCCGCCAGGCAGCCGGGATCCGAGGGGCAAGCCTGATCGTGAATCTGCCCGGCCAGCCAAAAGCAATTCAAGAGTGCCTGGACGCAGTGATGCCCGCAATTCCCTATTGTATTGACCTGATCGATGGACCCCGACTTGAAACGAACAGCGAGCGTGTCGTTGCCTTTCGTCCGAAGCCGAAAACGTAGCTGTCTCCCGAGTTAAGACTGAAGGTTGTAGGGTGACCCAAAAAAAATGCCTCAGGAAATTTCCTGAGGCATTCATCATTGTGCCGTGAGTGAATAGCCCGCGAATACAACAAAGGACCGTTTGGGGATTAACGGGCTGGGCTTGCCGGAGTGTCTTCCTGGCCAACCAAGTATCCAACGCCACCCGCAATGCCGGCTCCAAGCAAAGCACCTAGTCCGCCACCACCACCAGCGCCGGCACCACCACCACCCGCTGCTCCGCCACCACCACCTGTCGCACCGCCAGCAGGAGCTGGTGGCACTGGGTTACTTGCCACCGGGCCTGGAGGGGCGCCAGAAGGATTGATTAGTCCGTTTGTGAGTGAATTCGCATTCTGTGTGTTGAAGTTGCTGGAATTGGCGAGAGCGACTGAGAACTCGGCCGGGGCAAGCAACGATGCCGTCTGATACTCTGATGGTGAGAACGCACCCGCTGTGGCTGCCTGTCCGGCTGACACAACTTCCAGCGAAAATGCAAAAGTGCCGTCCTTGCCGACACCGACCGCAGCGTAAGTGCCAGCGGAGAGGCCTTCGACTAAGAACTCGCCGGTGTTTTCTACTTCTGACTTCGCAGTGATCTGCCCATCACGGATAAAATACACGGTCAGGTCAAGAATTTCACGAACTCGGCCGGTTCGATCGTCCATCACATTCACAGCTCCACGCAGTGAACCATCTGCTTGAAGTTGCACAGCGTGTCGCCCAACCGAAGTCGCCGGCTCGCCCTCTCCAAAGCGGAAATCCTGTTCACGTTCCGCTGGTGCATCAACAAAACGAACGTCACCATCGGTTAGTTGAGATTCGATGATGGACTTTGCAACACGCAGATTTACCCCGTCCACAATTGTTGATTCGAGGCCGATATGTTGGCCTGCGGGATTCTTTTCGTCTGCTGCCACCAATCGCACACCAATCAACATGAATCCATTTTCGCTGGAAGCCAGAACGGCGGCCACGCCCGGTTTAAGCCCCTTGAAACGGAAAGCACCATTCTTGTCGGTCGTGGTTGTCGCGTTTGAGACGCCATCCTGGATAATCTGCACGGACATGTCGGAAGCAGCCACCGTCTGATTACCGCTGGCATAAGCTCCCAGACGACCGTCAAAACTGCCCGTTTCGTCCAAAACAATGTCCTCACTGTGATTGCTGATGATTGCGTCCGGGGCTAGCGGAGCGTTCATTTCGTCGGCAATCTGCTCGGCAATGGCTTCGGCTGTTGGAGCCAAAGCGGCATCCTCAACATCGGCCACTGCAGCCTCTTCCTGCTGTGCTGCGGCGCGAACTGTAACATACATTGAACCGGCTGTGACGGAGGCGGCAAGACCGAGCACTGCGAACGTTGACAAAAACTGCATAGACTTCATGATTGCATTCCCAATGTGCGCGAAAACTTGGCTAAGGCCAACGAGTAGCTGTTGCCACCCCCGGATTATGGAGGCTGCAACAAAGCGGTTGCAACTCAAAATTCGCATAATTCGTCGGATCAGGATAAAGCATCGCGGCTGCCTGTGTTACTTAAGTTCCCTATTGTGTCTATGTGTACAGTGTTTGCCTGCGGAAATTTTTGTAGTGATTGCTCAGATCTATGCGAATAACGACATGGAACGTGAATGGGCTGCGAGCGGCGATCAGAAAAGGCTTCGCACGGCACCTTGAGCAGATTCGGCCCGACATTCTGTTACTGCAGGAAGTCCGTGCCCGTCCGGAGCAGTTGCCGAAGGAATTTCAGGAACCGGATGGTTGGCATGTCGTGTGGAATCCAGCCACCCGTCCTGGTTATTCGGGCACGGCGATCTGGTCTCGTTTTCCCCTCGTGAGCCATCAGCTGGGACTTGTTGACTCCGAAGCTGACGATGAGGGACGGCTGATCGAAGCGGAGATAGGTGGCGTAAAGGTGGGCTGCGTCTATCTTCCTTCCGGCTCGTCCGGTCCGGAACGACAGGCGATCAAAGAAGTCTGGATGAAGAATTTTCACGCCTGGGCGGTCTGTCGCACCGACGACTGCCCAGTGTTCTTCGGGGGTGATATCAACGTGGCTCACACCGAGCGTGACATCTTCTATGCCAAATCCAACGCACAAACATCAGGCTTTATGCCGCATGAACGGGAGTGGATGGGAGAACTGCTGCAGTCCGGCTGGCACGATCTGGTCCGTGAGCATCATGGTGATATCCAGGGTCCCTATTCCTGGTGGTCCAATCGAGGCAAGGCGCGGGAACTCGATCGTGGCTGGCGAATTGATTATCTCCTCTGCAACAAAGCCGCCCGTCCCCTTTTCAAATCCGCCACTATTCACCGCGAAGGCGGTCTCGAAGTCAGCGACCACGCACCCGTGTCAATCGATTTGAATCTCTGACGTTTTGCAGTTACCTGCCTATGCAGCACTGCAGGACGCATGGGAATCTGCTCGTGGTTGACTCTTTTTAAACCTTAAATGACCTTCTGCGGCTCGGAACTTATCGCTTCGAACAAGCAGTGCGCCCGAGATTGCAGCCATACCGGTTTTCCAGGCCATCGACTGGCGACTGAGAAGATAGCCCACCACCATCAATGCGGGCACATCAATGCTGGCATACCGACGCTGGCATACCGACGCTGGCATACCGCGATTGCGATCCCAGGCGGAACTCTTCAGCCCGGCCCGGCTAAGGCATCCGTCATTCGCACGATGCCTTCGTTGGCAGCACCTCCCGGTTGGCCGTAAACCTGAATGACCACAATCGGATTCGAGGTGAACTCAACGCGGTCAATCTTCTGCTGTCGCTTGGATGAAGAGAGCAGCGAACGGCCACTGAACTGCTTCCGTTCGCCGCCAGAAAAATCCAGCACCTGTTTCAGGCTCGTACAGAACTGGGGAATTGATTTCCCACGAATGCACGAATGTCCGAAAGCGCCGGTTATCCTGAGCCCGTTTTAACCTTGTAGACCAGCAAAGCAACGACGACTGCCACCTGAAGAGCGATCAGTACTTTCCAAAGTGGAAACCAGGGCTCTTCCGGTTTTCGAAACGTATAGAACGAATCAGCAGTGATCGTGAGTTTCTTCAGAGTCAACTCTACCGGCGTGTTGCCCTCGGGCAATCGAGTACAGATGATCTCGACACTTCGCAGATTGGCGGTGGGACATGGGGATCGATAAACCTCCTGCAGGCCAGCGCCGTTGTTGATGCGAAAGACGGCTTCATTGTTCACTCTGGCGATCGACAGTGTGCCGTCGCTGATCGGATCGGCACTGCTGAACTTTGGCTCTTTTACGCCTCGACCATTAATCTCAATCGCGCTCACCGGCTTTTGCCCTGGAACGCAGATCTGATTTAATTTAAGTATCGTTTCCTGCTGATCATCGAGAAACACAGCAAACACGATTCCCTGCCCCCAGCCGGAAAGCGGAGGCTGTAGCTTTGTCACTCTCAGATCGAGGTTCACTTCAAAATCACCGATTGCCGGAAGCATCGTCCGTAAACCAATGACGCCAGACGGATGCCCCTTCGAATCGCCCTGCTGCCTGATTAAAAGCCCTTCATTCGTGAATGCGTAACGATCCGGACTTCCGGATGGAGGCCACATCATTTCCACCAGCGGATCAGTCGCCGCTCTTTGCATATTGATCACAACATCTTCTGCTGCGATCACGCCGCGCGAAACAAAGATGACGAAAATCAATACCCACCATTTACAGCCCATCGTTTGACTCGATTTCTCCACCGTCAGGTGTCAAGAGTGCCCGCATGACTTTCCAGTCGATATTCTGACTGATAAACCGAGTCGATCCGTCCGCAATCGCAAATAATGCTCCATTCCGGTGTGCCGAACCCCAGTTGTCTTTGAACGGAATCCCGCGGCCATCTGGTGAGATCACTATTCCGGCGCGGGCGGTTCCTTTTGATCCGCCGGAAAAGATCGGTTCGTCCCAATACCAACTGGTGCCCTTGTGGACATCGGGGTCAAAGGCCTTCTCACCGATCGCAAGCGTCTGGCTCATGCCATCCGTCGTCGCGGCAACCCTCAGCACGAACGGATAGCCTGGTATGACACGCGCATTGCCGCAGTAATCCGTCTTCGCCCATCCCCAGTTTCCCGATTCATACTCGCCGTATGTATCATTTCTTGTTGGCTGCGATGGTTCACGACTTCGGGACGGACAGAGAAAAACCGGCTGAGACCTGCGAAAATCCACGGCCTGATAGGCGGCCGCCTGTTCCACATAAGGCAGTATCGCATACGCCCACGAACCGGGCTGCTGAGCGGGTGCGGCTCCCGGAATTCCAACGCCCCACTCCTGATATAGTCCGATTTCCAGATCCTTCGTCGAGATTCTCACATCAACTCCGGTGGAGGATGCGATTTTACTCTCCGGAGTGTAGCCACCATTGCCCGGAAACGTACCCCAGGTATCGATATGCAATTGCAACGCGATTCCGAGCTGACGAAGCTGGTTGGCGCACTGAATTCGACGACTTGCTTCCCGTGCGGACTGGACTGCGGGCAGCAGCAGGCTGATTAACAAAGAGATGATCGCAATCACAGTCAACAACTCAATCATCGTGAAACCACTCCGCCACGGTTGCTGTAGTCCACCAGAGATGGAGTCACTTCGGGCAGTTTTTTTAGAGCAGTCATCCATCAAACGCTGATGGTTTTTCTTCCGCGCGACCATTGTTCCAATCCCCGCTTCAAAAGCACGAAGAGTCCCAGAACGAACAGCATTCTTGGCAAAGAAACTCCAACACCATAACGTTCATAGTAGCTGACACACCAATAGGGCATCAGGTAGGCAGCGTAGCAAAGTGCAGCAGGGAACACCCAGTCGAATTCTTCACCCCCGATGAACTCGAAACGCTCTGCAGCAATAACCGATCTGACAGTAAGTTGATGTCCGGCGAGTAAAACAAAGCCAAGAAATGGCAGCATTGCCAAACCTCGGAGCACAGGAAAATAGTATCGTTCGGCGTCCTGGCGCATTTCGCTTTGAAACCATAAAGTGGATGCAAAAAACCTGTTTCCCACACGCCGCAGATATTCCGCTGGATGAGTTTGAATTGATTGCCGAGCCGCCTTTTGCTTCTCTGCTAAATAGCCAGTCTCGCCAATCTCTCGGTAGCGTTTCCCTTCCTGACTGGAAGCATGGTACGGATGCAACATGAACGACATATCGACGACCAATCCATCCGGCACGACACACTGCCCTTGATAAAGCTCAAACGCAGAATTGGATTTGATCGGAACGAATTTACCCAGCCGCCAGGATTGGTAAAGCATCCATGGCGAAACCACACACAATGAAACTACGCCGACAATCGCGATACCACGCAACCGCATCCAGATCGTGTCCGGCGAGATTGACTTGCCTGATGGTAAGTGACTCACGTTTTCGCAGGAACGACCACTGCCTGTCATCCATCTGATCGTGGTGCCAACAGCCCAGGCTCCACCAGCAGCGGGGCCAGCCAGGGCACAGAGTCCTCCAACAGAGCCCCAGCCGAATAGTCCCGCAACTCGCCAACATGGCCAAGGGAAATGCCACAACCCAAGGAAAATGATATCGACCCACAACATTTGAAAAACGCAGTCGTGGGTGATCTGAAACATCCACTTGAAATTCGTGCAGATCACAATCACCATCGCGACTATCGCCAGAGAAGTGCTTTGCATTCTTCTGCCAACGGCCAGACAGATCGTCCCCGTCAAGGCAAGGACGAGAATCTGCATTGCAAAAAACAACTCCGTCAATGCATCGCGACTGCCACCAACCAGCCACAATCCGCACGCCATCCAATACGACAGCATTGGCGACACCCAACCTGTTGGCCCGGTACGCTCACCGAATGGATTTGAAAACCCGTGCCCTTGAGTAATCGATTCTGCCACATTGAAACACTCCGCGCCCAAGTGTGTCTGCTCCATGCGATTGTAGCCTGGCGCGAATGGAGGGATGTAGGCCGACATCCCATAATCGTCGCTGAGCCAGGCCCAGTTTGCGTAAACCGTGACTAACGATAAAGCGACAACAAGCATCGCGTAGTCTTCAATGGCCAGACGTGTTTTCGGGGCCAATCGCCGTCTGACTGCGCCACCGGTCTTGTTGTCTGGGTGCTTTTTCATAGCGAACCCCGGTCGAGCAGCGGCTGGCCGTACTTCAGCCGAACGTGATTCGCGTCATCCACGCTCACCTCATAAATTCGGACGGTGTACCCAACGTAGTCGGTGGGATTCAGCGTTTGAAAATATTCATAGCCGGAGTCGTGGCGGTAGATATGCACGACACTCAACGCATATCGCCCCGGAATGGGACCGAAAGTCGCATCGGGTGCCAAACGTACCGACCGCGATCGCTCCGCCGCCGAATCAACCCTCGGAACCTCTTTTCGTGGAAGCCCAGTTAATTCGCGAACGCCCAAAGTGACCGGCAGCAAATGCACGACACCATCCAGCGGCTTGTCAGGATGTTGTTCTGCCCAGTGCTCCAGCAACAGCAGATCCTGTCCCCAGTCAACGTTGCTGTCCGAAAGATGCAGTGGACCATTGCGCGGTCCTCCCACAAGAATATTAAAGTAGGCGTGTGAATGCGGAAAACTCGTCAGACTTCCCAGCACTCCCATGGCAGCGATCATGCAGACTGTTCTCCTGCGCCACCCTTGCCATTTTCCGGGTGCTGTCATCAGAATTCCCAGCCCTACCGCCACAAAGATCAACGTTGGCAGAACGTACCGCAGATGGTGGTTAAAGCCAGTCTGTGAACTGACGAAGACGAACAACACGATTCCCGGGAACAGTAAATTTAACGCCTCTGCCTGTCCTGTCGGCGTCCTCTGAAGTTTGACAGCAAAGGCGATCGCCAGAATGGTCAAGAACACAAACGGCGCGGGCTCCTTGATCAAGAGACCGTAGATGTAGTAATACCACCAGCCGCTTTTTCGCCATTGTCCGCGAAGGTAGGAATTGAACTCCCATTCAAAATCTGCTTTTTGACGGTCAATACCGAGAACCAGGTTTTCCGGCAGCGGCACGGGCATGCGACTCAGGACAGATTGGCGAAATCGATTTCCGAAAACCCAGTCATTCGTGTTTTTGATCCGATACCCTCCAAAGGGACTGCTGAGAAAATCGTAGTCGCCGACTTTCTTAAAAGTGCCCTCGAATCCATAACCGACGTTGACGACTAGAATGCTCATCCCAAACATAAACACAAAGTGCCCCAACTGATTCCGCATTCCCGAGGAACCAGGATCATGCCCACGCATGATGAAACGGTACAGCAACCATTGGGCAGGCCAGACGGCAAACAAGATGAGCCAGGTAAATTTCACAAGTTCGACGCCGCCAAGCGCTAATCCGCTCATCAACGCCAGCCGCAGCGTCCCTTGCTTCAGCCATTGTCGAAAAGTGAAACAGGCGACAGCCCCAATTCCTGCAGCGGCCGTATCCGGTGTGATCAACTGGCCGTTTGCGATCACCAGGGGAGAAAACGCCCAGACAGTCACGGACAACATTCCGCCCGCCACGCCGAACAGATCCGTCGACCAGCGCCATACGATCCACAAAGCGATCATGCTGAACGGCAGACAGGCCAGCCTTGCCACTCGAAGCAGACGAAAATAGCTTCGTCCGTGATTCACGATCAGTTCCGCGCCAAGATCCCATTCCGGACGTGACGTGTCATAGGCCGAATTCCATTCCCAGCGGACTTTGGGGTCCTGGGTGAGAGCGGGAATAGTCGCAAGCATCCGAACCAGTGGCGGGTTGACTCGATAAAGATCAAAACGCCCCGTGTGCCAGTGTGATAGTCCGGCCGGCAGATGACCGATCTCGTCTGCGGTGGGGCCATGCACGAAAATGCCATGCGTCAGAAGCCCAATATGCAACACCGCTATGCACAACACATAGCGTTTGCTGAATCGGTTCAGTGGCTCGCTGTTGTCGACGGTGTCCAATGCCGAAGCTCCGAAAGAGTCTGGAGGGCCCACAACGCATCGCGGAATCCGATTTTCTTTCCTTGTGTGGTCGACCTGGGAGTGTGACTGATTGGCACTTCGACAATGGACAGACCCAAACGGCAGGCTTTTGCAGTGACTTCCGGGCAGAATTCAAACCGCTCGCACGTCAATTGCATGCGATGCAAATCGGCCGTTCGGAACAACTTATAACAAGTGGCTTCATCTGTGACTCGCAGTCCGTAAAGTATTCTGACTGCAACATTTAACACGAAAACGCCTGCGGCATAAATGTTTCGTCGTTGCCTCCCCATGCTTGCTCGTCCGCCCAGGACTCGCGATCCGAAAACGACATCCACGTGCGGTTGATTCATTGCTTCTATGAGGCAGGAAATCTGCGTGGGATCATATTCCAGATCAGCGTCCTGGATAATGGTCAAATCTCGAGTTGCCACCGTCAGCGCCGTGCGAATGGCGGCCCCCTTTCCACGATTCTTATCATGGGTCAGCACCCGAATTCGATCTCGGCCCACGAATCCGGCGACCACTTCTCGGGTTCCGTCAGACGAACCATCGTCGACAATCAGAATTTCGTAGTCCCAGTTGTGGTCGGCGGCGACTCGGCTGACTTTCTCGATAATCCGCTGAATTGTGGAAATCTCGTTGTACACAGGGACGACAATCGAGATCCCCGCCGCCCTGGGCGTCTCCTCAGCCTGAACCTTCAAATCCGGGGCGGTTGCGACCGAATGCGACTCCACAGCCGGCATCTGAGAAGCGATCACACTCAATCTCGGCGTCAGTATTGAACCGATCAATGCGGTGGCGAAAAGGCTGCCAGCGACGCCGAGTGACGCAATCCCCACAGGACGTTCGGTCATAGCTCCAAAACAACCGCAGTCCACGGAAATCCCGCGCACCAGAACGGTCGCCTGAACCATAACGAACAGCAGCCCAAGAATCGCAGTGGCAGCGAACGGTGATCGAAACCTGACATTGGGTGCGATTAAGACCGCGGCCAGCATTAAATGGAGCCACGGTAATACCGCCGCTGTAACGACAGCCAGTTGAGTCGGCACCAGTTGGTAGTCGAGGATGGTGCCTAAAAACAAGTACTTATTGGCGACATGCTGGATACCGGACAGCCACAGCAGGATTGCGCAATACCATGCACAGCCTTGTCGTAACATTAGCCAGCCCTCCCGTGAACCCCGAATTCGTGGGATGAGCGTGCTTCGTGCGATTTCGACAGCTTCGGCCGCTGCGGTTCAACGGAGGCACCAGATGCGGCCCATTCCCTGTATCCGACAGCGAACAGCCGGATCCTCTTGAAACCGTGACCTCGCAATCGCTCCGACACAGCATGCGCATACGCACAACCCTGGCTTTGACAGTAAACAACCATTTCTGGGTCTTTGGAAAGCTGCGTCAAAATATCATCCTCCTGCTGAAACGTGGCGTCAATTGGCAGGCTGACTGAGCGAGGAATGTGCCCAGCGTTGTAGTCACGCTCATAACGGGCGTCGACCCATTCCACAGCCGGGTAATCGCTGTGCAGACGAACGGCTTCCTGCAGTCCGATTTCTGGAAACGGATCGTGGGTACGAACGCTTGTTATTGAGGCACTGGCAATCGGGCTGCGGATCAGGCCATCGGAGTGCAGCAAGTCCATGACCAGAGCTGTTGCAGAGAAGCAGAAAATCAGAACGCCACCGGCGATCGCAGTCCGAAACCACTTTGAGCGGAAGTCATTGAGGCCGCCTGACCTTTCCACAAACAGAGTCAGCGGGAAAATCAGACACCCGCATGCAACCAGGAGCAACCACCGTTTTCCCAACCCCATCGCTCTCCAGACAGCCAATTCGGGAAAAGTTTGGGCTGTCGCCACGGCAATACCATCCCACATGGCCAGCAGTCGCGAATAGCTGACGAGTCCATGCCCCCGTGAAGGATCAAGTACAATCGCCTGACCGTGCTGCTCGCCCAGATACACCACCCAGTGATTGTACTGGCGAGTCCCCTGGCTGCCTCGAACATGCAGGATGATCGGTCCGGTCGCGATTTGTAAATCGAAGATTCCAAGTCCGGAGTGGCTTTTGGCATCCACTCCATTCTTGTTCAATGCGGCGACAATCCCCCGTGCCGTACTGCCGCTATATCCTGGGACGTATTCAGGTTCCAGTAACTCTTCAAAATTCACCTGCTGACCGTAGTGATGCAGCACGGCATAAGCAGAATAGACCCCGCAATAATGATCCTGGGCAGCGGCGGTTCCGGAGGCTGCGGCAATTGCCAGCCAAATGACCATCACCTTCGACCACGGAGCTCCGACACAGATTTTGCTGAATGCAGACATACGCAGAATCTAATGAATACTCAGCGGCGAGGTGCTGTCGGAACGGAACTCTCTTTTGAGCGTCGCCAGACAATCGACGTAATTACGGCAAGCACAACCAATCCAATCCCCATCATGACCAATCGACGCACCGGTGATCCGAAGAACGACTGCCCGATCAGGGAACCCAGTTTCACCTTGTCAACCTTGCGAACGATTTCACCATTCTGCCAGACGAAATCGATTGCCATATGATCATTAACCTGCACGCGATGCCCTTCAGGAACATCCGTAAAGAAGTCGCCGTACCGTTCGGTTAACTCAACAATCGGACCAACGCTTTGCAATGTCATAAAGCTGGCACGGGTCTCCAGCTTGCCTCTCGTGTAGCACCCCAGCTCCCACTTTACGACCGTTTTGGGGCATTCAATTCCGGCGAACATGTCCCAGTCCACGAACTCAATCGTCGTCGCCTGACGCGCCGCGTCGTCCAATGTTCCGGGGACTGACGGAACAACCGTAATCCGCCGCGGCCGGCTGCTCTTGTTGTCCTGAAACTCAATTTCAATCTGTCGCGGACTATATGTTCCGATCGCGAAAAGACCTCCGTCGCGGCTCTCCCAATCAACCTCCGACACCAGCGTCGAAAACTCAGGCAGCTCAGACCCGAGCAAATAGCCATACCACACGCCGCTACCGATATATGAAACATCGTCTCCCCATGCAACGCGATTGGGTCCCTCTGAGATGCCGTGGATCTCGGAACGCGTGTCGGTTCCCCGGTAATTGATGTTGCAGTTCCGGTCTCGAGTCTGAAGGACCTTGATCAGAAAGGACCGGTCATCAACGGGATACGGCTCCAACAGCTCCAACGCAAGGACATCTGGATCTCTGCGAAGCGTTGCAGCATCCTGCGAGGCCCCCTGACGGAAAGGGGGCGATGTAGTCTCTGCACGGGCCGCATAAGAATCGCGGCCTTCGTAACGCTTCAGTTCAGTGACAATAACAACCCTGCGCCCCAGGATCTCGTCCGCAAACTTGAGCGAATTCAAGACACGCGAATGCACCTCGCCTGGCCCAGCGGCTAAGACCAACGCTGGAGACACCGTCGTGAACCACACCACATACAGAAGACGACGCAACGCCCCCTGGAATCCTGACGTAAACTCGACCACGCTGCTTCCCCTTTACCTGGAAAAAGGAACAGGGGCCGCATTGATTATTGCGGTCCCTGCCTCGTTAACAGCACGAAACTGAGACCCTCAAATCTGCTTTGGGGTACAAGGTTGCCCATCGGCACCGTTCGGATCAAGCGTATCGTTCATTTCATCGCCAGTGCATCTGGTGGATGCAGTGCAGGCATTACCGCCAGCACCGGTCTGGCAGATCGTTGTCGCGTTTCCAGACTGCTGATTGCATTTGTCATACTTAGACGAGCAGCCAGCACATGTCGGCTGACTCAGATTGGCCTGAGCGTTGCAATCAGCGCCACCGACGACTTCTGCAGTCCAGTCGGACAACTGCCCGGACACACTGCTGCCAACCATCAGAGTGGCACACAGTATCGAATACGTCACAAACCAGCCGCGATTAAATGTACGTTGCATCATGAACTCATTCTCCAGACATGAGGTACAAAAACTTCGAGTCCGCCTGACACTCAGATGAACTCTGCTCTGCCACACGTTGAAATAGCCCAATCTCTTACCGGAACAACAGTTCATGGCCGAACTCTGGGCCGCCCCGACGACGATCCTCGCTATTCGCTTCACGAGAACGGGAGAACGAAAAGTAACCGGAATTACTTACACATGTAAGGGACTTATTAGTAAAAAGATTGCTGGGTGACGTTTTGCTACCCGCGTATAGATTCAATTGTTGGCCCTTGTGATCGAATGTTGACAAGTTTTTGAGATGGTGAAAGCAGCATTCTGCGCAGCATCGGAGTCCTCCCGAAGCCTGCGTTTTGACGTCCTGATTCAGCGAAGGCAGCGATAAAGACGCGGCAACATCGTGCCGCTGCTGAAATGAACTTTTATTCGGGGCTTCCCCGCGCAGGTGCGGTGCGCATGCCTTTGAACCCGAATCCGGTGTTTGGTCACAGCGAAAGACTGCTGGCCATGATAACGCACCAGTCTCGTCCCGGCTGAGACCGTTTGTCGAGTTCTCAGACTGCCTTGTCACAGCCTGATGATACCTGGCGGTAGGCATATGCCTCGCAAATGCGTAAACTCCGCACGCAGATTTCAAATTTCAGATCTGAAATCTCCGATCAAGACAAAACAGGACTCGGCGGGCATTTTTCAATCCCTTGCCGCTCATCAAACCCACTCCTTCGTGAATCTATCTGCATCCATGTTTCAGCCCGTCTCTGACAGCAATTTTGTTACTGGCGAACACTCCGTCCTGAAGTTCTGGGAGATCCAGCAGATCTTCCGCCAGCTTCGACAAAAGAACGCAGGCCGCAAGCGATGGAGTTTTCTTGACGGGCCGATCACGGCGAACAACCCGATGGGCGTGCATCACGCCTGGGGTCGCACGTACAAGGATACGTATCAACGTTTCTTTGCGATGACCGGCCACGATCAGCGATACCAGAACGGTTTCGACTGTCAGGGTCTGTGGGTCGAAGTCGAAGTTGAAAAACAGCTGGGGCTAGGGACGAAGACTGCCGTCCATGAATTCGGCATCGACAACTTCGTCAATGAATGCAAGCGACGAGTTCTCCGATTCGCGGCTCGACAGACTGAACAGTCACAGCGACTTGGCTATTGGATGGACTGGGATAACCCATCTCAACTTCGCGAACTTGCTGAGCATCTTGGCACCGACGACGAAGTGACGATCACAGCTCCAAGCGGCAAGACGGAAACCGCGAAGGCTCATCAACTGGTTGAGAAGCTCGGCAACCCGGAATGGGGCGGCAGTTATTTCACGTTCTCCACCGAGAACAACGAAACCATCTGGACCTTTCTGAAGAAGTGCTTCGAACGCGGCAAGATCTACCAGGGCCACGACGTCATGCCCTGGTCCGGCCGCGGTGGCAGCGCGTATTCGCAGATGGAAATCGCGGAAGGTCGCAAGCTGACGACGCATAAGAGCGTGTTTGTGAGGTTTCCGATCATTAGGGACCCGGCGAGCGGCAGGGCGTCAGCCCTCCGTGAAAAAGAGGGCGACGAACTCGGAGGGCTGACGCCCAACCGCTCGCCTGAAACGCAGGCAGCTCAGGAATACCTCCTCGTCTGGACCACAACCCCATGGACACTCACCAGCAACGTCGCCTGCGCGGTGAATCCGGATCTGGACTACATCAAGATCCAGACAAAACGCGATAACGCGATCTACTACTTCGCCAAGGACAATTTGAACTTCCAGCGACTGTCCACTGAATTCAAAGACGGCTTCGGTCGCCCGGAATGGAAATGGCCGGAAGGCGTGCCGAAACTCAAGACGCTGGCTCAGATCTTCAAAGAACAAGGCGGCTTTGAAGAACTCGGTACTCTGAAAGGTGGCGAGATGGTCGGGTGGAAGTATGACGGTCCGTTTGATGAACTGCCGGCTCAGCAGATGGACGGTGGATGCCCTGTCGATGAAAGCAATCTTGGCAAATGTGGAAAATCATGGCACAAGGTCATCGACGGTGGACGTGACTCCCGCGGCAGCGCGAATGTGGTCGCGGGCGAGGGGACCGGCATTGTTCACATGGCTCCGGGCTGCGGTGATATTGACCACAAGATCGGTATGTCCGTCGGTATGCCCGTCATCGCACCGTTGAAGGATGATGGCACGTACTCGGAAGAGTTCGGTGATTTCGCCGGCCTCGAAGCGATCTCCCCAAAGACGGCCGAGCTGGTCTTCGAGAAGCTCAAAGCCAAGGGCATGTTTGTCGCCGTTGAAACGTATCCGCACATTTATCCTCACTGCTGGCGAACGGGCGATGAACTTGTCTTTCGGCTGGTCGACGAGTGGTTCATCAACATGGACTGGCGTGATGAGATCAAAGATGTGACTCGCCAGATCAGATGGCTGCCGGACAGCATCGACGGGCAGGAACGGGAGATCGACTGGTTGACCAACATGAGCGACTGGATGATTTCCAAGAAGCGATTCTGGGGACTCGCGCTGCCGATTTGGGTCAATGAAGAAGATCCGTCGGACTTCGAAGTGATTGGTTCACTGGCGGAACTGAAGGAACGCAGCGTCGAAGGCTGGGGCGATTTCGAAGGCAACACTCCCCATCGTCCGTGGATCGATGGAGTCATCATCGAAAGCCAGACGCCCGGCAAAGAAGGCCAGCGGATGCGCCGTATTCCGGACGTCGGCAACCCGTGGCTCGACGCGGGCATCGTGCCGTTCAGCACGATGGGCTACAACACAAACCGTGAAGAATGGCAGAAGTGGTATCCGGCCGATCTCGTCACCGAATGCTTCCCCGGCCAGTTCCGCAACTGGTTCTATTCGATGCTGTCGCTGTCGACGATGATGCGTTACGACGAAGCCGACAACGCGGAGGACAAGAAGCCATTTCGCACGCTGCTCGGTCATCGCCTTGTGACAAACGAACAAGGCAAGCCGATGCACAAATCCGACGGAACGGCGATCTGGTTTGAAGAAGCCGCTGAACAGCTTGGCGTGGATACCATGCGCTGGATGTATCTGGCTCAGAACCCCGCGCAGGATCTGCGTTTTGGAACTCGTCATGGCGACAAACCGGTCACGCTGCAAACGCCCGATGGGCCAATCGACAAGACGCTCGAAGGTGTTGCAACGTGTACGGTCACCAGCGGGCCGGCTGATGAAACTCGCCGCCAGATCCTGATTCCGCTGTGGAACTGTTACAAGTTCTTCGTGGACTATGCGATCGCGGATGGATTCGTGCCGAGCGATGAACTTCGCTGGCGAGCCGCTGGGCGTCAGCCCTCGGTGTCATCGAGCGCCGCGACCGCAACGGCCAGCGCGAACACGGAGGGCTTACGCCCAACCGCTCGCCTGGACAACTTTCAGGAAATCGATCGCTGGATTTTGTCGAACCTGCAATCGCTGATCGAGGTCGCTCATCGCGAGATGTCGAACTACAACGCACCGGCGTTCTGTGCGGCGGCGGCTCAGTTCATTGATGATCTGAGCAACTGGTACATTCGCCGCAACCGACGTCGCTTCTGGCGATCTAAAGATGCCAGCGATGCTGACAAGAACGCGGCGTATGAAACGTTGTATGAAGTACTTGTCACGCTTTGTCGCTTGCTGGCACCCGGCATTCCGTTTCTGACGGAGCGGATGTATCAGAACCTAGTGCTGGGCCAGGATCTCCTCGGTAGCGGAAGTCGTGAGAATTCCGATGCCGCTCCGAATTCTGGCGAATCCGGCTACGATGGCCCCCTGCCCTCCTCTGTCCATCTCTGCGACTACCCAACCGCGGACACATCGCTGCTTGACGCAGATCTCAACCTGCGTATGGCATCGGCTCAGAAGGTTGTACGATTGGGGCATAAGCTGCGAGAAGAATCCAATCTGCGAGTTCGTCAGCCGCTGGCGGAGTTGCGGTTTGCGTCATCATCCGCCGACACCGCGAGCGCCATCGAAAAGCTGGCGGATGTGATTGGCGAAGAACTTAATATTCAACGTGTGGTGCGAGCAGACAATCTCGACACGCTGGTCAAATACGCCTACAAACCGAACCTGAAAACGCTGGGGCCGAAGTACGGCAAACTGCTTAACGCATTGCGAACCAAATTGCCGGAACTTGGTGATGCCGTACTGGGCCCGCTGCGTCGAGGTCAGAATCTGACTGTCGAACTTGAAGGCCAGACGGTTGATCTGACACCGAATGATGTGCTCGTCAGTACGGAACAGGCGGCCGAATGGGTGTGTGCCGACGACGCTGGAATTCAAGTGGCTATCAGCACAGTGCTGACACCGGAACTCATCCGTGAAGGCATGTCCCGCGACTTCGTGCGTCAGGTGCAGCAACTGCGAAAGGACGCCAACCTGAACATCACCGATCGCATCAAGGTTGAGTATCACTCGCAGGACAACACCGTCCAGGCCATGGTCGCCGAATGGGGCGATTACATCAAAGGCGAAACGCTGGCAGATGGGATTGAGTTCAGCGTGACGTCTCCGGCAGAGGTGAAGACCGTTTCGGTCGGCGATTCGCAGGTCAGAATCTGGATTGTGCAACTCACGTAACCAACCAGTCTGAGGCCATTGAGGGATACCGAAGATGATCAAAGCCGTTCGAATTGTGATGCATTGAGGGCAACGACATGATCATAATCACGGAACTCCTTGCATTAATCGCTGCCCTGAAGGCGGCCAATTTGTCGTTTGCCGTTTGCGGCGGGTTGGCGATGGCGATCCATGGGCATCCACGAGCCACGCAGGATATTGATTTGCTGGTTCGTGAAGAGGACCTTCCTGCAATTTTGAAGGTTGCAGAGTCTGTGGGGTTTTGGATTCCCAGTGGCCGAATGCCATTCCGTCCGAACACATCCGAGGCGATGGAGATCTACCGCGTCTCTAAGGCAGTCGATTCAACGTTGATCCCACTGGATCTGATGATCGTAACTACGTTCCTGGAAGATGTCTGGGAATCGCGAATCGAAGGTGCACTGGGAGAGACGCGATGCGATGTCGTTTCACGCGATGGTCTTATCAAGATGAAGACCGTGGCGGCTCGCAAACGCGATCTGGACGATATTGAAAAGCTGACGGGAAACACCAATGATGAATAAATCAGAGCCAAACCACCGACCACTTCCGACGCCACCGGACATGTCACCCGAGTCCATTATGCAGCGACTGCGGATGGTAGGTGAACTGAATGAGCTGTGCTGGTTTCTGGGCGAATCCGACCTTGCTTACAAAGCCGCCGGTCAGGCTGGTGTTCCGTGGCGAAGTCCGCGGCTTCAGATTCCGCCGGAGTATCTACAAGCTGAAAACGGTGCGATTCGTAAGCCCTAATAGCAACTTCTGAGGATCGGATTCTTGCCCTGCTCTGGTTTCCGGGGTAGATATTTTACAAATCACCGATGAACTCATTCACTCATCGTCATCATCCCCAAGATCTACTTCCTCATCCTCCGGTGGATCTTCAAACAGCGGCAACCCGAAGTGTGTCTCCACCATTTCGGCGATCTGGCAGAGTCGTCCAGTCACGCGAGCCTGCATGGGTGGCAGAGCGTTGCCGATCGAATCAGCGGCCTCGTACAAGGCCACGGGATTTTCTGGGTCCGGAAGTTCCTTCAACAGATAGTCGGCAACTGTGATATCCGCGCGAGCGTGGTCGAACGGATAGGGAGTGGCTTTAAAGGACTCGCGAAGATGCGTGATCTGTTCCGAGAGTTCAGACATATGATTCTTAATCTGCGTGATCAGCTGAGGGTTTTCATTGTTATCGGACAGCACGGACAGCAGTTTGCCAAGCGCGATCTGCGAGTCTCGAATCACCAGCAATTGCCCCAGTCGTTCATTCACATGACTGAAGATCTTCAGCAACTGATCCAGCTCGGTCTTTGAGACACCGAACTCTGCCAGAGCACTCATGACCTCCGGCGTGCGAGCCAGCTGCAGGGACGTGTAGAGTCGATCGGCTGCAGCATCTTCGAACGGCAGCAGCTTCGGTTCCAGTTGACCCTGGCGGACTTCCACCGTTTCACGAGCACTCTGAACTTCGCTGCGACTGGTGAGCGAAATCGTAAAATCTTTCTTGCGAATCTTCACGCCAGCCTTGAGCAAAATGTCGGCCAGACCGATCTCAATCAGCTGCGTGTCGCCTTCGTCGAATTTTTTCCAGACCTTGCCGTATTGATCCGCTTCCTTCAACATCGCGGCGCGGCTGCGTTTCATGACGGTGGCGGAGCTGGTCACGTCTTTTGGCAGTTTAAATGCGGCACTCGGACTGGGAAATGCGCGGTACCACGACACGTGCCCCTGAAAAAATCGCTGCAGGGCTTTCCATGCCGCCTGCTGAATCTTTTGAAGTTCCATCAGCTTGTCGACGGGATGCAGATCTGATTTCTGCAGTTCCTCACCGAAGATTTCTTTGTAGTAATCCCACGTCACGGCGCGGGAAAGAAAGTCGAACCGTTTGAAGAGATGCGCGGCTGGAAGTCGCAGCTGGAAAATTCCCTCGGTGTCTTCTTTCGCGGCGCTTGCCATGCGTTCGCGGTCGGACGGATGAGTATCAAACAGCCCTGTTTTTGATTCCAGAATCCTCTCGTCGATTTTTGCATGGACCTTTTCAGGAAGCTGATCAACATTCAGCAGAATCAGCTTCGGGAGATTGTCACCCAGTCGTCCTTCGCGGTAGAAATTTCCAAGGTCCGAAAGAGCGCCTCGATAGCCAACACCCAGCACAGACAACTGCCTCGCCGTTGTTGCGAAGGTGCGACTGCCTGCCAGACGAGCTTCATGGCGATCCGCATCAAACTCCATTTGACGCAGCAGATAGCCACCGACAAAGTGACCGCTCACCATCAGGACCCAAAGAACTTTGCGAGTCAGCCAGACACCCAGACGCGTAAGGTACAGGATCCAGCCGATGCGAATATCAAGACTATGTGACAGGTCAGCCAGTTTTTCGTCCCACGCATCGCGTTCGTAGACAACGCGTGTGAACCAATAGCTGATCGATCGGATCAGATAAGTCAGACGCATACCAGCACCCTGCGCGAAATGGCCGAACTCGTGAGCCAGCACACCGCCGAATTGCCGCATCGTCAGACCAGCGACCAAAGGCATACCGAGTGTCAGGACCAGATCGTTGCCCACCATGCTCAACAGGCCACGTCCAAAGCTGGCGCTGGCGTTGATGTTGCAGTCGATATCAATTCGGCGGGGACGAGGTGCATTGACGGCCCGACAAATCCGGTCGACAAACTCAAACAGCAGGGGCTCATCCGCTGGTTTCAGAGTCCTGCGGCCTGAATCATGGGCCGGTTTGGAGAACAGCGGCTTGAACATAAACAGTACCAGCGCCGAACCAGCAATGATGGGCGTGACGTAAACCAGGAATCCGAACACAACAGCGCGACCGGAATTTCGACCACTGGTGGAAGATGCTGCGGCCGTAATGATTCCCGTGTGATGGGACGCATGATACCAGACACCCCAGCTAACCACGCCAATCAACGCAATATAGATTAGCGGAAGCATGATCATGAATAATGAAACCAGTACGATCCCAATTCGGTACGAGGACCCAATGGGTACTGGAGCTATCTTCTGTTGCAGAAAAGAAGCAAAGATCTTCTGTCGCAGTGTCTCAAAATCTTCGGGCGGAACGGAGAGTGTCGCGGCCGTATGACGGACGGAGTCTGCCTGGACATCGCGTGGTCCTGTGATGATTCGAACACGGACCGGCGGTGACGCTTCTTCAGAGTTCCGTGGTGTTCCGACCGGCGGTGTCGGCTGGAATGTGGCGGCAGCCGATAGTTCCTCAGCAGTGATTCGGCGAGCCCTTCGCACGACCGGTGCTGGCGATCCGGGGAGCGGCGAAGGTGCTGTGTGGGATGTTGAAGGAGCCGGTACAGACTCCGAAGATGTTCTCTCTTCGTGTCCTTTTGGTGGAACTGCAGGGACGTTTTGATTATTCGAAGAGGGCGCGACTGGCACCGTGGCTACGTCAACGACGGCGCGGCATTTGACGCACCGAATCCGTTTGCCGGCCAGCTCATCCTTTACAAAAAAAGCCGACTGGCAGGCAGGACACTTCACCCCAATTGGCACGGCCATTCTCCTACTGTATTACAGGCGTCACCACCAGGTGAATCGCTGAAATAGAGTCGTGTATTCGACGGGCAATGGGAAGAGAACGTGCGGTGTGGGTATTCAGAAGCTGAAAATATCGCCGGAGACGTAGTTTGCCAGATCGCCATCCTGAAGTCCCTGTGTTCTCTATGTTGTGTCAGTGAGAGTTTGCTCTTGGCCTGAATTTATGATGCGCGGTATGCTTCTGTTGCCTTGGTATCGCACTGTTTGTCCGGCATGGAAGCCGAATCGATGTTTGCTCGTCTGTCAGTTCTGCTGTTCATGCTGCTCGCCCTGATGCAGGTCGGCTGTGTGCACCGGCGCGTCACGGTGAATTCGTATCCACAGGGTGCATTGGTAAAAGTGGATGGTAAAGACATCGGCTATACGCCAGCTTCCTTCGACTTTACGTGGTACGGAACGCGTGAAGTCCAGTTGCTGATGGACGGTTATGAAACGCGAACAGAGCAGATTGACGTGAATGCTCCGTGGTACCAAAAGTTTCCGCTGGATTTCATCAGTGACAACTTCCTGGGCAAACATGTGACCGACCATCGCCAATTCACGTTCCAGCTGCAGCCCAAACGCATGGATATGTCGAGTGATGTTCTGCAGCGTGCAGGTTCCCTCCGCAGCGAAGCGTTGCACGGGCCTTGATCGCGATCTGAGTCCAGGACCACCAATCCTCTGATCCGCAGCATTGATCGCGACCTTCAGTGCTTCTCACGTCCTCAAATGCACAAACAGCAAGCACTTGTGCAGTGATTCGGTCAGAATCCTGAATCTGCAATTTCGCATGGGGAGCGACCGAAATCGACCAGAGCATTGCACTGCGATGGCCTGGAAAGTACCCTCGTAATGACTCCGGGGCTTCACGACAGGGGCTCTTGCGAATTTGTCAGGTGAATTTTTTGTACGAGAGGTGTGATATGAAGCTTTCCGGATTACTCGTCGCTTTCCTGCTGATTCCTGGCTTTGCGGTGGCGCAGGAAGAGCTGTCAGATGCCGACAAGCAGTTGATCCAGGCGATTCAGGCGGCTGGTGGACAGGCCATGCCATTGGCGAAGAACGACGCGCGCCTCACGGTCGCATTTCACTTGTCCGACAAGGAAATCACTGACGAAACGCTGGCGGTTGTCAAAGGTGCCGCCAACATCCATTCTTTGAATCTGCGAGGCACGAAAGTCACCGACGCGGGTCTCGCTCATCTGAGCGGACTCACCGGACTGACTCGTCTTCATCTCGAGAAGACTTCAGTGACCGACGCGGGACTGGCAGCGTTGACAGTGCTCCCTGCCCTGGAATATCTCAATTTGTACGAGACCAAAGTGACTGATGCTGGCCTGGCTCAGTTGACCGCGTTGAAATCGCTCAAGCGACTGTTTGTCTGGCAGACCACGGTCACAGAAGCGGGTGAAGAAGCTCTGAAGGCCGCACTGCCTGGTATCGACATCGTGCCGGACTTCAAGAAAGATCGTGATCGCGAGATCGTTGAAGCGGGCCGAGCGGCAGAAGATTCCGCCAAGCTGGTTGAAGAACTTGCCGCATCGACAGAAACCCAGACAAAGACGATCGCAGATACGGCAGCGGCTTCAGAAGCGGCAGCGAAAGCACACGCAGACGCCCAGGCAACTCTGGATGCCGCCACAAAGGCTGTGGAAGCAGCCACGGCGGCAAAGGCTGCCGCAGACAAATCTGTGGCCGACCTGAAGGCGGATCCTAATTCGCCAGCAGATGCGATCACGGCTGCCGAAGCTGCTGCCGTTGAGGCGCAGAAGAATCTTGAAGCAGCGACGGCTGCGGTTGAACCTCTGAAGAAGCCAGCGGAAGAAACGAAAGTGGCGGCTGAAGCTGCAAAGAAGGCCGCTGACGAAGCCACGGCAAAACTTGCCGAGCTGAAGACAAAGTCTGAAGAAGCGGTAAAGAAAGCCGCTGAGCTGAAAGCAAAATCAGATGAACTGTCCGCCAGGAAATAATTTTCGCAGGCAGCTTGCTGCCGCAGACAATTAAAAGCAAACAGAGCCCGGAATCGACCTGATTCCGGGCTCTGTTTTTAATTCAGCTTTGCACGTGAAGTCCTCGGACACATCGCCGCCGCCGACGGCACCCTGCATCGTTGAATCAAAGTGTTGATCAAGTTTACTTCTGCAGTTTCTTTTCAATGGCACTCCAAAGTCCATCCGCGATGGCTTTCATACCTTTGTCACCCGGATGACGACCGACACCAGCGTGTTCAATGTGACGCTCAGAATTGGCGAAATGAGTCTCATCCGCATCCAGCTTTCCAAGATTTACAAACGTCGCTCCAGTGGCGTCACATGCTCGGGACAGGGCTTTGTCCTTGGCGGCATCGCTCCAGAATGTGCTCCGCACGAAGCATGCCCGCATCTTCTTCGCGTGAAGTGCATGCAACAGCGCTGTGACCGCTGCCTCGTAATCCTGCTCGTCTTTTTCTGTGGCTAAAGAACTGACATTTTCTCCGATCGCGATCATGATGAGGTCCGCTTCGAATGCGATTGCCGCTTCCAGATTTTTTTCAATGTCGAAGTTCTGATAGTCGCGTTCAAAGTCAGCAATGTTCCTGACCATAATCTCTGGTTGTTTATGCGAAGCGTCGGCGATGTGCTTTGTCAGCAGGTGGACATAGTCTTTACTCTGTTCACTGGCCGCCATGCCCCAGTTTCCCGACCAGCCGATGCTTTCCAGTGGCCCATGCAGCGTGATACTGTTGCCCAGGAAAAGCACTTTGCCGATGGCCGTCTGTCCAATGACTCCTTCTGCCTTTTCACCGCTCTCCGCCGTTTCGCCATTGATGATAAGTCGAAGTGCCCTGCCCCACCCGGCTTCCCGGCCACACTGGTCGAGTCCACTGGCCGGTTTGTTCATCCGGTCGTTCGGCATTGTAGAACATCAGGTGATCGGCCGATGACCAGCCGGTGGCGGCGTCCGAAGCTGATGACGTTGCATTGATGCCAAAAAGACGCTTCACCATCTGAATCAGCTGCAGGCTGGCGATCAGAGAAACAAACATGAACACCGCCATCAGGGGCACAAATGGCCCCATGTCGAAGAGGCGTTCAGCTCGCGGCCAAATGAATGGCCAGAACAGCAGCAACAGCAGCGTGGCCATACTGAGCCACGGTCCATACGGAATTTCTCGGTCACGTTTCGTCAGCCAGGCAAAGATTGCGGCGAAGATAGCGAGCACAGGGGCGATAAAAAATATTACGGTCACCGGCTGCCATCCGACGACACTTCCAATCATCGCCATCAGCACGACATCGCCGAATCCCATCGCTTCCTGCTTCAGAACCCAGAAGCCTGCTATTCGAACCAACCACACAATTCCACCGCCGACGATCAAGCCGGCGAGGCTTACCAGAAAGCCGTGAAGGTGGGGATGTTTTGTGGCAAATGGCAGATAGTCCCAGGAGAAAATCAACGGACTCATCCAGTCTGGCGACACCGATTTCAGCGTGGTGACAACACTGGCATCCTGAAACCAAAGAGGGACCAGAAATGTCTGACCACAAAATGCAGACACAAGTAGAGCACCAAGCATCAACGGTACGGTGCTGCCGTCCGGGATAATTCGAAGTTCGAAGTCAATGAAAGTGGCAACAATGAGACAGCAGACCATGGCGATATGCAGTGCATAGCGAACATGCAGCCATGTGGCGACCGGAAACAAATTGGCAATCGTCTGGGGCCCGTCGCTGGAATTGATTCCAAACTCATTTACATGGCCCCAGAAGTCTGGTGGCATTTCCGCCTGATAGACCACAACAAACAGAATTCCTGTCAGCAGTTCCACCAGTGGATAACGCGCAGAGATTGGCCGCCGGCAGTTTCGACATTTGCCTCTCAGCAGCAGCCAGCCAAAGAGCGGGACATTGTCTCTCCACTTAATCGCCGCTGCACAGCGAGGGCAGCCAGAACCATGACTGTTGAGTGCTTTCAGCTGATCCCAAAGATGAATCTTTGATGGGAATCGGTGGATGCAGACATTCAGAAAACTGCCAATGCAGCAGCCCAGAATGAACAGGAATGTCAGCACAAAAGATCCTGGCAGGTCAAAGATCATTGAGCTGTGACTTCCCGTGATTCATGTTCCAGAATGTACTTTGCAATCAGTTCTGCCATTTGCGGTGGTCGTTCACTACTGGCGTCGACAATCAGTGAGGCACATTCACGATACAGGGGTTCGCGAAATGCGAGCACTTCAGCAACTTCATCGGCGATGGGTCGCCCGGTGAGGCTTGGTCTGCGCTGTGAAGAGTTTCGATCACCACCCAGACGCCGAACGAGGATATCGACAGGCGCATGCAGCCAGACTACAGGGCCGGCAGCTTTCATGAGTTGTCGATTCGCTTCCGAAAGAACAGCGCCACCGCCACTTGCGACCACCATGTTTGGCTGCTGAAGAAGCTCGGCCAGAACTTCCGACTCTCGTTTGCGAAAGCCGGGTTCGCCTTCATGAGCAAAAATATCCTGAATCGAAGCGCCAGCGCGCTGTTCAATCACATCATCGCAGTCGACCCATGACCAGCCAAGTTTTTTGGCCAGTCGAGGAGCGACGCTTGATTTTCCACTCGCGCGATACCCAATTAATGTGACAACCATGTTGGCCAGATCTTACGTTGTGTTCTGATTCGTCAATTCAAAATGTGTGACGGCCATTTGATCCGAATTCCGTAACGTTCAGACGCAAATCACGCCGTCCGGAAAGGTCCCCGGATTGGGCACATTTCACTCGCCGTCCGCGGGTTTAGGTTTTTCAGAATCTGAGGACGCTACGATAGCGTGGGCCGCTGACATCGCTCGTCGAAGCGTCTCCGTCATGTATTCGCGAGGCGGTTCGGCGTTGGTGAAAAGCTTGAACTGCTTGCCGGCTTGTCGAATGAACATTTCCATTCCTCCGACCGTTGGACAGCCACGTTCTCGAGCGTACTTCAAAAGCAGCGTTTGTTCTGGATTGTACACCGTGTCAAAAACGAGCGTGGAGTCACTCAGCCAGTTCTGTTCAAAAGGCGTTTCGTTCAGATTCGGATGCATTCCGACGCATGTGCAGTTGACCAGAATTTCGCAGGATTCCGCTCCGCGATTTTCCCAGGAAATGAACTGGCAACCCAGTTCAGTTGCCAGCGTTCGGCCTCGCTCGCGCGAACGATTCGTTACGGCCACGGCCGCTCCGTTGCTTATCAATGCGTAGCCAACCGCTCGGGCTGCACCGCCTGCTCCCAGGATCAGCACTTTACGCCCTTTGAGATCTGTAACGCCGCCCGATTTTTTTAGCCCTTCCTGGATCGCTTCCAATGCGGCTGAAGCGTCCGTGTTGGTGGCCGCCCATTTGTTGTCTTTGCGGTACAGAGTATTGGCGGCTCCAATGTTGTTAGTTTCCTCATCCAACGAATCACAGAACTGAAGAACCGTTTCTTTGTGCGGAATGGTAACACTGTAACCACTGAGCCCAATTCGATCGAATTCCTTCAGCGATTCTGTGAGACCGTCAGCCGGGATCCGAAGCGGAAGATAAACGGCATCAATGCCCACCTTGCGAAAGGCTGCGTTATGAATCAATGGGCTTTTGCTGTGAGCGATCGGATCACCGATGACACCGTAAACTTTTGTGTTTTTGGTAATCTTGTTGAAGCGATACAGATTTCGAACTTCGGCGTAAGACAATTGTCCGGGAGCCATTTCTCGCTCGCGGCTGAAACTGGCATAAGTGAATGGAGACCCAGCGCGGCCGCACAGGATCCGGCTGATCGTCCCCAGTTCTCCCATGCAGAATCCCACGGTAGGAATCTCGGAGGCACTCACCATTTCCAGCATTCGCACGTTGTCCGCCGGTGAGTTCGCCATCGTGACGATCTTGATCACGTCCGGATCACATTCCGAAAGACGACGATGGATGTCAAACAACTCTATCGGTGTCTCGTCGAAGTTATGGTAGCTGACGATGCGCTTTGTTTTGCCATAACGGCGGACGGATTTGGCAATATCGTCTTCCAGATCGACATACTCTGCGCCAGAGATAATGGCTTCCCGCAGGATCGCCAGTCGCTGTTCTTCTGTGCCAAACCATCGTCCGCGGTCTGAGCGCCTTCGGCAGGTCACAACGACGGGCGTGGGACGTTCTTTCAGCAGGACGCCGATGTCAGGTCGCTTGCGCATGTAGTCTACGCGCAGCTCCACGAGTTCGGCACCTTTAGTGGCCAGAGCTTTGTGTTCTTCCATCATGGACGAATGGCGGGTTCGCCCCAGGCTTACGCAAATCATGGTCAGTCAGATCCGCATTGAAACGGTGTTTTGCTTGCTTGTCAGTTTGCCGGCCCTCAGGAAAAGTCGCGGCCGCAGCAAAGTCGGCCGTGGTTCCCTGAGGAACGGGAATTCTAGATCATTAGTGAGATCGTGGTGAGCCAGAATACGGCGGTTGGCGGAAAATCGTCTGGACTCTTTCGACGGTTTTCTGGCTCACCCGCCATTCTTTATTTACGGAGCCGGATTCACCGGCACATTGGCGGTTCTGGCGATCAGGTCGTGCACTTTTGCCACGATTCGAGTTTCTACGGACGGGGCAAACGGACCCGGAAGCGTCGTAAACTGCATCGCCCCGCAGCCTTCGTATCCACCTTCTTCCAGCACTCGCAGCGAAGGCACATAGCCGAACACGTCGTTGCCGTATCCTGCGATCCACACGGCTGCCGGCCCTTTTAACTCCTGCTTCAGCCGCAGGGAGTAGTCTACAACGACTTCGCCGGAAAGAGCGACCAACAGCACTTCGTTTCCAATGCGAACGACCTGAACCAGATAAGGATACCTTGTCGGAATAGCGCCCTTTTCATCCAGCTGCTTCAGCAAAGCGGTGGCGCGTCGTTGAGAGTACTCGACCTTTGACTGCTGCAACTGTTCCAGTTCGGCTCGGGAAGGTGCTGCGGCAAACTCCAGTTCAACGGGCTCCAAAGCGGTCTGAAGTGTTCCCGTGATCGGGCGAATGGGACCCAGCAGCCCCGCCTTGACGGCCATTGCCAGACTGCTTCCGTGGTGCTCCGCCAGTTCCAGTTCGCCGCGTGGCTGCGGATTTTGGTCGCCTCCGCAGCCGGTCATAAACATCGCCACCGCGCCCGGAAATGTCTGTTCAAGATCGTACTGCGCGAATCCCGCATAGTCTCCGCAAAACTGATAGAAGCCCAGCGTCGTGTTGTGACATGCATAGCCGAACAACAAGGCTCGCAAATCACCGGCTTCAGATTCCACTTTCAACACAGGGACCTCATGGTCAACCGGGCCATCCGGATACGGAGCGTTGCGAGGTTCTGTATTGGTCGGCAGTCGACGATTCATGGCAAACCCGGCTCTGCCATGAGTGTACCCAAGCCGCGATGGTTCCAGCTTTTGCAATGCCTGTCCTACCAGATCCCGCAGTTTCTGCTTCAGATTGTTGTAGTAGTTCTCCGTGTGTGAGACCTGTTCGGCTGCATCGCCATAAAGTGAGGCTTTGCTGGCTCGAAGTTCCGGGCCACAATGAGTGTGCGATGCATTCATCAGCAGCGATTCATGTGCCAGCTGGTACTCCCGAACACATTCCTCCTGCAATCATTCTTGCAGGTCGCGCGGAATACTAATCAAATCTGTCGTGAGGAAGACGATTCTGTTGCCAGCCGGATCTTCAAGAGCCAGCGCTTTTGCAAAGAGGTCGTGGACTTTGCCTTCTGACGGTTTGTTTCGGGAAGCGTATCCGGCCATCCACATCGATTGCCCGGGAGTGACAATGACTGTGGCCACGCCGGACTTCCAGAGCTTTTCTTCCGACTTAGCTACGCTCGACAGGCTTGTCGCGAGAATGATCAGCGTGAGTGAAACTGTCGGCAGGTTTCTCATCGTACGAATCCCCTGAGCTGTTCTTTCACAATTCCGCGTTTGAGGTGGAAGTGTTTTTTAGCCTTCGGGGTCCCGAGCGTCCAGGCGTTGCTGTTCCTGTATTTCAAATGCTATCAGGCGTCGATTGGTCGGAAGATCTGCTTCATCGTCAGGAAGTTGTCTTTCCGTGACTGTCCGCTCTTTGCCGCTTTCCGCTGACCTTTTTCAATTCACTCGGCAGATCATAACTTTCAGATATTCAGTTTCCGGACAGGTGACGCTGACCGGATGATCGCCCGGCTGGCCACGGTTCTCCAGAATTTGAATGTCACGTCCGGTCACGCGCGCAACTTCCGCCAGCATCTCCTGAAACTCCGCGCGACTCACCAGCCCGGAACAGCTGCAACTGACCAGAATTCCGCCCGGCTTCAGAACCATGACTCCCAGTTGGTTGAGTCTTGAGTAACCTGTGATCGCTCGGTCCATGCCGGTGCGAGTTCGGGCCATTCTCGGTGGATCAAGAATCACAGCGTCAAACAAGGTGCCCTGCCCGACCATTCCTTCAAGAGCAGGACGAACATCGTCTCGTTTCCAGCGGCAGCGGTCGGAAACGCCATTCATTTCAGCATTCGCTTTTGCAAGGATCAGTGCGGATTCAGACGAGTCTATCCCCAGAATCGACGTCGCCCCACCCAGCTTCGCCGCAGTAATTCCGAAGCCTCCTGAGAAGCAAAATGCGTCCAGGACGTTCGCACCTTTCAAGTAGCGGCTGACTGCAACGCGGTTATCACGCTGATCGAGGTAGCAGCCGGTTTTCTGTCCCTGCTGCACATCGACGCCGTAACTGACGCCGTGTTCATGTATAAACAGAGGTCGAGGCGGTTCCTGCCCGGCGATCAATCCATCGACAATGTCCAGACCTTCCGCTTCTCGCATCCCTTTTTCAGTGCGCAGCCAAATGCCTTTGGGATTCAGCTCTTTCTGAAGTGCCGCGATGATCGGTTCTCGGTGCTGATACAACGCCAGACTTGTGAACTGGACCAGCAGGTAGCCACCATAAAGATCGACGATTAAACCCGAGATTCCGTCGGCTTCGCTGAATATCAGTCGGCAGCCTGTGGTCGGTGAATTCAGATCAAACAGGCTGCGTCGAGACGCGACGGCCTGCTGAATCAGGGGCTCCCAGAATTCTGCATCCAGAACCTGCTCGGGTCGCCATGAGTAAAGCCGTACCAGAATACGGCTGACAGAATTGTAGAGCCCCCAGGCGATGAATCGGCCTTCAGAGTTCATCAGTTTGACGGGTGTGCCTGGCGCGATCTCTTCTGCTTTAGCACCCTTGATATGATCAACGGCACCTGCAAAGACCCACGGGTGGCGTCCGAAAAAAGGCTGGGCGCGACGGTTTCGAATAACGATTTCAATCGCAGCCGGGCTGGGAGCAGAAGGATTGCCCGAGCCCGCATTTCCTCCGGCAGGTTCGTTCAATGCAGAGAATACTGACAGTTCAGGATCGGACATTTCGGTCGTATACTTTCAGAGATAAACAGATGGCACAGATTCCTGCGCCCAGAGCGTGTGACTGTGCCGGGAAGATGGATTCAGGCTGCTTCGCAATTCGGAAGCCCGGCTTAAAAATTTTGAAGTTGCGCTATTTTGGATCGGTCTCGGAGACTGGTATTGCAAAAAAGGCGGATCCCACGCATGAACGGATCATTGGAATCTCACCACTCATGCGGAAGGATCCGCCATGGTCATCGTCGTCGAATCGGCTCGTG
>CAMTWR010000033.1:0-50229 GCA_947085455.1 uncultured Planctomycetota bacterium | reverse complement strand
GCTGTCGGCGGCCACGCAGTCAAACCAATATGACCTGCTGGGACGAGTCACGTCGCACAAAGCCTCCATGGCAAATCCGGATGATGTGACGTCGACCTATGTGTATGACAACATCAACAGATTGATCCAGCTGACACAGCCAGATCCTGATGGAGCGGGCTCACAGACGGCTCCGGTTTCCAGCTATACGTACAATGCCAATGGCAACCGGATCACAGAAACCAATCCGCTCGGCAAGGTGACGACATGGGCCTTTGACAATCTCAATCGATTGACGCAGACGACGCAGCCAGATCCCGATGGTGCCGGGGCACTGACATCACCCATCACGAAGTTTGGGTATGACGCGCTGAACAACCGGACGTCGCTGACAGATCCGGACAACAACGTGACGACCTGGGCCTTCGACGGCCTGAATCGACAGACCACCGAAACCAACTCCCTGAGTCAGGTCAGATCATTCGGTTACAATGCAGCCGGAGACCTGACCAGCCAGACGGATCGCAACGGACGCGTGACAGATTACGTGTACGACAACCTGCATCGCCGTACACAGGAGAAATGGATGTCGGGAAGCACGGTCGTGAATACGTTCAACTACAACTTCGACTCCGCCAGTCAGTTGACGAGCGCCTCGGCCACCGGAACGCAGATGGCCTACACGTTCGACAACCTTGGCCGAGTTCTGACAGCAAGCAATGCGGGGACGACGAATATCCCAACGACTGTCCAGACAAATGTGTACGACGCCAACAGCCGTCGCACGCAGCAGACGGCAACAGTGGCCAGCGTGGCGGATTACAAAAACACGTGGACCTGGGACAATGCCAGCCGTCAGACACAGGTGAAGCAGGAAGGCCAGTCGGGTGGCATCAGCGTCGCCGCCAAACGAGTGGATTTCACATACAATACTGGAGGAATGTTTACAGGCGTCAAGCGGTACAACGATCTGGCAGGCACGCTGATTGTCGCCAACACGACCTACACATATGACTCCCTGGCCCGGTTGACCGCTCTGGATCACAAAAACGCCAGCGGTGGAAATCTGTCGAACTACACCTGGACGTTCGACAACGACGGACGCATCACGAATTTCACCAATATTGACGGCTATTCGAACTACACATACGATACGAATGATCAGGTTACGGTGGTCGATCACTCGTATCAAACCGATGAGACGTACACCTACGATGCCAGTGGAAATCGGACGAATACCGGATATACGACCGGTACCAACAATCGAGTGACAAGTGACGGCACGTACAATTACACGTACGACAACGAAGGAAACCGAACTTCACGCACAAAGATCTCGGACAGCACCAAGGTGGAGTACACCTGGGATTACCGCAATCGGCTGACAGACGTCGTGTTCAAGACCTCGGGCGGAACCGTGACGAAGAAGATACAGTATCAATACGACGTGTTTGACCGTCGCATCGGCAAAAAAATCGATGCCACGGGTGACGGCACGTACGAAACTGCAACGTACTGGGTTTACGACGACGCCGGGAAACGCGATCCCAACACCGGAACGTCACTCGACGACATCGTGCTGGAGTTCACCGATGCCGATGGAGACGGATCAGGCCTTGCGACGCTGACTACGCGATACCTGCACGGGCCGCAGTTCGATCAGGTCCTCGCCAGCGAGGCCACGTCAGGCAACGTCGTCACCTGGGCTCTGGCCGATCATCAGGGCACGGTGCGTGACATGGTTCGTTACGCCAGCGGAACTACAACGGTCGTGAACCACCGCAAGTTCGACGCGTTCGGCACCGTGACGTCCGAATCCGATGCCACGGTGAAATTCCTCTACAGCTATACCGGTCGAGAATGGGACGGTGATGCGGGGCTGTACTACTACCGAGCACGCTGGTACGACGCGAGGATTGGGCGGTTCATCCTCGAAGATCCGACGGGGTTTGCGGCGGGAGATACGAATCTCAACAGGTACATTGGGAACTCAGCCGTCAACGGACGAGATCCGAGTGGGCTTGATGCTATTGATGACTATCACAACGACCTCTTTAATTACTACCAGGAAATGATGCAAGTAATGGTGCTCGTGGGCCAAGAGTTGAACTCGAACGGGATCCACGGCGTCACTCGTCAATACCCGTGGCTCGACGGCACATATAACATCCCCGAGACCCGTGGCCAAAATGGGCTGGTAATCAGGGCGCCCAATCGACCACTGACCCCATTTCCTATTCGCTGGAATGAGCTCGAGAATTCGATTCGGCATGCAATGACATTTAATTACAGTGACATCACCTTAACAACAGGGGTTTCAACTAACCCCCGAGGCTTCTTGATACCCATGAATGTCCGTATTGAAATCGAGCGATTCGAGGCGCCGACAACTGATGCAATCGATACGCTTGTGCATGAGGGAATGCATGATCCTAATATGTATGGTCCAGGACATTTTTCCCGAATGTCCTTAATTGTCCAGACAGTAAATACTCCTCCTAATGTGACACCAGCATATACTCAATATGTTGACTTCTTGACGAGGGTAACAGATCAAAACGGAGTTTCGCTATGGCAAAAAATGCAAACTTGGGTCGGCCCGCGCCCAGAGCCACCGCTGACTCCGACGAACTAAATCCTTACTCACCACCGCTGTTCTCCGCACAGCAGCGCTTGTGGGAAGGATACAAGCCAAGTCCGTGGGAGATCACATATTTTTCCGTCCACAGCACACAAGTGTTGTTCATTATTGTTTATGCCAATCAATGGCCCATTCAGTTAGCAATATACACACAGTATGCCCTATATTTGATTTTTCCGTTCACGCTTGCAAGTGTGGCTGGGCTCAGTCGATCACTCCTGAGATCTCGCCACCGGTTGTTATGGAGCGTAGACCTGCTAGTGTCGTGCATCGTATCAGCAGTCGCGATCAGTGACTTGCTGTGAGGAGGGCGGTCAAAGTACAGGGCGGTCAAAGGGAATCACAAAAGGTGTCAGGAACGAATGGCACTGTCAAAATATTGTAAGCGCGCAATGTGATCTATAGGCGGACGGTAGATTTTTGTAAACTGCCGTTCGTCAGAGTTGGTATTGATTGAAATGCCCGCTCCTGGCGATGATTGTGAAGCCCTCCCTGGTTCTCTGCCCGAGAATGACCAGGGAGGGTTTTTCATGCGCCAGCCTGTATCAGATCCTGGTGATTCCGAACAGCCAGGATTTCAGAAGATCGTGGATGGTTTTCTGCTTCAGCCAGGGTTACCGTTTGCGGATGTGCTGAGTTCAGAAAAGATCAACCGCATCTTCCGCAAGCACGGCGGGCTGTTCGGAAAAGACGGCATCTACAACACCCCGATCGTGCTATGGGCGTTTCTCGGACAGGTGCTTCGAGATCGCAAGGAAGCGGCGTGCCAGGCGGCCGTCGCCGGCATCATCAGCTTCTGCCTGCAGGTCGGACGTGATGCCCCGACGGCAGATACTGGTGACTATTGTCGAGCTCGAGCCAAACTTTCCGAACCCGCTCTGCGCAAACTCAGCACCGAGATCGCCAATGATGCCGAACAGCAGGCGGACGAAGCATGGCTGTGGAAAGGACGTCATGCGAAGCTCATCGATGGCTTCACCTTCACGATGCCCGATACGGAAAAGAATCAGGCGGAGTTTCCTCACCCGCGAACTCAGAAGAAAGGGGTCGGACTGCCGATCGCCCGAAGTGTTGCCATCCTGTCTCTGGCGATCGCCACGGTGATGGACGTTGTACTTGGTCCTTACAAGGGTAAGGAAACGGGCGAATCCGCTCTGCTGAGACAGATGATGGCATCTCTGATGGCCGGGGATGTCGTCGTGTTCGATCGTTACTACTGCTCGTTCATGATGATCGCTCTGTTGCTGAATCAGCGCGTGGACGTATGTGCTCGACTGCATCATCTTCGTCACGTGGATTTTCGTAAGGGCCGTCGACTTGGCAAGTACGATCATCTCATTGTGTGGACCAGACCTGATCGACCGGTATGGATGAACAAAGAGACGTACGCGACCATTCCCGAGACACTGGAACTGCGAGAACTTCGCTACGCGATTGTCGAGAAAGGAAAACGTACAAAGTCGATCACGGTGGTCACAACCATGACGGATATTGTTGTATACACAAAGGAAGACATCGCAGAGCTATATGGTTTTCGATGGAGTTCGGAGTTAGACATCCGAAGCATCAAAGATTCATTGAATCTGGGTCACGTTCGCTGTAAGTCTCCGGAGATGGTTCGCATCGAATTTCGTACGACGTTCCTGGCTTATAATCTCATTCGGCTGACAGCAACCTCTGCCGCCATGCGGAGCAAACAGAAACCGCGAACGATCAGTTTCACGAGTACCTGTCAATTCGTTCTCGCCGGCTGGGCCGTACATGCAAGCGGGCTGATGTCGCGGGAGGCTTTGCGGAAAGAGGAAGTCCACCGTCGGTGCCATGTACCTTGCGGGAGAAGACTGTATAGTGCAGGGCATTTTGGTAATCCTGATCGGGATCAAGCATGGCGAGAAAGCGGCTGTGCAAAGTCGTCGATCTGACGTCAGTCAAAAGACGCGGTCAGGCGGTGGTGGCGGAGAACTACGTCTATGACGGCGATCAACTTGTCGCCGTAATGAACGCGACTGGTGCGAGTCAGTATGAGTACTTCGACGGCAGTTCTCTGGATCAAGTGTTTGCCGATCAGACGGTACTCATCGGAGTCCTCTGGCCACGGGAAGATCTCACGGGAGCGGCTCAGGATGTGATCAGCACGGCGGGCGTGGTGCTCGATCATCGGAAGTGTTCGGCGACAATTTGAAGTACAGAAGATCGACAGCTTAAGGCGATCACGTCTCAAACGGGTGCGACGGTGGACTATGACCAGTTCTTCAGCGGTCTGTCATGGAATGCGGACAACGGCGATATTCACATGGGTCTGCTGTTTGCAGGAACTCTGACATCGGGCGGGATGCCTGGCTTTGGTCTGGCCGCGGGTACATTGGGCACCGCAGAGAAGTCGCGAACAAGCTGAGGTGTTCATTGCGATTTGCAATGCCATGAGACTTCAGCCGTTAAGCCTCATTGGTACGCCGCTACAGTCGCGATATCCATTTGATTTGCGAGGTACTCGGCCATACAACGATTAGCGCCGTCAGTTTGAACACAGACGAGGTCGCGTTAATCGCTGAGTTGCTCGCGGCCGAGACCCCCGAAAGACTGCATCCCAGCCCGCACAGGTGGGCGTGTCATGAGTCAGATTCGTCGGGACGATCGACGGTCGGTCCGATACACTGGATCCTCCGAAGTCACCTGCGATCTCGCTCCGGTGAGACCGACGTGAGACCGACCGACGCAACTTTGCGTCCAGCCATTCACTGCTCCAGTCACATCGTCTGAGCGGCGAACACATGATTGACTTCATGCGTTTGCGTCCGACGAGACGTAGATTGAAGTGCGATCTTGCAACAGTGTTGATCATGCGTTCCCCGTAGTCGGCAACGCTGGGTTGATTTTGATCTGGAGCATGTTGGCGGTGTTTCGTCGTCCATCGCCGCCTTTGAGCGGGAGGGTGATGCGGCCGATGTGGAGGCTGCGTTGAGGGGATGGAAGTGTCGCCGTTGCTGAAGAAGTTGAGCACGTAGTTGATCGACTTCACCAGTCAGCAAGATCGTCGCCTGCACCTGAACGTCGGCCTTGTAACTGCTGGTGCTGGTCATCGCTCGCACCCATTCCATTTCGTAGTCTCTCAGGAGCGTGAGCGTTCACTGCTGGAAGCGGAACTGCGTCGCGAACTTCAGGTGGGAGATGACGAAATCGCTGGCGGTGACATGACCCCGCTTCGTTGGAGAACAGCTTTCCAGCACGGGCAAAAATTGCTTCGCCGGCGAGAAAATGGAAACTCTCGAGTTCTCTTCGCGCAGCAGTTGCATCACTCGTTGTGCATCGTTTCACGCATCGAATCGCATGTCTAGCCGTCAAGCGCTTGCTTCAAATCGGCGAGCAGGTCGTCAGCATGTTCAAGCCCGACAGAGACTCGCACCGTCTTGTCTGTAATGCCCGCGGCCGCTCGGGCCTCGGCGGTCATTGAAGCATGACTCATCGTCACCGGGAAGGAAATCAGAGACTCAATTCCGCCGATGGAGATCGCGACATCGAATAGCTTTGTCTTCAGACAGACTCGTTCTGCAATGGAACGACCATCCTTCGTATCGAATGCCAGCATGGCTCCAAACCCACGCTGCTGAGCTTTCGCGAGCTGGTGTTGCGGGTGAGATTCCAGACCTGGATAATAGACGCGTTCAATCAGCGGATGACTCTCCAGAAATCGAGCAATCTGCATGGCGTTCGACTGCTGAGCCTCCATTCGGCATCCCAGCGTTTTTACGCCTCGCAGCACCAGCCAGGCGTCGAACGGCGAACATGCCAGGCCCAGTGCGTTGCAGATCCACGCAATTTGTTTTCCGTGGGATTCCGATTTCGAAACGACGCAGCCACCGATCACGTCAGAATGACCGTTGATGTACTTGGTGGTCGAATGCACAACGATGTCGACACCAAAGTCCAGCGGACGCTGCAGGTACGGCGACAGAAACGTATTGTCAGCAATCGTGATTGCGTTGTGCTTCTTCGCCAACTGGGTTACTGCGGCGAGGTCGATAACTTTCAACAGTGGATTGCTGGGAGTTTCAATCCAGACACATTTGGTGGCCGGAGTGAACGCAGCTTCGATGTTTTCGATTCGCGTCATATCGACGAATGAGAACGAGAGTCCTTTGACGCTCAGGTGTTTCTCGAACAGGCGGAATGTCCCGCCGTACACATCGACCGGAGCGATAATATGGTCGCCCGGCGAGAACAGCGACATTGCGCAGTGGATGGCTGACATGCCCGAAGATGTGGCCGCACATGCGACGCCACCTTCCAGAGTTGCGATGTTTTCTTCCAGCGCTGTGCGGGTCGGATTACCGGAACGCGTATAGTCGTAGCCGGAGCTCTTTTCGAGGTTGTCCCAGTAGAACGTCGATGTCGGATAAATCGGCGTTGTGACACTGTTGTACTGCTGATCTTTGTGGACTCCGCGATGGATGGCCTGAGTTTCAAAGTGCAGCGACGAGTCTTCCGGAGACGACATGATAGAACCGTTTTTGAAGAAAGAGTGATTGAGCGGTCGAGCTGGCATTTTGTCCAAACGCCGACGGAATGCAAACTGCGGGAATGCCGGGTACCTTCATTCGCTGGACTGTTGAGTAACTTACCGAGACTGCAGGCGAGCTGCGATGAAACGCTCCGGCGCAAAGCACCTATGGGCCGCGTAAAATTCGAGCGGCATGCTATCCAACCGGCGTGACCACGATTTTCTCACCCACGTCATGTTCATCAACGGGAAAATTTGCAAACTGCAGCGTTGAGTTTCGATCGAACCATTCGCGAATGACTGGCGTTGTTTCATCATCGAACGCAGGCTGCACCATCAAAGTGTCGCCTTCCGTGACGGCGCGGATTTCGCCGTCTTCGATGATCATGTTCCCGTGACTGAAGACGTAACGGGGAAGCCGGAACATGTCTTCCAGATCACTCTGGCAGTTGTAAACCGTCACATCCGCATCCGCACCCGGGCCGAGATGCCCTTTGTTTTTCAGACCCAGCATGCGCGCCGGCGCGGCTCGAGTGATGATCGCAATTTCGTTCAGCGTGTACTCGCGAGACAGTTCGGCCAGCGTGCAATGCTGACGAATCTTCTCTGGCAGCCGCTTCAGAAACTCATCGCGTCGCGAACGTTCCATCAGCAGCGCGATGATTTCCGGATAGGCCAGAAACGAACCACCATTGGGATGATCGGTACTCATCGCGATCCGCCACGGATCATTCACCAGCAGATACCATTCGAGCCCGATCGCCCACTGTAACGAGTGTACGAAGCTTTTGTCGCGATAGGTAATCGGGACAATGCCGCAGCCGCCTTCCAGTTCCACGTCGCCACTGAACCACTTCCTGCCCGTGACCTTGTGCAGATAATGACCCAGCGGTCCATCGCCCGTCATGGACGTCGTTTCGCCAAAGACGACCTGACCGACATCCACCGTCAGCAGCGGATGATTGTTGACGTAGTCGGCCAGTTCCGGAACCTGCGAACAAAACGTCGACTGATCTTCGATCGTTCCGCCGTAGCTGTGAAACTGAATATGTGTCAGGTGAGCTCGCGAACCATCGAGCGACTTCATGGTCTCCAGCGTTGTCGTCCAGTTGCCCGGGATGCCCAGGTGATTGCAATGGATGTGAACGGGATGAGGGATCTTCAGACGATCCACAGACCGAGCCATCTCCGTCAGAATCTGACGAGGGCTCAGACCGAAGTGTGTGACTTCTTCATCCAGTCCGCAGTAACCGTCGCCGCCACTTTTCCACATCTCGACGCCGCCCGGATTCACGAGCTTCACTGCATAGCCGCCTGTGGAATTCAGCAGCCAGGAGACAGCAGCGTCCGTCAGCCCCTGATGTCCTTTCGCAATCTGTTCCATGACAAGATGGTTGTTGCCCATCATGACATAGAAACCCTTGTCCAGAATTGGCGTATCCTGCAACTCATCGTGCGCATGCCGCGCGGCGATGGGTGGCACCGCCGCGTCGAAGGCTGTGGTGTAACCGAGCCCCGCGTAGAGATATCCGGTCGCGAACGTACTTGGAACACTGCCCAAAGTTCCCGACCTGGTCAGCGCCGTGCGGGCCATCGGCGCGGTGCGCCTACGCTGTTCAGGCAGCATCTTTCGAGCAGTATTGACCTTGGGCCCGGCGATGTGACAGTGCATGTCGACACCGCCCGGCATAATGATCATGCCTTTGCAGTTCACTCGAATGCTGGCCCGTGCCCCTGGATCTTTCGGAGCGGCAATAATCTTTCCGTCCTGAATCCACACATCGCGCAGCTCACCATCGATGCCGTTGGCCGGATCGTATACGCGGGCTCCATAGAGTACGGTCAGGGACATCCTACGCTTTCAACCGATTCAACACTTCATCCACAATCCGGTTCACGGGAATGCGTTCCTGCACCAGAGTGTCGCGATCGCGAATCGTAACGCACTGATCCTTAGCCGTATCGCCGTCGACGGTGATGCAGTACGGCGTACCGATCTCGTCCATGCGCCGATAACGGCGACCGATCGCGGCCTGCTGATCGTACTGCACACTCAGGCCGGCTGCCTTGAGTTCTCCGAAGATCTCGGCTGCCTTTTCGGGCATGCCTTCCTTCTTGATCAACGGGAACACGGCCGCCTTCACAGGAGCCAGACGCGGATGAAACTTCATCACAACGCGTTCCTGCATCTCGCCCTTTTCGTCAGGCTGATGATCTTCATGATAGGCTTCACAGATGAACGCCAGGGTGCCTCGATCAGCACCGGCCGATGGTTCGATCACGTGCGGAATAAAGCGTTCACGAGTCTGATCGTCAAAGTAGGTCAGATCCTTGCCGCTGCCACGATGCTTCGGAGTTCCATCGGCCAGCTTTTCGACTTCCAGTTCACCGGCCGCGTTCCTGGCCAGCTTGCCTTCCATGTGCGAACGCAGGTCGAAGTCACCGCGGTGAGCGATCCCTTCGAGTTCACCATATTCGCCTGGATCCAGGAACGGAAACGCGTATTCGATGTCTGCTGTGCCGACGGAATAGTGAGCCAGCTCGTCCTGATGATGGTCACGCAGGATGATGTTATCCTTCGAGATCCCGAGATTCAGATACCAGTTGTAGCGTCGATCTCGCCAGTACGTGTACCACTCACGCGACTGAGAAGGATGGCAGAAGAATTCGATTTCCATTTGCTCGAACTCACGCGAGCGAAACGTAAAGTTACGCGGTGTGATCTCGTTGCGGAAGCTCTTGCCGACCTGGCAAATTCCAAACGGCAGCTTGACTCGAGTGCTGTCGCAGACGTTCTTGAAGTTGACGAAAATCCCTTGAGCAGTTTCTGGTCGCAGAAAGGCAGAGTCCGCCTCTGTTCCCAATGCGCCAAGGATCGTCTTCATCATCAGATTGAATTCGCGAGGATCCGTCAGTGTGCCGGGACGCGACGCGTCCGGAGCAAAGATCTTCGCTCGATCTTCCGCACCGATCGAAGCGAGTGCCAGCGTCGACTCTTCAATCTGCAGACGTTCGGCATCCTTCGCACGCAGTTCGAAAATCTTCAGAGCTCGCTCTTTGACGTGTTCGATCGGATTAGATTCGGTCGTCGTGATAAACACGCGATCCAGTTCCGGAACGGTACCGTCGGCATCGGCCTTAAGCTTGACCGACTTGCCGTTGCACTTGACCCAGTGACCCTTCACATGGTCCAGTCGGAAGCGTTTGCGAGTCTCCGTGCAGTCGACCATCATGTCGTGAAACAAGTCGTAATGGCCCGAACATTTCCAGACCTGCGGATGCATGATCAGGGCTGATTCCAGGCCGACCATCTGATAAGTCGTGGGTGCGCCGGCCGCCTGAAGCAGCTCATTGTGAGCCGACACCATGTCGTGGTACCACACGTTTCGCACGTTGCGTTTCAGTTCCGTGCCCAGCGGACCGTAGTCCCAGAATCCGTTCTGACCGCCGTAGATTTCGGAGTTCTGAAAAATGAATCCTCGACGTTTGCAAAGGGCGACAATCTTGTCCATCGAACGGGTCATGGGACGTATTTTTCTTTCAGGAGGTCACAAGGAGTGAAAACTCAGTGATTCAAGTGGGCAGCATTGTAGGAGCACAAGCAGATTGCGCAAAGCAGAGGTGCGAAGTTGCGGGAGTTCTGCGACTTCCGGGACACAGCAATGGTGGCGGAGTTGATCTGAATTCGTGCCTCGTTCACGCGAACATCGCAAAAAGCGTAAATTTCGTCCGTTGACCGGTTTAGGTTTCCTCGTACACTCCGGGCATGGCGAGAAACGAAATCAGTCCGGAGTTCGAAAAAATCCTCAAAACCGCGGCCCGTCTTGCGGAAGACGTCCAGGCGGCCGCTGTGATTTTGCTCGCGGAACAGCCTGTTGATTTCGCCATGCTCAAGCGAAATGCGGCGAATTTTCGGCTCATTATCGCGTCTGACAGGAAGGACGTCCAGGACGCTGCTCGGAATGACGACGTCGATGTTGTCGAGATTCAGCAGGAACCACAGACTCGCCATTTTCAGGTTTCTCAGGTTCTGCTTGAAGCCATCGCTGACGAACTGCTGCAAACCGGAGATGTCGTTGTCGTTGTCTATTCGGCCTACGAAAAAGAGGGCTGCGATACGATCAGCGTTGTCCGACTGGCCGAGCAACTGGCCAAGCTGACATCCCGCGATCTGCAACGACTCGAAACAAAAGTGCCACTGGAGACACTGCGAATCGTCGTCGATCTGGCCTGCGATATCGGCCGCGAAGGTCGCGAAGGCAAGCCGGTCGGAACTCTCTTTGTCGTGGGCAATCACCGCAAAGTGATGGAAATGTCGCAGGAGCAGATTCACGACCCGTTCCGAGGTTACCCGAAGACAGAACGTTCAATTCGCAACCCTCGTGTGCGTGAAAGCATCAAAGAACTGGCTCAGATTGACGGTGCGTTTGTAATCTCGTCCGACGGACTCGCCATCGCCGCCGGACGTCACCTGCGCGCTTCCGCAGAAGGGATCACTCTGTCCAAGGGACTTGGTTCGCGTCACTGGGCGGCTGCGGAAATTTCCAAAGCCACGGGAGCCATCGCCATCGCTGTGTCAGAATCCACTGGCACCGTGCGAGTTTTTCAGGATGGAATCATCGTCCTTCGTATCGAGCCGATGCGGAATGCCATGAAGTGGCACGATGTGAAAGCGGATGGCCTCGCGGATTGATTCTGCAGAGCGTTCGTTCCCTACGAACCTTTCTGATCAGGGCACCGAAAGCGACCGAACACGAACCCGCGGCGAACGATGTGTTTCGTTTTCCGACCAGCCGTGCGTGCCCTCCACAGTTTGAAGGACGCAGGTTTCATTTCTGATCGCATCAGCTTGATCACCTCTCCCGGCGTCAACCCAAACTGCGACTGAATGGCATCAAACGGAGTGCGGTCTTCCCACGCCATTTGCACGATGCGATCGATTTCGCTCTGGTCAAGATGGGACTGGTTCATGGTCATTATCGAAAGGGGGATCAGGAATCAGCCGACTGCCTGGCTGCTCCGCATTCCGTAGATCGTGACCAGAATTCACCGAGTTTCTGAAAACGCGATGCATTTCAGAGCGTTTTTTGCGAAGTTTGAAGATCGTTCGGCTGCTGCAGACACTTTTAGAAGTTGCGCATTTGTGACTATCCCAACCCGATGCGTTAGTTTTGAAGTTGCGCATTTGTGACTATCCCAACCCGCTGCGTCAGCGAGGGATTGCGTTTCTGCGTCGAGGGCAGTGTTCCACGAGATCCCTCGCTAACGCGTCGGGTTGTGATAAGTCCCAGTGTTTTCGAACGCTTGATCGACCGCAGGCCCCGAGTGCGCAACTTCAAAACTAACGCTTCGAGTTGTGATAAACACCACTGTTTTAGCATGCTTGATCAACCTCCAGACCTTAAAGACGCAGCTTCAAAACGGAGGATTCAGGCCACGCCGAAGTAGTCGCGAATGAACTGGCGACGATCTTCGCTTTGAACATACTGCACGAGCGCGTAGAGTTTTTTTTGATCTCGCAGAAGTTTGGCGGAACGTGCCTCGTCATCTGTAAGAGCATTCGGAAGTTCGCCGGTGACAGTCAGATTGGACAGATCATTCTCGTCCTCAATGACTCCATATCGCTGCAAGAGCGCGAGGACCGTTTCAACTCGACGATCGTGCCTCTGCCGATCGCACAGTCGTTCCCGCAGCCACTCAATTCCGAAAGCTCGGATCTGCTCGGTACTGTGCGTCAGGTGATGAAACACTCGCTCGCAGAATTCTGCATCCGGATTAGTCCAGCGGATAAATTCAATCTGCGTATTCAGATCTCGCTGGTCATACAACAGCGTGCATTCGGAAGGCTTGCCGTCGCGCCCGGCTCGACCGATCTCCTGATAGTAGGATTCCATAGAGCCTGGAATATCGGCATGCACGACAAATCGAATGTCTTCTTTGTCGACGCCCATGCCGAACGCGTTGGTTGCCAGGACAAGTCGCGAACGGCCGGCCATAAAGTCTTCCTGAATGCTGCGACGGAAATGTCGATCCAGATCTCCGTGATAGCAAACATGGTCGATGCCTTCAGCCTGAAGGCGTTCGCTGAACTCCACCAGTGTCCGAATCAAAGTAAAGTAAACAATCCCGCTGCCTTTGATTTCCGCAGTCAACCAACGGTCAAACACGTTCTGCATCGCTTCCTGTTTCTCGTCCGCCTCCCACACTTCTTCCACGCGCAGATCCAGATTGGGACGATCGATTCCCTCGTGAAACATCTTCATCTCACCCGGCTGCAGACCGAGTTGCGATACGATGTCGCGTTGTACGTCCGGAGTCGCCGTCGCCGTCAGCGCCATGGTGACCGGGTTACCAATCATGGCGCGGAATTCGGAAACCCGCGTGTAGTCCGGGCGAAAGTCGTGTCCCCATTCGCTGATGCAGTGAGCCTCGTCGACGGCCAGCAGCTTGATGTCCCGCTGAGCAATCACGTCCAGAAATTCGGCTTTGCGGAATCGTTCGGGTGTCACATACAGCAGGCAATAGTCGCCACGAGAAATTGCCGCGTATCGCTTTTCGCGATCACGTTTTGTCAGGGAAGAATTAATAAACGTGGCAGCGACACCCTTCCGCTGCAACGTGTCCACCTGGTCCTTCATCAGTGCAATCAAAGGCGACAGCACCAGGGTCAGAGGCTTGCGATTGGCTTTCATTTTGTCGCCAACGGCCTGGTCGGCGAACAGCAGAGCCGGAATCTGAAAACAAAGCGACTTCCCGCTGCCGGTCGGCATAATCACCAGGCAGTGCTGGCCGCTGAGCACATGGGAAATGATTTCGCTCTGCGTCCCGCGGAATTCGTCGTATCCAAAGTGCTTTTTCAGTATGTCCTGAGCTGACGTCATCATTGAGCCGTGTTGAATTTTGGCAACAAAGTGGTTTTCCGGCCAGAAGTTGCCCTTCTGTGCTGGGAATTCAGTGGAAAGCGTTCAGAAAACTGCGATCTCCGAACAACTTCGACCAATGTTAAAGCCGTCAGATTTCTTTTTTCGCAGAACCCAGGCATCCATAACTCAAATACTCTGGAATTCCCACGATCAGGTCCAAATCTCATGAAGCTCACAAAAGTCTCAGTGATCATTCCCTGTTACAACGGTGCGGATGAACTTCCCCGAGCGGTCGACAGTGCCCTGTCGCAGAGAGGCTGTGAGGTTGAGGTCATCGTCGTCAACGACGGGTCGAAAGACAATAGCAGGGAAGTGATCGACGCCTACGGTGATCGTGTCCGAGGGATCCATCAGGTGAATTCAGGACTCGCAGCGACTCGAAACAATGGCATTGAAGCAGCCACTGGCGAATGGATCGCTTTTCTCGACCACGATGATTACTGGCTGCCCGAGAAATTGTCGCTCCAACTGGAGGCCGCAAACCGAACAGGATTCGACATCGTTTACACAAACGCGAAGAATTTCGGCGACGTCGATCGAGTCGCCCATTTGCGAAGCAATCCCGAAGAGATGCTCGAAGGTGATTTATTCCAGCCTTTGCTGTTGGACAATTTTATCGTCGTCTCAAGTACCATGATTCGCCGTACGATACTTCAATCCAGCGGCGGTTTCGATGCCGCTCTTGGGGTGGTGGAAGACTGGGATCTGTGGCTCAAGCTCTCCGCGAAGGATGCGAAGTTCGCGGTGGTGCGGGAACCCGTCACGATGTATCAATGGCGTCCGGGTTCATTGTCCAAGAACTACGATCGCATGCGAGACACCCGTTTCCAGATCATTCGGCGGGCTTTGGAAACCGAACGAGCCAAATCATTGCCGTGGTCTGTTCGTCAAAAGGCACTGGCCAACGTGGAAAGCTGCTCCGCCTGGTTTCTGGCCTCCAGCTCACCCCGCAAAGCACTCCGCTGGTATGCACGATCTCTGGCGTATTGGCCGTTCGACATCAACTGCTGGAAAGGCGTCGTCAAAGGCTGCCTCGGCAAGAGCTAGTGCTCTGTCATCCATGGTCCGCTGGATTTTCCACCGACTGTGGCAAGCTAAACATCCGACAACAGTCCCACATCAAGCAGACCTTTGCCTGGCTCCCAGAGCACATCGGTCTGACCGTTGTCGTTGGCAACTCGAGCCAGCACGAACAGCAGATCGGACAGGCGATTCAGGCTGATCAGCATCGCGGGATTCAGTGGTTCCTGCTGATGCAGACGCAGGACGTCCACTTCCGCTCTGCGGCAAATGCTTCTTGCCAGATGCAGCGCCGCAGCGGCTGGGTGGCCGCCTGGCAAAACGAAACTCCTGAGCGGTTGCAGGTTCTCACAGAAATAATCAATCAGGCCTTCCAGCTTCTTGACATGATCCTGATGCACTCGGCCTGGCAGAGGATCTTCACCGCTCTCAGGCAGAGGCACGCAGAGATCGGCGCCCAGATCGAAAAGAAACTGCTGCAATGTGACCAGAAGCGAAGAGATCTGCAGATTCGGCGAAGCTGCCAGAGCAACTCCCAGGGCACAATTCGTCTCGTCCACCGACCCACCGGCCACAATTCTCAGGTGCAGCTTCGAGACACGCTCACCGCTGCCAATTCCCGTCTCCCCGCCATCGCCGCTGCGTGTGTAGATCCGATCGATATGAACCATAACTTACGAAACTCGCGCGGCAAAAGGGGAAGAATTCAGGGACTCAGGCAAAACACGCCCGGGACTATAGGCCGCTGCCGACGTATGACAAGGCATGAGTCGCCCGACAAGTCTGCGTCCTCGAAAAATTTGTCGCGACCAATCGTCACGGCACGACATGCACCATCATCAGGTCATGTGTCTCGCCCAGCCAGTTTGTGTGGCCGACGATGATGAGTTTGCTGCCGCTCCGCAGAACGTCGTTTTTTCGACCCCACGAGATGACATACTGAAGCAGCGCATCTGCCGATTGCTGCACAACTTGATTCAGGATTGGCGTCACTCCCCAATACAAGCACATGCGTCGCGCGACATCTTCTCGGTCAGTAAAAGCCAGCACGGGAACTTTGCTGCGCATGCGAGATAGCGCGAGCGCAGTCCGGCCTGTGACTGTGGCCACAACGATCAAATCCGCCTGAAGGTATTCGGCGGCAGCGATTGTTCCACGCGTCACGGCTTCGGTAATCGGGCGTGCTCGACGATCTTCATCGTCACGCAGGTGGGCGGGATCCGCAGAGACGACGAGCGATTCGGCTTCACCGGCAATACGGTCCATCATTCGGACGCACTGCAGTGGGTGAGCACCAATGGCAGTTTCGCCTGACAGCATCACAGCGTCGGTTCCATCAATCACGGCATTGGCCACATCCGTGACTTCAGCTCGCGTTGGCAGTTCATTCGTTTGCATACTGTCAAGCATCTGTGTCGCGGTGATCACCGGGATTCGCAGTTCATTGCAGCGCCGAATGATGAGCTTTTGCAGAATGGGCACACGGCTGATTTCCGCTTCGACGCCGAGGTCTCCGCGAGCCACCATCACCGCATCTGTGGCGTCAAGAATATTCTCAAGATCGTCAATGGCTTCGGTCTTCTCAATCTTTGCGACAATCAGCGGCACGACCTTGGGATTGTGCGATGCAATCAGGCGATGCAGATCACGAATGTCTTCTGCCTGTCGAACAAAACTGAGTCCGATAAAATCGATCTGATTCTGCAGTGCCCATTCCAGGTCTTTGCGATCCTTTTCAGTCACGCTGGGAGTGCTCAATGCGACGCCAGGCAGATTGACACCCTGACGACTTCGAACCTTGCCGGATTGAATCACCAGACAACGAATCCATCCCCCGTTCGAGTCCTTCTCTACGACAACCATCGCGACAGTTCCATCCGCGAGCAGGATCCTGTCGCCGGGCTTCACGTCGTCAATTAACGGTTCGTAAGTGCAGGTCAGGTCCGTTGGGACATCAGACTGATTCCCTCGGATGAACCGAAATGCCGCCCCATCGTGGCATTGGACTTCGTCGCCTGCGATTGGGCCGAGTCGAATCTTGGGCCCTGACAGGTCTCCCAGAATTCCTACAGGACATTCCAGCTCGGCGGAAATGGTACGAATTTTTAGCACCAGCTCCGACAACCAGGCGTGGCTGCCGTGTGCGAAGTTGAGGCGGAAAATGTCCACACCGGAAACCACCAGCTCTCTCAACATTTCTGCTGATTCACTGGCTGGTCCGATCGTCGCAATAATACGAGTCTTCACAAGCTTCTGACGAATGATAGCTCGGCTTGACGAAACCGTGGTCATGGTGTGATTCCTGAGACCCTGGTGGCGTCCACGGGCCTGCCGAAAGTGAGATTCGTAAAGCGACGTTCGTGTTTACAGATGCACCGGAATAAACCGCTGCTGTTCATTCAGGCCGGGCTGTTCCGGAGGATTTTGCCACGGAACTTCCTGCTTGTGCACTGTGCAGTCCTGAACAATCTGTTTGAATCGCTTCGTCAGCTGAATCAACACGTCTCGTTCCGAATTGCCTTCTGCGACGATCTCCGGGAGATTCGCCACACGTCCGCGCAGGCGGCCATTCGCGGCCGCGGCCGACAGAATCACCACACAGTTATACACAGGCACCGTCCCTGGTCCCGTATTGCAGTTGGAGTCCGGCAGCTGTGGCAGAAAATCAGATGGCATCTGGCAACTCGGTTGTACAAATCCTCGGAAAACCACATTGCGTACACCGTTGCTTTTTCAAGCTTCCGGTGCACGAGATTTCGCGCAGCAAAAACACCGGGCGATTCAAGGGTATCGAATCGCCCGGTGTTGGAACAGTGCAGACGAAGAGGGAGGGGCTTCGTCAGAGGCTTCCGTCTGTATGCGATCGCATCGTTGCGGTGCAATTCAGGCCCGGTGAAAGTCGGGCTGAACGTCGAGCCGGGCCGGAAATTCTGTGAATCAATAGGTAGACAACGTGTCCATCATGACCATCTGCTGGCTGTTGCTCTGAGGTGCATAGCCACTGACGGTAGGAGCGAGGAAGGCGGCCTGAGGAACACCGGGACTGTAGAGTCCGGCAGATGGATAACTACTTGGAGCCATAGCTCCACAGGCTCCACTTTGACAAGGAGAGCAGCCGCCGCCGCCGCCGCCTCCATAAGGTGCGTAGCCACCACCGCCGCCACATCCATGGCCAAGCAGGCAGCAACCACTCAACGAGCTAACCATGAGCAGGCCAGCACAAAAGCTTGCAAAACGAGACATCAGAGAGCCTCCGGTTTGTCACCGAGAAGTCGGCAACAGGGCGGGATGGGAACGCGTGATTTCCAGAAGATCAAGCACGGCAGGAATGCGGTATTCCTAGCCACGATTGAAGTGCGGGGAAATCAACAGACATTCGAGAGGAGAGAACGAGAGGAGATTTAAACTGCAGGAACCGCAGTTCGAGTGAGCGGGAAGTTAGAAGAAACCGGCAGAACACGTCAAGCCCTTTTTCTGCTGGCAATAACAGCGTTTTCACAATTTCGCTGGTGATCAAAAAAAACTTTCTGAAGAAATCGACTCAAGTTCCTCACGCAACGTAATCGGATTGTTTGGCACGTTGCGCATCGCATCCTTCAAGAACACGTGAGGATTCACGAAACCTTCGACTGTGAAAGCACAGCCGCCAGACGGATGGCCTCAATCATTCCGCTTGGATCCGCCATCATGTTCGGATTCCATGCTCGATCAAACGCGGTGCCATGAGTCGGACTGGTGCGAACGATTGGCAGGCCCAGTGTCACGTTGACCGCCGAGTCGAAGCCGATCAGCTTGACTGGAATGTGTCCCTGATCGTGGTACATGGCAACAACGCCGTCGAACTCGCCGCTGATGGCGCGCCGAATCAAAGTATCCACAGGCAACGGACCCACGACGTTGGAAAGAGTTTGCTGGCTCCGCTGAACGGCCGGTTGAATGAGTCGTTCTTCTTCGTCCCCGAATAAGCCGTTCTCGCCTCCGTGAGGATTCAGGGCACACACCGCAATAGCCTGCCGCTCGCAGCGGATACTTTTTAGAAAATCCGCCATCAAATGTACGGTCTCGGCAATGTTATCGATGGTTAGCAGAGATGGAACCGAGGCGACGGATGTGTGCAGCGTCACGTGAGCAATGCTGAGCCCATGTCCCGCAGACGGAGCGTGCGTTCCATTGCTGCCGATTGGACGGACCAAAGCACGCCAGCTGGAAATCGCGAATTCTGGCAGATGCAGCATCATCGCAAATTCAGACACTCCACAGTGAGCCGCCAGAATTTCGGTATGGCCCGGATAGTGATGATTGGCCAGATGCAGAGCTTCTTTATTCAGTGGGGCTGTTGCGATCGCGTCCACAAGATTCGCGCGAGCGATCCGAATCGCCGCGGCCAGATACTGGAATGCGGCGTCCCCCGCGAGTGAGCTTACGACGCATTGTGGAGCGGAAAGAACCGCGTCGCCGCATGGATTCCAGTATGGCTGAAATCCTGCGTTCAGAAGCTGCGAAACTTGTTGGCGAAACTCATTGGCATCAGTCGCTTCCGCAGCAATGGGACTCAGGGATAACGATACGTTGGCTAACTGCGCAGCGTGCTCAAAGATGCGGGGATGTCCGATCAACACGCACTGACAGGAAGGCGGAAAACGCTTGTCTGCCAATGAGCGAACAATGATTTCCGGACCGATTCCGGCAACATCACCAGCAGTGACAGCGATAAGGAAATGGCCGTCCATAGGTCTTTCCACAACTATTCCAGATTTGTCCTGGGGGTTCTGTTGTATTTAAATAAGGGGTCAGAAAACTGAATCTGGTAAAGCCTGCACCGGGTTGAGTTTCCTGTTGGCGTCGGGGTCTCTACCCGCTCATTTTGCCTTTCCGCTGCGACGACTCAAGACGGTAACAGCGCCAAGAACAAAATCAATTCGGCTGCAGTGAGGATTAACTCAGTCCATCGTCTTACTGTTTTTTGTCTGTCCCTTGCCGGGAAAGCAATTAAAGCAGCAGAGCCTGAGCCGCTCCTTCCGCGGGGAAACAACCGGGAGCAGAATCAGCCATGATTCTCTTCTGGGGGAAACGACCGAGAAGGATCGCTCTTTTCCGAGACCCACCGGCGATAATTTAGTCCGCCGGCAAATGATCTGGCAGACAGCGTTTCAGTGCGACGTAAGTGAGTGCATCTGAAACATGGAACTCACCAACAACGAGCGGCCGTCACCATTTTCGTGCGGAATAAATTCAGCAATCGACTGGTGATGAATGCTCGGTCACGCATCTGCTCAGCGAAGGATCCCGTTGAGAATTCCGGGCACGGCCATGCCAATGGGCCAATGTTTATTCCGCGGATTCCGATCGAACTTCAAGCTGATCTCGCTGCAGAAAGACCTGTTTCAATCGATCCTGTGAATACATTCGGATGATTACTTTTTTGTAGCGAAGACGTCCCAGCTCATCGAAGTCCATGTTCTCGGCAATCTTCGGCGTCGCCAGTCCGGCATACAGCGCCGCGAAAGTCTCAGGATCGACCCCACGGCCTTCTTCCAGATCTTTCTCCGCATCAACTCCGCCGACCGATGCCGCAAAGTAGTTTATGCCGCTGAATGCAGCCGTGCTTTGTCCACCGGCAACGAAAAGGTTATTCAGCTCCCGGATGGCCTTGTTCGACTTCCTGTAGGATTCCAAAATATCCTTGGATAACTGGGGGTTCTGATCTTCCTGGCTCGCCCGAACCTGCTCAGGCTGCTGGCCCAAAAATGAGCACGAAGCATAGCCTGCCAGGAACACAATCAAACCGCCTGCTACAGCACTCAACCTGCGCATATCTACGTTCCCCGGGAATTCACGCATCAACGAACTTCAAGAAACGTCAGATATAGGGCACTTGAACACTGTTCGCAAGTGCCGAAACCACCACAAGGCCCCTGTTTTATCACGCGGCACGTCTGTCCTGCGCCTGAACCGACTCGCCCGATCGTGCCGAATTCATCGGAATCGTCTGCGGCTTCGATTTCTGCCGTTGGCTGGCTGGGCCAAGCTTAAAACTCAGCGCGGCAACGAGCCCACAAACTGAGATTGCCGCAAAACAGCCAATAATTGCCATCTGATCGTCGGAAAAGACACTTGAGAGATCCATGGTGATTCCTGTCTTCTTCAAAATTGGGGGCTTTGGGTAAACGTGTTCCCTCGAATGAGCCTGCTCCCTATCATTTCGACCGCTGCCACGGTTCACCTTCAGGTCCGCCGCGGGACGCAGGTTGTGTTCTTATAGGTGCGTCTCCAGTTAATCAGATTTTCCGACCGGGCAATCTGGGAGATTGGCCAACACCTCGACTTCGTTCTGGTAAACCAGCGGGAAATCGGAAGTTGATGTGAAACCAGGGAAGAGGTGACGCGAATAATGAGGCTGCCGGTTCAAAGTGACTGTGATCGTTGATTGGTACAGGAGTGTTGTTCCTCCGAGGACGATGTTTACGAAAAGGAAGGTTGTCCGTGTTTAGCTGTTCATTAAAAAGGTTTCGTATGAGAAGACAGATTCAGAGGCCCGCTCCCCTGAAGCGACGTCGTTCCATACCTTTTTGGTTCCGGGCGACCACGGCCATGAGGTTTCACTTGACGCTATCCGGTGGCTCAGCGCGACAAACAGCCGTACTGCTGCTTCTGACCGTTTGCATCGTCTGTGGTTGTGCCGACCAGAAGAAGCAGGCCCGGTCGCTTGTCTCTTCGGCGCTTTTGCATCGAGAAGCATCGCGACACGCGGAAGCCATTCAGGATCTCAATCGAGCGTTGGCTCTTAATCCTCAGTCGAGCGAAGCGTGGTACCTCCGAGCGCTGAGCCACGCTGCGTTATCACATTCCGAAGATGCTATCGAAGACTTCGAAGCCGCCGTTCGCGTGAATCCCGACTGGGACGAGGCATGGCTGGCGCTCGGTGTCGCACGTCGTGCGGACGGGGAGCCCGCGTTGGCGATCAAGGCTCTGTCAGAAGCCATCCGTTTGAATCAACGCATGGGGGCCGCATACTTCGACCGTGCGCAGGCCTATGCTATTGTTAATGAGCCAGAAAATTCGATCGATGATCTTGAATCTGCTCTGAAGGTCGATCCGGGTAACGAAGCGGCTCTCATGCTTCATGCTCGACTCATTCTGCAGTCTCGACCCGAAGATGCGGTGGCCGATCTGACTCATTTGATCGCTCGCAACCAGAACAATGTCGACGCCTGGCTCTTACGCGGGTTCGCTCGCCAGGCCGCCGGTGATATTGATCGCGCCATTGCCGATATGAATATCGCCTGTCGCCTGAAGCCGGACGACTACAGCCCGTGGCTCGAGCGAGGCCGAATGCTTCGTGAGCAGGGCCGTCTTGAGGACGCAATCAGCGATCTTTCCTCTGCCGCAAAAATTGGTGTGACAGTACCAGAGTGCCAATATGAATTGGCCATGGCCCTGATCCAGGCCGGTCGAATGGACGAAGCGGAGACCAGCTTAGGACAGGCCCTTGCGGCTGACGAGCGATATATTGATGGCCGCATCGCGAGAGCCGAACTGCGAGTTAAGCGAGGCGCCTTCGAACTGGCAATGGAAGATCTGGATCAGTTGTCAGTTTTGGATCTGCCTGAAGCGGATCGATCGTCGCTCAGTCGTCGGATTGACATCAACCGGCTCAGGGCGATGCAGGCGATGAATCGTCAGCCGGAGGCTCTGGACCTCATCGCGACGATGCTGCAGAAGACTGCTGACGACGCAGATTTGCTGCAAATGCGTGCCGATATGTTGAAATCATCGAATCGTCCCGATGAGGCTCTGGATGTGTACACGCATCTGATTTCGCACAATCCGAGGAGTGAGCAATTCCTGATGCTGCGGGGCACCCTGCACGCGGAATCACAACACTGGGACGAAGCGATCGCAGATTTCAGCGACGTTATTGAACGTGACCCAAATTCTGTGAACTGCCTGCTGGCTCGTTCAGCTGTGTATGAACAGAAAAGTGAAAACGCATTGGCAGTGAATGATCTTACTGCCGCGATCAGTTCCGCTCCGGAGAATGTGACTGTTCTTCGTCGACGTGCGGCTCTGTTTGAAAAAATGGGTGAATCGTCCGCGGCTCTTTCCGACTGGCAGCAGGTTGTGGAGCTTGAGCCAGGTGATATCGAGACGGCACGGATGGTGGTTCAGCGTCTGCGATCCGCCGGCAACCTTTCTTCCGCAGTCGCTCTGCTGGATGGAATCAGCAAGCTTCAGCTGGATAGTCTGCCTGCACCTCTGTCGTTGCTGCGAGGTGAATTGCTGCTTGAGAGCGGTGATACAACGGCCGCGGAAACCGTACTGTCTCGCCTGGCCGAATCCGATGGAAATTCCACCGCTGTGCAAATCCTTCGTGCTCGAGTTGCAGTCGTCGGCAATCAGGATTCTGTAGCTCTCAGCATTCTGAGCCAGATTCCAGAGTCCGATTTGATGGCCGAGGGCTTTCAGCTCAGGGGGACGGTCGAATTTCGACAGGGACAACTCGCGGAGGCCGAAGCCAGTCTTACAAAAAGTCTCGCTTTAAATCCCGACAATAACCCGGCGCAATTGCTGCGAGCCGAGATATATCAGACTCAGAAAGACTGGAAGAACGCCGTTGCTGATGCGACGGCCGTGCTTTCTCGAGATGGACATTCGTCAGCGGCGTTGAAGATTCGAGGCGTCAGTGCGTTTGAAATGAAGCATTTTCAGGATGCCATTCAGGATCTCGAAAACCCGGCGCTGCGACCGAGTGATACTCCGGAACTGCAGTGGATTCGCTGCCAGTGTCTGATGGAGATTGATCAGAAGTTTCGAGCTCGTGAAGAACTGAATGCACTGCTGACAAACAATCCTGCTCATATGCAGGCACGTCTGATGCGTGCCAAACTCGCGGAGCAAAGTGGTGAGTTCGAAGTGGCCGTCGGCGACTTGTCCTACCTGGTGGAACAACAGCCGAACGACGTAGAGACTCGCATGCTCCGCGGGCTGTTGCAACATCGACGGGGCCTCTATGCTGAGGCTGTTGCCGACTTCACTGCCGTCCTGGAAACTCAGCCCGAGAACGCCGATACGCACTTTCGACGAGCACTCGCGTACAACCAGATGTCGAAGACAGATCTGGCGATTGTTGATCTGAAGACTTGCCTGGAGCTTAATCCGAAACTTGCCGACGCGTATTACGTCCAGGGCAATATTTCAGCGGCCGCTGGCAAAACGCAAGAGGCCAAAGAGTCGTATCAGAAGGCTGTTGAAACTCATCCGTCGTATGCTGCGGCCTGGTACAACCTTGGTAATTTGCTGTTTAACGAATCCAGCCTTGAGGAGGCAGTGGCCGCCTGGACAAAGGCGATTGAGTTCCAGCCAAATCTGTTTCGGGCTTACAACAATCGTGCGGCTGCTCTTGTGAAGCTCGAACGCAGTAAGGAAGCCATACCGGACTATGAAAAGGCAACTGAACTGAGCCCCGGATTCGCTCGCGCGTGGGATAATTACGCTTGGCTTCTGGCGACAAGTGAAGATCCCGAGATTCGCGACACGACGCGTGCCGTCTCAATGGCGAAGAAGGCCTGTGAGCTTACGAGTCATACCGACTGGAATTGCCTGAGCACTTTGTCTGCGGCCTACGCGGAAGCAGGTGACATGGAGCAGGCCCTCACATGGGCTCGAAAGTGCGAAGAGCTTGCCCCGGAGGAGGAAAAGGCGGAAATCCAGCAGCTCGTGCAGGCGTACCAAAACAACCGCGGGCTTAGCGCGACTTCGTCCACCGCAGTCCGCGCAAATGAGTTGCAAAAGAAATAGCAGTGACGATGCAAGCTGAAAGTCTGGGAACTCTGAATGCCGCTGCTCCGAAGTTCTGGACGTGTGCCGTTGGGCACCACTGGTCGCAGCTCAGACGGATTCAATCCGCTGCGACTTCGAGAGTTTCCGTTGAACTGCCGTTGGTCGGATGACACCCTGCCATGCAGGAAACTCACGGAAGTGTGGCGACAGGCTGCCAGCTGTGCTAAATTTGGAAACATCACGCAGGGAAAGTTCATAATTCCCGCACTCACCCGACTGATTCCAAACGAACTCTGCCACCGATGTCGTTTGTAAATGTCTGGATGTCACCATTTCAGTCAGCGAAAGCACCAGCAACGATGAACGAACGGGTTAAAGGCGCTCAGGACTGGTTCAGAAAAGGCACAGAAGCCATGAACCACAAGAACTGGGATTACGCCATCGAGTGCTTCACAAACTGCATCCGACTGATGCCCGAGCATCTCGTGTACCGTCAGTCGAAGCATGGCTGCCTGCGCAAGCTTTACAACGACAATGGCTCCGGCGCCAAGATGGCTGGCATGCGATTGCTGGGCGTCAAAGGCCGCCTGAAAAAATCGCGAATGCAAAAGGACTGGAAGAACGTCGAAGCCACGGCCGAAGAAGGTCTGCTGACCAACCCCTGGGACGCAAATTTGTGGTTCGATCTGGGGGACGCGTGCGCAAATCAACAGAATTTCAATGTTGCTCGATATGCTTTTGAGCGGGCTGTGGAATACGACAAAGACAACGTAGATTTTAATCGCCGTATCGGTGGTTTTTTGTTTGAACAGAGAGACTACAAGGCCGCTCGCCAGTACTTTGAACGAGTCTACAAGCTTGTGCCCACCGACGGTGAAGCACGCACGATGATGAGCCGCTGCGATGCCGAATCCACCATGGTGAAAGGCTACAACGATGCGGACAATACTCGTGATGTGAAAGTGGAAGCTCCTGCAGCTCCAATGAATGCTTACGAGGCCGATCGATTGGCCCGCAAAGGCGGCCCCAAGACGGCCGACGCGCCGGGGGAGTCGGCGGAATCGGACATGCTGCACGCGATCCGCAAAGATCCCCAGAACGTGAATCTCTATTTGAAACTGGCCGAACTTTACAAAGGCTCGCGCGAGTTCAGCAAGTCGGCAGAGCAGTTCACGAAGGCATTGGAACTTTCCAAGGGCAACTCTGGCATCAGCGAGCAGCTTCAGGAAGTTCAGCTGCTGATGATGCGTAACGATCTGGCCGAAGCGGAAGACCGGGCGAGAAAGAATCCCGGCAAAGAGCGGCTTGTTGAAAAGGTGAAGACGCTGAAGGCCGAGCTGACGGAGAAGGAGATCGCGTTTTTCTCACATGCCGTGGAAAACAATCCGAGCGACCTTAAGAAAAAGTTCGAACTGGCACAGCGGTTGTTCGCAGTCAAACAGTATTCGAAGGCCATCCCGCTACTGCAGCAGGCCGTCTCAAATCCGACGTTGAAGATCGATGCGTTGGTGCTTCTTGGCGAATGTTTTGCGAGAGACGGCAAGCTCGACCTCGCACGACGCCAGTTTGAGAAATCTCTGGAAGGCCTGAATCATGCAGACCGACCAGACGCCTTCAAGACGGCTCACTACATGCTGGGGCGAATTTATGAAAAGGCCGGCAAGAACGAGCAGGCTGAACATCATTACGGCGAAATTCTGGCCAACGATTACGAATACAAAGACGTGCTGAAACGCATGGAAGAAATGCAGGGTGGCCAAGGCGGCGGAATTGCTGAATAATGTCTCGTCCGAGATTCTCATCAAACAGCGGATGCCAAGCTGGAGATGAGCTCGTCAGAGTTCAGAAACTCCCCGAATTCTCACGGATCCGGCTACTCCAGTGACTGTTTTTCAAGTGGGCTAAATCCACGTCCCTCTGCAAAATAGTGCTTCTCAAAGTAGCCCACAACTGCCTGCAATGATGTACGATGATCGGCTGTTCGATCATGTTCTGTTGTTTTGTTCTACTGAAAAGAAAAGTTGTATCGCCATGGATGCCGAGTTCCGCTCCGATTGTCATGAACTGCTGAAGCGTATCGTTCACCTTCGAGACTGTCTTTGACCTGGCTGGCAAGACGGCTCGCATCGCAGAGATCAATGACCGAATGGCCGCGACCGACTTCTGGAATGACCAGGAGCGAGCACGGCAGCAAATGGACGAGCTGAGAAAGCTCAAGGGAACCGTGGGGCCGCTGCAAAAGCTTTCAGTCAGCGGTGATGATATGCAAGTCCTGCTGGAATTTGCAGAGGACGACGATTCGGGTGAAAGCGAAGCCGAATTAAGAGCGATCGTGGACCCGCTTGCGGCGGAGATCGACCGCGTCGAACTTCAGGCGACGATGACCAATCCAGCAGACGCCTGCGCGGCTTATTTGACGGTTCAGGCGGGCGAAGGTGGCACAGACTCTGCCGACTGGGCTCAGATGCTGCTGAGGATGTATGCGCGATGGGCCGAACGCAGTGGATTCAAAGTGGAAGAGATTGATATTTCTCCCGCGGAAGAAGCCGGCATTCGCAACGCCACCATTTTGATTACCGGCGACTTTGTGTTCGGTTATCTGCGAGGAGAAACCGGTAATCATCGGTTGATCCGCATCAGTCCTTTCGATTCGGCCGGTCGCCGTCACACAGCCTTTGCTGCAGTCGACGTTGTGCCGGAAATCGATGACGAAGTGGAGATCGATATCAACTGGGAAAAGGACATCAAGGAAGACACTTATCGTTCCAGCGGTGCGGGTGGTCAGCACGTCAATAAGACGGATTCAGCCGTGCGTCTGACTCACATTCCGACGGGCGTTGTCGCTGCCTGTCAGAACGAACGCAGTCAGCACAAGAACCGAGCAACGGCTCGCAAAATGTTGACCGCAAAGCTGTATCAGATTGAAATCGAAAAGCGCGAAGCCGAAATTTCAGCCCGTCATGGCGAGAAATCCAAAATTGGATTCGGAGGCCAGACGATACGCAACTACGTTTTGCATCCAGACCAGTTTGTGAAGGACACTCGAACCGGCACCAAGGTTGGCAATCCGCAGCCGGTGCTTGACGGGGATCTGGATCAGTTTTTGGAATCTTATCTGCGATGGACGCTCAACGACCAAGTGGCCGCTCCGACAGATCTTGAGTAGCCAACGTTCCAAACGAAGCCGGCCTTGTTTGCCACAACACGGTCGGCTTTTTTATGCGCAGAGAGAGTTGAAGTGGAAAGTATTCCTGTTCCGTGGTTGAGAATCACCTTCCGTCGGCCGCGTGCCGGCCGGAGGAACAACTGTTAGCTACAGAATCGCATGCAGTTCATGTCCGCGCGGTGTGAGCGTCCGACGTTTCTGCAATTCAGTGCGGAGAGGTTGTCGTTGCTTAGGAGTTACGAGCACGCAACTGTTGCTGAAACTGTTGCTGCAATTGATCGGCGAGGGCATTCAACTGGGTCGCATCGTTTTTTGGGCAAACTCTTCCGCGGTCCAGACGGGCTGGCCAAGCAGTTCCTGCAGGATCGCGATACGTCCGCGTGCGAATCAAAGTGGACTGGCGATTAAGAACCTCTAACAGAACCGTAGCTGGGCTCGTGAGAGTTCGGAAATCCCTCCGGATCCTCACGAATCCGGCTACACGTGGAAGTTTCGTCAGGCACTCTCCGTCGCCTGCATCTTTGAGTAACTTTGCGAATTCCAGGGCCAGAACACCAAACAACTTGCGTGGTTCGTTTTCATTCCCGACACTGACGGTTTGTCCGTACCGTCTTATTCGAACCCGGTGTTTTCGTGCTTTCATTCCGAGCCGCCAATTCCAGCCGTGATGTTGTCGTAACGGGTCTTGGGATGGTTACACCGCTGGGATGCTCGGCCGACGAAACATGGCAGCGGCTGGTGTCTGGGGAACGAGCTGGCCAGCTTCTGACAGCGGAGCAGATTGACCATCTCTCGCAGCTTAGTGCAATTTCCGGCCTGCGTTTGCATGGCGCACCGGTGAACCATGCCGAGGTCGCTCGCCGCCTGACGCAGTCTTCCATTCCTGCTCTGGTCAGTTCTGATTTCAGATCCATTTATGTGTCAGAACCGCTCGTGGCTATGTCGCTACTGGCACTTCACGAAGCACTGACTCAGGCTCGCCTGCACCCGAATCAAGCTCCCGCGCATCGCACGTCCGTTGCTTTCGGAAGTAGTAAAGGAGGATTGCGAGCGGCCGAGAAACTAACAGCAGCACGGTTCCAAACATCGTGTGCCGACACGAACAAAGAAACCGCCGAACGTGAAACCGACTATCTGGCGAAATTGTGGGAACACGCGTTTCCCACCGACAGTGGAACTCGCGCTATTGCCGGAATCATGAACGCGCGGGCCGGCATCAGTTGCCCGGTAGCCGCCTGCGCGACCGGGCTGATTTCTATTCTGCAGGGCGCTGCGATGATTCACTCGGGACAATGTGATGTGTGCATCGTCGGCAGTGCAGATGCGGGGCTGCGAGCGTCCGTGTTGTCTTCTTTTCATCGACTTCGCGTAACATCACGTCACCAGGACGCCGCATCAGCGTGTCGTCCATTTGATGAATCTCGCGACGGGTTTCTTGTGGGCGAAGGAGCGGCCGTATTCGTCCTGGAATCGCGACAGCATGCGGAGGCTCGCGGGATCGATCCTCTCGCTCAGGTGCTGGCCGGCGGCTGGCTGTGTGATCCTACCGGAATGACGCAGATTGATTCCTCCGGAACCATAGTCGCGGAGTTGCTGAAGCGGATTGTAATCGGCGACGCTGCGAGGCCCGACATCATCAGTCTTCATGGGACCGGAACTGAATCGAATGACCTGGCGGAATCACGCGGTGTTGAAAAACATTTTGGCGAGATGCCACCGTTATGCTTCGGCATCAAGGGGGCCATAGGTCACCTTCTCGGCGCTGCGGGAAGCGTTGAATCGGCAGTGTCCATTCTATCCCTGCAGCACCGGCTTGTACCCGGCACCACGAACCTGATGAACCAGGACCCTCGCTGTCGGATTCCCCTGAGTCCTTTTTTGCAAAAAATGTCAGGGTTGAACCGAGCGGCAAAATTGTCGCTCGGATTTGGCGGACATGTTGCATGCGGCATCTTTGAATCCGCATAGTCGTTCATTCTCAGACAAGACCCAGCATACCCCCCACTTTTTCAAATGCCACCACCGCTCGTTCCAGTTGTGCGAGGGAGTGCGCGGCCGACATCTGAGTTCGAATGCGAGCCTCGCCTTTTGGGACAACTGGAAACGAAAAAGCTACGACGTAGATCCCTTCCTGAAGCAATGCATCAGCGAACCTGCTGGCTACTGCCGCATCGCCAATCATCACGGGGATAATCGGGTGCTCACCGGGCAGCAGTCGGAATCCTGCATCCGACAGGGCTGCTCGAAAGTATTTCGAGTTGTCCTGCAGTTGTTTTCTCAGTGCCTGCGATTCACTCAGCAGTTCCAAAGTCTTCACGGACGTAGCAGCGATCGGCGGGGCGAGCGTATTTGAGAACAAATAGGGACGCGATCGTTGCCGCAGCAAATCGATCAATGGTTTGCGACCACTGGTGTATCCCCCGCTGGCGCCTCCCAGCGCTTTGCCAAGAGTGCCCGTAAGAATATCAATGCGATCAGACACTCCGAAATGCTCCGGAGTTCCTCGACCGTTCGGTCCCATAAAGCCAACCGCATGGGAGTCATCCACCATGACGTTCGCGTTGTACTTGTCGGCCAGTTCACAGATATCCGGCAGCCGAGCCAGATAGCCGTCCATAGAGAAAACTCCATCGGTGGCGATCAGTTTAAAACGACACGATTCGGCCGCCTTCAACTGCTCCTCAAGATGGTGCATGTCATTGTTGCGATAGCGAAATCGCTGAGCTTTGCAGAGGCGCACACCGTCAATGATACTGGCGTGGTTCAACGAATCAGAAATGATTGCGTCGGGCTCGCCAAGCAACGTTTCAAACAGCCCGCCGTTGGCATCAAAGCAGGAGCTGTACAGGATCGTATCGTCGGTGCTCAGAAATGCACTGAGCTTCAATTCCAGAGTCCGATGAATCGTTTGCGTGCCGCAGATGAATCGCACAGAAGCCATTCCATAGCCCCACCGATCCAGTGCATCATGTGCTGCCTGAACAATCGCCGGATGATCGGCGAGGCCCAGATAATTATTCGCACACAGATTCATCACACTGCGTTGATCCTGAAGCAGGATGTCAGTGCGCTGCGGAGAATCGATGATCCGTTCCGACTTAAATAAACCCTGCTGACGAATCGATTCCAGCTCGGCCGCTGCATGTTCAGTGAGTGTCGACACAAACGCTCCATGATCATTGAGAAAACAGGATGCTCCACGAACGATGCACAAGGCAACGATGTCCTGCATTTGCCCTGAGACATACCCGACGTCACCAGACGCTGACAACCTACTGCCAGTTTAGAATCACTTTCCCGGATTGGCCGGAGCGCATTGCTTCAAAGCCTTTTTCGAATTCAGTGTAGTGCAGACGATGAGTGATCACCGGACTGATATCCAGACCGCTCTGCAGCATCACGGTCATTTTGTACCACGTTTCGTACATTTCACGGCCGTAGATGCCATGAATCGTCAGCATGTTGAAAACCACGATGTTCCAGTCGATGGAGATATCTTCCGACGGAATCCCCAGCATGGCAATCTTGCCGCCGTGAGCCATGTTGGTGAGCATGCTGCGAAAGGCCGACGGATTTCCGGACATCTCCAGGCCAACGTCAAACCCTTCCACCATTCCGAGTTCTCGAGTGACATCTTCCAGCTTTTCCGTGGTCACATTCACCGCGCGAGTCACTCCCAAATTTCTAGCCAGCTCCAGTCGCCATGGATTCACATCGGTTACCACAACGAACCTCGCTCCCGCATGACGGACCACAGCGGCAGCCATCAATCCGATGGGGCCAGCCCCTGTAATCAGCACGTCCTCGCCCAGCACTGGAAAGGCCAGAGCCGTGTGAACCGCGTTACCGAAGGGATCGAAGATTGATGCAATGTCTCGGTCAATACTGTCATGATGATGCCACACGTTCGTCATCGGCAGGGCGATGTATTCCGCAAATGCGCCCGGACGATTTACTCCAATTCCCTGCGTCTTCGGGCATAGATGCCGACGCCCGGCCAGACAGTTTCGACAACGGCCACACACAACATGGCCCTCCCCGCTGACAACTTCGCCCGGATGAAAGTCCACCACGTTGGACCCGACGGCGACAATCTCACCGACAAATTCATGACCGACGGTCATGGGAACGGGAATCGTCTTGCGAGCCCACGCGTCCCACTCATAAATATGCACGTCCGTACCGCAGATCCCCGTGCGATCCACTTTGATAAGAACGTCGTTGACACCCACCTTCGGCTCCGGCACATCTTCCAGCCAGAGCCCTTTTTCCGCGTGCCGTTTGACCAGTGCCTTCATGATGGCGTCCTTCTGAATATTGAATATACTGGATGCGTCGTGCAGGATAGTAGACGTACTATCGTCCAGTTTGCAAGACGATATTCTACTATAGTGGATGTTTCAGGCAGAGCCGGAATGAAAAAGAAGCCTACCAGGTCGGACACCAGCAGCCAGTCAGCCGAAGACGTCAGTCGACATGTGTGCCGGCGTATTCATGAATTGCGGCAGATTCAGGGCTGGTCGCTGGATGTGCTTTCCAAAGCATCCGGAGTCAGCCGATCTATGCTCAGCCAGATCGAAAGGGAACAGGCCAACCCCACGCTTGCGGTCACAGTAAAAATCGCCAGTGCCCTCGGCCTGTCAATGGCCGAACTGCTGGAACAAGTTGCGCCTGTTCGTAATATCGAAGTCATTCGCGCGGAGGACCGCAGCCATATTTTTCGAGCGGACGGGAACTGTTCCATTCGAACACTTTCTCCGCTGCATCTGGAAAAGGACGTGGAATTCTACGAAGTTCTGTTCAACGCGGATGGAGCGTTACGATCGGCAGCACATTTTGAAGGCACGCGGGAATTCCTGACCGTACAAAAAGGCAAGATGCGTGTCACTTCCGACGGAGAAACGATTGAACTCAACAAAGGAGACTCTGCCAGCTATCGCGCCGATGTGGCTCATGAAATCCGCAATCTGTCCCGATCTGAAGCACTTGTGTTTTTAGTGGTGATCTATCAATAAAGACCGGCTGAGGAATCACGCGAGTTCCTGTTCACACGTAACCGCGCTGTTTCTATCGAGCGTCAAATCATCTGATTGCAGTCGCTGGGTTTCCCCGCACCCCGCACCCTGTTTGACATCTACGGTCGCTGCTGACAAGTTTCTGACAAACTTATGACAGATAATTCACCACCTTCCGGAGTCTTTCGCGTCCAATAGACGTCACGTCAATTTCTGACGTTATGGAAACTGTCGCCTGAAGGAGAATTCTCATGCTGTCCCAGCTATCACGGCTTCCGCAAAGCCTCATCGCATTTGCCCTCATATTTCTGACATCCGGACTGCCGCTTTCTGCCGCGGAGAAAATCGTCTTGGACTCGAACGTGAAGCTGACGCTCAATGCGAAACCGGCGTATACGATCTTAAAGGCTGGTCAGAAACAGACAGCGTGGATGCGAGTCGGGCTGACTGGTTTTCATTTGAAGCCGGAAGGAGACCGATCTCCAATTAATGTGGCGATCGTGTTGGATCGTTCCGGTTCGATGCAGGGTGAGAAAATTGAAAAGGCTCGCGAAGCTGCGATCAGTGCGCTCGACCTTCTGAAGCCCGATGACATCGTGTCTGTCATCGCCTATGACTCCGACGTCAACGTGCTTGTGCCCGCTACAAAGCTCACCGACAAGGAGCAGGTCGCCGGCGTCATCCGCGGAATTCAGGCTAACGGAAACACGGCATTGTTCGGAGGAGTCAGCAAGGCCGCCGCAGAAGTCCGCAAGTTTCTGGATGGCAAGCATGTGAATCGCATTGTGCTTCTCTCCGATGGACTGGCCAACGTCGGTCCATCATCGCCGGGTGAACTTGGTGCACTCGGCACTTCACTCAAGAAAGAAAACATCAGCGTTTCCACACTCGGGCTGGGCCTGGGTTACAACGAAGATTTGATGGTGCAGCTGGCTGGCCAGAGTGGCGGCAATCATCAGTTTATTGAAAACGCTTCCGAACTGGCCGACATCTTCCGACGGGAATTCGATGAAGCGTTATCAGTGGTGGCGCAGGAAGTGGACATCAAAGTCAATATTCCGGAAGGCATTCGTCCCGTTCGAGTCCTCGGGAACGCCGCCGACATCAACGGACAGTCCGTCATCACTCGGCTCGCTCAGGTTTACAGCGACCAGCAAAAACATGTGGTGATCGAAATCGAGATCCCTGCGACCGTGGCTGTTGAAGCCGCAGAAAGCAATGACGCTTCGACTCAGGTGAAACTTGCCAGCGTGGAAGTCACTTATATGAACATGTCCAGTCACCAGTCGGAATCATTAAATGGAGACGTATCGGTTTCGTTCAGCAGCTCCGATGAAAAAATTCAGTCCAGCCGGGACAAAGCTGTGATGGCGGATGTTGTCGCTCTGGTCGCCAGTGAGCAGAACAAACTGGCCACCGATTTGCTGGATCAGGGGGATATCGAAGGCTGCCGGCGAACGCTGCTTAAGAACTCAAATTTCCTGAGCGAGAATGCGATGCAGCTGGAGTCCAAATCGCTGGAAACGTTTGCAGAATCCAATCGCAGTCAGCTCGGCGAACTCGAAGGTGTTAATTCCAACGCAGCTCCCGGAGCTGTCATGTCACGCAAGGCTCAGCGAGATTATCAGCTGAAGATCGATCAGCAGGCTCCCTCGGCCACTAAGCCGTAGAGCGATCTGCGTCCTGTAATTGCCTCACAGCTTCTCCATTCCGAGAGAACGATCAGGCCGACAGGTCCGCAGCCATTATGCGGACTGGTCGGCAGTTTTTAGTTCCGTCAGAGGACCAACGCCAACTGTCGTGGACATGGAGATTGGATAACGTTGCAGGACTTCCTGAATTTCCGAAAGCGTGATCCTGCGGATGGCTTGCAGGTCGTCGGCAATTGAGCGGTATTCCTGGCGATACATCCAGTTTCCACCGAGTGAAGACAGACGCCCCATCGGACGTTCACCACGCAGCACAATCCGTGATGCGACTTTGTTCCGCGCCTGTTCCAGTTCTTCGGCAGTGATGCCATTGGCATTCACGTCGTCAAAGATCTTCTGACATCGAGCGATATTCTCTTCGACCAGCTCGGGCGAACAGCCGAGATAGCTCATCCAGGCTCCAGCGCCATCGTATTCGCTGTAGCTCAGATCCGCAGACTCCGCATAGCCCGGGTCAACAAGTTCCCAGAACAATCGACTGCCCGAATCATCACCAACGACCACGGACAACAGTTCGGCGGCAAATCGCAGATCATCATTGCAGGCCGGACCGGCTCCCATCTGCATGATGTGTTCCTGCACGCTGGATTCACGGACGATCAGGCGCGTTGACGTGCGAGCCTGAACGCTCGGCAGCGCGCGGGATGACTTGCCTTCCGGAATTTTGCTGCAATATTTTTCAGCCAGCGCTACGGCGTCTTCGAAGCGGCAGTTGCCGGTGATTGCCAGAGTGATATTGCCGGTGTGATAATGGCCGCGATGGTAGGCCTGCATCTGGTCGGCCTGCAAAGCGGTAATGCTGGCGTTCGTGCCGAGAATGCTCTGCCCAAGTGGGTGATCGGCAAAATGCGTGGCCATGATATGGTCGTAGCAGATGAACGACGGCTGATCGTCGTACATGCTGATCTCTTCGAGGATGACATTTTTTTCCATATCGAAATCCTCGCCTCGCAATGAAGGCTGCATCAGCGACGACAATAGTTCAATCGCCCGTTCCAGGTACTCGGGCAATACTGCCGCGTAATACATGGTGACTTCTTCGCTTGTGGATGCGTTGTATTTGGCACCAATTTCGTCGAACACACGATTGATGTCGTCGGCAGAAAATTTCTCGTCACCCTTGAACGCCATGTGTTCGAGGAAGTGACTGACGCCCGAAACCTCGCTGGTCTCATCACGAGAACCGGTGCGTACAAAAAAACCGGCTGCTACGCTGTACACGGATGGGTTTGTTTCCGCGATCAGCGTCAGGCCATTGGACAAAGTGCAGTGCTGGAACTTCATAACGAGTGATCCGGAGACTCAGAGAACAAAAACCCGGGCCACAGAGAACAGTCAATGGCGGCCCACTTCAGAGCATCACAAAGTTGTGACGCACGCCGGATCCAAAGACTGAGGACCCAGCGTAATCAGTACCATAGACTTCGGCATGTACTCGACGGAAAAATCAGTAACCTGAGGGACTGTCAGGGCATTGATGCGAGCGTTGATTTCATCCAGCGAGACAACTCGCCCCAGATGATACATGTCTCTCGCAAGCGACGAAGCACGAGAAGTTGTCGATTCCTGCTGCATGATCAGCGAGCTTTTCGCTCGGGCCTTGCAACGCTGAAGTTCATCATCTGTGATGCCTTCATGCAGCCGCAGGATTTCCGCAACAGTCACATCCAGCGTCTCCTGAGCTCGCTCGGGTGTGGTCCCGGCATATGCAAAGACTCGCCCTTCGTCTCGCAGAGTACTTAACGAGGCCGAGATCGCATAGCACAGCCCCCGCTTCTCGCGTACTTCGGTAAACAGCCTGGAACTCATACCGCCGCTCAGCAAACTTACCGCTGCCCAGGCTTCATAGTATCGCTCATGCCGGTAAGGCACCGTATCCCATGCGAGCCCAATATGAGTTTGAGCTGAATCGTGTTCGATATGAAAAGGCGATGCAGGGAGGGTACCGGCGAGCAGTTCTGGTGCCGAAGAAGTCTTCCAGCCCCCAAACGCAGCTTCAACCGCTGCACGAATCTGATCGGGATCAATGTTGCCGGCGATTCCAAGGATGGCTTCATCTGGTCTGACACACGCTGCATAGTGATGTCGCACATCAGTGACAGAAATTTCTGGAAGGTCAGACAGTTCACCTTCGGCCGAATTGCCCCACGGAGCCGCATAGCTGTATTCCCGCAGCACCTTCCCCAAACGCTGCCGAGGCTCATCCTCCATCGACATCAGGCTCTGCTCGACAAGATCGCGAGCAGGATCGAAATCGTCCTCTGCCAAATGCGGGGCCGTGACCATCCACGCCAGATACGGCAGGGCGTCACACAATCGATCGGCAGTTGTGGCGGCAGAAAAAGTCACATGTGCACTGCCCACATGCACGCCTCGCTGCAGCCCCAGATTGTCCATGGCCGCACAGAGTTCTCTGGCGCCGAGACCACCGGCTCCACGCGTGAACATTTCCGTCAGGATCGCAGCGGTACCACACTTTTTGGCTCCATCGCGAACTCCTCCCGCCGGAACCAGCAGAGTTAACGCAGCGGACTGCACATCCCGCATCGGTTCGACAATGACAAGCAGACCGTTGGGAAGTCGAAAACTGTTTATGGGTTGAGACATCAAGTGCTGCAAACTGAATTTAAAAAAGAAGGTAACGTTCCGAAACGTGCGAGGGCCATTTTAGAAGAAATCGCAGCCGTGGTTGTTCAATTTCACCACGACCGCGCGGTTCTGTTTTTATGGCACCAGTTACTTTGCGGTCGGAAGATTGAAGTCGCCGCCCACGTTTCGCCAGATGGCGTGAACATGATTGGCATCATTCTGAGTATTATTGTACTCGATGATGAACGAGGTGCCCTGGATCACATAGTGATGGCGTTTGTTCAATTCCGATTCGCCCCACCAGCCCATTCGAATGTCATCCATCCCTGACTTCTCGATAGCCTTCATTCGATCACGCACCACCTGTGCGGGCATCGCTGACAGGTACTCACCAAGCAAGTCCTTGAATAATTTTTGCTGTTCCGGCGACATCTCAGCATAACGCAGTCCGACCGCGCTATCGATCACCGGCTGAGCCACGCCGCCTCCGCGAATGTCATCCGGAGCCGTTTCAGAAATCCACATCTTCTTTTTCTGATCGTCATTGCAGGCCTTCAGAATCTGGCGAGCAATGTCTTCACGTCCGGCCAAAATACGGAGCTGTCGACCCGGGCCAGCGTCGATAAGTGCCGGATTCGCGCCAAACATTTCGGGCGTGCTGCTGACCACAATGCCGTCTTGAATACTGAAATTCAAAGACAGGTGATGACCTTCGAATCGCCATCCCCACAGACCCGTGGCGGCAGGCGTTCCGAAGACAGTGATATGATATTTGTGAGGGTGTCGGCGATTGCGACGGTAATCTTCTTCACCGCCTTCGAACAGATACAGAACTTCCTCAAGGCTTCGAACCTGCAGGACTTTCGCGTGCCCGGCTGCTGACAATCCAACTTTGACGAGGTGTTCCGCGGCCTGACGTGGCTCACCGTTCAGGTCCCACAGAACAATCCCATTGCGATCTTTTGGAATGAAATGCCAGTTCAGTCGCTCGGGATCGTCATACTTGTACATCAACTTCTGCTGTTGATCCGCTGGCAGCACTTCGGCAAGCTTCGCTGCGGCCGCGGCCATGCCTACGCCCGGCTTGTCGCTGCCGTCATCCGCAAGGGCAATGCCAGACGGAGACGGATTAAGCAAAACCAGCAACGCAAGGGCAAACAATGGAACTCGCAGCTTCATGGACAGGATTCCTTGGAGGACTTCAGGTGGGATTTTTGTTGAGGTACTGAGTTGGGCCAAACAGATGGAAACCGCAGGATAGGATCAGCCCGGTGGCCACGACAAACCGCGGCCGCCAAGAATATGAATGTGCAGATGGAAAACGGTCTGGCCTCCGTGTGAGCCAGTATTGATCACCGTTCGATAACCTCCCGTCAGCCCCAGTTGAGCGGCCACTTTCGGAACGGTTAACAGCAGGTGCCCACACAGACTCGCGTGCTTCTCATGCAGATCATCAAGTGAAGCAACCGGAGTTTTTGGAATCAGCAAAACATGCACGGGGGCTTGAGGATTCACGTCACGAAAGGCGAGGCAAAGTTCATCTTCGTAGACAATGTCCGCAGGAATTTCTCGCTGAATAATCTTTGTGAAAATCGTCACACCGTGACTCCCGATATCTTCCTGCGCCGTTACAGGCAGGGCGATGCTCAACAACAACAAAAGTGATTAGGGCGAGTTTTGGTCCCGCGGGACGCAGAAGTTATCAGGAATCGCCTGAAACACCAGTCAGCCGCCCTTTCATGATGAGATCTGATCACGACGTCGTTCCACGGACCACACCAACGAACGCTGATCAACCAATCTGAGCAACTCACCACCGGTCATAGTCGCGTCGCAAATCAGAGCAAGCTCGCATTCGCCGATTTTCGGATATCGTTTTGCGATTTTTCCGCAATGGAACTCAATTTGCTGAGTGGGAGTTCGGGCGGCAACTCATTAACGATTTGAACGGCCAGAGGCACACACATGCAGAGGAACTTAATTGTCCTGCGTGGAATTATGAGCGCCTCTGGAAAGCGCGTTCCCCTCGAATGATCCTGAACTGCAGATTGAGCCCGAAGGACTCTCTCCGACAGAACGAGAGCGTTGGCAAAACTGGCAGCTTAGCGGTGGCAAAAAGTACGCTCCCAGTCCGGGGCAAATTGACGCGGCGGCCAGACTTCAGGCGGAATTTGACTACGGCCCGCGTCAGTACCAGGCGATGGAACCAAGGCCTGTCGGAAACAGGTTCTTGCGATGGTAGGTCGAAGACCTCACTAACAACTCATACCGTCGTCGAAATTCAGGAGTTCGTCGACGCAGGAGGTATCGTCGTGTCAGACGAATGGCTGTAGTTCACAAAAATGTTGTCGACAAGGTCCAAGAATTGGATCATTGATTCCCAGTTCTCGCTGGATCTCGCGTGAAATGCTGAAAGGCATCGATTTCAGCGATGCGCGATGCATTGTCGAACTCGGAGCAGGGACTGGCCCAGTCACTGCAGAACTGCTGCAGCATGCGTGCGCGAAATGCAAAACGGTGATCGTCGAACGTGATCCGGCCAGGCTTGAGTCAAACAGCTCTTTGCGATGTTCGTCCGGCAGGACAACCGCGGTTCTGAAACGTAACTGGCGTGCACACGCACAAGACGCTTCCACTATGTCAATTTACCGCTGTCCAGCGCACGGCGAGCACATCCGGCAGCGCCGATGAATCCGGCATCGCCACCCAGTGATGCGTACTCGATGGTGATTTTGTCGGCGAGAGTTGCAAAGGTTCTCGCTCGGAATTCCTGATGGACCCGATGCAGGAATTCGCGTCCTACTTTTGTTTCGTTTCTTCCGAACGTCATCGCGCCGCCCAGAAGTACCATAGCCGGGTCAATGACATGCACGGCCGAAACAATTGCGGCACCGAGACATCGTGCCATCTCCATGATCAGTTCGAGCGAAAGATGATCGCCGCTTTCCGCTTCCTGTGAAATCAGAAGCGGAGTCAGTTCTTCGCCAGCGGCCAAACGATCACGAACCGATGTTACTTCGCCGCTCTCCAGCTTCTCCCGAAACTGTCGCAGCAGCGCGGTGGCGCTGACATAGGCCTCTGCTGTCCCATATTGGCCGGATGTGCAAAGCCGGCCATTGTTCATTTCAAGAATTACGTGGCCAAGTTCTGCGCCGTGGGAGTGCTGACCTTCAATAATATGGTCATCCACAATCACGCCGCCGCCGAGCCCCGTTCCAAGCGTATAAAACAACAGACTTCGGACATCTTTCGCCTGGCCCGCCCAATACTCACCATACGCCGCTGCATTGGCATCGTTCTGGAGTATCGTGGGACGCCCCAGTTCCTTGCCGACTCTATCGCGGATAGGAAAATTCATCCAGCCTGGCAGATTTGAAGGATCCAACAGCATGCCGCCGGGGATGTCCATTGTCCCCGGCGTGGCTAATCCCACTGCCGTGATCTCCTGCAGCAAAAAACCGCCGGACTGGACCGCATTCTTTCCCGCCAGCACCATCTGCCGCACGCCATGGTCGGGCCCCTGAGCCGCCTCGGTCGCGACGCTGCCCGAGGCCAGCACATGACCAAGGTCATCGACAACTCCGGCCTTCACATTCGTGCCGCCCAGATCGATGCCCAGAAACAATCGTTTTTTTGCGGATGAATTGGTCATAGAGAGGAGAGGTCAAAAAAAGGGGCGGGCGAAGAAAATGATTCAGAACGTACGATAAAAACCGTGGGACTCGTGAGAGTTCCGAAATCAAAACCGGAGGTGCATTTGAGAGAGTTCAGAAACATTTTCGAATTCTCACGAATCCGGCTACCGGCGAAAGTTTTGTCAGGCATCCCAAACAGGGTTGTCAGAAAATGGCTTTGACAAGCAACTGCACAGCAAAGCATAACGATGCTCCGGCAAGCATCCAGATCAGCGAAGCGGTACTGAATACTTTCCGATCGCGCCACTTCAGAATTCGGCCGTAGAAAGGTTCGCTGTACACTGACACGGGATTGCCAAGCAGCGCTGCACGCAGATCAGTACTGAATTCTTCCATCTTCTGATAACGATCACCGGGAGCGCGTTGCAGCGCCTTCACGCAAATCGCATTGAGTTCGCCTGAGATTTTCTTTTTGGGAGCCACCAGCGTCGGTTCGCGAAGAGGATCTTCCAACAGCTTCCGTTTAATCTCTTTGAAGTTCTTGCCGGACATGTAGCTTTCGCCGGTAATGACCTCGAAGAGAATAATCCCCATGTTGTAGATATCGGTACGCTCGTCGACGTCGCCGGTCTCGACCGCCTGTTCGGGCGACATGTAGAAAGGAGTGCCCTGCACATCGCCACGTCCGGTCAGTCGGCCGGACATTGTCTGCTGCCCACTGCGAATTAAACGATCGACATCGTCGTTGTCGTCCATATCCCAGACTTTGGCCAGACCCCAGTCCATGACCATGATCTCGCCGTAGTCACCGATCATGATGTTGGCGGGTTTCATATCCCGATGGACAACACCCTGATTGTGAGCAAATGCGAGGCACTGGCTGCAGTGCAATAAAACGTTGATCAGGTTTTCGGTCGAATATTTCTCGATCGTGGGTGCATCGCCTTCGTTGATTTTGTCCAGGATATCACTGAGATCCCGACCACGCAGCTTCTTCATGGTGAAGTAGGCATTGCCCTCAGAATCTCTGCTGAGCTCATACACCGGAATCGTGGCCGGGTGCGGAATCTGAGCGGTCACTCGCGCCTCGCGAAGAAATCGCTTCTGATAGGTCTCAAGATTCTGAAACTGCGGCTGCAATGTCTTCATCACAACCGTGCGGCCGAGGTTTTCATCGACGCAAGTGCGCAGAGTAGCTTCACCACCCTGCGTGAGGGGCTGGAAGTCTTGATAGCGCATGAAGCCGTTCTTCACGTGCTTCGGAAGGTCTCTGTCCGTTTCCGACAGGGTAATGTTTTCGCCCACGACAGTTTCCTTTGCAATGACGGCCACACCGACCATTTTGCCCGTTGATTCATCCGGAAATGTAGCGAACGGCAACAATATGCCACAGTGCAACCACGGAATTCCGCCGGATCGTTGCGAGGTGAACGTCCAATCCGTATGCTCATCTTCTATCGCTTCGTTTACGAGCGGCGCGGAGAATTCACCGAGCACATTTTGAGTCTGTCTCGCATAGGGCCTCGCATGGACAGTCCGGTCAACTCCATTTTGCAGCAATCTGCTTGCCACAACGCACGGTTTTCATATGTGCGTATCGTGTGCAACTGCTTTGCAATCCTTCTTCTGGCTGCCTTCGCCGCCCGGACAGGTATTGCCGAAGAACCCATCATTCCATTTATCGAAGGCCTGCGAGAACGCGGTTATTACGATACGGCGGTCGAATACATTGACGTAACCAGTCAGCGAGGCGACATCGCAGCCGATCTTAAGGCACAGCTGGATCTGGAACGAGGCATTATCCTGCAGCAAAAAGGATCGGCTTCGAGAATTCCGGAAGACCGCGAAAAAGCGTTCTCGGATTCGGAACTGGCCCTGAGGAAGTTCATTACCGAGCACCCAGAGCATGCTCAGGCAGCCCTTGCCAATTCGATGCTGGGTGAACTGCTGTTTGAACGAGCCCGCTCACTGATCTGGAAGACGACGGAGATCGAATCGGCAGAAGAACGCCGCCCATTACAGGATTCTGCGCGGACCTTAATAGATCAGGCTAAAGATATTTTTCAGAAGGCTCAGGACCAGTATAAGGTCGCTTACGAGGCCTTTCCAAAATTCATCGATGAGTCGCGGGATGAAGAGGAATACAAGAAACGGCAAGAGGCCGAAGCCAAATACTTGCGAGCGTGGTTCAATCTGGTGCGTTGCACATACGAACGTGGCCAGACTTTTGACAAAGGCACAGAAGAGCGTAAAACGACGCTGATTGAGGCGGCTGATCTCTTTGACAAGATCCACACCAGTCGCCGTACGAACCAGATCGGACTTCATGCGCGGCTGATGATGGGGAAGTGCTTTCAGGAACAGGATGACCTTGGTCGGGCACTCGGCATTTACAACGAAATGCTGTCGCATAAATCTGAAAACCCGGCTGTCGAAATGCTGAAAGGCATTGCTCAGCATTATCGCCTGATTTGCCTGAACGATCCGCAGAAGAATGATTATCGACTGGCGATTCAGGAAGCCGCCGCGTGGCTGCAGGCGAATCGTCAGCTGTCGACCACTCAGTCGGGTCTCGGAATTCTCTGGGAAAAAGCGATTGCCGAAGAAAAGCTGGGAGGCACTCGCGATCTTGAGGAAAAAGAAAAAGAAAGCATTCTGCGCGCAGCGATGAACGACGCGGCGCAGGTTGGCAAGTATCCGGGACCCTATAAAGATCCAGCGTCGGCAATGAGTCGCCGACTGAATCTTGTGCTGGGGGAAAAGAATCGTGAGCCTCGAGATTTTTCAACGGCCTTCGAACGCGCTCGTGGGATGATCGCACAGATCCAGCAACTTAACGACGATGTGAGCAAGGCTGCGGACGACAACGAACGTGCTCAGAGGAAGTCGGCTTTCGATAATCATCTGACCGAAGTCGGCCGACTGCTGCAACTGTCGCTTGACCTGCGCGAAACCGACAGCGATGCGAAAGCCGTTGCACAGGCGCGGTATCTGCTCAGCTTCGTGCTGCTCCGCCAGGGCAAAGCTCTCGACGCCATGATTTTGGCGTCTTATTGCTTCGAGCAGGATGCGAAAGCCGATCCCGACACGGCTTTGAATGCGACAGAAATCGCAATGGCCGCCGCCGTGGCCGCGTGGAATCAGGCGCCCGGAAAAGATCGGGATTTCGAAACCCGCGCACTGAGAGACATCTGCGAAAAAATTCTTGAACTGTATCCACAATCCAGCCGCGGCGGGGAAGCTCGCATGCGTCTGGGAAGTGTGTATCGCACGATGAACCAGCCAGTCGAAGGCGCAAAGTGGTATCTGCAAGTGCCTGAAACGGACCCGCAATACGCATCGGCACGAATCAACGCGGGCCAGTCCTTCTGGAGCGCATGGACTCTGGCCACAGCCAAGGCGGCGGCAAATCCCGAAGGCCAGCTGACGCCTGCCGCCGATTTGGTGACATGGAAAACAGAAGCCCGCAATCTGCTGACGCAGGGAATTCAGGTCACGCGCGCAAAGATCGGTGAAGCGGCAAAACCGACGGAGGAACTGACTGCGGCCGAAGTTTCATTGGCCAGCATTATGAATCTGGACGGTGAGTTCCCGGGCACGATCGAACGCCTGAATAAGGGCGCAGAGAACTCGGTTGTCGCGGCGATTGAAGTTCCCGAAGGAACTGCTCGCCCCGAAGAAGGCGTGCAGAGCAAGTCGTTTGCGGGACTTACGTATCGACTGCTTTTGCGAGCCTACGTGGGAACGCAGCAAATCGATCAGGCACTGCAAACTATGACGAAGCTCGAAAAAGTCGGCGGGGAAGACATTCTCGCGGCCTACACCCAGCTCGGAATTGAACTGCAGGACGAATTGAAGCGTCTCAAGCAGTCCGGCGAGAATGATCGGCTCGCGCAGGTTCGCAGCTCATTCGAAATGTTCCTGCAGAAGGTTTACGAGTCGCGTGATAAAAGCGACTACAACTCACTGCTTTGGATCGGTGAAACCTATTACGGTCTCGGGCAGGGCGTGGCCGGAGATCCCGGCGCCTCCGCTGGATATTACTCAAAAGCGGGAGATGCTTACTCCGAAATTTTGAATGGTGGTCTGGCCAATGCCGGCAGCAAGAGCGCTGTTCAGCTTCGACTGGCTCGATGCCGGCGGCAGCAAAAACAGTTTCCTGAGGCAATGCAGATCGTTGAAGAGATTCTCGGTCAAAACGCAATGACTCTCGATGCTCAGTTCGAAGCCGCTCATATTCTGACCGACTGGGGTGCCGAGAACGAGCCTGCCAAATTCACGGAGGCCATTCAGGGCAAGAAAGACGCGTCCGGAAAAGCCACTGCTGTTTGGGGTTGGTCACAGCTGGCACGTCGACTTCAGCAGATTTCGGCAAAGGATCCTGCCGGCGAATTGAGAGGCCGTTTTGTCGATGCACGTTACGAATTGAGCAACAGCCGTCGTCGATTTGCCATGGCGTCCGAAGCCGATTCGGATAAGCAACGAAAAGCGGCGATGGCCGAGATCACCAGTTTTGTGCAGGCGGTCCGTGATCTGGATGAAGTCTCGTTCGCTCGCTTCGATCGACTTTACCAGGACCTGCAAGCCGACTCGGGACAAGCGCCGACGCCGTTGGAACGAATTCTCGCTACAGAAACCTCGGAAGCACTTCCGCCAGACACGGCGTCGACGACTCCGAACGCTCCAACCGTTTCCCCCGAAACGACTCAACCTGTCACGGTTGCTGAACCCGACGGCATTGGCTGGCTCCTTCCCGTGCTGGGATTGAGCCTCTGCCTCGGTCTCGCGGGCGGTTTCTTCGTATTCCTGCGAAAGCCACGACATAAATTCCGAATTCCGGGCCCTTCCAACACCCCGAAGTTCTCAGGCGTCGCTGTTGCCGCTGAGACGGCTTCAACCATTCCTGAAGGTCTCAGCTTCGACGCTCCGGCCGAGCCCGATTTCAGCGGATTCGGCATGGCCGGAACTGCTCGCAAAACTGCGCCCTCTGCGCGGCCTGCCGCGAAACCAGCTGTAAAATCGCCGGCAGCCGATTCCGATGCGAAACCGGCCGTCGACGTTCGCCCGAAACCTGCGCCAGCAGCGGGTGAATCCGCTGCAGTGCGGCGGCCGGCTCCGGTTGCTCCAGCTGCTTCGGCCGCCAGTGGATCAGCAACAACGCCCCCGGCAATTCCGGCGGCGCCAGGCTCTGCAGAACGTGCTGCACCGAGCGGCGAAGTGCCGCGAAAGCCGCAACCGCGGCCAGCGTCGCCTGTTGATGGTGCTACGACGTCCGGACCTGCACCTGCCGATGCGGCTCCGAAGTTGAGGCCAAGGCCTGTCGCTCCCGCAGACGGTTTAGCACCGCCAGCGTCTTCCGAAGCCCCAAAGCCAAGGCCAAGACCGGCCCCGACGGCCGAAGGCGCCGCACCTGCCGCTACACCCGGAAGCGATGCGCCTCCGAAACCACGACCGCGACCTGTGGCACCACCGGAAGGTTCAGCCGCAGCGCCAGCAAACCCGGATGCCCCACCGAAACCAAGGCCAAGACCTGCCGCACCGCCGAGTGAGTCGGCGTCTGGTGCTCCAGCGGTGCGATCGGCAGCTCCCAAACCTCCTGTGGACGGTGCTTCACCTGAGCGTCCGGCAGCCGATCCGTCCGCTGCACCAAGACGTCCTAAACCTCCAGAAGCGGAATAGCAGTTTCTGTTTCGCCTGACTCAATCGGGCGCTCTCCGAGTTCTGGCAATACAAGTTCTGGCAAGTTCAACATCTGCAGGGCTGGCTAAGAAGCCTTCAAGAATTCATCAAAGCTCCTTCGAGAAGTCATTCACTATGCCAATTCAATTTTCAAATATCGTTCGCTGTGCTTCTTTCTGGATCGCGTTGATTGCCGTCCAGATGGTGTTTCCTCTTTACGCTGCCGATCAGGTCACGCGTCGCAGCGACCGTGCGACGTTTCGAGGTGAATTGACCGGCATGACCACAACGGCACTCACGATTAAGCTGGCGAATGGCGAAAACCAGGAAATCCCTGTCAGCGATATCTTTGGCATCCGCTTCGACATGGAACCTCCGACCCTGACACAGGGCCAGTCCAATGAGCGAAGTGGCTCGCTGGATTCCGCGTTGGAGAAATACAAGCAGGTACAATCCGAGTACGCTGGTGACGATAAGCGACTCATTGCGGACCTGAAGTTCCTAATCGCCCGAACGATGGTAAAGTCAGCACTCGCGAATCCGGCGATGGCAGCCGATGCTCAAAAGTCGATCAACGCGTTTCGTACCGAAAATAAAGCCAACTTTCGTTATCTGGAAGCCACACTTTTGGAGGCTCAACTTCTTTCACTGGATGCGGCCAACGCTGCGGCGGTGGAAGCGTTGCTGAAAGAAGTTCAGGCTGCCCCGGTCAAAGGTTTTCAGCTTCAGGCTGGCGTTCAGCTCGGACGGCTGCTTCTTTCCGGAAACAACGCAGATGGAGCGATCGCAGCTTTCGATCAGGTGATCACGCAAAGTGCCGGGGACGCCGGAGCGACATCCGCTATGTTTGACGGGATGCTGGGCAAAGCGCAGTGCCAGCAAAAGCAGGGACAAATCGACGAAGCCATTGCCAGCCTGAATGAGGTCATCAGCAAGGCGTCAGAATCCGAAACACAGACGTTGGCTGCAGCATGGATCCTGAAAGGTGATTGTCTCCGCATAAAAAACTTGCCCAAGGATGCCCTGTGGGCTTACCTTCATGTCGATGTGCTGTATCCATCCGAACCGGCGGCCCACGCCGAGGCCTTGTTTCGCCTCGCAGCCCTTTGGGCACCCGCTGGCCATCCGGATCGGGCGGATGAAGCCATGGCGCGCCTGACAAGCAAGTATCCAAACAGCGCATGGGCGCGGCAAACGCCGTCGGCGGCCCCTTGATTCTTAATTCTGTTCAGATCCGCCCATTATCCAAGGGTGACGAGAGGTCACTAACTCACTACAGTCCCCATTCCTCAGGTTCCAGCCTTTTCTCAACCGGCGAGTCCGCCCTTAATTGAGGTCAACTCGGAGATCCATCGAAATGCGTATTGTCTCTGATTCATTGCAACAAATGAGCATCTTCAAGACTGTTCTTGTTTATGCGATGGCACTTGCCGCTGCAATTCTGCCCGTCGCCGGCCAGTCGACGGTCGTCTTTGCTCAGGAAGAAGCGGCTCCTGCGGAGCCAGCAGCAGCGGCAGTTCCCGATGCCGCGGCGGCCCCAGCCGCTGGTGCAGATGCCGGGGCAGCACCCGCTCCGGCTCAGTCTCGCAGCTTTCTTGCCTATATCGCTCGCGCCTGCGGTTGGTTTTGGGGGCCCGCATTCCTTCTGGTTTCCTTCATCCTGGTCGCCCTGATCATTATGAATCTGCTGCAGGTGCGCCGTGACGTGCTTTTGCCTTCGGCTTTTGTCGAAGAGTTCGAGCAGAAGCTAAATGCAAAAGACTTTCAGGCGGCATACGAGTTTGCTCGCTCTGATGAATCCTTCGTAGCACGAGTTCTGGCCGCTGGCATGGGACGACTCAGCCGTGGTTATGAAGAAGCGGTCGAAGGCATGCAGGAGGCCGGTGAAGACGAAAACATGGCCCTCGAGCATCGCCTCAGTTACGTTGCTCTGATCGGCACGATCGCTCCGATGATGGGTTTGATGGGAACTGTCCAGGGGATGATTTCCAGCTTCGACGTGATCGCGACTTCCGCCGTGGCTCCCAAGCCATCGCAACTCGCGGACGGGATTTCCACAGCTCTGGTCACCACTCTCATCGGATTGGTGCTGGCCATTCCCGCGATGGTGTTTTACGGCATCCTGAAGAACCGAATTCAGCGACTTGTGCTGGAAATTGGGATGGTCAGTGAAGGCCTGATGGGCCGTTTTGCGGCTGTTGGTAAGAAGGCCTGATCAGCAGTATTCCTCTGCAGTGGCTTGTTGTCTGTAGAGCACTGGCTGATAGCCGTCATCCACACGTTTCCCAATTCTTCGGCAGGTCCCGGAAATGAAGTTCAAGCCCGCAAATGTAACGCCGCCCGAACTCGATATGACGCCGATGATCGATATCGTGTTTCAGTTGATCACCTTTTTTATGGTGATCAACAAATTTGATCAGGCCGAAGCCGATGAACGCGTGACGCTGCCCAAAGATCAGCTTGCTGTGCCGCCGGCGGTTCAGCGAAAAAATTCACTTCTGCTGAACTTTGGCTTCGTGCGTGATCAAACCGGACAGTTGTTAAGCCCAGATCCACTGTTTTTCTTTGGTGATGAACAAGTCACCCTCGAACAGGTTCGCCCTCGGCTTCGTCAGGAATCTCAGTTCTACCAGACCATCGGAACCGACCTGGCCGAAGTTGTGGTAGAGATTCGTGCCGATGCAGAAATCAAATCAGGCATGGTTCAGGAACTGATTCAGATGTGTCAGGAAGATGGCGTTGGTTTCCAGCGGTTCGCTCTGAAAGCAACTCAGAAAGCCGTGGAATAAACCTGTGCCCCCGATTTTATTCGGGGACTTCAAAAGACCAGCATTCTATTTTTGATTGTGCGGAACATGAAGCTTCGGAATCGAGTTGGCCTGAGCAAAATTCAGCTCGACATGACGCCAATGATCGACGTTGTGTTTCAGCTGATGATTTTCTTCATGTGCACTCTGAAGGTCACAGAACCTGAAGGTGACTTTGATATCAGCATGCCGCTGGGTGCGCCGTCCGCGTCATCCGTCACAGAAGCCGAGTTACCACCGTTTAAAGTGCGATTGCAGGCTGATGGAACAGGTGAATTGAATGCCCTGTTTTTCAACGGCACTAACCTGGGTGGCGGCGAACAGGCGTTCGCGAAACTGAATTCTGAAGTCTTCCGTGCCATCACTGCTCTGGCGGCCATCGGCCCTGATCAGCAGGAGAAACAGGAAGTTGAAATCGACCCGGACTACAACCTTCATTATCGCTACATCATCAACGCGATCGGAGCCTGCTCCGGAAGACTCGGCCAGAACGGTATCCCCGTTCGATATATCAGCAAAATCAAATTCGCTCCTCGCCGCGAACCCTAAAGCCCCATGACCGCCTGATTGATGATCGCCAACGCAGATCAGAATGCCTGGTTCTGAAACTGGGCGACCGCAAAACATTCGCGACAAGGCGGCCGCGTTTAGGCAGCGAGCAAGAAATGATCTCCCTTGAAACGAGTGAATGTGAGATAGTGTGTGATTGGATAGACGAACAATCTCAGGGAAGAGATTCATGCAATCATCAATTTGTCGTGAAACGATAGAATCGCTGTGTTCAGCGG